>NZ_VFVI01000002.1:0-825584 GCF_006442775.1 Mesorhizobium sp. B2-4-6
TTCGCTCAACTGCCTCTCCAAAGAATCCTTTCTCAGCCTAAACTCAACCCCAAAAGCGCCATATGCGATTCCCCTGCCCCGATGGGGAGGTAGGGCGCGCAGGCGCGGGCGGGGTGATAGCGCCGACCTCACGCCGCTTTCGCCACGCCATCCAACGCCTGGAGCACATCCGCCGACAGCTCCAGATCCGCCGCCGCAAGATTCTCCCGCAGATGCCGGACCGAGGATGTGCCCGGGATCAGCAGGATGTTCGGCGAGCGCCGCAACAGCCACGCCAGCGCCACCTGCATCGGCGTCGCGCCGAGCCGTTCGGCGACACCCGACAGGGTCGAGGATTGCAGCGGGCTGAATCCGCCGAGCGGGAAGAAGGGCACATAGGCGATGCCGTCGCGCGCCAGTTCGTCGATCAGCGCGTCGTCGTCCCGGTGCGCCAGATTGTACTGGTTCTGCACGCAGACGATGTCGCAGATCTTGCGGCCTTCCGCTATCTGCGTGCGGGTGACGTTGCTCAGGCCGATGTGGCGCACCAAGCCCCGACGCTGAAGCTCGGCAAGCTTGGTGACCTGCGCCTCGATGGAGCCCTCCGCTGGGCCATGCACCCCGAACATGATGCGCAGATTGACGACGTCCATCACCTCGAGGCCAAGATTGCGAAGGTTGTCGTGCACGGCCTGTTCGAGCTCATCGGCTGTGAAGGCCGGCAGCCAAGAGGCGTCTTCGCCACGACGGGCGCCGATCTTGGTGACGATGGTGAGGTCGTCGGGGTAGGGCGACAGCGCCTCGCGGATCAGCTTGTTGGTGACGTACGGACCGTAATAATCGCTGGTGTCGATATGGTTCACGCCTTGCGCTACCGCTTCGCGCAGCACGGCGATGGCCGCGTCATGGTCTTTCGGCGGACCGAACACGCCCTTGCCCGCAAGCTGCATGGCGCCGTAGCCGAGGCGCCGGACCGAGCGGTCGCCGAGTTTATAGATGCCGGATTTGTTTACGCTGGACATCGTGGTTCTCCTTCGCTGTCGGCGAGGAGATAGGGCATGGCCGCTGTCCCGATAACCGGATATAACCAGCACGACCTGTGCGGAACTAAGAACAATGGCGGCTGATCTCAACGATCTCCAGGCATTTATGGCCGTGGCACGCGCCGGCGGTTTTCGCGAAGCGGCCCGCGTGACGGCAGGCAGCGCGTCCGTGCTTAGCGAAGCCGTCCGTCGTCTGGAAACCCAACTTGGTGTGCGGCTCTTCAATCGTACAACGCGCAGTGTCGCCCTGACCGAGGCCGGCGCCAGCCTGCTGGCCCGGCTTGCGCCGGCGCTGGGTGAGGTCGAAGCGGCGCTTGATGTCGTGAACGGTTTTCGCGACCGGCCCGCCGGCACGTTGCGCCTCAATGTCCCGATCAGCGCGTCTCGGCTGGTCCTGCCAAGAATCGTTCCGGGATTTCTCGCAGCCTATCCGGCCATCCGGCTGGAGGTGATTGCGGAGGAGAACTTCGTCGATCTGCTGGCGGCCAGCTGCGATGCCGGCATCCGCTATGACGAGCGGCTGGAGCAGGACATGATCGCCGTGCCGATCGGGCCACGCGTCCAGCGCTTCACCACCTCCGCCTCTCCGGCCTATCTTGCCCGGCACGGCCGGCCGCAACACCCGCGCGACTTGCTTGGGCATGCGTGCGTGCGCGGTCGCTTTCCGAGCGGGGTCATGACGCCTTGGGAATTCGAGCGCGACGGCGAGGTGGTGCGGGTGGATACCACGGGGCCATTGCTCGTCAGCATCGGTGGCGGCGTCGATCTAGCCATCGATGCGGCGATCGCCGGCGTCGGCATTCTCTGGCTCTTCGAGGACTGGGTGCGCCCGCATTTCGAGAGCGGCGCGCTGGAACCTGTGCTGGAGCCGTGGTGGCAGGAATTCTCCGGGCCGTTTCTGTACTACCCCGGACGCCGGCTGGTGCCGGCGCCGCTGCGCGCCTTCATCGACTATATAAAAACACCCGCCGGACACTGGCAGTAGAAAACAAAAGGCCGCCCGGAGGCGGCCTTTCGACAAACACGTAAGCGTACGATCAGCGCTTTGAGAACTGGAAGCTGCGGCGGGCCTTCGCCTTGCCGTACTTCTTGCGCTCGACCACGCGGCTGTCGCGGGTCAGGAAGCCACCCTTCTTGAGCACCGAGCGCAGGCCCGGCTCGTAGTAGGTCAGCGCCTTGGAGATGCCGTGACGCACAGCACCCGCCTGGCCTGAGAGGCCGCCGCCGATGACGGTGGCGACGATGTCGTACTGGCCGGCGCGGTTGGCTGCGACGATCGGCTGGTTGAGGATCATCTGCAGCACCGGACGCGCGAAATAGCTCGCGAATTCCTTGTCGTTGACGGTGATCTTGCCGGAGCCCGGCTTCACCCAGACGCGCGCGATGGCGTTCTTGCGCTTGCCGGTGGCATAGGCGCGGCCCGACTTGTCGAGCTTCTGGACATGCACGGGCGCGGCCGGCTGCGCGGCGACGGTGCCGAGTTCTGCGAGCGAGGAAAGCTCAGCCATTACGAAGCCCTCTTGTTCTTGGAGTTCAGCTTGGCCACGTCGAGCGCGACGGGCTGCTGGGCGATGTGCGGATGCTCGGCGCCTGCATAGACGCGGAGATTCTTCATCTGGCGACGGCCAAGCGGGCCGCGCGGGATCATGCGCTCGACGGCCTTTTCGACGACGCGCTCGGGGAAACGGCCCTCGAGCAGCTGGCGCGCGGTGCGCTCCTTGATGCCGCCGGGATGGCCGGTGTGCCAGTAGTAGACCTTGTCGGTGTACTTCTTGCCGGTGAACACCACCTTGTCGGCATTGATGACGATGACGTTGTCGCCATCATCGACATGCGGGGTGAAGGTGGGCTTGTGCTTGCCGCGCAGATGGTTGGCGATGACAGTGGCCAGACGACCGACGACGAGACCTTCGGCGTCGATCAGCACCCACTTCTTCACCACATCCGCAGGCTTCTGCGAAAAGGTAGCCATGGTTTTGCTCTCAGGTTGATCTTTCCCGTCCACGAGGGACAAGAGAAGGCGTTTTTTGTTGCTTGGATTGACGAGAGAGCCGGAGCCGCCCCGTCAATAAAAAACGGCGGCCGTTGCGGGCCGCTGCTTCGGGTGGCTTATAGGCGAGGGCGGCTGATGCGTCAAGGCAATTGAAAACGAGTTGAGCGGATAAAGTAAAGCAAAAACAATGGTTTGATAAAGTGGTATTATTTTACCACATCATTTTCCAGCTTCCTCGGGATCGAATAGGTGCCGGTGGCATGGGCGACGGTGTGACAGTCCGGGCCTGCGACGATGTCGATGTCGAACACCATCAGGCTCTTGCCGAGCTTCAGGATGCGGCAATGGCCGTCGATCGGACCGGCTTCGGCCTTGCGCATGAAGTTGATGTCGAGGTTGACCGTCACCGAAAGCGCGTCCGGCCCGGCGTGGCTGAGCACGCAGACGTAACCGCCGATGTCGGCCAGCGTGAACAGCGACGGACCGGATACCGTGCCACCGGGACGCAGATGCCGCTCGTCGGCGTTCAGCCGCACCGTGCAGCCGCCCGGAAACACATCGATCGCCTCATAGAAGGTGAAATTGTCGTTGAGCTGCGGATAGACGCTTGCCATCAGCGCATTGACTTCCGCCGCGTTGAGCACTGGCTTCAGATTGCTTTGGGCTGGCATCGGGGTGTCCTATATGAATGAGCAGCTCCGGGCGGTGTGCCTGGACCAAACGGTGCGACGGAGAAAACACGTCTCGCGGCTGTTCTTCAACCGGCAGCGTGCTAGTTCTGTTGCTTCATGAGCACGAGGTTTTGAAAGTGGCCGAAGTCGTCGCCATCAAGCCCGCCGTCGCCGACGGCCCCGTTCTTGTCAGCCAGGACAAGGGCATCTTGCGCCTCACACTCGCCAACCCGCCGGCCAATGCGTTGTCGCTGGCGGCGATGGCGGCGCTGCAGGCTGAGTTCGATCGCGTCAAAGCCGACAGATCCGTGCGCGTCATCATCCTGGCGGGATCCGGGAAAGTGTTCTGCGCCGGTCACGACCTCAAGGAAATGACGGCGCACCGCGCCGAGCCGGACCGCGGCAAGGCTTTCTTCGAAAAGACCTTCGCGGCCTGCGCGAAGTTGATGCAGACGATCGTGCGCCACCCAAAACCGGTGATCGCCGAGGTCGACGGCCTTGCCACAGCCGCCGGCCTGCAGTTGGTAGCCAGCTGCGACCTTGCCATCGCTTCGCACGAGGCGAGTTTCTGCACGCCTGGCGTCAACATCGGCCTGTTCTGCTCGACGCCGATGGTGGCGCTGTCGCGCAACGTCTCGCGCAAGCAGGCGATGGAGATGCTGCTCACCGGCGAAACGATCGACGCGGCGACCGCCAAGGAGTTCGGCCTGATCAACCGCATCGTGCCGCGCGAATATCTGAATCAGGTTGTCAACAAATACGCGCAAACCATTGCTTCCAAATCGTCCTTGGTGGTCAGGACCGGCAAGGAAGCCTTCTACGCCCAGGCCGAAATGGGGCTCGCCGATGCCTATGCCTATACCGGCCGGATGATGGTCGAAAACATGCTGGCGCGCGACGCCGAGGAAGGCATCGGCGCCTTCATCGGCAAGCGCAAGCCGGAATGGGTCGACGAGTAGCCCGCTTGAATGGAGCCGCGTCATCCCAACGCTGAAGGTTCGACGTGGCTGCCCGCAAGCAACTGACGCGGCTGAAAGCGCCCTATCTCAAGCGCATCCTGCTTGAGCCGTCGCGCGTCTCCGACTGGGACCAATATCCGTGGAACCTCCCGATCTTCCACGGCCGCGAATTCGAGTTCGAATTCGCCTCGGCCATCACCATCATCGTCGGCGAGAACGGCACCGGCAAATCGACGCTGCTTGAAGCCATCGGCGCGCTGGCCGGCTATGACGAGGCGGGCGGCGGAAAGGGCTACATGCCCGTCGATCATTCCATCGCCATCGACAAAAGCGGCGCGGCGCTCGCCAACACGCTGCGCGGCCATTGGCTGCCGAAGGTCACCGCAGGCTGGTTCTTTCGGGCCGAATCCTTCTACTCCGTCGCACGCTATCTCGACCGGGCGGCCCTCGAAGATCCGTTCGGGCCGCCGCCGCCCGATTTTCTGTCCTGGTCGCATGGCGAAGGCTTTATCCGCTTCTTCGAGGAACGTTGCCGCAGACAGGGCATCTACATTCTCGACGAGCCGGAAAGCGCGCTGTCGCCGACGCGCCAGATCGAACTGCTGAAACTGCTTCAACGCATGGAGCGGTCCGGCACCGCGCAGGTGATCATGGCCACGCACTCGCCGCTGCTGATGGCTTGTCCGAACGCTCGGCTTTTTCGCATCAGCCGCTTCGGCCTCGACCGCATCGATTTTCGGGACACCGATCATTTTCGCATGATGCGCGACTTTTGCAGTGATCCTGGAACCTTTTTGGAGGAGGCACTGCGGGATGACGACGAGTTGCAGTGAGCAAATGGCACAGGACGACCTCAACTGGCGGATGGAACAGGCGTGCCGCGAGGCATGGCCTTCGGCGCTCGAGATCGTTGCCAATGGCTGGCTGTTACGACGCTCGGGCGGCCGTATCCGGCGCAGCAATTCCGCCAACCCCTTGCGCGGCACACGCGGCGCGCCGGGGAAGGTAATCGATGCCGCCGAGGCGTTCTATGCCGGTCACGGCCAGACGCCGTTGTTTCGCATCCCCGACATCGCGGCCGAACTGGAGCCCGAGCTTGACCGTCGCGGTTACGGCAGGGAAGGCGGCACGATCCATTTTCATGCCGATATCGACGCGCTCGCGGGAGGCGGCTACGACGACGTCACCGTTTCCCCGGGGCCAAGCGAGCCTTGGTTCGAGGCACGCTTTCGCACGGGCGGTTATGACGGCGCGGAACGCCGGATCTTTCGCGAGATGACGCGTTTGATTGCCGGCGACAAGGCATTCGTATCGTGCGCGCGCGACGATGAAGTCGTCGCCTTTGCCTTTGGCGTCATCTGCAACGGGCTGCTTGTCGTCGAGGCGGTTGAAACCGACGCCAGATTCAGGCAGCAGGGGTTCGGACGCAGGACGGTCGGCGGGCTGATCGGCTGGGCGAGGCGAGCGGGGGCCAA
Organism: Mesorhizobium sp. B2-4-6; assembly: GCF_006442775.1. Classification (NCBI taxonomy): domain Bacteria; kingdom Pseudomonadati; phylum Pseudomonadota; class Alphaproteobacteria; order Hyphomicrobiales; family Phyllobacteriaceae; genus Mesorhizobium; species Mesorhizobium sp. B2-4-6. The sequence continues at coordinate 6,121 of NZ_VFVI01000002.1, forward strand.
GGCGGGCTGCCTGCAAGTGGTTGTCGACAATACGCCCGCACGCGCACTCTACGCTTCTCTCGGCTTCAGCCGGGAACTCTATCGTTACCATTACCGCAGGAAGACCGTCGCAGCATGAACCACGATACCTACGACAACAGCTACATCGCCGGCATCCTGAATTCGGTGAAGACGATCGCCATGGTCGGCGCCTCGCCCAACGATGTGCGGCCAAGCTACTTCGTGCTGAAATATCTTTTGGCCAAAGGCTTTTCGGTAGTGCCGATCAATCCCGGTCATGCCGGTAAGCAGATTCTCGGACAGACGGTCTATGCCAGCTTGGACGATCTGCCGCATCCGGTCGACATGGTGGATGTTTTTCGGGCTTCGGCGGCAGTGCCGGGCATTATCGACCAGGCGCTGAAGCTCGACCCGCTGCCCAAGGTCGTCTGGATGCAGCTTGGCGTGCGCGACGACGAGGCGGCGGCCCGCGCCGAAGCTGCCGGCATCAAGGTGGTGATGAACCGCTGTCCGAAAATCGAATACGGCAAGCTGTCCGGCGAGATCGGCTGGACCGGCGTCAATTCCGGCGTGCTGTCGTCGAAGAAACCCTTGATGCGCCAGGGTTTCCAGAGCTTCGGCGTGAGGCAGAAATAGGCGCGCGGCAATTCGCGCAAAATTATTCCGGGAAGAATTGGATTTTTCCTGGCGTTCGTCGCAGATCGCACGCCGAAAGGTATTTTCTTCTTTGCATTCATTAGCGCGCTTCGGCATGAATGCCCGGCGATTTTCCAAAGGTAGGAGAGGGAGGTTTCGATGACCCGCACGCCAGGTTTCAGCACTTTAGCCGTTCATGCCGGCGCCAAGCCCGATCCGGCGACCGGCGCGCGCGCCACGCCGATCTACCAGACCACCTCCTTTGTCTTCGACGATGCCGATCATGCCGCCTCGCTGTTCGGGCTGAAGGCCTTCGGCAACATCTACACCCGCATCATGAACCCGACGCAGGCGGTTCTCGAGGAACGCGTCGCGGCGCTGGAAGGCGGCACGGCAGCGCTCGCCGTCGCTTCGGGCCACGCCGCGCAGGTCATCGTCTTCCACAATCTGATGCAGCCGGGCGACAACTTCATCGCCGCCAACAAGCTTTATGGCGGCTCGATCAACCAGTTCGGCCATGCCTTCAAGAACTTCGGCTGGGAAGTTCGCTGGGCAGAAGCAAACGATCCGGCGACTTTCGAGAGCCAGATCGACGACAGGACCAAGGCGATCTTCATCGAGAGCCTTGCCAATCCCGGCGGCGTCTTCGTCGATATCGAGAAGATCGGCGACATCGCCCGCAAGCACGGCCTGCCGTTGATCGTCGACAACACGCTGGCCTCGCCCTATCTGGTCCGGCCCATCGAGCACGGCGCCGACATCGTCGTGCACTCGCTGACCAAGTTCATCGGCGGCCACGGCAATTCGATCGGCGGCGTCATCGTCGATGGCGGTACATTCGACTGGTCGAAATCCGGCAAATACCCGATGCTGTCGGAGCCGCGCCCTGAATATGGCGGCCTCGTCCTGCACGAGACCTTCGGCAACTTCGCCTTCGCGATTGCCGCCCGCGTGCTCGGCCTGCGCGACATTGGCCCGGCGATCTCGCCCTTCAACGCCTTCCTGATCCTGACCGGCCTGGAAACGCTGCCGCTGCGCATGCAGCGTCATTGCGACAATGCCGCGAGCGTTGCCGGCTGGCTGTCGAACCATCCCAAGGTTGCCTGGGTGAACTATCCCGGCCTTCCGGGCGACAAGAACAACGCGCTGCAGAAGAAATATTCGCCGCAGGGCGCAGGCGCGGTGTTCACCTTCGGCCTCAAGGGCGGCTACGAGGCCGGCATCAAATTCGTCGAGGCGCTCGAACTGTTCTCGCACCTCGCCAATGTCGGCGACACCAAGTCGCTGGTCATTCATCCGGCCTCGACCACGCATCGCCAGCTTTCCGACGAGCAGAAGGTCAAGGCCGGCGCCGGACCTGACACCGTCCGCCTTTCGGTCGGCATCGAGGACGTCAACGACATCGTCGCCGATCTCGAGCAAGCGCTCGGCAAGGTCTGATATGTCGGCCTTCCTTGCGGTCAGCACCGATACCGTCGAACCGGAGGCCGGCGCGCCGGCCTCCGATCGGGTGATTTCGGGCGATCCGAAATTTCGCACCTGGAATGTCGAGCAGCGGGACGGTGGCCTCTATGCCGGCATATGGGAAGCGACGCCGGGCAAATGGCGCATTCTCTATGACGAGTGGGAGTTCTGCCACATTCTCTCCGGCGTTTCGGTGATCACCGAGGACGGCGGCGCGGCCCGCACCGTGCGTGCAGGCGACAGTTTTGTGTTGCGCCCCGGCTTCAAAGGCAGCTGGGAAGTGCTTGAGACAACCCGCAAGGAATATGTGATTAGGCTCTAAACAGGCGGCGTGAACGATTTGAGCAGGACCGCGTGGCTGCGATTGTGAAGCCGTCTCGGCAACCGCCGCCTTGTTTGGTTCGCACATACGAGCGACGCGCTCGCTCTCATACGCGTCACTACAGCCGACCCAAACTAGAGCCGAGCGCCGCCGGTTGCGTCGATCACTTGTCCCGTCGTCCAGCGCGCCTGAGCAGAGGCCAGAAAGGCTATGACGTCGGCAACGTCATTGGGCTGGCCGATGCGCGAGAACACCGACAGAGCTTCCGCCTGGGCCCGCGCTTCTGGGATTGTGATCCACGATGCGTTCATACCGGTCTCCGTAACGCCGGGCATAACCGTGTTCACCGTGATGCCGCGGCGACCAAATTCAGGTGCGAGCGCCAAGGTCAGCGTTTCGACCGCGCCCTTCGATGCGGCGTAGGCTGGATGAGTCGGGGCCGCGACGCGCGTGAAGCCCGTCGAGATGTTGATGATACGGCCGTTGTCGCGGATCTGATTGGCAGCCGCCTGAATGAGAAAGAAAGGGGCTTTCACGTTGACAGCCATGATCTCATCGAAGACAGGCTCGCTGGTTTCCATCAGGGGGACCGCGGGCGAAACGCCTGCAGTGTTGACAAGGATATCCAGTGAAGGCTCGCCAGTGGCGACAATTGCAGCTGCCTTGAACTGTTCCCAAAGACTGTCAACCGCGCTCTTGCCACTGGCAAGGTCCGCTTGGATGGCGACGGATTTTGCGCCAAGCGCCTCGATCTCGCGAACGACGGCCTGGGCTGCCTCCACGTTTCTGGCGTAGTGAACGGCAATGAAAGCTGCGCCCTCCTTTGCAAAGGCAAGTGCTGCCGCACGGCCGATGCCACCCGAACTGCCCGTCACCAAGGCTGTTTTGGCCGACAATTTCCCTGACATAACTCTCTCTCTTGCTATTTTTATAGCGATCGATATATTTTACAGGAAACCTCCTGTCAATGATTTTTATAGGAGTCGATATAAAAATGAATGAACCGGTCCGGAAACGTGGCAGACCAAGAGCGCTGAATCGCGACGTCGGGCTGGGCGTCGCGTCGCGGCTTTTCTGGGAGCATGGCTACGAAGGAACCTCGATCGCCAACCTGACCGAAGCGATGGGGGTCACTCCGCCTTCGCTGTACGCCGCGTTTGGCTCAAAGGAAGAGCTCTATCGGCAGGCACTCGACTACAATATCGAGCATGAAACCAAACGCCGCGCCGAGGCGCTACAGGGGCCGATGTCAGCCTATGACGCACTTGCGTTCTACCTGTACGACGTCGCCGAGGGCGTCTCTAATCCCGACAAGCCGCGCGGCTGTATGGTCTCGACTGCTGTCCTCCAGCATGCCCGGGAGAACGAGGCTGTCGCCCGAGAAGTAGCGGCACGGCGGGACGCTTCGATCCGATTTATGAAGGCGCGCTTCGATCGCGCAGTCGGCGAAGGCGAACTTCCGACGGAAACCGACACGGATAGTCTTGCTCGCTTCTATTCGGCTGTCGTTCAAGGCATGTCCGCGCAGGCCTGTGATGGAGCATGTACGGTGACACTGAAGCGCTTGGTCGATCTGGCGCTGCGGGCTTGGCCTGGAAACCACACGGATCGCAAGGCCAGGTGAAGACCCTTGTGAATTGGACCGGCGATCGGATGGGCGGTTCGCGTCAGCAGCGCACGGCCAGCCTCTCCAGTCCGTGGAAATGATACGTATCGCGAAAGCGTGGCTCCTCGGCGAGGCGCAACTTCGGCAGCCGCTCGAACAGCGTCTTCAGCGACACCTGCAATTCCAGTCTGGCCAATGGCGCGCCGATGCAGAAATGGATGCCGGCGCCGAAGGAGACGTTCTTCTGGTCCGCGCGGGCCGGATTGAATGTGTCCGGCCCGGCGAACGCCAACGGGTCGTGATTGGCCATGCCGAGCAGCAGCGCCACCATCTCGCCGGGCTTGACCAATATGCCCGGCGACACTTCGATCTCCTCATAGGCGTAGCGCAGGAACATATGCAGCGGCGCGTCGTAGCGCAGGCATTCCTCGACCACCGCGACATTCGCTTCGGGTGTCGCAAAGAAACGGCGCGGATCGCCGCCTTGCGCCAGGATCGAGCGCACCGCATTGCCGGTCTGGTGCACGGTCGCTTCGTGGCCTGCGTTGAGAAGCAGGATGGCCGAAGACACCAGCTCGTCTTCCGAGAGTTTCTGGCCGTTATCCTGGGCTTCGATAAGCAGCGACAGCAGGTCGTCGCCGGGCTTCTTGCGGCGCTCGGCCACATAGCCGCGCAGGAACGAAGAAAAGTCGCGTGTGGCGCGGTTGGCCGTGTCCTCGACCTCGCGCGTGCGGCCGTGCATGTACATGGCGACCATCTGGTGCGACCAATCGAGCAGTCGCGGCCCCATCTCGGCCGGAACGCCGAGCATTTCCGCAATGATGGTGATCGGCAAGGGCGAGGCATAGGCGGGCAGAAGGTCGACGCCGTTCGGTTCGAAGCGGTCGATCAACTCGTTGGCCAGCAGCTCGATACGCGGCCGCAGCCGCTCGACCTGGCGTGAGACGAAGGCCCGGTTGACCAGCGTTCTGAGCCGCGTATGCACCGGCGGTTCGAGCTCCAGCATGGAATTGGCCTCGATCGCGTCGAAGGCCGCGAGATGCGAGCGGTCGTCGCCGACGCCGCGGCTGTCGGGAATCCCGGCCGGGTTCTGGCGACCGAAACGGCGATCGCGCAGCAGCCGGTTGACGTCATCGAAGCCGCCAAAGCACCAGAAACCGTAGTCCTCCCAGAAGAAGGCGTTCGCGACGCCGTGCAGGAAGGCGTAGGCCTCATAAGGGTTCTGCACGAAGGCTGGTTCGTGCGGATCGAGGCGCAGGCGGCGACCGGCGGGGTCGAAGGCGAGGTAGGCTGGTATCATGGTTGACTATTAGCGCGCCTTGTCAGCTTGATGCCAGACCGTATCTAGGCGCCCGTGAAGTCGAAGCGTTGAGCCATGCGAGCCGGGAAGGGTGTTTCGATGAATGTGATCGTCGTCGGCTGCGCGCCGAAATGATCTAGTTTGATGGCCGGCTAATTGATGGGGTCAGTGGCCCGTCTTGAGCATGCTCGCGACCTTAGCGGCGATCGCCGCGTCGAGCGCCGGCCAGTTCGCCAGCAACTCGCGCGGAAAACGGTAGGTGAGACTGAGATCGTCGCCGACCTGAATGTCGCGCTCGCAGGGCGCCAGCGATTCCTCCGCGCTCGGACCGCTGAGGCAACGGGCGACAAATGGATCCTTGCCGGAACGTCCCGCGACGGCCAGCACCTCATTGAGATAGCCTGATTTTTCCGTGAAGGCGTAAACCGTCGTGCCGCCCGGACCGGGCGTGCCCGGCTTTTCGATCAAGGCGCTGTAGATCGGCGCGAAACGGCCGCTCATGTCGCGCGACATCATGCGCGGCTCGAACGACAGGAAGATGATCTTCCTGGTCGTCGCATGGTTGAAGTCGTCGCGCGAGGCCGTGCTGTAGCCGTCCATCTCGGGATAGCGCAGATAGAGATCGAGCCGCGAGGCGATGCCGTCGCGCCTGGCCTGGTCGAAGCGGATGAAGTTTGCCGGCACGCTGATGAGATTGTTGCCCATGACGATCCGGCGCACCGTCATGTCATCCGTATAGCCGGCCATGGCGATCGACCGGCCGAGCCATTTGCCGCCGACGCTGATGGCAATCGAAAGCAGCGCCAGCGCCGCGAAGGCATAGAAGACCCGCTTCATCAAGGTCGAGTTGACGACCTCGAAGTCCGCGCTCTCGGCAACATTTGCCTCGCTCATTTGCTCTTCCCCGATCCGCCCACGTGTCCTTCGGCGGCACAGCCCGCGCGGCATGGCTCTTGCAGCGCATTGGCACGACTGTGCGTTTTCATGGTAAACGGTTGGTAAACATGGATCCCGTTGTGCTTGTTCTTTACGCTTTTGCTGTTGGTCTAACGGCCTGCGGGCTGGCCGGATCGGCCATGGAACTGTTGTCCGGCCGGCGCCTGGCCTTTGCCGAGCCCTATGTTTCGCCCGTCCATATCCTGCGTTCGCTGGCGGCAACGGCTTGCGCCGGCCCGTTCATGCTCACCAACGAGGCTTTGGCCGCCCGGCGCGAGGGCCGCATCGGCACGACGGCGCTGTTGTCCTGCGGCTGCACGGTCATCGCCTGGGCGCTGGCGCTCGGCGTCGTGCTCATCGCCATTGCATCCTGGGCGACCGCCAACCTAGGGTCTTTCGAATTCGCTGGTTGAGACGAATCGGAGACGAACGATGCCGGTCTATGCGATCGATGGGAAGGCGCCTGAGTTCGAGGACGCCGATACGAACTGGGTCGCGCCCGACGCGACGCTGATCGGCAATATCCGGATCGGCCGCAATGTCGGCTTCTGGTTCGGCACCGTCATCCGCGGCGATGGCGAACTCATTGCGATCGGCGCCGACACCAATGTGCAGGAGCATACGATCATGCATACCGACCCCGGCTTTCCGCTGACCATCGGCGAAGGCTGCACGATCGGCCACCGGGCGCTGCTGCATGGCTGCACGATCGGCGACAACAGCCTGATCGGCATGGGCGCCATCGTGCTGAACGGCGCCAGGATCGGCAACAACTCGCTGGTCGGCGCCGGCGCCCTGGTGACGGAAAACAAGGTTTTTCCTGACAATTCGCTGATCGTCGGCTCGCCCGCCAAGGTGATCAGAACACTGGACAAAGCGGCGATCGAAAGGCTGCGGGTCTCGGCGGCTCACTACGTGGCCAATGCCAAACGCTTCAAGGCCAAACTCAAGACGGCGTGACGGCGCGGCGGCCCGCTTCGCGCGTGGTCATCCGCGTCGATTGTTCATCGCTTCACGCAACAGAAAGGCGCCGGCCTCGAAGCCGGCCTGCTCGGCGCCTGCCAGTGCCGTTTCATAGTCGTCGATGCGAGTCCGCAGCGACGGGTCCGCGCCTGAAAGGAGCAACAGACGGATCGCGTCGGCATCACGCCGGGACACCGCATAATGCAGCGGCGTCCAGTCGTTCACGCCGCGCATATCCGGGTCGGCGCCGTGTCCAAGCAGGACGTGGACGACATCCAGCCTGTCCGGCCGTTCCGTCGACAACGCCGCAATGATCGAAGGGAAGCCGGCAGGATCCTCGTAATTCGGATTCGACCCGGCATCGAGCAAGGCGGTGATGAACGCGGCCGGGCTCCAGTAGATCGCATATTCCAGCGGATGACCAAGGCCGAGCTCGAACGGCATCCTCTCGTCGAACCAGCGCGGCGCTCCACCAAGCGTTTTGCCAAGGGTCTCGAAATCACCTGCTTTAAAGGCGTCGTCGATCGCCCTGAACAGCTTGGCGCGCTCGCATCGGTCTTCAGGGATCTCTAACATGATCGCGTTACCCGGATCTGCCCTTTCCTTTCTTCTCGGCAGGTTTGACCCGTATCCGCATGGACCCGCCTTTGGGATTTTCGATGTCGAAGGCGGCCGTTTTCCTTACCAGATCGCTCAGTTTGCTGAAGCCGTAGGTACGCGGGTCGAAATCGGAAAAGAGATTTGAGAGCTGCTTGCCAAAGGTGCCTAGAAGCACCCAACCGTCCTCACTCTCCATCTGGCCGATGACCTTCTTCAGAATGGGCGTAGCGGCCGTCGGCGCCTGAAGCGGCTTCGTCGCAGGAGCGGCATCTTGAGCGTTCTCCGCGCCTTGGAGAAGGTTTTCGGTATAGACGAAACGGCGACATGCCTGCCGGAAGCTCTCCGGGGTCTTTTGCTCCCCAAATCCGAACACGTCGACGCCTTGCTCGCGTATCCGCGCGGCAAGGCGAGTGAAATCGCTGTCGGAAGACACCAGACAGAAACCGTCGAACCGGCCGCTATGCAGCAAATCCATCGCGTCGATCACCAGTGTGATATCCGAAGCGTTCTTGCCCGTGATGTAAGCGAATTGTTGCTGCGGAATGATCGCGTGCTTCGACAGAACCTCTGCCCAGTTCTTCGACCGGGCGTTCGAGAAATCACCATAGATGCGGCGAACGCTTGCCTCGCCGATCTTCGCGATCTCCTCGAACAGTCCGTCGGCAATCTTCGCGGAGGCGTTGTCGGCGTCGATAAGAACCGCAAGGCGAGGTGATCGGGGTTCGTTCGGCATGCAGAATATTCCACGGTTGGCGCGCAGGCAAACAGGAGAAGAGTTTCGCGCTATCTTCTGTTGTAGCAGAGCGCCTCCCAAACAGAAATTCAGGCCACCGGATCCGTATCATCAAAAACAGCGGAGCCGGCCCCGGGGACAGGGGCCGGCTCCTAAAACCCGGTCGTTGGGGACGGGGAGGGTGGGGACTCGACCGGGCTTTCTCTTGGGCACGCCGCCGCATCATGGGCGGCGTACCTGATCGCTTTGGCGCCTTAGCGCACGCTGGCGACCGCGTCCTCGCGACCGTCGTTGATCGTCACCCAAGCGCCCGAATTCTCGGTCGATTGGCGCTTGAGGTAGGTGTAGACCGTGTCGTTCCAGGCGAGCACTTTCGGCTCGAGATTGTCGAGGATGAATTCGCCGAGGCTGGTGCGCACCGTCAGCACCGCATGGCCGTCGCCATTCGGCTGGCGCACCACTGTCATCAACAGGTTGCCGGCCGGCACGCCGACGGCCATCAGCTCGCGGCGCTTCTCCAGCGCGTAGTCCTCGCAGTCGCCATAGCCGTTATCGGGGTAAGCCCAGTATTCCTCGACGCCGTAGATCTCCATGTCGGTGCGCGGCTTGACCCGGACGTTGACCGAATTGTTGACGTTGACGATCATCGCCCACAGCTTGCGCGTCAGCTCGACCGGCGGCCCCTTCGGCGTCCGTTGGTTGCATTCGACCGGAATGCGCTGGCAGAAATCGTAGTGGCCGACCGGCTGGGTGGTGCGGCCACCCGTATGCATGAAAGCCGGTCCTGCGCTTGCCGTGCCCCACGCGGAAAGCTGCATCGCCATTGCCAAGAGCAACAGCTTGCCCCTCGTCATTTTCATTGTTGTAGTCTCCCCGTTTAAGGAGACTGTGCCACGTTGGGATTTATTTGACGCAAAAACCCGAAGTAGATATTGAGTAAAACGCCAGTAGAATAAACATAAAATTTGAACTATCGGGATTTCGGATTGTTCAGATTTTCATTCGGCCCGCGCAAGGTTCTGATGTCACTGGCGGCCCGCGTCCGACCCCAAGACCGGACAACAAAAACCGGCCGCCAAGGCCGGTTTGCTTTGCTTGCGTCGGCTCGTCTCGGGAGCGGGCTTCAGCTCGTCTCAGGAGCGCGCGTCGCGCGTCTCAGGAGCGCGGCGCGTTGAATTCCTGGTCAAGCGTTTCCGGCCGCTGGATAACGGCGAACTCGATGGCGACGCCGTCCTCAAAATGGCGCACCACCTGGCCGCGCATCGTGCCTAACGTGACCTGGACGCCGATCGCCGGCTTGACGTCGATCTCGACGGCAGCACCTGAGAGCGACAGGTCGATGATGCGGCACTGATACTGGCGCCCGTCGGTGAGTTGCAGGATGCTCATCGGATTGCGCGGCGCCACGCGCTCGTGGCGGCGATCCTCAGGCAGGTCGAGCTCATGCTTGTTGGCAAGCCAGGTGAGCTGCGCGGCAAGCTTGTCCTTCTTGCGCTCCGAAGCGATGACGGTCATGGCGAAGCCGTCCTGCGACGTGCGCGTCACGATGCCTTCGACACGACCGATATGGTCGATATAGGCGATGACCTTCTCGCCCGGCATGCCGATCCGGTCCGTACGCAACGCAACATTGCCGGGCGACATATCGATCACCTGGCAAGGATGCTCGGTGCGGTCTTCGAGCATGAAGCGCCCGTAAATCTTGACGCGGACACGCTGAAAGTTGCGCCGCTCAGCTCGTGACGGCGCATATTCTACCGCCGCTGACCTCATGACTGCCTACACCCCGTTGGCATTCCGCGCGACGATGCGAGGAATTTCACCCGAAAAACTACAGCAAAGCAGGTTAACAAACGGGAAAAATCGGCCGCAAAAGCCTGGGCCTGGGGGCTCGCGCGACGCGGAAAAATTTACCGGAAGCGACGGGAAACCTCACACAGCCGGGCTCACTCGTGACGCCCGCCGTCGAGGACGACGAGATGGCGGATCCGGCGCACGCGGCCGAGCGCAGAAATGGTCTCCGGAGGATCGAATTCCGCCGGAACGAGCGAGGGAACGTCGATCGCCGGTCGGTTCTTCAGGAACATCGGCTCCTTCTCGGGATCTATCACCCGGATCGTATCGAGGAGCGCATCGGTCAGCGGATCGGCGCCAAGCCAGAACGGCTTGTCGGCGGTGCTGACGATGCCGAGGCAGCGCGGGTTCTGTGCGCCCCCGTCCAGCGGCAGCGCTAGGAGCTCGAATTTGTTGGAACGGCCGTTGCGGCTGAACCCCTCATAGGTCATGAGCAGAACCGATTTCTGGTCGAAAACGCCCTGCATGAGTCGCGACACAAGCCGCTGATCCTTCTCGCGCCAGAGCGAAGGGAAGGAGAACCCCTTGAGCTCCCGGCCATAATAGGCGCAGAGCCGCGTGCCGGCGAGCCGGAACACCGCCTCGCCGCGCGTGTCGCGCTCCAGGATGAAGGTGTCGGCCAGAAGCGACTTGATGTCGGCCGGCTCCACCTCCGATCGCTTCGGGGCGAGGCGACCATCCCGCAGCTGGTTCCAATATTGGAACAGTGCGATTGATCCTTTTTCTTTCATGTCCATTCCGCTCCGCACAATCTGTCTTTTGATGTCCCATCGGCGAACAGACAGGGCGCCCTCCGATGACCTTCATGCGGTGCGGAGCAGGATGCGTGCCAGTATCGTTAACGTTTGTTCACGCTTCGGGGTCGTTAAGGTTAACAAGTGGTTTACATTGCGTGCCGCCGAGGCCTGTGACACATCAAAACCACTCCAAAACGGTCGTTCCTGCAGCGATCGGCAGCACTTCAGTCACGAGTTTATGGGGAGCAGGGGACTCGACCGGCCGTTCAGGGAAATCCTGGACGGCCTTCTTTTTTGATTCGCTCCGTTCTGATTCGCTCCTTGTTCTGATCTGGGCTGTGGCGATTAGCCGTTTGTGATTCGAAAGGGCGTGATCTACATGCTCGCCGAAAGCCCTAAGCCCCAGACCCGCAAAGGCGCATGAGCGAGCCTGCAAGCCCCACCGAAACCGAACCGACGCCGGACGAGGCTTCCGAGCCGCGCCGCCGCGAACCCGTGTTCAACCTGCCGCCGGTCGTGCTCGCCGTGATCGGCATATGCGCGGTCGTCTATCTGCTGCAGCAATACGTGCTGAACGAAGCGCAGCAAATGACGCTGCTCTACGACGGTGCCTTCATTCCGGTGCTGTACACCGGCCAGTACGGCTTCGACTGGTTCCTGTTCACGCGTCCGTTCACTTATGCGTTCATGCATGGGGGCATTGCCCATATCGCCATCAACATGATCTGGCTTGCAGCCTTCGGTTCGCCGCTCGCCAATCGTCTCGGCGCGCTGCGTTTCGCGATGTTCTACGCCGTGACAGGGCTGGCTTCGGTCGTTCTGTTCTGGGCGCTGCATCCCTATGGCGAGGCACCGCTCGTCGGTGCCTCGGGTGCCATCTCCGGCATGATGGGCGCGGCTGCGCGCTATGGGTTCCGCGTCGACCGCTCGTCAGGCAGCGCGGCCTTCGCCGGCGAGCCGCTGCCGATCGCATCCGTGCTGCGCTCGCGCGGCGTCATGACCTTTCTTGGCGTTTGGATGGTGATCAATCTGGCCACGGGCCTGCTTGGCTTCGCGCCGGGCATCGATGGTCAGATCGCCTGGGAAGCCCATATCGGCGGCTTCGTCGCCGGCTTTTTCGGGTTGCGTTTTTTCGACCGTCCGATGGCTGCCGCCTAGAGCATGATCCCGAAAAGTGGGAACCGGCTTTCGGAGAAGATCATGCTCCAACAAGAGATAGATCAGGATGGCGATTCAACGAAACGCCGTCCTGATCTAGTCCTTAGGCGCACTTGAAATGCAACCAATCACGGCGCACGATGTTGCCCAAGCACCCAGTGTCTTCCTAAGGGCGCCGGGGCTCAAATGCCGGTCAGGGCGGGAGCCGGCGTCAAAGGCAGTGGAGGACGCCATGACGGTTAAGGCAATTCTTGAAAGCAAGGGCCATGACGTGTTCACGCTCGGGCCCAATGAAAAACTCAGCGAGGCCATTCGCATGCTGGCCGAGCACAGGATCGGCGCGCTCGTCATCACCAATGGCGATCGCAAGATCGTCGGCATTCTCTCGGAACGCGATATCGTCAGGGTGGTGGCCAAGGAGGGCGCCGCCGCGCTCGACATCGCCGTGCGCTCGGCGATGACGCCGAAGGTCAAGATCTGCAATGAAAACCACACGGTCAACGAGGTCATGGAGATCATGACGCGAGGCCGCTTCCGCCATCTGCCGGTGGAAAAGGGCGGCCAGCTTGATGGCATCGTCTCCATCGGCGACGTGGTCAAGCGCCGCATCGAGGATGTCGAGCGCGAAGCCGAAGAGATCAGGGCCTACATCGCCACGGCCTGAAGCAAACCGAAAGGTGCCGCCGGCGTTTCGGCCGGCGGTATTGGGCATTAGCGGTTGTCGAGTTCGGCGCTCACGAGCTCAAGCCCGCGTCGGGTGTCCATTGGAGAATTCCCAGGAAAACAACAAAAACCAGCGCCGCGAGACATCGCGGCACGGGGTTTCAGGTTTTTCTGCCCTGTCTCGCTCAGGAGGTCAGGGCTTCACCGGGACTGAGCGTAGGTGGACATCCATTCTCCATTGGAATGGGTGTCCACTAGGCGAAGGCGGCGGAAAAGGCGAGCGTGCGGGCTTTGCGCTTGTCTCGCAAGGCGGTTTGCACTAGCGAAGTTGCGCACCCAAAATGTGCATTAATGCATCTCGGTGTGCATTAATGCCTCTCAATGAGTGCATTAATGCAACTCCGAGAATTCAAAGTCCGTAGGCCTCCATGAGCATCATCGATACCCGCACCCCCGACGCAAAACGGCTGATCCCGGGCGCCACCGGCGACTGGGAGATCATCATCGGGCTCGAAGTGCATGCACAAGTGATCTCGGAAGCGAAACTCTTCTCCGGCGCCTCGACGTCGTTCGGCGCGTCCCCCAACGCCAATGTCAGCCTTGTCGACGCGGCGATGCCCGGCATGCTGCCGGTCATCAACGAGGAATGCGTCAAGCAGGCGATCCGCACCGGGCTCGGCCTGAAAGCTGCGATCAACCACAAGTCGGTTTTCGACCGGAAGAACTATTTCTATCCGGACCTGCCGCAGGGCTACCAGATCTCGCAGTTCAAGCAGCCGATCGTCGGCGAGGGAAAGGTGATCGTCTCCGTCGGGCCCGACCGCCAAGGCGAATTCGAGGATATCGAGGTCGGCATCGAGCGCCTGCATCTGGAACAGGATGCCGGCAAGTCGATGCATGACCAGCATGCGACCATGTCCTATGTCGACCTCAACCGCTCCGGTGTGGCGCTGATGGAGATCGTCTCCAAGCCTGACATCCGCTCGGCCGACGAAGCCAAGGCCTACGTCACCAAGCTGCGCTCGATCATGCGCTATCTTGGCACCTGCGACGGCAACATGGACGAAGGCTCGCTGCGCGCCGACGTCAACGTCTCGGTGCGCCGTCCGGGCGGCGAGTTCGGCACGCGCTGCGAGATCAAGAACATGAACTCGATCCGCTTCATCGGCCAGGCCATCGAATATGAGGCGCGTCGCCAGATCGCCATTCTGGAGGACGGCGGCAAGATCGACCAGGAGACGCGCCTGTTCGACGCCGTCAAGGGCGAGACACGTTCGATGCGTTCCAAGGAAGAAGCGCATGACTACCGCTATTTCCCCGATCCTGACCTTTTGCCGCTGGAATTCGACCAGGCCTATGTCGATGCGCTCGCCAGGAACCTGCCGGAGTTGCCCGACGACAAGAAGGCGCGGTTGGTCGATGCGCTCGGCCTCTCGGCCTATGACGCCTCGGTCCTGGTATCGGAAAAGCCGGTCGCCGATTATTTCGAGAAGGTGGCGGCAGGGCGCGACGGCAAGCTCGCCGCCAACTGGGTCATCAACGATCTCCTGGGCCAGCTGAACAAAGCCGGCAAGGACATTGAAAATGCTCCGGTTTCGCCCGAGCAGCTCGGCGCTGTTCTCGACCTGATCAAGGAAGGCACGATCTCCGGCAAGATAGCCAAGGATCTGTTCGAGATCGTCTGGAACGAGGGCGGCGATCCGCGCCAGCATGTCGAGAGCCGCGGCATGAAGCAGGTCACCGACACCGGCGCCATCGAGAAGGCGGTCGACGAGGTGATCGCCGCCAATCCGGACAAGGCCGAGCAGGCGCGCGCCAAGCCCACCATGGCCGGCTGGTTCGTCGGGCAGGTGATGAAGGCGACCGGCGGCAAGGCCAACCCGCAGGCGGTCAACGATCTCGTCAAGACCAAGCTCGGCATCGAATAACGGTGTTTGTCCGCACCGCCAGCGACCGCGACATTGCGGCTATCCGGGCACTGCTGGCCGAGACCTGGCATGCGACCTACGACGCCATCCATGGCGCCGAGCGGATCGATCGAACCATCGCGCTTTGGTGTTCGCCGGAAAGGTTGAAAGCACGCATCGAGCGGCCGGATGCGGAGTTCCTGGTCGCCGACGATGGCAAGCGCATCGGCGGCGTCGCCTATGCGGAGAGCGCTGACCAAGGCGCTTTGATCGATCTGGAGCTGCTTCATGTCGCGCCGGACCTGCAGGGTCGGGGGATTGGCGGCATGCTGCTGGACGAAGTGATGGAGAGCTTCCCCGAAGCGCGCGCGGTCCGCGTCGAGGTGGCGGAAGCGAACAAGCGCGCCGTCGCCTTCTATATGGCGAACGGTTTCGTCCAGGTCGGCCGCGCCGACAATCGCGGGGCTGCGCAGTCCGGCATCGCATCGCTGCGCCTTGAGCGGCCGCTGATCGCCTGATCGCTCGACGCCGCCGCAATTGCTTCACGTTGCTGCGAGCGGCGCGCCCAATGCCAGCTTTCATTTGACGGCCGAAAGCCCGGCGGCAATGCTGCGGCAGCCGACGCGCCTGCGACAGTCCGGTCGACCGGCAGCACGGTGGTGAGGGGGGATTGCCATGCCGAGCTTGCCGGAACTGATGCCGACCGAGGTGTCGGACGAGACGTTTGGCGGCGTGACCTATCACGTCGTCGGCGAACTGGTGCCCGTGCTGTCGGTCGATGTGACCAACATGCCGGTCTATTTCGAACACCACATCCTTTTGTGGAAGAACACCACGATCACCATCGGCCTGAAATCGCTGAAGGGCGCGCTGAAGCGCATGATCGCGGGGATGCAGATCTTCGTCACCGAGGCGTCCGGGCCGGGCGTCATCGCCTTCAGCCGCGACGGGCCGGGCCATATCGTGCCGATCCATCTTCGGCGCGGCGAGGAGATACAGGTGCGTGAGCATCAGTTCTTGGCCGCGACCGCCAGCGTCGACTACACGTTCGAGCGCGTCCGCGGCCTTGGAACGATGCTATTCGGCCAGAGCGGCTTCTTCATCGACCGTTTCCGCGGCGAGACAGGCGACGGCATCGTCTGGCTGCATGGCTACGGCAATGTCTTCGAGAAGGTGCTGGCGCCCGGCGAGACCATCGACATCGAGCCAGGCGGCTGGCTGTTCAAGGACGCATCGGTGAAGATGGATACAAGGATCGACCGCCTTTCCAGCGGCTTCTTCGGCGCCGCCATGAATTTCGTCGTCAACCGCTTCACCGGACCGGGCCGCGTCGGCATCCAGTCGATGTATCTGCACATGCCGTCGGAAGAGTGACGCCGGGCCTGATCGAACGAAAGTCCGATCACTCGGAGGGAATTTCCACATTGTCGATCAGCCGCGTCGTGCCGAGCCAGGTCGCCGCCAGCAGGCGGCCGTCACGGTCCCGCTGCCAGGGCTCGAGCGTGACACTCGCGCGGGCGGCGACATACTCGACCTTTTGGAAACCCGCGGAGACCAGGGCCTTCGCGGCGGCGTCGGTGACGCCGGCTTCATCCGCGCCGGTTGAAAGCGCCGCCGCCGTGCGGCGCAGGATCACGTTGAGCTTGCGAGCGATGTCGAGCTCGGCCTCGCCCAGATAGGCGTTGCGCGACGACATGGCGAGGCCATGAGCATCGCGCACGGTCGGTGCGCCGACGATCTCGACGGGCAGGTCGAGATCGCGGCAGAGCTGCCTGACGACGCAGAGCTGCTGGTAGTCCTTCTCGCCGAACACGGCGCAATCGGGCGCCGCCTGCAGAAAGAGCTTGGCCACCACGGTCGCGACGCCGTCGAAGAAACTCGGCCTGAAATCGGTCTCCAGGCCGCGGGAGGGGCCTCCGACCGAGATTTTCGTGGCGAAGCCGAAGGGATACATCTCGCTCACGTTTGGCGTGAAGGCGAGATGCGCGCCCGCATCCCGCAACCGGTCGAGATCCCGCGCCAACTGGCGCGGGTATTTGTCGAGATCTTCCGTCGGCGCGAACTGCGTCGGATTGACGAAGATCGAGACAACGCAGCGCTGGGCCCGTTCGAGCGCGATCCTGACCAGCGAGATATGACCGTCGTGCAGCGCGCCCATGGTTGGCACCATGGCCACCTTGAGGCCGGCCTGCCGCCAGTCCCGGACCTGCGCGCGAAGGGCGGTGACGCTGTCGACGACGATCGGCGCGTTCATGTCTTGTCCTTGCCGGATGCCGTCGTGAAGACGTGGTCGGGGCCGGGGAAGGCGCGGCTCCGCACCTCGGCTGCGTAGCGCGCCGCCGCATCCGCTATCGCGCTGCGCAAGTCGGCGTATTCCTTGACGAATTTCGGTACGCGATCGACGGTCAGGCCGACCATGTCGTCGATCACCAGGATCTGGCCGTCGCAGTCGGCGCTGGCGCCGATGCCGATGGTCGGTATTGAAATGTGATGGGTAAGCTTCGCGGCCACGGCCTCCATCGTGCCTTCGATGACGACCGAGAAGGCGCCGGCTTGTTCCACCGCCTCGGCATCGCTGAGCAGCGCGGCGATATTGTCCTCCGTCCGGCCCTTGATCCTGTAGCCGCCGTCCTTCTCCACCGATTGCGGTTGCAGGCCGATGTGGCCCATGACCGGTATTCCCTCGGCGGCGATCGCGGCGATCCGTGAGGCCATGTCGACGCCGCCCTCGAGCTTCACGGCCTGGCAGGCTGTCTCCCCGACGATCCGCCTTGCCGACGCCGCGGCCTGCGCCGGCGAGGCCTCATAGCTGCCCGCCGGCATGTCGACCACGACGCAGGCCTTGGCCGAGCCGCGCATCACGGCCTGGCCGTGCGCGATCATCATCTCCAGCGTGGCGCCGAGCGTTGTGGTGTGGCCATGTAGGACCATGGCGACGCTGTCGCCGACCAGCAGCAGATCGACATGGGGATCGAGCAGGCGGGCGACGGGATAGGTGTAGGCGGTAAGGCAGACGATCGGCACGCCGCCCTTGCGGCGGCGAATGTCTTCGGCGCTGATCCGGCTGTCGGCGGACGGATCCCGGGTCAATCGTCACCTCCCTCAAGGCGCGCCCGAAACGGGCGGGCCGAGCTTTAGAAAGACAGGCGGCGCTTGGCAAGCCGCGTTGCCGCCGGCGGCACAACTGCATCGATTTAATGCATGTCGCCAAAGGTGCGGAGCGATTTGGGACGCCGATATGCATCAAGACAAGGACGCACGAAGCATTTACGTGGGGAGATGGCAAAACCCTTGCCTTCGCGCTGGCGTGACGCCATAAGCAGGGAAAAGGCGCAGCCGCTGCCGCCGCGAGGATGTGGATGAAAACTTTCCTGCTGCAGTTCTTTACCTGGTGGAACAGCCAGACGCTCGGCACCCGCTTCCACACCTGGCGCTTCGGCAAGAGGGTCGGCGAGGACGAAGCCGGCAACGTCTACTATGAGGGCGGCATCGATTCGGAAGGCCGCACCCGCCGCTGGGTCATCTATCGCGATTATTCGGAAGCCTCGAAGATCCCGCCGGGCTGGCATGGCTGGATCCACCATCGCGTCGATACACCTCCATCGAGCGAGAGCTACAAGGCTCGCGAGTGGCAGAAGGAGCATCGGCCGAACTTGACCGGAACGCCCGGCGCCTATCGTCCGCAGGGTTCCATCCTGACCAACCAGCATCGCCCGCAGGTGACCGGCGACTACGACGCCTGGACGCCGGGGTCGTAATTCCTCGGATCGCAATCCAAGACGCCGCTCCGGTCCGTTATCGCCACAATTGGCATTTAGCTGCTTGCTGACTGCGCAGCCATGACTAGCCTTGGGCGTTGAGAGAATCACCCGGGCGCAACCACCGGTATTTTGCATGAGCTCTTTCGGCCACATCTCAAGGGCGCTGATCGCGGCGATGTCCGTTCTGCTTGCCCCGACGGCGGCGTTCGCCGCCGCGCAGGCGCCGGCCGCGGCACCCGCGGCCTCCGATCGCGTCACCAATCCGGTGGCCGAATTCGCCGGCATCGACAAGATCACCGGCCGCATCATCACCTTCGACGTCTATATCGACGAAACCGTGCAGTTCGGCGCTTTGCAGGTGACGCCGCGCGTCTGCTATTCGCGGCCGGATACAGAGCAGCCGAAGACCGATTCCTTCGTCGAGGTCGACGAGATCACGCTCGACCGCAAGATCCGCCGCATCTTCACCGGCTGGATGTTTGCCGAGAGCCCGGGCCTCAACGCCGTCGAGCACGCCGTCTATGACGTCTGGCTCAAGGGTTGCAAGCGGAAGTCGGACGTGCCGCCGCCGACCGCGGCCAAGGCCGACACGGCCAAGCCGAAGACCGAAGCCGCCAAGCCCAAGGCTCCGGCGCAACCGGCCGACGCCGCATCCGAGCCGGCTGACGCGGCGCCGGCCCCGGACGATACCACCGACACGAACTGATCTCGGAACCTGCCCGCCCTTTGGCCGTTCAAATCGGCAAGGCGAGGAGGATTCCGCGATGACTGTCACGAAAACAATCACCGCCAACAAGCAGGAACTTCTCGATATCGAGAAGGGTTTTTGGTCAGGTGATTCTGCCTACTATGAAGCCAATGCCGATGTGGAGTGCCTGGTGGCGTTCCCGCAGATGGCGCAGGCGATGACCAATGCCGATCTCGCAAAGACCGCCGCCAAGCCCAACAGATGGCGCGACATGGACATCAAGTTGAAGGGTATGGTCGAGCCCGGCAGCGACATCGTCATGCTGACTTACGAGGCGCGCGCGACGCGCGAGAACGGCGAATCCTATGCCGCTCTGGTCAGCAGCGGCTATGTCCATCGCGCCGACGGCTGGAAGATGATGTTCCATGCGCAGACGCCGATCGAGGCGGCAGAGCGAACTCAAGGATAAAAGACGGCCTCGCCCTTCAGCGCTTCGGCGAGCAGCTTCTCATACTGGCCGCGCGGCACGTCGACGGCGCCGAAGCGCTTCAAATGCTCAGTGGTGAACTGCGTGTCGAGCAGCGCGAAGCCGCGCGCCTTCAGCCGCTCGACGAGATGGTAGAGGCAGGTCTTCGAAGCGTCGGTCTCCCTGGCGAACATGCTTTCGCCGAAGAACACGCGCCCGAGCGAGACACCGTAGAGGCCGCCGACCAGGCGTTCCTCGCGCCATGCCTCGACCGAATGGCAGTGGCCCAGGCGATAGAGATCGACATAGGCCTCGCGGATCGGCGCATTGATCCAGGTCGAGCGGCGCTCCTCGCGCTTTTCGGCGCAGCCGTCGATCGTCGCCTCGAAATCGAAGTCGTAGCGGATCTCGAACGGATGCTTGCGGATCGTCTTTTTCAGGCTGCGCGGCGTGTGGAACCCGTCCAGCGGAATGATGCCGCGCGTTTCCGGCCGCACCCAGAACACCTCGGGGTCGTTGGCGCTCTCGGCCATCGGGAAGACTCCCGAGGCATAGGCCCTGAGCAGCAGGTCGGTCGGAATGCGATAGCCTGGCGCGTAGGGGCGGGTCATCGCATCCCCGTGCTATTCACCCTTGGCCAGGTATTTTTCCAGCCAGTGGATGTCGTAGTCGCCATTGGCGATGTCGGGATTGCCGACAAGGTCGCGGAACAGCGGCAGCGTCGTCTTGATGCCGTCGACGACGAATTCGTCGAGCGCGCGCCGCAGCCGCATCATGCATTCGACGCGGTTGCGCCCATGCACGATCAGCTTGCCGATCAGGCTGTCGTAATAGGGCGGGATCTTGTAGCCGGAATAGACGCCGGAATCGACGCGGATGCCGAGGCCGCCGGGCGTGTGGAAATGCGTGATCGTGCCGGGCGAAGGCGTGAAGGTGCGCGGGTCCTCGGCGTTGATGCGGCACTCGATGGCATGGCCGTTGAACTTGATGTCTTCCTGCCTGACCGACAGCCCGCCACCCGAGGCGACTCGGATCTGCTCGTGCACAAGGTCGATGCCGGTGATCGCTTCGGTGACCGGATGCTCGACCTGCAGTCGCGTGTTCATCTCGATGAAGTAGAATTCGCCATTCTCGTAGAGGAATTCGATCGTGCCGGCGCCCGAATAGCCGAGATCGGCGATGGCCTTGGCGCAGATACCACCGATGCGCGAACGCTCCTCGGCATTGAGCGCGGGTGAATTGGCTTCCTCCCAGACCTTCTGGTGGCGCCGCTGCAACGAGCAGTCGCGCTCGCCGAAATGTACGCCGCCGCCGGCGCCGTCGCCGAACACCTGCACCTCGATATGGCGCGGCTTCTCCAGGTATTTCTCGATATAGACGGCGTCGTCGCCGAAGGCCGCGCCCGCTTCCGACTTGGCCGTCTGCAAGGCGACTTCGAGGTCCGCCTCGGTGTGGGCCACCTTCATGCCGCGACCGCCGCCGCCGGCGGAGGCCTTGATGATCACCGGATAGCCGATCTCGGCGGCGACGCGCTTGGCTTCCTTCTCGTCGCTGATCGCGCCGTCGGAGCCGGGCACCACTGGTATCCCGAGGCGCCTTGCCGTGCGCTTGGCCTCGATCTTGTCGCCCATGATGCGGATATGGTCGCCCGACGGGCCGATGAAGGTGATGTTGTGGGCCGCCAGGATGTCGGCGAACTTGGCATTCTCCGACAGGAAGCCGTAGCCCGGATGCACGGCGTCGGCGCCGGTGATCTCGCAGGCGGCGACGATCTGGTGGATGTTGAGATAGCTTTCGCGCGACGGCGGCGGGCCGATGCAGACGCTCTCGTCGGCAAGCCGAACATGCATGGCGTCGGAATCCGCGGTCGAGTGGACCACCACCGTCTGGATGCCGAGCTCCTTGCAGGCGCGCAGCACCCGGAGCGCGATTTCGCCGCGATTGGCGATGAGGATCTTCTGGAACATCTCTTGGTTGTTCCCGGCGCTACTCAAGGACCACCAGCGGCATGCCGTATTCGACCGGCTGGGCATCCTCGATGAGGATCGCCGTCACCGTGCCGGCCCGCGGCGAGGGGATCTGGTTCATCGTCTTCATCGCTTCGATGATGAGCAGCGTCTGGCCTTCCTTGACCTTCTGGCCGATCTCGATGAACGCCTTGGCGTCGGGCGAGGGTGCCAGATAGGCGGTGCCGACCATCGGCGAGGGCACTGCGTTCTTGGACACATCGGCGGTCGCGGTTGCCGTTGCGGGCTGAGCCGCTGCCGCGGCAACAGGAGCAACCGCGGCAAGCGGCGCGGCGACGGCGTGGGCGGCCTGCGTTTGGCGCGACACGCGCACCTTGAGGTCGCCGAGTTCGACCTCGATCTCGGTCAGATTGGTGTCGTTCAGAATGCCCGCCAGATCGCGGATCAGCTGCTGGTCAACACCGGTCTTTTTTATCGACATTTTCGAGCCTTCTGTTTGGGAGCCGGTCACAGGCGAGCCGCCAGTGCCTGCAGCGCGAGCGTGTAGCCGAGCGGCCCGAACCCGCAGATCATGCCGACAGCGACCGGCGCGACCATGGAGACGTGGCGGAAGGGCTCCCGCGCGTGGATGTTGGAAAGATGGACTTCCGCGACGGGCAGCGGCGCTGCGGCGCGGATGGCGTCGTGGATGGCGATCGATGTGTGGCTGTAGGCGCCGGGATTGATGACGATGCCTGCCGCCTTCTCGCTGGCTTCCTGGATCCAGTCGACCAGATCGCCCTCATGGTTGGATTGGCGAAAATCGATCTCGAGCCCGAGCGCGGCGCCGGCCGCCTTGCAGTCCTCGGCGATGGCCGCAAGCGTCTTGCCGCCATAGATCCCCGGTTCGCGCTTGCCGAGCGCATTGAGATTGGGACCGTTGAGGACGAAAATCGTTTTCAATATGCCGACCTTGTTCTGCGCCGACCCCAAGCCGGCGCACTGGGCCTCTATAATGGGCATAACCGCCCGCGAAAAGAGCGCAAGTGCGTTCTTTCGCTGTCCACAGCGGCCGGCTTTTGCACCGCGGGCGCCTAGAGCGCGCTCTTTGCCTCTTCGATCTTTTCCGCCAGAACCTGCTGGCCGAGCGCTCCGAAGATCACCTCGTTGCCGACCACATAGGACGGCGTGCCGGTGATCGACAGTTTCGTCGCAAGGTCATAGGTGCGCGAGAGCGTTTCGGCGATGCGTGAATCCTTCATCTTCTCGCGCAACGCCGCCTCGTCGGCGCCGAGCGAAAGCGCCACCTTGATCGCGGTCGCTTCGGTGGCGCGGCCCTGGCCGCCGAGCAGCGCGGTGTGGAACTCGCTATATTTCTCCGGATGCATCAGGTGGAACGCCATGGAGACGACGCTGGCCTTCTGCGAATCCGGGCTGAGGATCGGGAACTCCTTGAGCACGAAGCGCAGGTCCGGGTCGGACTTGGTCAGCGCCTGCATGTCCTCGATGGCGCGTTTGCAGAAGCCGCAATTGTAATCGTAGAACTCGACGATCGTGACCTTGCCCTTCGGATTGCCGACGACGCCGTCGAAGGTGGAGTTGAATATCTCGTCCTTGGAGTCCTTGATCACGCCAAGTGCCGCGAGCCGCTGCTCTTCCTTCTGCTTGGCCTCGAGCGCGTCCTGCACCTCGAGCAGAACTTCCGGGTTCTTCAGGAGGTAATCGCGGATGATGCCTTCGACCTCTTTGCGATCGATCTTGGTGTCGGTGGAAGCCTTGGTGTCGGTCGAGGACGTGACCTGAGCCAGTTGCACGGTGTCGGCCCTCGCGGCCTGCGGGTTTCCCGCCACGAAGCCGAAGGCCAACATCCCGAGCGCCACAGCCAGACCGCCAGCGCTGCCAAGCAGGATTGCCTTGTTCATGATTGTCGATCCTTTTGCCTTTTCCGGTCCGCCTTGGTCGCCGCCAACGTCCGGGAGGTTCATTTGAGTTTGTTCGATGGCGTGTAGTTTATAATATCCTGCGCGCGGACCCATCGGGGTTCGCCGGGCTTCAATTTCTGTTGAGCACGCATGGCGAAGATCTTAGCGTTTTTATAGTCGCCCGCATAATAGTGGCCCTCGGCGGTGGCGAGATCGGCAGCCGGAATCTCGCCGAGTTCGCCATATGCCTGCGCCAGAAAGCGATAAGCGTCGGCATTTTCCTTGTCCCGCCCGACGCCATTGTTGAGCTGGACCACTGCCTTCTGGGTCGAATCGGGCGTTCCCACCGCCATCAGCGCCTGGCCGAGCGAGACCAGCAGCAGGCCGGAGCGCGCTGGATCGAGGCTGACCGCCTTGGCATAGGCGTCCGCCGCATCCTTCGACTTGTTGGCCTTCATCAGGATATCGCCGCGCAATTCATGGAAATAGGGGTTCTTCGGTTGTTCCTTGATCAGCGCCGCCGTCTTGGTGAGCGCGGCACCCGGATTGCCGTAGAGATAGGTCTGCTGCGCGTCGCCGTAGCGCGCGGCGAGGCTGGTCGGGTTCTTGCGCATCAGCCGCGCGACGGCTGCCTGGCCCTGCATATAGGCGGCGATCTTGATGCGCATCATGTCATGCCGCTGCTGCAGCGACGCCGGGTCGACAACGTTGACGAACGGGCTCTGCTTGACGAGCACTTCGAGGTTGGCGATGCGCTGCTGCGGCATCGGATGGCTGATCCGGTAGGGGTCGACATGGGTGCCGGCGAGCGACAGCGCGTTCTGGAAGCGGCCGAAGGTCTTCAGCATGCCCAGGCCGGATTGGCCGGTGGCGTTGAGATAGGTGATCGCCGAACGGTCGGCGGTGATTTCTTCGGTGCGCTGATAGGCGAGGATCGAGCGCTGCGCCATCTCGCCGCCGCCGGCGGCGACGCCCATGCCGGCGCCGGCAAGGCCGCGGCTGTTGGTAGTGGCGCCGGCCACCATGGCGCCGGCGCCGAGCAGCGTGGCGATGATGGCCATGGTCTTGGCGCGATCGAGCTGGTCGCGCAATTTCTGCTGGTGGCCGCCGGCGATGTGGCCGGCCTCATGCGCGATGACGCCGATGATCTCGTTCGGCGTTTCGGCGGTCACCAGCGCGCCGGTGTTGATGAACAGCCGCCGTCCGGTAACGAAGGCATTGAAGCTCTGGTCGTTGACCAGGACGATGTCGATGCCGTCACTGGCAAGCCCCGCCGCCTTGAAGATCGGCCGGGCATAGTCGCGCACCAGCGCCTCGATCTCGGCGTCACGCACCACAGGCACGCCTTGCGCAAAGGCGCTGACAGAGCTCGAGACGGCGACCGCGGCGGCTAGCAGAAGCGTCGCGAGGCCGCGCGCGGTTCGGCTGAGGGAGGTCGATTCGCCAATCGATGGTCGGGGTCGGCTCAACATAAGGTCCACTTGGTAGACGAGCGGGCGAAAGATGAAAAGTCGGCGCCGGTAACTTCCTGCGCGCTTGTGATCCCCACATCAATCGGGCATTTGTGCGGCGCTGCCCTCGAACCGGGGCGGTTCAAGAGCGGTCCAGGACGGCTTCCGCCCAGGAATTTCGCCGGATAATGGCAGTTGGAAGAGATCAAATGGTAGTTTCGCTTTCGCGCCGGGGTGAAGTCGAGCCCTTCCACGCCATGGACATCCTGGCCGAAGCCAACCGGCTGAAGGCCACCGGAGTGCCCGTGGTGTCGATGGCCGTCGGCCAGCCATCGGATCCCGCGCCGGTCGGCGTCCGCGAGGCGGCGGCCGCGGCCCTGCGGCATGGCCGCATCGGCTACACCGACGCCTTGGGTCTCGCCGATCTGCGCAAGGCGATCGCGGCGCATTATGGCGAGCACTATGGGATCGACGTCGCGCCGTCGCGCATTGCCGTCACGACCGGCTCGTCCGCCGCCTTCAACCTCGCTTTCCTGGCCATGTTCGATCCGGGCGATCGCGTCGCCATCGCCGCGCCCGGCTATCCGGCCTACCGCAACATCATGGCCGCGCTCGGCATCGAGATCGTCGAGATCGAGCTCGGCGCGGATGCCTATCTGCATGCCGAGCACCTCAAGGCCGCGCATCGCGACAAGCCGCTGAAGGGCGTGCTGTTTGCCAGCCCTGCCAATCCGACCGGCGCGGTCATTCCGGCGGATGAACTTGCGGCGCTGGTGAAGACGGCCGAGGAACTCGGCATCGCGGTGATCTCGGACGAAATCTATCACCGGCTGGCCTACGCGGCGCCAGATGTCACCGCGCTGGCGCGCGGCGCCGGTGTCACCGTGATCAATTCCTTCTCGAAATATTATTGCATGACCGGCTGGCGCGTCGGCTGGATGGTCTTGCCGGAAGACCTGGTGCGGCCGATCGAGCGTATCGCCCAGAGCCTCTATATCTCGCCGCCGGAATTGTCGCAGGTCGCGGCGATCGAAGCCTTCAAGGCGACCGAAGAGCTGGAAAAGGTCAAGGCGCGCTATGCCTGGAACCGCGACCTTCTGATGAAACGGCTGCCGGAACTCGGCTTCGCACTCGCCGCGCCGATGGACGGCGCCTTCTATGCCTTCTGCGATGTCACCCGCCACACCAACGACAGCATGGCTTTTGCGCGCAAGATGCTGGCCGAAGCCCATGTCGCGGCGACGCCTGGCCGTGATTTCGACCCGCTGCAGGGCCATCGCACCATGCGCTTTTCCTATGCCGGCAGCCATGACGAGATGGTCGAGGCGCTGGCACGCATCGAACGCTGGCTGAAATAAAAGCCATGCCGGAACTCGAGCAGGCCCTGGCCGAGGTGGCCGCCGAAATGGCGCAGCGTACCGATCGCGGCGAGGTGGCGACCTACATCCCGCAGCTCGGCAAGGTCGACCCGAAGAAATTCGGCATCGCCGCCGTGACCAATGAAGGCCGCGTCATCCTTGCCGGTGATGCCGATCAACCCTTTTCGATCCAGAGCGTCTCGAAAGTCTTCACGCTCACGCTGGCGCTTGGCAAGGTCGGCGATGCGCTATGGCATCGCGTCGGCCGCGAGCCGTCCGGCAACCCGTTCAACTCGATCGTCCAGCTCGAACACGAGAACGGCATCCCGCGCAATCCGTTCATCAATGCCGGCGCCATCGTCGTCTCCGACGTCCTGCTCGCCGGCCATCAGCCGCGCGAGGCGATAGGCGAAATCCTGCGCTTCATCCAGTTCCTCGCCGATGACGATACGATCATCATCGACCGCGAGGTGGCGGCATCCGAGCGCGCCACCGGCTACCGCAACTTCGCCCTGGCCAACTACATGAAATCCTTCGGCAATCTCCATCACGAACCGGAGCTGGCGCTGGGTGTCTATTTCCACCATTGCGCGATTGCCGTGAGCTGCCGTCAGCTTGCCATGGCCGGCCGGTTTCTGGCCAATGGCGGCAGGAACCCGGCGACCGGGCATTCGGTCGTCTCGGCCGAACGGGCACGCCGCATCGGCGCGCTGATGCTGACCTGCGGCCACTATGACGGTTCCGGCGACTTTGCCTTCCGCGTCGGCATTCCCGGCAAAAGCGGTGTCGGTGGCGGCATTCTCGGCATCGTGCCAGGGGTTGCTTCGCTGGCGGTGTGGTCGCCCGGACTCAACGAGAACGGCAACTCCAGGCTCGGCTCCATCGCCATGGAGAAGCTCGCCCGGATGATGAACTGGTCGATCTTCGCGCCGTAAAGCAGCAAAGTGCTGGCGGTTTTCCACCTGGACCCAATGCTGAAAAGGGCTGTCGGCGAAATGAAAAATCCCGCGCCGGATGCGGCGCGGGATTCTTTCGAAAGATCAGCCTAACGACCTTAAAAGCTTAGAAAAAGCCTTTGCGCTGCCACCAGCCGCCGCGCTTCGGCTTGTCCTCGGCCTTGGCTTCGTCGCTTACATTCGACGACACGACGGGAACAACCGGCGCGTCGACTGACTGTGGCTTGCGCCGCGTCGGGTGGGCGCCGGCGGCAGGCTCCGCCTCGGACGCCGCAGCTGCCACGGGCTCCGGCTCGGCAGCCACGGACGCGACCTGGGCCTCGGCCACAGGTTCGGACACCGTCTCGGCCGCGGCTTCCTCGGCCACCTTCTTGGCCCTCGAACGGCGGGGCTTCTTCGGCTTTTCGATCGCCTCGGCATCGTCATTAGCCGCCGCAGGAGCGGCAGGTTCTTCCGCGGGAACGGCTATTGCCGGTTCGCTTACGGCGTCCTGGCCCTCAACCGACTCACCCTCGATATCGCCGACAGTTTCGCCGGCAACGGCGTCTGAAGCTTCGTCCTCACGGCGGCTGCGCTTGCCACCGCGCTTCCCGCGACGGCGCTTCTTTCCGGAACCGTCGTCGGCAGCGGCCGCCGCGGCCTCGTCGCCGGCGATCACCTCCTCGGTGGTCTCTTCCGTTGCATCATCGTCACCGGCTTCGCCGACTTCCATCGGCGCCGCCGCGGCGTCCCCGTTGTGCTCGCGGTCGCGATCCCTGCCGCCGCGCCGCCGCCGACGCTTGCGACGCTTGCGATCACGGCCGTCGCCATCCTCGGATCGCTGCTGATGCTGGCCCTGCTGCGCGTGGCGCGGCTGTTCGGCCTGGACCGAGACTTCCTCTTCCTCTTC
Source organism: Mesorhizobium sp. B2-4-6 (assembly GCF_006442775.1). Lineage (NCBI taxonomy): Bacteria > Pseudomonadati > Pseudomonadota > Alphaproteobacteria > Hyphomicrobiales > Phyllobacteriaceae > Mesorhizobium > Mesorhizobium sp. B2-4-6. Next base: position 34,437 of record NZ_VFVI01000002.1, read on the forward strand.
CTCGACGACGATCTCGTCCTCGGGCTCTTCCGGCTCGACATAGGCCGGCAGGCTGCGCACCTCGACAAAGCCTTCCGGCTTCTCGGCAACGGCGCCGCGGAAGATCGCGTAGTGCTGAGTGCCGAGCGTCTCGTCAGCCTCGATCGTGATCGTCAGGCCGAAGCGGGCTTCGAGCTCCACCAGGTTGGCGCGCTTGTGGTTAAGCACATAGAGCGCGGTCGCCGCCGGTGTGCGCACGATGATGTGGCTGCGCGAATCCTTGAGCAGGAATTCCTCGATCGCCCGCACGACCATCAGCGCCACGGAGGAATCGGAGCGCACATGGCCCGTGCCGCCGCAATGCGGGCAAGGCTTCATGGTCGATTCCAGCACGCTGGCGCGGATGCGCTGGCGCGACATTTCCATCAGGCCGAAGTGTGAGATGCGGCCGACCTGAATACGGGCGCGGTCGTTCTTGAGGTGATCCTTCAGCCGCTTCTCGACGGAGCGATTGTTGCGGTTCTCCTCCATGTCGATGAAGTCGATGACGATCAGGCCGGCAAGGTCGCGCAATCGCAACTGCCGCGCCACTTCCTCTGCCGCTTCCAGATTGGTGTGGAGCGCGGTCTCCTCGATCGAATGCTCCTTGGTGGAGCGGCCGGAGTTGACGTCGATCGCAACCAGCGCCTCGGTCTGGTTGATGATGATGTAGCCGCCGCTCTTCAGCGTCACCTGCGGCTGCAGCATGCGGTCGAGCTGCGCCTCGATGCCGTTGCGCACGAAGATCGGCGTGGTGTCGCGGAATGGCTGAACCACCTTGGCGTGGCTCGGCATCAGCATGCGCATGAAATCCTTGGCCTCGCGGTAGCCGTCTTCGCCGGAGACAAGGATCTCGTCGATGTCCTTGTTGTAGAGGTCGCGCACCGAACGCTTGATCAGGCTGCCTTCCTCATAGACCAGGGCAGGGGCCGAGGACTGCAGCGTCAGGTTGCGGACGTTTTCCCAAAGCCGCATCAGATACTCGTAGTCGCGCTTGATCTCCGCCTTGGTGCGGCTTTCGCCGGCGGTGCGCAGGATGACGCCCATGCCCTGCGGCACGTCGAGATCGGTCACGACCTCCTTCAGCCGCTTGCGGTCCTGGGCGTTGGTGATCTTGCGCGAGATGCCGCCGCCGCGCGCCGTGTTCGGCATCAGCACCGAATAACGGCCGGCAAGCGACAGATAGGTGGTGAGCGCCGCGCCCTTGTTGCCGCGCTCTTCCTTGACCACCTGCACCAAAAGGATCTGGCGGCGCTTGATGACTTCCTGGATCTTGTATTGGCGACGCACCGGCTTGCGGCGGTTGCGGATTTCCTCGAGCGCGTCCTCGGCGCCGACCGATTCGACCTCGTGCTCCTCCGAGTGCGCGGCCGAGACGTCCTCCAGCATGCCGCGATCATTGTCGCTGGCGGCGGCTTCGCCGCTCTGCTCGGGCTGATCCGCCTGCGGGACCGCCTCGGAAATCACATCTGCTTCGATGCTGGCGGCAATCGAGGTCGGACCACCTTCGGATGGCTTGCCATCCTCATCGTCCGTGGCGTCATCTCCGCCAGCTTCGCCGGAGGGTCCTTCAGCCGCTTCCGATACGGCCTCGACGGCCTCGGAGACTGCTCCGGCACTTTCTGCCGGGGTATCGGCGGTCTCGCCGCCGGCTTCCTCGCCCCCGGCAACCTCGGCGGCGGTTTCGTCAGCTATAGCCTCGACCGTGCTTTCCTCGTTCTCCGAGGAAGCGTGCTTGTGCTCGCCGCGGTCGCGGTTCTTGCCGCCGCGCCGGCGGTTGCGCCGGCCGCCGCGATCGCGCGCCTGCTGTTCTTCGCCGTTCTCGGCCTCCTCGTCGTCTTCGTCCGCGGCCTCCTGCGCCTCGGCGCGCAGCAGGGCCTGACGGTCGGCGACCGGGATTTGGTAATAATCGGGATGAATTTCACTGAAGGCGAGAAAACCGTGACGGTTGCCGCCATATTCGACAAAGGCTGCCTGGAGGGAAGGTTCGACGCGGGTTACGCGGGCGAGGTAGATGTTTCCTTTGAGCTGCTTTTTGTCCTGGGATTCAAAGTCGAATTCTTCGATGCGGTTACCGCGAACGACAACAACGCGTGTTTCCTCCGGGTGGGAGGCGTCTATCAGCATCTTGTTGGGCATTATTTTGTTTCCTGTCGGCAGCCGACAGCCGCAGCTGGCGTGGCAATGCCCGCCGCTGTGCGCCTGTATCTGTGTGCATGCCGGATAATTGAACGTCCGCCGGCCGCCGCTTGAGCGCAATGGCGGTGCCGCCCGCAGCCATTATGGCGCGGTTCGATGCGGACCTTTCCATGATTGCGCTTGAAGCCATCGGCACCCAGCAGAACCTTTTGAACCAAAGCCCGGGCTGAGCCGGACCAGCTTGTTTGCTCATAAAGAGCCGGCGCGGGACCAACCCGGCCGTTTTCCTCACGCAAGCGATTCCCCGCCACGAGGGCACGCCTGCGAAAATCGTCGCGACCACCTGAGCCTGGAAGGGTAAAGGAGCCGCCTTTGCATCCAACCTTTGGCAGGAAACTGCTGAGGCGAGCAGTTCCAGGATTGCAGTGATCCAACGTCGCTTTTATGATTTGGCGGGATGGAAGGCAACCCCGATTTCGGATGCCGGCAAAAAGCGCTTCCCCCGGGGAAGATGCCTTCTTCCCGCTCCATGAAAGGCTTGGTTAACCTTCTCTGAATACCAATCGTTAATCGAGTTGGCGGCCTTACAGGCACTCTGCGAGAAAACCGGGCGCAATGCGTCAAACCGGGAGCGACGGATAAGAGATGGGACCGGCGGGCGCCGCAGACAAGAGGGGTGGGGCCGCGGGGCATTTCCTGCGCGTGGCCTGGACTGCCTCGCTGCTGGCACTGTTGTTCTGCCTTACAGCCGCCGCGCGTGCCGACACCCTGCTTGGCGCGACGGGCTGCAAGATGGCCGGCGACGCCACCAAGATGCGCATCGTCGTGAATTTCGACCGCGAGCCGGACATCAAATGGTTCCTGCTGCGCGGCCCCAATCGCCTGGTCGTCGATCTGCCGCGCACGCGATTCGCGCTCGACGCCAAGGATGTGAAGCCGCGCGGCCTTGTGCGGGCCGTTCGCTACGGCGATCAGGGACATGGCTCGCGCCTGATCCTTACCGGCAAGGGCCCTTTCGCCGTCGACAAGCTCGACGTGCTCAAGAACGACGACGGCAACGGCTATCGCATCGCCATCGATATGTCGGCTGCCTCCGAGAGGGAGTTCGACGAAGCTCTCGCCAACCAGTCGCTGACGACCGGTTCGACGGTTTCGACCGAAAAGGGCGAGCGGGTCGGCACCGGACCGGTCTCGGCGCCGGGCCATCGCTTCACGGTGGTTATCGATCCCGGTCATGGCGGCGTCGATGGCGGCGCCGAAAGCTCCGCCGGCACGGTCGAGAAGGACGTCACGCTCGCTTTTGCCAAGGAACTGCGCGACAAGCTGGCCGCGGTCGGCAAATACGATGTCTACATGACACGCGACAACGACGTGTACCTGGCGCTCGACGAACGCGTGCGCATCGCGCGCCAGCACGAGGCCGATCTTTTGATCTCCATCCATGCCGATACGATCGCCGTCAAAGGTCTTCGCGGCGCCACGGTCTACACGCTCTCGGACAAGGCTTCCGATCCGGAGGCCCAGGCGCTCGCCGATCGCGAGAACCTGTCCGACCAGTTCGCCGGACTGAAGATCGAGGACGACAACAAGGAAGTCACCGACATCCTGATCGACCTGATCCGCCGTGAGACACATGGTTTCTCGATGAGCTTCGCCCACACGCTGGTCGGTCAGCTGTCGACCAGCGTCGGCCTGATCAACAATCCGCAGCGTTCGGCCGGCTTCAGGGTGCTCAAGGCTCCGGACGTGCCGTCGGTCCTGGTCGAGCTCGGCTACCTCTCCAACATCAAGGACGAGGCGCAACTGCTGAACGCCGACTGGCGCGGCAAGGCGGCGCAAAGCATAACCAACGCGGTTGCCCTGTTTGCCGCCGCCAAGACCGGAACCGCGACGGGTGGCTGACCCCGCCGCACCCGCCCACGACCGCCGGACGTCTACAACCACAAGCAGCGTTGCATGACGACAACACCCGGCGTTATTATTCGGCAACCGAGTCCTCAATTTTCGCGCTGCCGTATTTTGTCCACATGGCCGCGACATGGGTTTTTCGATTGCGGATTGGGACCGCCCCTGGAAGCTTGCGCGACTGTCGGCTTCGTTTAGGAAATTCCCGAACCTCGGACTGGAGCGGGCATGATTCGTCTCATCGGCTATTTCTTTGGCATCGGCACGACGCTGGCGCTGCTGGTGGCGGCCGGTCTTGCCATCTACATCAGCCATCTGACGAAGGACCTGCCCGACTACGAGGTTCTGGCCAAATACGAACCGCCGGTGACGACGCGCATCCATGCCTCCGACGGCGCGCTGATGGCTGAATATGCGCGCGAGCGGCGTCTCTACCTGCCGATCCAGGCCATCCCGGACCGCGTCAAGGCCGCCTTCATGTCGGCCGAGGACAAGAACTTCTACAACCATCCGGGTATCGATATCACCGGTCTTGGCCGCGCCATCATCGTCAATCTGCAGAATTTCGGTTCCGGCCGGCGGCAGGTCGGCGCCTCGACGATCACCCAGCAGGTGGCCAAGAACTTCCTGCTCTCTTCCGATCAGACCTATGAGCGCAAGATCAAGGAGATGATCCTGGCCTTCCGCATCGAGCAGGCCTATTCGAAGGACCGGATCCTCGAGCTCTATCTCAACGAAATCTTCTTCGGCTTCGGCGCCTATGGCGTCGCGGGCGCCGCGCTCACCTATTTCGACAAATCGGTCAACGAGCTGACGGTCGCCGAGGCGGCTTATCTCGCCTCGTTGCCGAAGGGCCCGAACAACTATCACCCCTTCAAGCACGCCGACCGTGCCCTGGAGCGCCGCAACTGGGTCATCGACCAGATGGTCGAGAACGGCTACGTCACCCGCGAGGAGGGCGACAAGGCCAAGGCTGAACCGCTCGGCGTGACCCCGCGCCGCAACGGCTCCTATCTGTTTGCCGGCGAGTACTTCACCGAGGAAGTCCGCCGCCAGATCATCGCGCGCTACGGCGAGAATGCGCTTTACGAGGGCGGCCTGTCGGTGCGCACCACGCTCGATCCTAAGGTCCAGCTTATCGCCCGCAAGGCGATGCAGAACGGCCTGCTCAAATACGACATGCTGCGCGGCTATCGCGGTCCGGTGACGCATATCGACGTTTCCGGCGACTGGGGCGTGCCGCTCGGCAATGTGAAGGGCCTCGAGGACGTGCCGGAATGGACGCTGGCCGTCGTGCTCGACAGCTCGGCGACCGGCCTGACCATCGGCCTTCAGCCGGCGCGACAGGTTTCCGGTGACCTCGTCAAGGAACGTGTCCAGGGTACCGTCAGCAAGGAAGACATGGGCTTCGCCATGCGCCACTTCGTCAAGGGCAAGTCAGTCAGGGCGAAGTCCCCGGCGGAAGTGCTGGAGCCCGGCGATGTGGTCTTCGTGCAGAAGAATGACGGCTCCGACAACACCTACATGCTGCGCCAGGTGCCGGAGGTCGAGGGCGGCCTCGTCGCCATGGATCCGCACACCGGCCGCGTGCTCGCCATGGTCGGCGGCTTCTCCTACGCGCAGTCGGAATTCAACCGCGCCACCCAGGCGATGCGCCAGCCCGGTTCCTCGTTCAAGCCGATCGTCTATTCGGCGGCGCTCGACAATGGCTATACGCCGGCCTCGGTGATCATGGACGGCCCGATCACCATCCAGAGCGGCAACACCACCTGGACGCCGAAGAACTATGACGGCACGGTCGCCGGCCCGGCCACCTTGCGCTCCGGCATCGAGAAGTCGCGCAATCTGATGACCGTGCGGCTCGCCAACGACATGGGCATGAAACTGGTCGTGGAATATGCCGAGCGCTTCGGCGTCTACGATCATTTGGCGCCCTATCTGCCGATGGCGCTGGGCTCCGGCGAGACGACCGTCATGCGCATGGTCTCGGCCTATTCGATCATGGCCAATGGCGGCAAATCGATCAAACCGTCGCTGATCGACCGCATCCAGGACCGCTACGGCAAGACGGTGTTCAAGCAGGACGAGCGCGGCTGCGAGGGCTGCAACGCCACCGACTGGAAGAACCAGCCGGAGCCGGAGCTGGTCGACAATTCCGAGCAGGTGCTCGACCCGATGACCGCCTACCAGATCACCTCGATGATGGAGGGCGTCGTGCAGCGCGGCACTGGCGCCACCATCGGCGAGCTCGGCCGCCACATCGCCGGCAAGACCGGCACGACCAATGACGAGAAGGATGCCTGGTTCATCGGCTTCACCCCGAACCTCGTCGTCGGCCTCTATATGGGCTACGACACGCCGCGCGGCCTTGGCCATGGCGCCACTGGCGGCGGCTTGGCGGCGCCGATTTTCAAGGACTTCATGCGCGTTGCGCTCGACGGCAAGCCGAACACCGACTTCCAGGTTCCCGATGGCATGAAGCTGATCGCAATCAACCGCAAGACCGGCATGCGTGCCGCCGAGGGCGATCCGAACACCATCATCGAGGCGTTCAAGCCCGGCACCGGGCCGGCCGACAGCTACTGGGTGATCGGCATGGGCGCCGATGGCTCGAACGGCTCCGGCGCGGGGCTGTCGCCGCAGGCCAACCAGGCCATCCAGGACGGCGGCGGCGGCCTCTACTGACCTCCTGAATTCCCGAAATGGGCCGGCGACTTATTCCTAGACCGTGACCTTTTGCGAAAACCGGTTTCCACTTTTCGGGGTCACGGTTGAGCCGGCCCATTTCGCTTTACAGGCGGCGATGCCGTGCCTATGTATCGCGCCTATTCCGAAAAGACCGAAAAGAACAGGACCGAACGAAGAGCCATGCGCGCGGAAACGCTCAACATTGTCGACGAGATCAGGCAGGCGATAACCCTGCTGAGGAGGCATCTTTGACTGGGATCAGGCTGTAAAGCGGCTTGAATACCTGAATTCGCGCGCCGAGGATTCCAGCCTCTGGAATGATCCGGTCGAAGCGCAGAAGCTGATGCGGGAGCGCCAGGAGCTCGAGGACGGCATCGCCGCCGTCAAGGGGATGACGCAGGCGCTGGAAGACAATATCGGCCTGATCGAACTCGGCGAGGAAGAGGGCGACGACGGCATTATCGCGGAAGCGGAGGCGGCGCTGCGTTCGATGCAGGGCGAGGCGAAGGCCCGCCAGGTCGAGACGCTGCTCTCGGGCGAGGCCGACGCCAACGACAGCTATCTCGAAATCCATGCCGGCGCCGGCGGCACCGAGAGCCAGGACTGGGCCTCGATGCTCCTGCGCATGTACACGCGCTGGGCCGAGCGCCGCCGCTTCAAGGTCGAGGTTCTGGAAATCCATGACGGCGAAGAGGCGGGCATCAAGTCCGCCACCGTGCTGATCAAGGGCCACAACGCCTATGGCTGGCTGAAGACAGAGTCCGGCGTCCATCGCCTGGTGCGCATTTCGCCTTACGACAGCAACGCGCGGCGCCACACCTCCTTCGCCAGCGTCTGGGTCTATCCGGTCATCGATGACTCGATCGAGATCAATGTTTCCGAATCCGATGTGCGCATCGACACCTATCGTTCCTCGGGTTCGGGCGGCCAGCACGTCAACACCACCGACTCGGCGGTGCGCATCACCCATCTCGCGACCGGCATAGCGGTCGCCTGCCAGGCCGAGCGCTCGCAGCACAAGAACCGCGCCAAGGCTTGGGAAATGCTGCGCTCGCGACTTTACGAGGAAGAGCTGAAGAAGCGCGAAGCGGTCGCCAACGCCACCGAGGCGTCGAAGAGCGACATCGGCTGGGGCCACCAGATCCGCTCCTACGTGCTGCAGCCCTATCAGCTCGTGAAGGATCTGCGCACCGGCGTTGAAAGCACTTCGCCGTCGAGCGTGCTCGATGGCGATCTCGACGAGTTCATGGAAGCCTCGCTCTCGCATCGCATCGAGGGTGGCGCCGGCGAAGCGGTGGCGGACCTCGACTAGGGGGCCCCGCGTCGCACGAGGGAGGAGTCGGTGACGTGCAAACTTACCGGAAAATGTTTCTGCGGCGCAGTCCACTACGAGGTTGCGGATGAATTCGTTTATGCCGCCAACTGCCATTGCTCGAACTGCCGGCGCACGACGGGGGCGGCGTTCAAACCCTTCGCCGGCATCGAGCGCGAAAAGTTTCGCCTGACCGCCGGCGATGACCGGCTGCTGATCTACGGTGACGAAACTGGCCACGACGCGCATTGCGGGCGATGCGGCTCGCTCATCTATTCGTTGGTCCGCGACGGCGCCTATGTGCATATCGCGATGGGGACGCTGGTCGATGATCCGACCATACGGCCGACCGCGCACATCTTTGTCGGGTCCAAGGCGAAGTGGTTCACAATCGCCGACGACCTGCCGCAGTATGACGGGCATGTTCCCTACTGAACGCCTGGAACCAGCTTGAGCCGAATCCCGTTGTCGGGCACCAGTTCCGTGCGGCTAACCGGTCGTTAACCAAGCCGGCACACGATTCTGGATGGCAGAGGTTGGCGTGAAGCGCGGCTTTGCCGATGCAAGCGGATGCTTGCGCCAACCGAGGAATCAGCCCAGCCTTTTGCGCTGGGATAAAAGCATTTATGGCCGGGTGCGGCATATCTGCGACCGACGATCCGGCCACTGGGAAGATACGTTCCGGGAACGGGCAAGCGAAAACGCTTGATGCTCGAAAGGAACGTTTCGATGTCTGCTGCCATATCAAGATCGGCCCAAGCCGCTCGACCGGCTGGCCGACTTTTGTTCTCCCTGCTCGCTGTTGGAGCCAGCTCGGTGCTGGCGCCGCTGGCCATCGCGCACGACGCCCAGCCTACGGCGGCCATGCCGCAAGGCTGGAAATACCCCTTTGCCTGTTGTGCCAACTTCGATTGCAAGGAGGTGCCGCAGTCATCGATCAGCGAGCGGCCCGAAGGCTATGTCATAAAAGGCACGGGCGAGGTGGTGGCCTATAGCGACAAGCGGGTCAAGAATTCGCCCGACGGCGAATATCACTGGTGCGCGCATCAGGCCGGGCTCGACGCCGGCAAGACCATCTGCCTGTTCGTGCCGCCGCCCTCATACTAGACTTCGCGAGCCAAACGCGAGCCGCTAGAGAGTTTCGAACGCGCCGGCATATCTGCCGAAAGCTGCTGACAGACAGTTGTCAGGACTGCTTCTTTATGTTGCCCTTCCGCTAGGGAATCCGGGGTGGCGGCGGACAACGGAAAGGTGAGTCCATGACCATCAAAGGCAGCTGCCATTGCAAGGCGACAACCTTCGAGGTGGCCGAGGCGCCGCGGACGGTGACGCAATGCACATGCTCGTTCTGCTCGAAGCGCGGGTCGCTATGGGCGTATTATGTGCCGTCGCAATTCAAGCTCACGAGCCCGCCGGAGAACGTCTCCTTCTACCGCTGGGGCTCGAAGACCGTAAAGCATGGTTTCTGCGCCACCTGCGGCTGCGGCACCTTCACCGAAACGCCTGATTGGTCGACCGGAAAGCCGGACTTCGACAACCCGAAGATCAGCGTCAATTCGCGCCTGTTCGACGATTTCGACCTGGATAAGGTCGAGGTGGTGGTCATCGACGGCAAGAATTTGTGGTAGACGCGAAGCGGGAACGGCAGCCGGACTTTGCCGGCCGCATTCCCGTTCCGTTTTTCGCCGCATTTCATGCTACAAGGCTGCGGAAGGGCTGATTTGGCGCGGCCGCAAAGGCCGCGAATTGGAGAGGGACCAATCTCATGAAGAAGACTGTGCTCGTCGCCGTGGCGACGGCTCTATTGGTGAGCGCCTGCACCACTACCGATCCGTATACCGGCGACCAGAAGATCTCCAATACGGCAGCGGGGGCCGGCCTCGGCGCGTTGGCAGGCGCCAGCCTCGGTCTGCTGGCCGGCGGCAATGACCGCCGCAACGCCCTGATCGGTGCCGGCATCGGCGCGCTCGCCGGCGGCGCGATCGGCGCGACGATGGACCAGAACGAGGCGGAGCTTCGCCGTCAGCTGCAGGGCACCGGCGTCAGCGTCACCCGCAGCGGCGACCAGATCATCCTCAACATGCCGTCCGACATCACCTTCAATGTCGACCAGGACGCGGTGAAGCCGGGCTTCTATCCGGTGCTGAATTCGGTCGCGCTGGTGCTGAAGAAATTCCGCCAGACCACCGTGGACGTTTTCGGCCACACCGATTCGACCGGCGGCGACCAGCACAATTTCGATCTGTCGCAGCGTCGCGCGCTTGCCGTCGCAAATTACCTGTCCGGCCAGGGCGTCGATCAACGCCGCTTCGCCGTCACCGGCTTCGGCAAGACCCGCCCGATCGCATCCAATGCGACCGCCGCCGGCCGCGAGCAGAACCGCCGCGTCGAAATCCAGCTGTCGCCGCTCACCTGAGAGAAAACGGCGCGCAGAGGCGCAACTCCATCAAGGCAAACGGCCCCGTACGGGGCCGTTTTTTTTTTGAAATGGTCCAAAGATGGGGTCGAAGGTCTTAGGACATTAGCTTTTTCTAATTGATACTTTTCCGAAACCCGTGAAAGGACTACCATCCTGCTGTTCCAGAGGGGATGGGGTGGTCAATTGGCCGCGCACTCAACATCTACCGCCCCGGTCTTGCACGGCCAGATCAACGGAATCTGGGAGGAATGCATGACAAGAACAGCTCGCTTGGGGCGCTGCGGCGTCCTCGCTTTGGCGTGTCTTATCGGCACATCGTCCGGCGTCGCTACGGCCCGGGCCGAGGACGCCAACAAGGCCGACATCGAAGCCTTGAAGAAATCGCTGGCCAAGTATGAAGATTACACGGCCGCTGTCCGCGACCTCTATTTGTCGACCGTCGGCTGCGTCCACTACAGCGGCGAGAAGATGGACGGCGCGATGTACTACCCGAAGGGCGCGATGGGCATCCATTTCGTCAACGTCCCGAGCGTCGGCAAGCCGCTCGACCCGATGAAGCCCAACGTCCTGATCTACGAGCCGACGAAGAAGGGCTTGAAGCTGGTCGGCGTGGAATGGTTGGTGCCGCTGACACCGGACACCAAGGCGGCCCCGACATTGTTCGGCCAAAAATTCATGGGGCCGATGGAAGGCCACTATCCGCTCATTCCGAGGGAGTTCGTCCACTACGACCTGCATGCATGGTTGTTCAGGGACAATCCGAACGGCATGTTCAGTCCAACGAACCCGAACGTGAAATGCAGCAAGGCCGAGTTCCCGATGCTTGAGAAGCCGACCAAGATGATGCCGGGACCGATGTAGGCATCGCCTTTGGCTGGATTGCTTCGGGCGAAGCAGAAAAGGAAACGGCCCCGTTTAAGGGGCCGCTTTCATTCCAGACTACGCTGGTATCGACTTCAGACCTTCGCGACGATCCGCATGAAGGCCGGCACGTCGTCGCCGAAACCGACGGTTGCGTCGTCTTCTTCCTGACGGTGGCGGCCGGGGCGGTCGCGCTGCGGGCGGGCGTCGCCGCGCTGTTCGTTACGGTTGCCTGGGCCCTTGCGCTCGTTCTCGGAACGGATCGCGTCCTTGCGGGCGCGGCGTTCGGCGATATCGGCCACTTCGGCGACGGGCTGTTCCTCAAGCGCGGTATCGGGCGTCTCGTCGCGCTTGGCGTGACGGTCCTTCTTGCGCTCGCCGCGTTCTTTGCGATCGTCCTTGCGGTCCTCGTCCTTGCGGCCGGCGCGACGCGGGGCGCCGCGGCCACGGCGCGGCTGCTCCTCGCCCTCGCTCTCGGTCACGGTCGACAGGTCGCCGTCATGCCATTCGATTTTGCTGCCGATCAGCTTTTCGATGGCGTCGACATATTTCGTGTCCGAGCGCGTCGCGATGGTGAAGGATTTTCCCGAGCGGCCGGCGCGGCCGGTGCGGCCGATGCGGTGGACATAATCCTCGGCGTGGATCGGCACATCGTAGTTGAAGACGTGGCTGACATCGGGAATGTCGAGGCCGCGCGCGGCGACGTCGGACGCAACGAGATAACGCAACTTGCCGTCGCGGAAGTTGGCGAGCATCTGCATGCGCGCCCGCTGATCCATGTCGCCATGCAGCGCGCCCGCATCGAAATCATGCTTCAGCAGCGAGCGGAACAGCTCCGACACCTCGATCTTGCGATTGCAGAAGATGATGGCGTTCTTCAGTTCCGCGTCTTCGGCCTTCATGAGATTGCGCAGCGTCTCGCGCTTGTCCCAGGGTTTTGAGCCCGACTTGACCAGCCGCTGGATGATGTTGGTTGCAGCGGATGCGGCCTTGGAAACCTCGACGCGCACCGGCGCGTGCAGGAATTTTTCGGTGAGCTTGGTGATCTCCGGCGGCATCGTCGCCGAGAAGAACAGCGTCTGGCGCGTGAACGGGATCATCTCGCAGATGCGCTCGATGTCGGGAATGAAGCCCATGTCGAGCATCCGGTCGGCCTCGTCGATGACGAGAATCTCGACGCCGTTGAGAAGGAGCTTGCCGCGCTCACGGTGGTCGAGCAGGCGGCCGGGCGTGGCTATCAGCACGTCGGCGCCGCGCTCGAGCTTCTTGTCCTGCTCGTCGAATGAGACGCCGCCGATCAGAAGCGCGATGTTGAGCTTGTGGTTCTTGCCGTATTTGATGAAGTTTTCCTCGACCTGCGCGGCCAGCTCACGGGTCGGTTCGAGGATCAGCGTGCGCGGCATGCGGGCTCGCGCCCGGCCCTTTTCCAGGCGCGTCAGCATCGGCAGCACGAAGGAAGCCGTCTTGCCGGTGCCGGTCTGGGCAATGCCCAGCACGTCCTTGCCGAGCAGCGCGTGAGGGATGGCGCCGGCTTGGATCGGAGTCGGCTCGGTGTAGCCGGCATCGGTGACTGCGGAGAGAACCTTGGGCGAAAGGCCAAGGTCCGAGAATGTCAACGCTTCTTGAGCGATCGTGGTGTCTGAGGACAAGTGTTTGTTGTCTTTGTTGGTTGGGAAAATCGCGACACAGCAGCCGCGGCAGGCGCCGCGCGCCTGCAAGATCGGTGTTGCAATTAGGCGCAAGCCCTCGATTTGTCAACAGAAACGGACCGAAATACAGCGATTGTGAAGACGTAACCTTAATCGCAACGCTTAATCGAAACAGTATCGTTGCGCCGGCTCAGTAGCGGAACTGTTCGGCAAGGATGCGTTCGTTCCATGAATGGTTCGGATCGAACAGCAAGGTTGCCGTCGCCGTCGGCGATTCCCGCACGGTGACGGAAGCCACTGCCTTGACCTCGGTATGATCGGCCGCGGCATTCACCGGGCGCTTTTCGGCTTCCAGGATGTCGAAGCGTATGGTCGCCTTGTTGGACAGCAGCGCCCCGCGCCAGCGGCGCGGTCGGAAAGGACTCACCGGCGTCAGCGCCAGAAGCGGCGCATCGAGCGGCAGGATCGGCCCATGCGCCGACAGATTGTAGGCGGTGGAGCCGGCGGGCGTCGCGATCATCACGCCATCGCAGTTGAGTTCCTCCAGCCGCACCTGGCCATCGACGGTGATGCGGATCTTCGCCGTCTGGTAGGACTGGCGCCACAGCGCCACCTCGTTGATGGCCGGCGCCGAAACGGTTTCGCCGTCATGCGTCACCGCGACCATTTCGAGCGGCCGGATCGTCTCGGCGACCGCGGCGGCGATGCGTTCCTCGAGGCCGCCGGCGCGATATTCGTTCATCAGGAAGCCGATGGTGCCACGGTTCATGCCGTAGACCTTCTTGCCCGTGCTCATCGTGTCGCGCAGCGTCTGCAGAAGAAAGCCGTCGCCGCCCAGCGCAATGATGATCTCGGCCTCCGCGACAGGCACCTTCCCATAGCGCGCGGACAGGCTTTCCAGCGCCGCCCGGGCGTCGTCGGTATCGGAAGAGACGAAGGCGAAACGGTTGGAGGCTTTGCTCATGGCTCCCGGAGGGCGACCGTCTGCGGGGCCGCGCCGGCGACGGCGTAGCATGCGTCACCCATATCTGTGAAGGGCGCTGCGCTGACGGGCGGGTCACACCCGACAATCGCGCTTCGTGACAGCCGCGACATGAATGTGATGGCTGCTATGGTTAAGGCGAAGCTTAAACACTCGTAAAGCCGGATCGATCATGTTAGCCGACAGTGGATGGGTTGGCGGGGGCTGGCCAGTCGAGAGACCTGTCTATTGCCGGTAACGCGTCTGATCATAGTCTTCCTGATGATGGGAAGTTTCGCGCTCATGTTCGCTGAGCTGGTGCGTCATTCCGAAGAGATGAGCCAGCGGCCGCAGCCGACGGCTTCCCGCTGCGGCGACGCCACCGGGACACCTTGTCCGCAAAGGGCGCTTTAGAGCAATTCCAGGAAAAGTGAGCGGTTTTCCGTCCGGAATTGCGGAAACAAAGACTAGGCTTCGCTTCCCAGGTCACTCAGCCGCCCTGCAAGTGGCAGCCGGCCTTGCGTTTGCCCGCGACATACTCATCGATGAGTTGCCGGTAGCGCACCTTGCCGAAGCTCGGAAAATGGCCGCCATGCACGACCGAGACGTCGAGGTCGCGCATGGCAAGCAGCGTCCCGACATAGTCCTCGATATCGGAATGATAGACGTCGTCGATCAGCGGCCCGTCATAGACGATGTCGCCCGACAGCAGGATGCCGGTCCTTTTCTCGTAAAGCGCGATGCCGCCGGGCGAATGTCCAGGCGTGTGGATGACCTCGAAGGCGCGGTCACCGAGGTCGACGACGTCGCCGTGCTCGAGCAGCCGGCCCGCCGGTGCCGGCAGGATCAGGTAGCGCGCCGTATCCCAACCTGCCGGCGCGCCGTCGAACATCTCCTCATTGGCGTAACGGTCGGCGACCGTCCATTCGTTGCGCGGATCGGCAAGGATTTGGGCTTCGGCCGAATGCACGCAGCGATCGGGGAATTCGTGATGGCAGCCGATGTGGTCGAAATGCGTGTGGCTGGCGACGCAGGTCAGCTTGCGCTCGCTCACCAGCGGCACATGGCGCCGTAGGCTGAAATGGCCGAGGCCGGTATCGAACAGCAGGTCGCGGTCGCGCCCGCGCACATGCCAGATGTTGCAGCGGAAGAACGGCTTTATCCACGGCTCATGGATGAGCGTGACGCCGTCGCCCATGCGGATGGTTTCGTACCAGTCCGGAGCCTCGATGACCGGAAGCATACCCATGGATCAGTCCGCCAGCAGGATGATGTCTTGAGCGTTGCATGAAACCCGGATCGTGTCGCCTGCCTGAACGGTGGCGGAAGCGGGAGCCTTGGCGATGAACTGCAATGCCGGGTCCAGCATCGAGGTGGCCAGCACGCGCTTGAAGCTGCCCTGGAAGACGACATCGCCGACCTTGGCCGTGCCTAGCGCGACATCGCTTTTTACTTCGCCGAGGACCAGGTGCTCGGGCCGGATCGCGAGCGCGACTGTGGCGCCGGCAGACGACGCGCCGGGCAGTGAAATCGGCCCCACCGCCGTCGAGGCCCTGACGATCCCGTTCGTCGCCTCGGTGACCGTGCCGGCAAGGATCGTGCTCTCGCCCATGAAGGTAGCGGAAAACCGCGTCGCCGGCCGCGTATAGACCCGCTCGGGCGGGCCTTCGTCCTCGATGCGTCCGTCATTCATCACCACGCAATGGTCGGCCAGCGCCATCGCTTCTTCCTGGTCGTGGGTGACATGGATGAAGGCGGTGCCGACGCGCTTCTGGATCGCCTTCAACTCGTCCTGCATCTGCCGGCGCAGCTTGAGATCGAGCGCGCCGAGCGGCTCGTCGAGCAGAAGCACCGCAGGCTCGATGACCAGCGCGCGGGCGAGCGCCACGCGCTGGCGCTGGCCACCGGAAAGCTGATGCGGCTTCTTGTCGAAGGCGGCCGCCAGCCCGACAAGCGCAAGTGCCTCGCGCGCCTTCGCCGCCCGGGTCGCGCCGTCTACGCCCTGCATGCGCAGCCCGAAGCCGACATTGCCGCCGACGCTCATATGCGGAAACAGCGCATAGTCCTGGAACACGGTGGTTGTCGGGCGCTTGGCCGGCGGCACGGCGGTGCAATCCGCGCCACGAATGAAGACCCTGCCTTCGCTGGGCATGACGAAGCCGCCGAGGATCGAAAGCAGCGTCGTTTTGCCGGAACCGGACGGGCCGAGCAGGATCGTATAGGTGCCGGGCTCGATCGCCAGCGAGACGTTCTTCAGCACCGGGAGCTGGCCGAAGCGGTGCGAGACGTTGCGGATGTCGACCAAGGGCGCGCTCATGCCGGCTTTCTCCGCAACAGCGTCAGTTCGAAAAACACCACCAGGACGATGGAAACGGCAAAGACCAGCGAGCCGACGGCATTGGTCTTGGGATTGAGGCCGGAGCGCAGGAGGTTCCAGATCTCCACGGGCAGCGTCGTCTCGAAGCGGGTGAGCAGGAAGGAGATGACGAACTCGTCCCAGGAAAACGTCATCGACAGGAAGAAGCCGGCGAAGATCGCCGGCGCCATGACTGGCACGGTGATCATGAGCAGCACCTTCCATTCGGCGGCGCCGAGGTCGCGCGCGGCGCGCTCGATGTTGATCTGGTGATCGCCCATCTGGCTGTAGATGATGGCGAAGCAGAGCGGCAGGTTGATCACCACATGACCGATGCCGGCCGCAAGCAGCGATTTCGGCACGCCGGCCCAGTTGAACAGCACCAGCAGGCCCATGCCGATGATGAGGTAGCTGACGGTGAGCGGCAGCGTGATCAACCCGCGCAGGATGGCCGAGCCCGGCAGCACGAAACGGGCAAAACCCCAGGCGGAGAGAAAGCCGAGCGTGACAGAGGCAAGCGAGGAGAGCACCGCCACCAGCAGCGAATTGACCAATGCCGAGGTGAGCCGCGCATCCGACAGCACCGCCTGGTACCAGCGAAGCGATGGGCCGGTGAAGGGCGGGATGGGGAAGGAAGTTGCCTGCAGCGAAAACAGCACCAGCACGACCACCGGCAAGAAGATGAAGCCGTAGACGGCGATGGCGTAGACCCAGGCGGCGAGGCGGACGGCTGCGCGCATGATCAGGCCCGCTCGATCTTCAGCCAGCGCGCGCAGGCGAGATAGGCGATGGTGACGACGGCCATCAGGATGATCGACAGCGCGGAGGCCAGCGGGAAATCGCCCCGGCGGCCGATCTGCATCATGACGAGCTGCGGCATGACGAGTTCGTTGTTGCCGCCGAGGATCTGCGGCGTGATGTAGTCGCCGATGCAGAGCACGAAGGTCAGGAACGCGCCGACCATGATACCGGGCAAGGTGAGCGGCAGCACGACATGCAGGAAGGTGCGCACCGGCCCGGCGCCGAGGTCTGCGGCCGCCCTGCGGTAGCTCGGGCTGAGCTGCTTGAGATTGGCGAAGATCGTCAGCGTCAGAAGCATGACGAAGAAATGCACGAAGCCGGTGACTGTAGCGAAGCGCGTGTTGGCGAGCTGGAGCGGTTCGCCGATCAGGCCGATGCCGGTCAGCGCCCGGTTGATGACGCCGTTCTGCGCCAGCACCAGCAGCCAGGAATAGGAGCGCACGACATAGGAGGTCCAGAACGGCAGCACGGCCAGCATCAGCGCCAGCCGCTGCCACCGTTCCGGCACCATCTCGGCAAGGATCCAGGCAAAGGGATAGGCGAGCAGGATCGAGACCACGGTGACGATGGCCGTGACCTCCAGCGAGTTGACCATCGCCCGCCAGTAGGACGGGTCGGTGAAGAACTGGCTGTAATTGGCTAAAGTGAAGCCGCCGCCTTCATGCGCCGTGAGGCTGGAAAACCCCATGGCGATGAAGGGCAGCACGAAGAACAAAAGCGTCCATGCCAGCGCCGGCGTGACCAGCGCCCAGGGCAGGGCACGCTTGTTGTTTCCTGCACCGCTCATGAGCCGATTTACTGCGCCTGCAGCATCTCGGTCCACATGTCCTGCATCTTCTTGTCGAGATCGGCGTTCGGCGCCGGATAGGCCTGGGCGCGGGCGAGGAAGCCGGGCTGCTCGTCGAACCGCAGGATCTTCTTCTGATCTTCGCTTAATGCCGCCTTCTTGTTCGACGGCATGCCCCAGTAGCAGGAGGAGGTGGCAAGCCGCGCCTGGCCCTCCGGGCTCATGATGTACTGGATGAATTTCAGCGCCATGTCCTTGTTCTTGGAATCCTTGAACATGGCGAGCGACTGCGACCACAGCACGGCACCCTCTTTCGGGATAGAGAAGTCAAGCGCCGGATTTTCCTTGGCAAGGCCGGCCGTGACCCACTCGCCGCCGCCGACCAGGATGTCGACTTCGCCGGTGGCTAACGCGGTCTGGCTGGCGGTGACTTCGCCGACCAGCTTGGCATTGGCCTTCATCTTGAGCAGCTCGGCCTTAAGGGCAGGCAGATCGGTCTCGGTGAGGTCGGCGGTCTTCTTGCCGATGGCCAGAGCGGCCATGCCGATCACCGGCAGGTAATAGTCGTAGATCGCGATCTTGCCCTTGTATTTGTCGCTGGTGAGCGAGGCGAGCGACTGCATGTCAGCCGGATCGACCTTGGTCTTGTTGAAGCCGATCGTGTTGTAGCCGAACTTTTCGGTGATGCCGTAGCGCTTGCCGTCGACGACAGTCGACTTATCCATCTTCACTTCCGAGAAGAGGTCGGCGAAGGGCAATTTGTCCTCAGGCAACGGCTCGAACAGGCCCTTTTCGACACCGCGCGGCACGTCGATGGAATCGATCACCATCACGTCCCAGTCGCCAGGCTGCGACTGCTCGACGATGGCCAGCCCCGCGCCTGTGCCCTCGAACTCCTTGACATTGACCTTGACGTTGTTGGCCTCCTCGAAGGGCTGCAGCAGCGCCGGATCGGAATGATCGCACCAGATCAGCGCATTGAGGTCGGCGGCTTGGGCGCCACCTGCTGCGACGAGCAGCGCCGCCGCGGCCGCGCAGGCGGCTGAAAGATGAGATTTCAGAATGGAAAGCGGATTCCGGGCATTGACGGTCATCGAGTGTTCTCCCTGCCTTTGCTGGCTTGTTGGAAGAAAAGTTGAACCAATTCCAAAATTGAGTCAATTATGATTTGTGGCAGAGAGGCTGGTATGAGCGGATTGCGCGAACGGCAGAAGGCGGACCGGCACCGCCGCATCATCGATGCGGCGACGGAGCTTTTCCGCGAGGCCGGCTATGAAGGCGCCAAGATCGAGGCGATCGCCGCACAGGCTGAAGTCTCGATCGGCACCATCTACAACTACTACCAGAACAAGGGCGACATCCTTGGCGCCATCGTGTCGATGGAAGTCAACGAGGTGCTGAATGCCGGGCGAGGGGTGGTCGCCAGCCCCCCGGCCAATGTCGGCGACGCGCTGGACACGCTGATCGGCATCTATATCGAGCATTCGCTGAATTATCTCAGCAAGGAGATGTGGCGCCAGGCGATGGCGATCTCGACCCAATTGCCGGACAGCCCCTTCGGCCAGGCCTACACCGCGCTCGACCGCGCGCTGACCGAGCAAATAAGCGCCCTGATGGCGCGGCTGCAGGAGATCGGCCTGGTGCGGCCGGACATCGACGGGCCGGCGGTGGGAGAGCTGATCTTCAACAACATGAACATGATGTTCATCGAGTTCGTCAAGCGCGACGAAGCGAGGATACCGGAGCTGCGCGCGGCGGTACGAAGGCAGAACCGGATTTTGGTGTCGGCGATTGGGGTGTGAGCCCTCAGGAAAGGTCCCGGCATGCAAGATTTCGCTTGATGAGCGGGGGCTAGTCGAGCTTCAGGATGCGCCCCTTGTCGAGGCGGAATATTCCGTCATTGCCGCCTTGGGACTCAAAATCGGTCTGCAAATCGTCCCATGTGCCGAGATATTGCCCGCAATCAGCGCACCCGATTGGCGTTGAAGGCTGGGCGTCGGACGGGATCTGGAGGCGGATCGTCCCGCAAAAGGGGCACTCCAAAAGGTGATCCAGATATGCGCCTGCCATTGGCTTCATTCAGGGAACCTCGGCGTCGAATTCAACCGCAAATCCTGCGTCGATCGCGGCTCGTGCGATGTGATCGCCAAGTTGCCAATCCGTCAACTCGCAGAGTGGGAACATCTCTCTCACGGCATGGACAGAGTCGGCGACCGAAATGCTGGGGTCGTCGACCTTATCGATCAGGTAGCGGACAATCGCCTGCCGAACGTCCGACGAAATGGCTGTCTGGGCGACCGTGAGCATCTCCGACCCTTACGAATGGAGCCGCATTTCCTCGCCTTCGGCCATCGTTGCGTCGAAGGCCACGGGAATGCCGTGAACGATGCAGGCTGCCGCCAACATACCCTCCAACTCGTGGTCGCTGGTTCTGCAGGCAGGCATAAGTGTCCGGATGGCGCGGATTGCCTGTGAGATGGAAAGGAACCGGGCTCGACCCCTGGAAAGGACATAGGCCTCGGTCGCCTTTTCAACCGTGACGCTATGAAAAGCGTTGGTCATTGCAAGTTCCTCCCTGCACCCAAACCAACGTGATTTACGCCCTATTTTCAGCGGCCATCAAGCATATGTACGCTTCCGGACAATCAGCCGGAGACAATGCCGAAATGGCGTTGCTCTTCCTCGCCATAGGCACCGTGTGTGAGCTTTATCAGTCCGCTGCGATCGACGATCGCGATCTCGCCGCGTCTGGCTTGGACCAGCCCCCGATATTCAAGCATTTGCAGGGCCGTTGTGACCCCAGGGCGCCGGGCGCCAAGCATGGTCGCTAGAAATTCGTGCGTCAGGTAAATCCTGCTTCCTGAAGAGCGATCGTGGACCATGAGCAGCCACCGAGCCAGTCGCTCCTCGATCTTCGAGTGGCCGTTGACCAGCGCCGTCCGGGAGGCCTGGATGAGGAAGGCGTTGGCATAGCGAAGCAACGATCGGCCAAGGGTCGGGCTTTTTGCGAGGGCCGTGCGAAGGTTTTCAACCGGCAGGCACCAGCCCTGGCCAGCGATCTGAATATAGGTCTCGTTGGGAGAGCTCTCCTGGCCGAGAATGACCGTAACACCCGTCATACCATCGTGGCCGATGATGCCGACTTCGCTTTGGCGCCCCCCAGTCATGGTAGCGACTACCGAAGCGATCCCCGTCTCGGGAAAATACACCTGCTCTATCGGCTGATAGGGGACCTCTAGCTGTTCTCTGATGCCCAGTTCGACGTGATGCATCGACGGCTGCAAGAGGGCGAAATCGTCACGGGCGAGGGATTTCAGTACGTGGTTGCGAAAAGTGGATTGAGGCATGGCTCTTCTCCCGTTGCGGGCAAGAGCACTTTCCTCTCACGGTCGGCTGCATCCGTACGTGTCTGGCGGCCGATATCGAAAGCATAGGCTTCGGACGGCCGATTAGCAACGACGGCTCGTTTGCATGCCAAACTTTGCCTGCCGGAATTCGCATCGTTTCGCGTGATGATTTGCGCGGTGTCACAAGCCTTGGCTGGGGCGGCACGTTACCCCTGCGTATACCCCTTAATCCCCGGCGTTGAAAAAGATAGCGGCTTTGCAAAGTGTTGGGCGCCCGCCGCCTCAAGTGCCGCGTTTAGATTTGCGGGGGAAGACTGGAAGACCGACTTTCTGGTGCCCCCGGCAGGGATCGAACCCGCGACCTTCGGTTTACAAAACCGCTGCTCTACCAGCTGAGCTACAAGGGCATGGCGCTCCGGTAGCATATTTCGTGCGCCAGTAAAGACAAAACTCCGTTTCGGCTTGCCAACGGACCCGGCGCTAAGCCGGCATGCTGAAAAGCAGCGCGCCGCTTCCTACATCCTCTTCAGGTGCAATCGCATCGAAGGGGTGCCGCATGATCAGATTCGTCATCATCCTGCCGCTCATCGTCGTGACGTGGCTTCTGCTGGTTAAGGTCGTCAGCGATCTGAAGAAGGCCAATATCGACTGGACCGGCGTCGCCACCTTCGTCGGCTTCATCGTGCTGGCGTTCTGGCTGAGGCACGTCACGGGGATGGGATAGAGTGAGTAGTCAGTAGTCGATAGTGAGTAGTGAGTATTTGTCGCCAGCCCTGCAGGCTTCTACTCACTACTGACTACTGACTATTCACTCGATCCTTCGAACCTTTTGCCGCTTCGCCACGACTGATCTCCCGAGAGGCGAATGGTCGCCTCGATCAAGGATCCAGGAGATCATCATGTTGAAGCGTACCCTTACGTCCGGCCTCGTCGCCGTTTTCGTTGCGACCGGCGCGCTCGCCGCCACGGTGGAAGCGTCCTCGGCCCATGGCAATCATCATCATCATAACCATCATCACCACAATCATCATCACCACAATCATCACGGCAAGCCCTGGTGGTGGCACCACAATCATCATCACCACCACGGCAAGGTGATCATCTTCCTTTGACGAGAAGACCATTTGTCTTCGAAGGGCGGCCTCGGGCCGCCCTTTTTTGCATTTCGGGGCGATCGGCAGTCGGAGGCGGGAGAAAGGCCGCGAAAATCGTCGGCGAAAAAATCTCGAAAAATCTTCGAACCTTTTCTCGGCTTGCTGCGACCCATGATCAAGAGGCGGATGGTTCGCCTCTCCACCGAAACCCAGGAGATCGTCATGTTCAAGCGCACCATCGTTTCCGGCCTCATCGCCACCTCCGTCGCCGCCGGCTCGCTCGTCGGCACCGTCCAGCCTTCGGCCGCCCACGACCATCATCACCGCCGCGAGCTCGGCATCGGCATCGCCGCCGGCGTCGGCGGTTTCGTGCTCGGCAGCCTGCTCGCCCAGCAGCCCCGCACCGTCTATGTCGAAGACGGCGGCTACGACTCGATCCACGTTCGCCGTTGCTACGCCCGCTACGCTAGCTACGACGAGCGCTCCGACACCTATATGAGCTATGACGGTCCGCGCTATTGCCGGCTCTGAGAGAGAGCTAACCAACGACAGGAGAGGGGCTGCGCGCGGCCCCTTTTCTTGCGTTTGACTGTTAGAGGACACGCCACATGGGCTTAATTTGAAGCGGACAATTGTCCTGTTTCCGCAAGTTAGGAATTGGGCTTCAGCTCCGGCAACGCCAATCCCGCCATGCGGCAGGCGCCGCTGACTGAAACGTCGTTTATCGCGACGAGTTCGAAACTGTTTCCGGCATCGGAATAGATCTTGCCGATGAACGCTTCGCTGCCGCCGGGAGAGCCCTTGTCGTCGACATAGCCGCACACCACGGTCTCGTCGCGGCCGTTCAGCGTGCGCTCTCCGGCAAGCATCGCTCCGAACTTTGCGGCGAGAGGGTTTTTCAGGTGCTGGCGGACGCCGGCGGTGATGATCTCCTCCAGGGCCAGCGAAATCGGAATGGGATCGACCTGTGGGTTGCTGCTGGGGCTGCCGACGGGTGCTGCCGGCGGCGGTGTCGTCGCCACGCATCCGCAAAGTGAAGCGGCGGATAGGAGATAAGCTGTTTTCCGCATCCATGCCCTTTCGCATGCATTCCAACGCCGCGGCAAGACAGCCCTGCGTCCGGCCCGGCCGTGGCCGGCTCTTGCGGAGCAACCACCGATGTACAGCGATTTTGCAAGCGTTTAGTCTGGCTTTGACGGCAATCGAGGGGAGGGTGGCTTGAACAATCAGGATCCCAGGGAAGAACGGGTCGAACCGGTTTTCCGCAACGGCACCATCACCATCGTCGGCATCCTGCTGGCGTTCTCGCTAGGCTTCATCACCCATTGGGCGGCCAACCCGATCCCATGGCAGACCTACCATCTGATTGCCGTCCTGCCGATCCTGGTCGGCATTGCGCTACAGATCCGGGCGCTTGCCATTCTGCTCGACATCAAATCCCTCCAACGAAGCATTCATGACCGCGCCAGTCGCATATTCATCGCCGGCCTCATCTTGGCGGCCTGTGGCGTCGGGCTGGCCATCTTGCTCGATTTCTTCGACATATCGGCAAAGAGCGCTTTGCCCGGCGCTTCCTAGTCAGAACGCTTTGCCGCCGCCGATCATCTTCGTCACTTCGACCGCGGCGTCGCGCACCAGCGGGCCGATCTCGGCCAGCCGCTCGGGCGTGACGCGCACCGTTGGCCCGGACACCGAAACGCCGCCGATCGGCTCGCCATATTCGTTGAAGATGGCGGCGGCCACGCAGCGCATGCCGGGATGGCGTTCCTCGTCGTCGACCGACCAGCCGCGACGCTTGATGGTTGCCAGATCGTGGGCGAGCGCCGAAATGTCGGACAGCGTCTTGTCGGTGTAGCGCTGCAGGCCCGCCTTGCGCAGGATGGCAGCGACCCGTTCCGGCTTGAGATGCGCCAGCACCGCCTTGCCGATTCCGGAAGCATGGAAGGGGCTGCGTGTGCCCGGCCGGAAGAAGGCGCGGATCGCCTGGTGCGTCTCGACCTGGCTGACGAAGACGACGCAATCGTCCTCGGCGACGCCGAGATTGGCTGTCTCGCCGGTCTTTTCCATGAGTTCCTGCATGACGATACGGGCGCGGTCGACGAGCTTGCGCCGGCGCAGGAAGGCCGCGCCCATGCGGTAGGTCTCAACGCCGACCGACCAGAGCTGGTCGGTCGTATCGAACTCGACCATGCCGTGGTTTTCCAGCGTCGTCAGCATGCGATAGGCGGTGGAGGCGGCAATGCCGCTTTGCGCCGCGATTTCGCTGAGCGACAGCCCGCTGGCCTCGGCGACGATCGCGAGGATCCGCAGCGCCCGGTCGAGCGACTGTACCGACGCTGCTTCGGACGGGCCGTTGAAGGCGCGCGGCCGCCCGCGCTGGCGTTTTTCGGTCGTTTCCATGCCCGTCATTCTCGCCGATTTGACGGCGGGTGCAATGAAAAAGTTTTTCAGTGATCATCGCGGTGGATTTTATGGAAAACGAAAAACAAAATAAAATCAGTCAACAAGGGGAGTTTTCTAGAAATGAAAAAATATTCTGAAAAAATTGAAAAATCGAAAGGGCGCTGTCATTGTCAAGCCAACCAACGAAATGGAGACTGTCATGGCCAGGATGCGTGCTGTCGACGCAGCGGTCCTAGTTCTCGAAAAGGAAGGCATCACCAATGCCTTCGGCGTGCCCGGCGCGGCTATCAACCCGCTCTATTCGGCACTGAAGGCGCGCGGCACCATACGCCACGTGCTCGCCCGCCATGTCGAGGGCGCTTCGCATATGGCCGAAGGCTATACGCGGGCCAAGGCCGGCAATATCGGGCTGTGCATCGGCACCTCCGGTCCTGCCGGCACCGACATGATCACCGGTCTCTATTCGGCCGCGGCGGATTCGATCCCGATCCTCTGCATCACCGGCCAGGCGCCGCGCGCCCGTCTCAACAAGGAGGATTTCCAGGCCGTCGACATTGCTTCGATCGCCGCACCCGTCGCCAAATGGGCGGTCACCGTCATGGAGCCCTATCTGGTGCCGATGGCGCTGCAGAAGGCGTTCCACCTGATGCGCTCTTCGCGGCCGGGTCCGGTTCTGGTCGATCTGCCGGTCGACGTGCAATTGGCCGAGATCGAGTTCGACATCGATGCCTATGAGCCGCTTGCTCCGTTCAAGCCGGCGATGACGCGCGCCCAGGCCGAAAAGGCGCTTTCGATGCTAAACGAAGCGGAAAAGCCGCTGATCGTCGCCGGCGGCGGCATCATCAACGCCGACGCTTCCGATCTCTTGATCGAGTTCGCCGAAATCACCGGCGTGCCGGTCATCCCGACGCTGATGGGCTGGGGCGCGATCCCCGACGACCATCGGCTGATGGCCGGCATGTGCGGCCTGCAGACCTCGCACCGCTATGGCAATGCCACGATGCTGGCGTCCGACTTCGTCTTCGGCATCGGCAACCGCTGGGCCAACCGCCACACCGGCTCGGTCGACGTCTACACCAAGGGCAAGAAATTCATCCATGTCGACATCGAACCCACCCAGATCGGCCGCGTCTTCGCGCCGGATCTCGGTCTCGTCTCGGATGCGGGTGCCGCGCTGAAGATCCTGCTCGACGTCGCCACCGAATGGCGCACCGCCGGCAAGCTGCGCGACTGGTCGGGCTGGGCCAAGGAATGCCAGCAGCGCAAGAAGACGATGAAGCGCAAGACGCATTTCGAGCAGGTGCCGCTGAAGCCGCAGCGCGTCTATGAGGAAATGAACAAGGCGTTCGCCCGCGACACCACCTATGTCACCACGATCGGCCTGTCGCAGATCGCCGGCGCGCAGTTCCTTCACGTCTACAAGCCGCGCAACTGGATCAATTGCGGCCAGGCCGGCCCGCTCGGCTGGACGCTGCCGGCGGCGCTCGGCGTGCGCGCCGCCGATCCGGACCGCGACATCGTCGCGCTCTCCGGCGACTACGACTTCCAGTTCATGATCGAGGAACTGGCCGTCGGCGCGCAGCACAAGCTGCCTTACATCCACGTCGTCGTGAACAACGCCTATCTCGGCCTGATCCGCCAGGCGCAGCGCGGCTTTTCGATGGACTACGAGGTGAGCCTTGCCTTCGAGAACGTCAACCGTGCAGGCGATCCGGAAGCGGGCTACGGCGTCGACCATGTCGCGGTCGCCGAGGCGATGGGCTGCAAGGCGGTCCGCGTGAAGAAGCCCGAGGAATTCGCCGGCGCCTTCAAGGAAGCGCAGCGGCTGATGAAGGAGCACCAGGTTCCGGTCGTCCTCGAATTCATCCTCGAGCGCGTCACCAACATTTCCATGGGCACGGAAATCGACAAGATCACCGAGTTCGAGGAACTTGCCGAACGCAACGAGGATGCGCCGACGGCCATCATGATGTTGGATTGAGTTTCAGGCGGGCGAAGGAGAAAAAGCATGCCGCGTTTTTCAGCCAATCTTTCGATGCTCTTCGGCGAGCATGAGTTCCTCGATCGCTTCGACGCCGCGGCCCGCGCCGGCTTCAAGGGTGTCGAATATATCGGCCCCTATGATCATGCGCCGGACGTCGTCGCGGCTCGCCTGAAGAAGAACGGCCTCAGCCAGGTTCTCTTCAACCTGCCGGCCGGCGACTGGGCGAAGGGCGAGCGCGGCATTGCCGTGCTGCCGGACCGCGTGCCGGAATTTCGCCAGGGCGTCGCCAAGGCGATCAGCTACGCCCATGCGCTGGGCTGCGAGCAGATCAACTGCCTGGCCGGCATCGCGCCGCAAGGGGCTGACCGCACGGTGCTGGAGAACGTCTTTGCCGACAATCTCGCCTTCGCGGCCGAGAAGCTGGAGCAGGCCGGTATCAGGCTCTTGATCGAGCCGATCAACACTCGCGACATACCGGGCTTCTTCCTCAACTTCAGCGACCAGGCGCTGGCGCTGATCGACCGCATCGGCTCGAAGAATATCTATCTGCAATACGACATCTATCACATGCAGATCATGGAGGGGGATCTCGCCCGTACCATCGAGGCGAACCTCGGTCGCATCGCGCATATCCAGCTTGCGGACAATCCCGGCCGTCACGAGCCGGGGACGGGCGAGATCAACTATCCTTTCCTCTACGACCACATCGACCGCCTCGGCTATTCCGGCTGGATCGGCGCCGAGTACAAGCCGAAGGCCGGCACGGAAGCCGGGCTCGGCTGGTTCCGCGAATTCGCCGGGCAGGGAAGCGCGGCGGCTTAAGAGCCGGCGCCGAAGCTGCCAATCTCCCCCACATGGGGGAGAGGTCCGGCAGGACAGAGAGAGGCGCGAAGGAACGCGACCTCGACAATTACGACGGGAGAACATCAATGGAAACCATCGGTTTCATTGGCCTCGGCATCATGGGCGCGCCAATGGCGGGACATCTTCGTGACGCCGGCTACAGGGTCATCGCCAGCGATCACCGCTCCAAGCCGCCGGCCGATCTCTTGGCCAAGGGCCTGAAGACCGTTTCCGGCCACGACGCGGTGGCCAAGGCCGCCGACATCATCATCACCATGGTGCCTGACACCCCGCAGGTCGCCGACGTGCTGTTCGGCGAGAACGGCGTCGCCGCTGGGCTGTCGAAGGGCAAGCTCGTCATCGACATGAGCTCGATCTCGCCGATCGCGACCAAGGAATTCGCGAAGAAGATCAACGAGCTCGGCTGCGATTATCTCGACGCGCCGGTGTCGGGCGGCGAGGTCGGCGCCAAGGCTGCATCGCTGACCATCATGGTCGGCGGCGAGGAGAAGGCCTTCGAACGGGCAAAGCCGGTCTTCGAGAAGATGGGCAAGAACATCACGCTGGTCGGCCCGAATGGGGTCGGCCAGACCACCAAGGTCGCCAACCAAATCGTGGTCGCATTGACCATCGAAGCGGTCGGCGAAGCTCTCGTCTTTGCCTCGAAGGCCGGTGCCGATCCGGCCAAGGTCAGGCAGGCGCTGATGGGCGGGCTCGCCGCCTCGCGCATTCTCGAAGTGCATGGCGAGCGCATGATCAAGCGCACTTTTGCGCCCGGCTTCCGCATCGAACTGCACCAGAAGGACCTCAATCTGGCGTTGGAAGGCGCCAAGGCGCTGGGCGTGTCGCTGCCCAACACTTCAACGACACAGCAGCTGTTCAATTCCTGCGCCGCCAATGGCGGGTCCAGCGAAGATCACTCGGCGCTGGTCAGGGCGCTGGAGCGGATGGCGGCGCATGAGGTTGGCGCGGAAGCGGCGCAAGCCAAGGGCAAGGCGGCTTAGGTCAGGGGACGGCGGCTCAACGTTCCCACGCCGCTTGCTCTTTTCCTGTCAGAGAACGGGTTCCCGCGTCGTCGCTGGGACCCGTTTTCGCTTCGATGCCCAGGGACCGATCCGGGTTCAGCGCCTCAGGAATGCGTTCGCCGCGTAGAGGCTCACCGCCGCCGCGTTCGACACGTTGAGCGAGTGGATGGCGCCCGGCATGTCGAGGCGAGCGAGCGCGGCCACCGTCTCGCGGGTCTTCTGGCGCAGGCCCTTGCCTTCGGCGCCCAGCACCAGGGCGATCTTTTCGCCGTCGAAGGATTTTTCCAGCTCGGCCGGCCCTTCGGAATCGAGTCCGATGGTCTGGAAACCGGCCTCGTGCAACTGACCCAGCGCATCGGCGAGGTTCTTCACCTCGATCTGGTCGATATGCTCCAGCGCGCCGGAGGCGGATTTGGCCAGCACGCCGGATTCCTGCGGGCTGTGGCGGGCGGTTGTGATCAGCGCGCCGGCGCCGAAGGCGACGGCGGAGCGCAGGATCGCGCCGACATTGTGCGGGTCCGTCACCTGGTCCAGCACCAGCACCAGCTTTGTGTCGCCGAGGGCGTCGAGACGCTTGGCCTTGAGCGGCTCCGCCTCGATCAGCACGCCCTGGTGCACGGCGTCGGACCCTGTGATCCTGTCGATGTCTTTCGGTTCGACCAGTTCGGCCTTGAAGGGCAGGGCGGCAAGGTCGCCGATCGAAAGCCGCTCGGCTGCGTTGCGGGTCACCAGCATCTTCCTGATCCTGCGGCGCGGATTGTCGAGCGCGGCCCGCACCGTGTGCAGGCCGTAAAGCCGCACCAGCCCGTCGGCGGGCGCGTCGCCCGGCTGCATCGGCTGGCGCGGCCGGAATGCCGGCGGCCCGCCCGCTTTCTGGTCGCGGTGCGCACGCCTCAGCTTGGCGTAGTGGGTGTCCTTGCGCGTGCCGGGCTTGTTGTTTTTATCGTCGCTCATGGCGGCTTCTATAGCCGTCCCGTCCGGCTAAGGATATGGGCTGAAGACATGAATGCCTGACATCCTCGAAAAACCCTCGCCGCGCCGGTTGACACCCACCGGCCTTGCCGCCATAAGGCGCTTCGCTGATTTCGGAGAAGATCTTACTCGGGCTTCGGATCGGCGAAAAATGCCTCGTTGCATGGCTCCGGCGGCAGACTGGAGAGGTGCCCGAGTGGTTAAAGGGGACGGACTGTAAATCCGTTGGCTTAGCCTACGTTGGTTCGAATCCAACCCTCTCCACCACTGCCGGCCCGGAAGCCCTGAAACGAAAAGTCCCGGACCGAAAGTGCATGGCGCTTTTCGGGTGAATCCGGTACCTCAGTGCAAGGCGCGGGTATAGCTCAGTGGTAGAGCAGCAGCCTTCCAAGCTGAATATGCGGGTTCGATTCCCGCTACCCGCTCCAGATTTTCTCCTCGCATCCCCCAAAGAAAACGCCGCGCGCCGTGGCACGCAGCGTTTCCATCTTATCCAGACGTTTAGCTGTTGAAGGCCGACGCCACCTGGTGTGGCTGCGGCACCTGGCCATTCGGCGTCAGCTTGTCGACGATGCCGGGCAGCGCCGTGGAGAGCTGCTGCAGCAATTCCTGCTCGTTCATACCGGTGCGCTGCGCGATCTCGCGGATCACCGCGGGGCCGAGCGCCGAGCCGAGATCGCCCGGGTTGATCGACTGGTTTTGGCCGGTGCCGACCCATGAATCGGCGACGTTGCCATGGCCGGCATTCTTCAGCTTGTCGAGCAGTCCGCCGAGACCGCCGAGCAGGCCGCCATCGGCGGACGCGTCGGTTCCCGTGGGCGTCGGCACCGGCGCTTGCGGCGTGGCCGCCTCTTCGCTTCTGCCGCTCAGCATCTTGCCGACCAAAAGCGCGCCGAGCGCGATCATCAGGGGTTTGGTGATATTGCCGCCCGGAACGGCATTGTCGAAAAGGCCCATAATGGATCTCCTTATCCAGCCAAGTCCGCCCGGCCCCACAATGGCGCAAACGGACGGAATTTCAAGCTGTCTTGAGCTTTTGACAATCATATGACCATGATGGCGCCGCGGGGAAATTTGGAGGGAATTATGGGCATTATCAGCTGGATCATTCTGGGCATCGTTGCCGGCTTCATCGGCAGCAAGATCGTCAACAAGACCGGTCAGGGCATGATCATGGATATCGTGCTCGGCATCGTCGGCGCCATTGTCGGCGGCGTTATCTTCAGCGCCTTCGGCGCGTCGGGCGTCACCGGCCTCAACATCTGGAGCCTGATCGTGGCCGTCATCGGCTCGGTCGTCGTGCTGTGGGCCTATCACCAGATTTCCGGCAAGCGCACGCTTTAGGGAATCAATGCGCGGCAGCTGAAAGGCTACCGCGCACGGAATTGTCGAGGGCCGGCGCGCGAGGCGCGCCGCGGCCGGCTGGTTCGCTTTGGATCGTTGGGGCGGGGCAGTTCGGCAATGGCGGTGCAGATCGAAGGGCTTGCCGTTACCTACTATCCGATCCCGAAAAGCGGCACCAGCAGCGCCAGGGCCGCCTCGTTTATCCGCGAACGCTGCGCAACTTCATCGATTTTCTCGCAGCGCCCGCTGAAGAGAAGGGTAAGGCGTGTTGGGGTGATGAGGTAACGGTTAGGCGACCATGGCCAGTCGGCGCCTTCGTTCGTCGAGCGAGACGATCGCCAGGCCACTGGCCATCACAACCAGGATGCCGCAGACGGCGAGCGCGTTGGGAAACTGGCCGAATACCAGCAGCCCGGAAATGACCGCCCAGACGGTAAAGCAGTAATAGAAGGGCGCGACCGCGCTTGTCGGCCCGACCCGGTAGGCCATGAAGATGAAGAAATGGCCGAAGATCAGGAACAGGCCGGCGCCGGCGATCAGCAGCAGGTGATGTCCTTCCGGCATCACCCATCGCTCGGAGACGAGATGCGCCGCGCCTGAGCCGACCAGCACCACCACGACAGCCGAGATGGCGACGATCATGCCCGGCACCTCGGCGCCCACCTTGCGTCCGGCAAGGTCGCGCACCGCCGCGAAGGCGGCGTTGCCGAGCGCGAGCAGCGCATAGACCGAAATGCCTTGCATGGTCGGCTGCGCCACCATGATCGCCCCGACAAAGCCAAGACCGATCAGCGCCATGCGCGTGGCGCCAATCTTTTCGCCGAACAGCATCGAGGAGCCGACCAGCACGATGAGCGGCGTGACCTGCCCGAGCGCGGTGGAATCCGCGATCTGCATGTTGGCCAAGGCGACGACATAGCAGAGGATCGCCAGAAGCTCGAACAGGTTGCGGCGCAGCACCTTGCGCTCGAAGAGCAGCGGGATCTGCCTTGCGTAGCCCAGCATCAGAAGCAGCGGCACGCCCCACAGCGTGGCGGCCGCGCCGCGCAGAAGGAGCACTTCATAGGGCGGCAGTCCGGCGGTCGCGAGCTTCATCATCGTGTCGTTGACGAGGTAGGACCCCGTCGAGACGATCATGAACAGCGGACCGCGGATATTTGCCGGAATGAACTGCATCCGGCGAACAAGATCAGAGCGGCGCGGCGGCGGCAATGGGCCAGCCCGGAGCCTTTGATTCTACGCGCAGCGCCCTTATATCCGCGCCATATCCCACTGAAATCGACCGTTGGTTCGGGTCGAGCGGGAATCCGCTCAGCCACAAGGCACTTGTGTTTTTCGGCCGTTGTCGCTAATCGCCCCGCATTCGACTGAACTGAAGGTCAAGGCCGTCCAAGGAAAGAGACTATGGCAAAAGGTAAATTCGAGCGCACCAAGCCGCATGTGAACATTGGCACGATCGGCCACGTCGATCATGGCAAGACGTCGCTGACGGCGGCGATCACGAAGTATTTTGGCGAATACAAGCGCTATGACCAGATCGACGCGGCCCCCGAAGAGAAGGCGCGCGGCATCACGATCTCGACGGCGCATGTCGAGTATGAGACGGCCAACCGTCACTATGCCCACGTCGACTGCCCCGGCCACGCCGACTATGTGAAGAACATGATCACGGGTGCCGCGCAGATGGACGGCGCGATCCTGGTCGTTTCGGCCGCCGACGGCCCGATGCCGCAGACCCGCGAGCACATCCTGCTTGCCCGCCAGGTCGGCGTTCCCTCGATCGTGGTGTTCCTGAACAAGGTCGACCAGGTCGACGACGCCGAGCTGCTGGAACTGGTCGAGCTCGAGGTTCGCGAGCTTCTGTCGAAGAACGAGTTCCCCGGCGACGACATTCCGATCGTCAAGGGTTCGGCTCTGGCTGCGTTGGAAGACTCCAACAAAACCATCGGCGAGGACGCCATCCGCGAGCTGATGGCGCAGGTCGACGCCTATATCCCGACGCCGGTGCGTCCGCTGGACAAGCCGTTCCTGATGCCGATCGAGGACGTGTTCTCGATCTCGGGCCGCGGCACGGTGGTGACCGGCCGCGTCGAGCGCGGCATCGTCAAGGTCGGCGAGGAACTGGAGATCGTCGGCATCCGTCCGACCACCAAGACGACCTGCACGGGCGTGGAGATGTTCCGCAAGCTGCTCGACCAGGGCCAGGCCGGCGACAACATCGGCGCGCTCTTGCGCGGCGTCGACCGTGAAGGCGTGGAGCGCGGCCAGGTTCTGGCCAAGCCCGGCACGGTGAAGCCGCACAAGAAGTTCGTGGCCGAAGCCTACATCCTGACCAAGGACGAGGGCGGCCGTCACACGCCGTTCTTCACCAACTACCGTCCGCAGTTCTACTTCCGCACGACGGACGTGACGGGCATCGTGACGCTGCCGGCGGGCACCGAGATGGTGATGCCCGGCGACAACATCACCGTCGACGTCGAGCTGATCGTGCCGATCGCGATGGAAGAGAAGCTGCGCTTCGCCATCCGTGAAGGCGGCCGCACCGTCGGTGCCGGCATCGTCGTCACCATCAAGGAATAATCGATCCGGGACTTGCCGGTTCGACAAGGAAAGGGCGGCCTTCGGGCCGCCCTTTTGTTTTGGAACGGTATCGCGCGGCCCTTTTCAAAGCTGTTGCAAGCCCCGTCCCCGCAACTAGTATGGGTTGTACCCAGGGGCTTGCCAGACGTGGTTTCCACATTCCGTTCAAAGACCATGCGGTGTTGGCGCGGGCTGCTTCGGCTGGGATTGGCCGCCGCCATGGGGCTGGCCGCCTTCGGCACCGCCGCAAAGGAGGAGCCGCCGGACTACGGTCCGGCGATGCGCTTCGTCGTCGTGCGCAGCAGCGCGCCGGGCTGCGAGCCGAACTGCCCGGAATGGATTTCCGCCGAAGGCACGATCGAGGCCGGCACGCCGGCGCAGCTGAGACGCCTGCTGAAGACGCTCGGCGGAAGGCCACTGCCGATCGTCGTCAATTCTCCCGGCGGCAACGTCGATGCCGCGCTGCAGCTTGGCCGCATGGTCCGCAAGAACAAGCTCGATATCGCGGTCGGCATCACGGAGTTTTCCGGCTGCTCGCCGGGGATGAAGAACTGCTTGGACAATGACGGCAAGGACCAGCCCTATTCCGGCCTCGCTTATGACAGCGGCGCGATGTGTAATTCGGCCTGTCCGCTGATGTTTGCCGGCGGCATCCGCCGCGTGGTCGGCGAATGGGCCTATCTCGGTGTGCATCAGATCACCACCACCTACCAGCGCGAGAAGCTGCTCTACCGCACCACCTATCGGATCGTGAACGGCAAGAAGAAGATCGTCAGCACCAGGATCGTCAGCCGCAAGAATGCCGGTAGCTACAAGACCTACGAGATGAGCAAGGCGATCGAGAAGCGGCTGTCGGCCTATCTGAAGGAAATGGGTGTCGAGCAGGGCATGCTGGGCGTGATGAAGGCGACGCCTGCCAGCGACATCAGGCAGATCGAGCCCGAAGACATGCTGGAGATGAAACTCGTCACCAGTCTCGATTCGCTCGACCTGCTGACCGAGAGAACCATTTGCCAGCGCAATCCGGCGCCGGCGAATTGTCGCGAGGTTCCCGCGAACGGCGCGCCGGCCGCGGTCGCGGCCGTCGAAGCCGGGCCTTCACACATTGCGCCGGTTCCCGCGCCGGCGCCGCAGGCCCGCGAACAGGAGATGCGCTTCGTTCTCGTTCGCGGCGGCAATCCGCTTTGCAATCCCGATTGTCCGGAATGGATTTCGGCGGAAGGCACGATCGCCGCAGGTACGGCCGACAAGCTTCGCCAACTGCTCGATACGATCCGTGAGCGCCGGTTACCCGTCGTAATCAACTCGCCGGGTGGAGATGTGCAGGCCGCGCTTGCCGCGGGCAGGCTGATCCGCGAGCGCGGCTTGGATGTTGCGGTCGCCCGAACGGATTTTCTCGACTGCGACCCAGGCACAGTGGGGTGCGTCGCACCCGACGGTCTCCATGCGGGCCTCACCATCGATACAGGCGCCGAATGCGACGCCGCCTGCGCGGTGATGATCGCCGGCGGCGTCCGGCGCCTGGTTGGCGCCGGTGCGCATTTTCTGGTGCATTCCATGGGCATGGAAGACAAGGTCAGGGCGTATCTTGACGAAATGGCGGTCGGCTCGGGCTTTTTCGCCGCCATGCAGTCGGCCGAATATGCAAAGCACAGGGAACTCAGCCGGGACGAACTGAAGACATTCGGGCTGACAACCGGGCCGCAATCGGTGGACGCGCTGACGGGCGCAACCATTTGCAGATCCGCACCCAGGCCGGACAATTGCCGGGTTCTTCCGGCCGCCGATGCCGAGGCGAAGGCGCCGGCGAAGCTCTAACGCCTTATACTGGCCATCGAGCGAGGTTGAGCAGGCCGGGGCGCTGCCGCTATCTTCCGTCCCAGCGTTGGCAAAGTGGAGGATCGGTGATGAGCGAGGACGTCCCGACTTTATATGCGTGGGCCGGCGGCGGCGAGGCGCTGAACCGGCTGACCCGGACCTTTTATGACAAGGTGGCTGCGGATCCGGTCGTCGGGCCGGTATTCAGGCACATGTCGCCGGATCACCCGGCGCATGTCGCCGCCTTCATCGGCGAAGTCTTTGGCGGGCCGAAGACCTACAGCGAGAAGCATGGCGGCCATCGCGAAATGGTGATGCATCACCTTGGCAAGCACCTGACCGAGGAACAGCGCCGCCGCTGGATCAATCTCCTTGCCGACGCGGCGGACGAGGTCGGCCTGCCGGACGACCCCGAGTTCCGCTCCGCCTTCATGGGCTATGTCGAATGGGGGTCGCGGCTGGCGAAGATGAACTCGAATCTGGGCGAGACCTGCGATCCCGAGACCGAGCCGATGCCGACCTGGGGCTGGGGCGTGCCGGGCGGACCTTATAAGCCGCCGGCCGGGAAATCTTAAAGAGCGGGCGCGCCCGCGATCGATTGCCGGCAGCCACGCAATTCAGATTTCCGGCAAAGCTTTCAAAACCGCTGCCGAGTACTCTTTACAGAGTGCCCGGAAGCTTTTAGGAAGCGCCTGCGCCGAACAAGCGCATGCACGGGCATAGCTCAGTTGGTAGAGCGGCGGTCTCCAAAACCGCAGGTCGTAGGTTCGAGCCCTGCTGCCCGTGCCATTTCCTCCAAACGGCAAAACAAAGCTCTTCCGGTTGAAAATCGGCGGGTGACTTGCCATATGGTGGAAATTGGGGCATAAGCCCCGCATAGCCGGGACGGGACGACTGGATGGTTCCGAGGCGGCGTTAGGACATAAAGCGGACCCTTGCCACTTGCGTGGATTAAGAATCGGTTTTATGTAGACAAGACAGACACGCGACGCGTGGAGCTGGGAAGCCGGCTTTACGCGTCTGATTTGCGTGGGTGAAATGGCGGCGCTGATTCGCGCCGCATAGAGCCCAGGCGGCACGTCCCGGTCAGCGGGATCATCCAGGAGGCCCGGCCAACGGGTCTTGAAAACAGGCGGCAGATGGCTTCGAAAACCACTAATCCCTTCACCTTTCTCCAGCAGGTTCGCGCGGAGACGGCCAAGGTGACATGGCCCTCGCGGCGCGAAACCATGATCTCGACCGTGATGGTCCTGGTGTTCGCGGTGATCGCGATGCTGTTCTTCTTCGCTGCCGATATTCTGATGGGCTACGCGATCGAGTGGATCCTGGGTCTCGGACATTAATTCGGCGGTTTACGGAGAGGTCGTGAAATGACTGCGCGGTGGTATATCGTCCACGCCTATTCGAACTTCGAGAAGAAGGTCGCCGAGGATATCGAGAACAAGGCCAAGCAGAAGGGCCTGTCCGGTGACATCGAGCAGATCGTCGTGCCGACCGAGAAGGTCGTCGAGATCCGCCGTGGCCGCAAGGTCGATGCCGAGCGCAAGTTCTTCCCGGGCTATGTGCTGTTGAAGGCCAATCTGACCGATGCCGTGTTCTCGCTGGTCAAGAACACGCCGAAGGTCACCGGCTTCCTGGGCGACTCCAAGCCCGTGCCGATCACCGAGACCGAGGCGCAGCGCATCCTGAACCAGGTCCAGGAAGGCGTCGAGCGGCCGAAGCCTTCGGTCACCTTCGAGATCGGCGAGGCGATCCGCGTTTCGGACGGTCCTTTCGCGTCGTTCAACGGCGTCGTCCAGGAAGTGGACGAGGAGCGTGCCCGCCTCAAGGTGGAAGTTTCGATCTTCGGGCGCGCCGTGCCCGTCGATCTGGAATTCGGACAGGTCGAAAAGGGCTGATCCGTAGACCCGCGCCGGAAGGCGTTGGTACACCCGCGCCGCGAGGCGTCGGGATCCGCGCCGCGAGGCGTCGGGAGCGGCGGCAGACGCCGCATGAACGGGTGGGAGGCGAAGGCGGCATAGCCGGCCGCCGGAACCGCACCACCAGACTGCAACCGCCGGCGTTGCCCGAGAATGGGGCCGGCATGAGAAAAGGCAGGAATAGAGATGGCTAAGAAAGTTGCAGGCCAGCTCAAGCTCCAGGTTGCCGCGGGCTCGGCCACGCCGTCGCCCCCGATCGGCCCGGCGCTTGGTCAGCGCGGCATCAACATCATGGAATTCTGCAAGGCGTTCAACGCGCAGACCCAGGAGCTCGAGAAGGGATCGCCGATCCCGGTCGTCATCACCTACTACCAGGACAAGTCGTTCACCTTCGTCATGAAGACGCCGCCGGTGAGCTACTTCCTGAAGAAGGCAGCCAACCTGAAGTCGGGCTCCAAGGAGCCGGGCAAGGTCAAGGCCGGCACGATCAGCCGCGACAAGGTGCGCGCGATCGCCGAGCAGAAGATGAAGGACCTGAACGCAAACGACGTCGAGGCGGCCATGCGCATGGTCGAGGGTTCCGCCCGCTCGATGGGCCTGGAAGTGGTGGGCTAAGATCATGGCAAAGATTGCAAAGCGTATTGCCAAGAGCCGTGAAGGCATCGATCCGAACAAGGCTTACGCCCTCTCCGAGGCGCTGCAGCTGCTCAAGGACCGGTCCAAGGTGAAGTTCGACGAGACCGTCGAGATATCGATGAACCTCGGCGTCGATCCGCGCCATGCCGACCAGATGGTCCGCGGCGTGGTCAACCTGCCGAACGGCACCGGCCGCTCGGTGCGCGTCGCCGTGTTTGCCCGTGGCGACAAGGCCGAGGAAGCCAAGGCCGCCGGCGCCGATATCGTTGGCGCCGAGGACCTTGTCGACATCGTCCAGAAGGGCACGATCGATTTCGATCGCTGCATCGCCACGCCGGATATGATGCCGCTGGTCGGTCGTCTGGGCAAAGTTCTCGGCCCGCGCGGCATGATGCCGAACCCGAAGGTCGGCACGGTGACCACAGATGTGGCCGCGGCCGTCAAGGCTTCGAAGGGCGGCGCCGTCGAGTTCCGCGTCGAGAAGGCCGGCATCGTCCAGGCCGGCGTCGGCAAGGTCTCGTTCGACGTCAAGGCGCTGGAAGAAAATGTCCGCGCCTTCGCCGATGCGGTGACCAAGGCCAAGCCCGCGGGCGCCAAGGGCAACTACGTCAAGAAGGTGTCGGTCACCTCGACGATGGGCCCCGGCCTCAAGCTCGACATCGCGACGCTCGCCGCGTCGTAAGTGTCATCTGATCGGCTAGGCCGATCGCGAAAGAATCCCGGACCGCCGATCCGTCGGCGGCCCGGTACCCCGGAAGCCGAAAGGTTTCCGGATATCCTGTCCGAGATTGCAGGCGGCCCAAAAGCCTTAATTCACTTGGGCCTGCATGAGACGGGTGAAGACCCGACAAAGGAGCCAAGCTCCAATGAAAGGTTCGAACCGTGTTTGCCTTTTGTCTGCGCACTATCCGGCGTGCCGGCTGGTGTGGCGAAAGGGGGCAGGATCCTCGAGCGTCGTTCGGGAGATCCGTACTGGATGGCCCGGCCGGCAAAAGGCAACCCGACGCCTGACCTCGTTAATGGGGC
This sequence comes from Mesorhizobium sp. B2-4-6, assembly GCF_006442775.1. NCBI lineage: Bacteria > Pseudomonadati > Pseudomonadota > Alphaproteobacteria > Hyphomicrobiales > Phyllobacteriaceae > Mesorhizobium > Mesorhizobium sp. B2-4-6. Next base: position 73,324 of record NZ_VFVI01000002.1, read on the forward strand.
AGGGGTCAACTGGAGATAGGCAGTGGACAGAGCGGAAAAACGCGAACTCGTCACGGGCCTGAATGATGCGTTTTCAAGCGCTGGTTCAGTCGTCGTGGCCCACTACGCCGGTATCACCGTCGCGCAAATGAACGACCTTCGGTCGAAGATGCGCGCCGCCGGTGGCACCGTCAAAGTCGCGAAGAACCGTCTCGCCAAGATCGCTCTTCAGGGCACGGACTCCGCATCGATCATCGATCTGTTCAAGGGACAGACGCTGGTCGCTTATTCGGAGGATCCGATTGCGGCGCCGAAGGTCGCGTCCGATTTCGCCAAGGGGAATGACAAGTTGATCATTCTCGGTGGCGCGATGGGTACGACCTCGCTCGACGCCGACGGTGTGAAGGCACTTGCCACACTACCGTCGCTCGACGAGCTGCGCGCCAGGCTGGTTGGCATGATCGCCACGCCGGCTACCCGGATCGCCCAGATCGTCAATGCGCCCGCGGCTTCGGTCGCGCGTGTCATCGGCGCTTACGCCCGGAAGGACGAGGCGGCATGAGGCCGTTCCTCGCTGTCAACAACACACGTTCGAACCTAGTGAAGGAATACAAAAATGGCTGATCTCGCAAAGATCGTAGACGACCTTTCGAAGCTGACCGTCCTCGAGGCGGCTGAGCTGTCGAAGCTCCTGGAAGAGAAGTGGGGCGTTTCGGCCGCCGCTCCGGTGGCGGTTGCCGCTGCTGGCGGCGCTGGTGCCGCCGCCGCTGCTCCGGCTGAAGAGAAGACGGAATTCGACGTCGTTCTCGCCGATGCCGGCGCCCAGAAGATCAACGTCATCAAGGAAGTCCGCGCCATCACGGGCCTTGGCCTCAAGGAAGCCAAGGACCTGGTCGAAGCGGCTCCGAAGCCGGTCAAGGAAGGTGTTTCCAAGGCCGACGCCGACAAGTTCAAGGCTCAGCTGGAAGCAGCTGGCGCCAAGGTCGAGCTGAAGTAAGCCTGTTAGGCGAGGGCGGACGGTCTCGCGCCGTCCGCCCCCTCCCTTGACGAAGGGAGGGTTCTGTTGCGCGAGGCGTTTGAAAACCTCTTTCCTGAGGGCCGAAAAGCGGCCTTCCGGAAACGGGTTTTCTCCCGTTTTAGCCGGTAGCCGCCAAACCATTGGCAGGGCGGCCGGAAAAACAGATAGGGGCAGCCGCCGAGGCCGCCCGTTGGTGCAAGGCGAGCCGAGGCGAGGTTCGTCCCGAGTTTATAGCTAAGGAGCGACGATGGCCCAGACCCAGACTTTCAATGGCCGCAGACGCGTACGCAAGTTCTTCGGAAAGATCCCGGAAGTTGCGGAGATGCCGAACCTCATCGAGGTTCAGAAGGCATCCTATGACCAGTTCCTGATGGTGGATGAGCCCAAGGGCGGCCGTCCGGACGAAGGGCTGCAGGCCGTTTTCAAGTCGGTCTTCCCGATCTCCGACTTTTCCGGCTCCTCGATGCTGGAGTTCGTGAAGTACGAGTTCGAGGCACCGAAATTCGACGTTGACGAGTGCCGTCAGCGCGATCTGACCTACGCTGCCCCGCTGAAGGTGACGCTGCGCCTCATCGTGTTCGATATCGACGAGGATACCGGCGCCAAGTCGATCAAGGACATCAAGGAGCAGGACGTCTACATGGGCGACATGCCGCTCATGACGTCGAACGGCACCTTCATCGTCAACGGCACCGAACGCGTCATCGTCTCGCAGATGCACCGTTCGCCGGGCGTCTTCTTCGACCACGACAAGGGCAAGTCGCACTCGTCGGGCAAGCTTCTGTTTGCCGCGCGCGTCATTCCCTATCGCGGTTCGTGGCTCGACATCGAGTTCGATAGCAAGGACGTCGTGCACGCCCGCATCGACCGCCGCCGCAAGATTCCGGTGACGTCGCTCTTGATGGCGCTCGGCATGGACGGCGAGGAGATCCTGTCGACCTTCTACAACAAGATCACCTACAAGCGCGCCGGCGACCACTGGCGCATTCCGTTCAACGTCGAGCGTTTCCGCGGCCTCAAGGCCGTCGGCGACCTGGTCGACGCCGACACCGGCGAGATCGTGGTCGAACAAGGCAAGAAGATCACCGCCCGCCAGGCTCGCCAGCTCGGCGAGAAGGGTCTCAAGGCCATCAAGGCGACCGACGAGGACCTGCTCGGCAACTACCTTGCCGAGGACATCGTCAACTACGCCACCGGCGAGATCTTCCTCGAAGCCGGTGACGAGATCGACGACAAGACGCTGAAGGTGCTGCTCGGCACCGGCGAGGACGAGATCCAGATCCTGGACATCGACCACGTCAATGTCGGCGCCTACATCCGCAACACGCTCAACGTCGACAAGAACGAGAGCCGCCAGGACGCGCTGTTCGACATCTATCGCGTCATGCGCCCGGGCGAGCCGCCGACGCTCGAGACCGCCGAAGCCATGTTCAACTCGCTGTTCTTCGACAGCGAGCGCTACGACCTGTCGGCAGTCGGCCGCGTCAAGATGAACATGCGGCTCGAGCTCAAGGCCGAGGACACCGTGCGCGTGCTGCGCAAGGACGATATCCTGGCCGTGGTCAAGACGCTGGTCGAACTCCGCGACGGCAAGGGCGAGATCGACGACATCGACAATCTCGGCAACCGCCGCGTGCGTTCGGTCGGCGAGTTGATGGAGAACCAGTACCGCGTCGGCCTGCTGCGCATGGAGCGCGCGATCAAGGAGCGCATGTCCTCGATCGAGATCGACACGGTGATGCCGCAGGACTTGATCAACGCCAAGCCGGCGGCCGCCGCCGTGCGCGAGTTCTTCGGTTCCTCGCAGCTGTCGCAGTTCATGGACCAGACCAACCCGCTGTCGGAGATCACCCACAAGCGCCGCCTGTCGGCGCTTGGACCGGGCGGTCTGACCCGCGAGCGCGCCGGCTTCGAGGTGCGCGACGTGCACCCGACGCATTACGGCCGCATCTGCCCGATCGAAACGCCGGAAGGCCCGAATATCGGTCTGATCAACTCGCTGGCCACCTTCGCGCGCGTCAACAAGTACGGCTTCATCGAAAGCCCGTACCGCAAGATCGTGAGCGGCAAGCTTACCAACGAGGTTGTCTACCTGTCGGCGATGGAAGAGGCCAAGCACTATGTCGCGCAGGCTAACGCCGAGCTCGACAAGAACGGCAGCTTCGTCGACGAGTTCGTCATTTGCCGTAACGCCGGCGAAGTGATGATGGCGCCGCGCGAGAACGTCGACCTGATGGACGTCTCGCCGAAGCAGATGGTGTCGGTCGCGGCAGCGCTCATCCCGTTCCTCGAGAACGACGACGCCAACCGCGCGCTGATGGGCTCGAACATGCAGCGTCAGGCCGTGCCGCTGGTGCGCGCCGAGGCTCCGTTCGTCGGCACCGGCATGGAGCCGGTCGTCGCCCGTGACTCGGGTGCTGCCATCGGCGCTCGCCGCGGCGGCGTGGTCGACCAGGTGGACGCCACCCGTATCGTCATCCGCGCCACGGAAGACCTCGATCCCGGCAAGTCCGGCGTCGACATCTACCGGCTGATGAAGTTCCAGCGTTCGAACCAGAATACCTGCATCAACCAGCGTCCGCTGGTGCGCATGGGCGACCGCGTCAACAAGGGCGACATCATTGCCGACGGTCCCTCGACCGAGCTCGGCGATCTGGCGCTCGGCCGCAACGTGCTGGTCGCGTTCATGCCGTGGAACGGCTACAACTACGAGGACTCGATCCTGCTCTCCGAGCGCATCGTGGCCGATGACGTCTTCACCTCGATCCACATCGAGGAGTTCGAGGTCATGGCGCGCGACACCAAGCTCGGGCCGGAGGAAATCACGCGCGACATTCCGAACGTTTCGGAAGAGGCGCTGAAGAACCTCGACGAGGCCGGCATCGTCTATATCGGTGCCGAGGTGCAGCCGGGCGACATCCTGGTCGGCAAGATCACGCCGAAGGGCGAAAGCCCGATGACGCCGGAAGAAAAGTTGCTCCGCGCCATCTTCGGCGAAAAGGCCTCGGACGTTCGCGACACCTCCATGCGCATGCCTCCGGGCACCTTCGGCACGGTCGTCGAAGTGCGCGTCTTCAACCGCCACGGCGTGGAGAAGGACGAGCGCGCGATGGCGATCGAGCGCGAGGAGATCGAGCGTCTGGCCAAGGACCGCGACGACGAACAGGCGATCCTCGATCGCAACGTCTATGCGCGCCTTTCCGACGTGCTCGTCGGGAAGGAAGCGATCGCCGGACCGAAGGGCTTCAAGAAGGGCTCGAAGCTGTCGAAGGACACGCTCGACGAGTATCCGCGTTCGCAGTGGTGGCAGTTCGCCGTGGAGAACGAGAAGCTCCAGGGCGAGCTCGAGGCTCTGCGCGGCCAGTATGACGAGTCCAAGAAGGCGCTCGAGCAGCGCTTCATGGACAAGGTCGAGAAGGTGCAGCGCGGCGACGAAATGCCTCCGGGCGTCATGAAGATGGTCAAGGTCTTCGTGGCGGTGAAGCGCAAGATGCAGCCGGGCGACAAGATGGCCGGCCGTCACGGCAACAAGGGTGTCGTGTCGCGCATCGTTCCGGTCGAGGACATGCCTTTCCTCGAGGACGGCACGCATGCCGATATCGTGCTCAACCCACTGGGTGTGCCGAGCCGGATGAATGTCGGCCAGATCCTGGAAACGCATCTGGGCTGGGCTTGCGCAGGCATGGGCAGGAAGATCGGCGAGCTGATCGACGCGTATAAGGGTGGCGGCGACATCAAGCCGCTGCGCAAGACGCTGGAAAGCTTCATGCCGGCCAACGACCGCAACGAGCCGATCCGCGAGTATGACGACGAGAGCATCGTTCGCCTGAGCGAGCAGATGCGCCGCGGCGTCTCCATCGCGACCCCGGTGTTCGACGGTGCGCATGAGGCCGACATCAACACCATGCTGGAGCAGGCGGGCCTGCACACCAGCGGTCAGTCGCAGCTCTATGACGGCCGCACCGGCGAGCCGTTCGATCGCAAGGTGACGATGGGCTATATCTATATGCTCAAGCTGCATCACCTGGTGGACGACAAGATCCACGCGCGTTCGATCGGTCCGTACTCGCTCGTCACCCAGCAGCCGCTGGGCGGCAAGGCGCAGTTCGGCGGCCAGCGATTCGGCGAAATGGAGGTCTGGGCGCTCGAAGCCTACGGCGCCGCCTACACGCTGCAGGAAATGCTGACGGTGAAGTCGGACGACGTCGCCGGCCGCACCAAGGTCTACGAGGCGATCGTGCGCGGCGACGATACGTTCGAGGCGGGCATTCCGGAGAGCTTCAACGTTCTCGTCAAGGAAATGCGCTCGCTGGGCCTCAATGTGGAGCTGGAGAACACCCAGGTCGAAGAGACCCCGACGCGTCTGCCCGACGCAGCCGAGTAAAGCCTACGGCGCGCCGCTCTAGGATGCGGCGCGCCGTTCAAATTTTCCGGTCGGGCAACCGGCCAGTCTGCGGACATTTGGTCCGCGATCGATGCAAGGGGTTATCGAGGACCCCGAAAAGGAGAACGGCATGAACCAAGAGGTCATGAATCTCTTCAACCCGCAGGCGCCTGCGCAGGTGTTCGATTCCATCCGGATCTCGCTTGCCAGCCCAGAGAAGATTCTGTCCTGGTCGTTCGGCGAGATCAAGAAGCCGGAGACCATCAACTACCGCACCTTCAAGCCGGAGCGTGACGGCCTGTTCTGCGCGCGCATTTTTGGCCCGATCAAGGACTATGAGTGCCTGTGCGGCAAGTACAAGCGCATGAAGTACAAGGGTGTCATCTGCGAAAAGTGCGGCGTCGAAGTCACGCTGTCGCGCGTTCGCCGCGAGCGCATGGGCCATATCGAGCTCGCCGCGCCCGTCGCCCATATCTGGTTCCTGAAGTCGCTGCCCTCGCGCATCGGCACGCTGCTCGACATGACGCTCAAGGATATCGAGCGCGTGCTCTACTTCGAGAACTACATCGTCACCGAGCCCGGCCTCACCGCGCTGAAGGAGAACCAGCTCCTCAGCGAGGAAGAGTACATGCTTGCCGTCGACGAGTATGGCGAGGACTCTTTCACCGCCATGATCGGCGCCGAGGCCATCCATGACCTTCTGGCCGGCATGGACCTGGAGAAGATCGCCGGCGACCTGCGCTCGGAGCTGGCGTCGACCACCTCCGAGCTCAAGCAGAAGAAGTACCTGAAGCGGCTCAAGGTCGTGGAAAACTTCATGGAATCCGGCAACCGACCGGAATGGATGATCATGAAGGTGGTTCCGGTGATCCCGCCGGACCTGCGTCCGCTCGTCCCGCTGGACGGCGGTCGCTTCGCCACGTCCGACCTCAACGATCTCTATCGCCGCGTCATCAACCGCAACAATCGCCTGAAGCGGCTGATCGAGTTGCGCGCGCCCGGCATCATCGTGCGCAATGAAAAGCGCATGCTGCAGGAAGCCGTCGACGCGTTGTTCGACAACGGCCGTCGCGGCCGGGTCATCACCGGCGCCAACAAGCGTCCGCTGAAGTCGCTGTCCGATATGCTCAAGGGCAAGCAGGGCCGGTTCCGCCAGAACCTGCTCGGCAAGCGCGTCGACTATTCCGGCCGCTCGGTCATCGTGACCGGTCCGGAGCTGAAGCTGCATCAGTGCGGCCTGCCGAAGAAGATGGCGCTCGAGCTCTTCAAGCCCTTCATCTACGCCCGCCTCGACGCCAAGGGTTTCTCCTCGACCGTCAAGCAGGCGAAGAAGCTGGTCGAGAAGGAGCGTCCGGAGGTCTGGGATATCCTCGACGAGGTCATCCGCGAGCATCCGGTGCTCCTGAACCGCGCGCCGACGCTGCACCGCCTCGGCATCCAGGCGTTCGAGCCGATCCTGATCGAAGGCAAGGCGATCCAGCTGCATCCGCTGGTCTGCACCGCCTTCAACGCCGACTTCGACGGCGACCAGATGGCGGTCCACGTGCCGCTGTCCTTGGAAGCGCAGTTGGAAGCCCGCGTGCTGATGATGTCGACCAACAACATCCTGCACCCGGCCTCCGGCGCGCCGATCATCGTGCCGTCGCAGGACATGGTTCTCGGTCTCTACTATCTCTCGATCGTCAACCAGAACGAGCCGGGCGAAGGCATGGTGTTTGCCGACATGGGCGAGCTCCAGCATGCGCTGGAGACCAAGGCCGTGACGCTGCACGCCAAGATCAAGGGCCGCTTCCGCACCGTCGACGCCGAAGGCAAGATGGTGTCGAAGATCTACGACACCACGCCTGGCCGCATGATCATCGGCGAACTGCTGCCGAAGAACGTCAACGTGCCGTATGAGACCGCCAACCAGGAGATGACCAAGAAGAACATCTCCAAGATGATCGACACCGTCTACCGCCACTGCGGTCAGAAGGAGACGGTCATTTTCTGCGATCGCATCATGGCGCTCGGCTTCGCGCATGCCTGCCGCGCCGGCATCTCGTTCGGCAAGGACGACATGCTGATCCCGGATTCCAAGATCAAGCTGGTCTCCGAGACCGAGGCTTTGGCCAAGGAATATGAGCAGCAGTACAATGACGGCCTGATCACTCAGGGCGAGAAGTACAACAAGGTCGTCGACGCCTGGGCCAAGTGCTCGGAAAAGGTCGCCGACGAGATGATGGCCCGCATCAAGGCGGTGGAGTTCGAGGACAACGGCCGTCAGAAGCCGATGAACTCGATCTACATGATGTCGCATTCGGGTGCGCGCGGTTCGCCCACCCAGATGCGTCAGCTCGCCGGCATGCGTGGCCTGATGGCCAAGCCCTCGGGTGAAATCATCGAGACGCCGATCATCTCGAACTTCAAGGAGGGCCTTACCGTGCTCGAGTATTTCAACTCGACCCACGGCGCTCGCAAGGGTCTGGCCGACACCGCCTTGAAGACGGCGAATTCGGGTTACCTCACCCGCCGTCTCGTCGACGTGGCGCAGGACTGCATCGTCAACTCCGTGGATTGCGGCACCGACAAGGGCCTCACCATGCAGCCGATCGTCGATGCCGGTCAGGTCGTCGCTTCGGTCGGCCAGCGCGTGCTGGGCCGCACCGCGCTCGACGACATCAACCATCCGGTCTCCGGCGAATTGCTGGTCAAGGCCGGAACGCTGATGGATGAGCGCGATGTCGAGCAGATCGAAAAGGCCGGCGTGCAGTCGATCCGCATCCGTTCGGCGCTGACCTGCGAGGTCAGGACCGGCGTGTGCGCTGTCTGCTACGGTCGCGACCTGGCCCGCGGTACCCCTGTCAACCAGGGCGAGGCCGTCGGCGTCATCGCGGCGCAGTCGATCGGCGAGCCGGGCACCCAGCTCACCATGCGTACCTTCCACATGGGCGGTACGGCGCAGGTGGTGGATAGCTCGTTCCTTGAAGCCTCCTATGAGGGCAAGGTGCAGATCCGCAACCGCAACGTGGTGCGCAACTCGGAAGGCCAGCAGATGGTCATGGGCCGCAACATGGCGGTGCTCATCCTCGATGAGACCGGCAAGGAGCGCGCCACGCACCGCGTCGCCTATGGTTCGCGTATCTTCGTGGACGATGGCGACAAGGTGAAGCGCGGCCAGCGTATCGCCGAGTGGGATCCCTATACCCGCCCGATCCTCACCGAAATCGAGGGCAGGGTGGCGTTCGAGGATCTGGTCGACGGCATCTCCGTGCAGGAAACGGCCGACGAGTCGACCGGCATCACCAAGCGTGAGGTCATCGACTGGCGTTCGACGCCGCGCGGCAGCGACCTGAAGCCCGCGATCGTCATCCAGGACGCCAAGGGCAAGGTCGGCAAGCTGTCGAAGGGCGGCGATGCACGCTTCCTGCTCTCGGTCGAGGCCATCCTCTCGGTCGAGCCGGGCGCGCATGTCCGTCCGGGCGACGTGCTTGCGCGTATCCCGATGGAAAGCGCCAAGACCAAGGACATCACCGGCGGCCTGCCGCGTGTTGCGGAATTGTTCGAGGCTCGCCGTCCGAAGGATCACGCCATCATCGCCGAGATCGATGGCACGATCCGCTTCGGCCGCGACTACAAGAACAAGCGCCGCATCATCATCGAGCCGCATGACTCGACGCTCGAGCCGGTGGAGTACCTGATCCCGAAGGGCAAGCCGTTCCATCTCCAGGACGGCGACGTCATCGAGAAGGGCGACTACATCCTCGACGGCAACCCGGCGCCGCACGACATCCTGGCGATCAAGGGCGTGGAGGCGCTTGCCTCCTACCTCGTCAACGAGATCCAGGAGGTCTACCGTCTGCAGGGCGTGTCGATCAACGACAAGCACATCGAGGTGATCGTTCGCCAGATGCTGCAGAAGGTCGAGATCACCACGCAGGGCGACTCGACCTACATCCCGGGCGACCACGTCGACGTGATCGAACTGGAAGAGGTCAACGAGCGCCTGATCGAGGACGGCAAGAAGCCGGCCGAAGGTCAGCCGGTGCTGCTCGGCATCACCAAGGCCTCGCTGCAGACGCCGTCCTTCATCTCGGCCGCTTCCTTCCAGGAGACGACCAGGGTGCTCACCGAGGCCGCGGTTGCCGGCAAGACCGACATGTTGCAGGGCCTGAAGGAAAACGTCATCGTCGGCCGTCTGATCCCGGCCGGCACGGGCGGTACGATGAGCCAAATCCGGCGCATCGCCACCTCGCGCGACGAACTCATCATCGACGAGCGCCGCAAGGCCTCCGGTGTCGAGGTCGCCGACCCGATGCTGACCGACATGGTCAACGCCGCGCAGTGAGCGGCTTGACATGAGAAACGATGAGAAGGGGCCCACGTGGCCCCTTCTTGCATTTCAAGATCTGATCCCGAAAAGCGGACACCGGTTTTCGGAAGAGATCATGATCGAATAAAGAGACCAGATCAGTATGACGGTTCTATTAGCCGTCATCCTGATCTGGCTTCACGAACGAGGAAGAACCATGAGCAGCAAGACTTGGACGGCTGTCGACGACTACATCGTTTCCTCTCTTTTCGAAGCGGATCCCGTCCTGGATGCGGTGCTTAAGGCCAACCGCGATCAGGGCCTGCCCGCGATCGACGTGTCGGCCGCGCAGGGCAAGCTGCTGTCGCTGCTGGTGCGCATCCGCGGCGCGAAGAAGGTGCTGGAGGTCGGCACGCTTGGCGGCTACTCGACCATCTGGATGGCGAGAGGATTGCCGGCGGACGGCAAGGTCGTGACGCTGGAACTCGATCCGCACCACGCCAAGGTCGCGTGCTCGAATTTCGAGCGGGCAGGGGTTTCCGACAGGGTCGACCTGCGCGTGGGGCCTGCGCTGCAGTCGCTTGGCAAGCTGGCGGACGAAGGTGCCGGACCGTTCGATCTCATCTTCATCGATGCCGACAAACCGAACAACCCGAACTATCTGACCCGGGCCATGAAGCTGTCGCGCCCAGGCACCGTCATCGTCTGCGACAACGTCATCCGCGACGGCGCGGTCGTGAAAAAGAACAGCGGCGACGCCAATGTCGAAGGCGCTCGCGCCGCGTTTTCGTTCATCGGCGGCGAGAAGCGGCTGGACGGCACCGCCATCCAGACCGTAGGCGCCAAGGGCTATGACGGCTTCGCCATTGCGATCGTCGAGTGAGGATGCCGTTGGCCTCGGCGCTTTGCCGCCGCCTCAGTCGAAGAACGCCTCGACCACGTTGCGCTTGCCGAGCATGAAGGCGTCGGCGACGTGCTGCAGCGGCGCGAGGTCGACATCCGAAGTGCCGGCGCGAACGATCTCGGCGAAGCGCTTGTAAAGCATCGGATATTCGGCCTCGGGCTCGTCGTGGACGACCTTGCCGTCGACGGCGAGCTTAGCGCCGCCGCCCGACAGCACCATCTTGCCCTTGTCGGTCTCGGCGACGATGTCCCAGCTCTGCGGGCCGGTCTGAAGCCAGTCGAGCTCCATCGTCACCGGCAGGCCGTTGGACGTGCGGAAGGCGACATGGGCCGCGACCGGTGCCGCGCGGTTCTCCGGAAAATCGAGCACGGCCGAGGTGATGAACATAGCAGGCAGGATGTGCGTGGCGATCGACAGCGCGTTGATGCCCGGATCGAACACGCCGAAGCCGCCGGGTTCCCAGATCCATTCCTGGTTCGGGTGCCAGCGGCGCACGTCTTCCTTCCAATCGATGGCGGCCGAAGTCAGTCCGGCCGAGGCAAGGAATGCGCGCGCGGCCTCCACCGCCAGCGCATAGCGCGAATGCCAACTGGCGAAGAGCGAGACACCGTTCCTCTCGGCAAGCGTCTTGAGGTGTTCGACTTCGCTGACCGTGGCGCCCGGCGGCTTCTCGAGGAACACATGCTTTTTCGCCTCCAGTGCGGTGCGCGCGGCGTCGTAACGGAACTGCGGCGGCATGCAGAGCGAGACCGCATCGAGGCCGGGTTCGGCCGCAAGCATGGCTTCGATCGTTGGATAGTTCGGGATCCCGTCGACTTTGCCGTGGCGGCTGGCCGCGGCGGCGAGCTGAAAGTCCCCATCCTTGGCGACCGCCGGCAAATGCTGGTCGCGCACGATCTTGCCCACGCCGACGATGCCGAGCTTGATGGGACTGCTGGTCATGGAAACTCCAAGGAATGAAAGGGTGTCTAGGCGGGGCGGGTTTATCCGGCGGGTTCTGGGAAATATGAAGGCTGGACGCGCTTTTCAGATCGGCTCTTCAAAGGTGACGATCGAAACTTCGCCTTCGAGCGCGCCCTGATAGGCCGACAGATGCGGCTCCTCGTCGGGCTCGCCTTCCATGTCGCCGATCTGGTCGAGTTCGGCCTCGGCGTAACCTTCCGCGGCGAGCGATTCGAGCGCGCGGCGCACGGCAGAATCATCGTCGGGCGCCACCAGCATCACATGCACGCCCTCCGGCTTGCCGCCTTTCTTCTTCCAGACCCGCCCGGTGATGATCGTGACCGGCCGTTCTTCATTGTCGTTCACGGGCTGATTCCTCGTTTTCCCGGAGATTGTCCGGTGCAAGCCGCCTTTTGGCACGAAGCAAGGGCACAGGACAGCGCAAAGCCGGTCACTTTCTTCCTCGCTCTTGGAAAAAGACGCAAGAAAATTACATGCGTTTCTCGCATGGCTGCCCAGCCTCGGGTTGGGCGCAATATTTGTCGCGCCGGGGTTGACGGACCCTGGGGTTGCGGGTAGAAGCCGCGACGTCAGAACCGATGTGAGGCTCTCCTGTCCGAAGCGACACGCTTTGGAGTTTGCCTCAAACAGGGTTCGTTTTACGAGCGAAAAAGACATTTCCGGCGCGCATGAAGCGGCTCCCGCTTCCTCTGCAATTTGTTCGGGCAGGACCGCGAGGCGCGGTGTGTTGCCCGAATTTGCGTATGGAAACGACGCTTTGAGCGGCCCTGACAGGGCAGACACGGAATTGAGAGACAAGAGGGTTTAATGCCTACCGTCAACCAGCTGATCCGCAAGCCGCGCCTGGCGCCGGTGAAGCGCAACAAGGTCCCGGCCATGCAGCAGAACCCGCAGAAGCGGGGCGTCTGCACGCGCGTCTACACCACGACGCCGAAGAAGCCGAACTCGGCGCTGCGCAAGGTGGCCAAGATTCGCCTGACCAACGGTTTTGAAGTGATCGGCTACATCCCCGGCGAAGGCCACAACCTTCAGGAGCACTCGGTGGTCATGATCCGCGGCGGTCGCGTCAAGGATCTGCCGGGCGTCCGCTACCACATCATCCGCGGCGTGCTCGACACGCAGGGTGTGAAGAACCGCAAGCAGCGTCGTTCGAAATACGGCGCCAAGCGTCCGAAGTAAGGGTTTCCCATGTCCCGTCGTCACAGTGCAGAAAAGCGTGAGATCAATCCGGACCCCAAGTTCGGCGATCTGATCGTCACCAAGTTCATGAACGCCGTCATGTATGACGGCAAGAAGTCGGTTGCCGAGACCATCGTCTATGGCGCGCTGGACCAAGTCCAGGCCAAGACCAAGCAGGAGCCGGTCACCGTCTTCCATCAGGCGCTCGACAATGTCGCGCCGCATGTGGAAGTGCGCTCGCGTCGCGTCGGCGGCGCCACCTACCAGGTTCCGGTCGACGTGCGCCCCGAGCGCCGTCAGGCGCTGGCCATCCGCTGGCTGATCGCCGCGGCCCGCAACCGCAACGAGACCACCATGGTCGACCGCCTTTCGGGCGAGCTGATGGACGCGGCCAACAACCGCGGCACGGCCGTCAAGAAGCGTGAAGACACCCACAAGATGGCGGAAGCCAACCGCGCCTTCGCGCATTACCGCTGGTAACGCGAAAGAGACTGAGAGGCACCTCCCATGGCCCGCGAATACAAAATCGAAGACTACCGCAATTTCGGTATCATGGCGCATATCGACGCCGGCAAGACGACGACGACCGAGCGCGTCCTCTACTACACGGGCAAGTCGCACAAGATCGGCGAAGTCCATGACGGCGCTGCCACCATGGATTGGATGGAGCAGGAGCAGGAACGCGGCATCACCATCACGTCGGCCGCGACCACGACCTTCTGGAAGGGTCGCGACGGCAAGATGCGCCGCTTCAACATCATCGACACCCCCGGACACGTCGACTTCACCATCGAGGTCGAGCGTTCGCTGCGCGTGCTCGACGGCGCCATCGCGCTGCTCGACGCCAACGCCGGCGTGGAGCCGCAGACCGAGACCGTGTGGCGCCAGGCTGACAAGTACCATGTGCCGCGCATGATCTTCTGCAACAAGATGGACAAGATCGGCGCCGACTTCTACCGCTCCGAGGAAATGATCGCCTCGCGCCTCGGCGCGCAGGCTGTCGTCATGCAGCTGCCGATCGGTGCCGAGACCGAGTTCAAGGGCGTTGTCGACCTCGTCGAGATGAACGCGCTCGTCTGGCGCGACGAGACCCTTGGCGCTGCCTGGGACGTCGTCGAGATCCCGGCCGATCTCAAGGAGAAGGCCGAGCAGTACCGCGAGAAGATGATCGAAGCCGCCGTCGAGATGGACGAGACCGCGCTCGAGAACTACCTCGAAGGCAAGATGCCGTCGAATGACGAGATCCGGGCGCTGATCCGCAAGGGCACCATCGCGGTCAAGTTCTACCCGATGTTCTGTGGCTCGGCCTTCAAGAACAAGGGTGTGCAGCCGCTGCTCGACGCCGTTGTCGAATACCTGCCGTCGCCGATCGACGTGCCGGCCATCAAGGGTGTCGACGCCAAGACCGACGCCGAGATCGAGCGTCATGCCGATGACAACGAGCCGCTGTCGATGCTGGCGTTCAAGATCATGAACGACCCGTTTGTCGGTTCGCTGACCTTTGCCCGCATCTATTCGGGCAAGCTCGCCAAGGGCACTTCGGTCGACAACACAGTGAAGGGCAAGAAGGAGCGCATCGGCCGCATGCTGCAGATGCATGCGAATTCGCGCGCCGACGTCGAAGAAGCTTACGCGGGCGACATCGTCGCCCTGGCTGGCCTCAAGGACACGACCACCGGCGATACGCTCTGCGATCCGCTGCATCCGGTCATCCTCGAGCGCATGGAATTCCCCGATCCGGTCATCCAGATCGCCATCGAGCCGAAGACCAAGAACGACCAGGAAAAGATGGGCCTCGCACTGCATCGCCTGGCGGCCGAGGATCCGTCATTCCGCGTCAAGACCGACGAGGAAAGCGGCCAGACCATCATCGCCGGCATGGGCGAGCTGCATCTCGACATCATCGTCGACCGCATGCGCCGCGAGTTCAAGGTGGAAGCCAATGTCGGCGCGCCGCAGGTGGCTTATCGCGAGACGATCACCCGCACGCACGAGCAGGACTACACGCACAAGAAGCAGACCGGCGGTACCGGCCAGTTCGCCCGCGTCAAGATCATCTTCGAGCCGAACACCGAGAGCGAAGAGTTCGTGTTCGAGTCCAAGATCGTCGGCGGTGCGGTTCCGAAGGAATACATCCCGGGCGTCGAGAAGGGCATCAACAGCGTCATGGGTTCCGGCCCGTTCGCCGGCTTCCCGATGATCGGGGTCAAGGCGACGCTCATCGACGGCGCCTTCCACGACGTCGACTCCTCGGTGCTGGCGTTCGAAATCGCCTCCCGCGCCTGCTTCAAGGAAGCGGCTCCGCGCCTCGGCGTGCAGCTTCTGGAGCCGATCATGAAGGTCGAGGTCGTGACGCCGGAAGATTACGTCGGTGGCGTCATCGGCGACCTCAACGGCCGTCGTGGCCAGATCCAGGGTCAGGAAGCGCGCGGCGTTGCCGTCGTCATCAACGCGATGGTGCCGCTCGCGAACATGTTCAAGTACGTCGACAATCTGCGTTCGATGTCGCAGGGCCGCGCCCAGTACACGATGCAGTTCGACCACTACGAGCCGGTTCCGACCGCGGTCGCCCAGGAAGTTCAGAAGAAATACGCGTAACTCGAGCGGGTTGCACGAGACCTTAATTCAAGGCCCGCACGGGCAGGCAGGAATGGAGAGATCACATGGCAAAAGGTAAATTCGAGCGCACCAAGCCGCATGTGAACATTGGCACGATCGGTCACGTCGATCATGGCAAGACGTCGCTGACGGCGGCGATCACGAAGTATTTTGGCGAATACAAGCGCTATGACCAGATCGACGCGGCCCCCGAAGAGAAGGCGCGCGGCATCACGATTTCGACGGCGCATGTCGAGTATGAGACGGCCAACCGTCACTATGCCCACGTCGACTGCCCCGGCCACGCCGACTATGTGAAGAACATGATCACGGGTGCTGCGCAGATGGACGGCGCGATCCTGGTCGTTTCGGCCGCCGACGGCCCGATGCCGCAGACCCGCGAGCACATCCTGCTTGCCCGCCAGGTCGGCGTTCCCTCGATCGTGGTGTTCCTGAACAAGGTCGACCAGGTCGACGACGCCGAGCTGCTGGAACTGGTCGAGCTCGAGGTTCGCGAACTTCTGTCGAAGAACGAGTTCCCCGGCGACGACATTCCGATCGTCAAGGGTTCGGCGCTGGCTGCGTTGGAAGATTCCAACAAGACCATCGGCGAGGACGCCATCCGCGAGCTGATGGCGCAGGTCGACGCTTACATCCCGACGCCGGTTCGTCCGCTGGACAAGCCGTTCCTGATGCCGATCGAGGACGTGTTCTCGATCTCGGGCCGCGGCACGGTGGTGACCGGCCGCGTCGAGCGCGGCATCGTCAAGGTCGGCGAGGAACTGGAGATCGTCGGCATCCGTCCGACCACCAAGACGACCTGCACGGGCGTGGAGATGTTCCGCAAGCTGCTCGACCAGGGCCAGGCCGGCGACAACATCGGCGCGCTCTTGCGCGGCGTCGACCGTGAAGGCGTGGAGCGCGGCCAGGTTCTGGCCAAGCCCGGCACGGTCAAGCCGCACAAGAAGTTCGTGGCCGAAGCCTACATCCTGACCAAGGACGAGGGCGGCCGTCACACGCCGTTCTTCACCAACTACCGTCCGCAGTTTTACTTCCGCACGACGGACGTGACGGGCATCGTGACGCTGCCGGCGGGCACCGAGATGGTGATGCCCGGCGACAACATCACCGTCGACGTCGAGCTGATCGTGCCGATCGCCATGGAAGAGAAGCTGCGCTTCGCCATCCGTGAAGGCGGCCGCACCGTCGGTGCCGGCATCGTCGTCACCATCAAAGAGTAATTTGGACTGAAACCGATCTGTCGCGGGCGCGGGAGCTGCCCGCGCCGCGCCAGAACAAGGAATTGACGCATGAACGGACAGAATATCCGCATCCGCCTTAAGGCGTTTGACCACCGGGTGCTCGACGCCTCGACGCGCGAAATCGTGTCGACCGCCAAGCGCACCGGCGCCAACGTCCGCGGCCCCATTCCGCTGCCGACGCGGATCGAGAAATTCACGGTCAACCGGTCGCCCCACGTCGACAAGAAGAG
Source organism: Mesorhizobium sp. B2-4-6 (assembly GCF_006442775.1). NCBI lineage: Bacteria > Pseudomonadati > Pseudomonadota > Alphaproteobacteria > Hyphomicrobiales > Phyllobacteriaceae > Mesorhizobium > Mesorhizobium sp. B2-4-6. The sequence continues at coordinate 90,132 of NZ_VFVI01000002.1, forward strand.
CCGTGAGCAGTTCGAGATGCGCACGCACAAGCGGCTGCTCGACATCGTCGATCCGACCCCGCAGACGGTCGATGCTTTGATGAAGCTCGATCTGGCGGCCGGTGTCGACGTCGAGATCAAGCTCTAAGGGAACGAGAGCGCGGTAAGGGGCGGTGCCCCTGGCCCGGAACTCTAAAGGAACAAGAGGCGTGGAGGGGCGATAGCCCCGACAGGGAACTCTAAAGGAATTGAACCGATGCGTTCAGGTGTGATTGCAAAGAAGGTGGGAATGACCCGCATCTACAACGATGCCGGGGAACACGTTCCCGTCACCGTTCTCCAGATGGAGAACTGCCAGGTCGTGGCCCAGCGCACGCAGGAGAAGAACGGCTACACCGCCGTCCAGCTCGGCGTTGGCCTTGCCAAGGTGAAGAACACGTCGAAGGCGATGCGCGGCCATTTCGCCGCCGCTTCCGTCGAGCCGAAGGCCAAGGTCGCCGAGTTCCGCGTCTCCGCCGACAATATGATCGACGTCGGCGCCGAGCTGACGGTCGAGCATTTCGTCGCCGGCCAGAAGGTCGACGTCACGGGCACCTCGACCGGCAAGGGTTTCCAGGGCGTGATCAAGCGGCACCACATGGGCGGCGGCCGCGCCACGCACGGTAACTCGGTCTCGCACCGCACGCACGGTTCGACCGGCCAGCGCCAGGACCCCGGCAAGGTGTTCAAGGGCAAGAAGATGGCCGGCCACATGGGCGACACCCGCGTCACCACGCAGAATGTCGAGGTCGTCTCGACCGACGCCGATCGCGGCCTGATCCTGATCCGCGGCGCTGTTCCCGGCGTCAAGGGCGCCTGGATCCTGGTTCGCGACGCCGCCAAGGTTGCGCTGCCGGCCAATGCGCCGAAGCCGGCCGCGATCCGTGCCGCTGCCGCCAAGAACGAAGCCCCGGCCACTGAGGGAGCCGAATAATGGATCTCAAGATCACAACGCTGGGCGGCAAGGACGCCGGCAAGGTGAAACTCTCCGAGGAGATTTTCGGCCTTGATCCGCGCGAGGACATCCTGCAGCGCGTCGTGCGCTGGCAACTCGCCAAGAAGCAGCAGGGCACGCACAAGGCCAAGGGCCGCGCCGAAATCGCGCGCACCGGCGCCAAGATGTACAAGCAGAAGGGTACGGGCCGCGCCCGTCACCACTCGGCTCGCGCTCCGCAGTTCCGCGGCGGCGGCAAGGCGCACGGCCCGGTCGTTCGCAGCCATGAGCACGAGCTGCCGAAGAAGGTCCGTGCGCTTGGCCTCAAGCACGCTCTCTCGGCCAAGGCCAAGAGCGCTTCGCTGATCGTCGTCGACGAGCTGAAGCTCACCGAAGCCAAGACCAAGGCGCTGGTGGCGAACCTCGAGACGCTGGGGCTGACCAACGCCCTGGTTATCGGCGGCGCCGAGCTTGACCAGAACTTCAAGCTGGCCGCGACCAACATTCCCAACATCGACGTGCTGCCCATCCAGGGCATCAACGTCTACGACATTCTGCGCCGCGGCACGCTGGTCCTTTCGAAGGCCGCCGTCGAGGCTCTCGAGGAGCGCTTTAAATGACCGACCTCCGTCACTACGACGTGATCGTCTCGCCGGCGATCACCGAAAAGTCGACCATGGCTTCCGAGCAGAACCAGGTCGTCTTCAACGTCGCCAAGAAGGCGTCGAAGCCGGAAATCAAGGCTGCCGTGGAAGCTCTCTTCGGCGTCAAGGTGACGGCTGTGAACACGCTCGTCCGCAAGGGCAAGATCAAGCGCTTCCGCGGCACCGTTGGCCGCCAGGGCGACGTCAAGAAGGCGGTTGTGACGCTGGCCGACGGCCAGTCGATCGACGTCGCGACGGGTCTCTGAGCAAGGCCGCGAGGACAGGACAATGGCACTTAAGAAATTCAACCCGGTAACGCCGAGCACCCGCCAGCTGGTCATCGTCGACCGCTCGGGCCTTTACAAGGGCAAGCCCGTCAAGGGCCTGACCGAAGGCCTGACCAAGTCGGGCGGCCGCAACAATTACGGCCGCATCACGGCCCGCTTCATCGGCGGCGGTCACAAGCGCTCGTACCGCATCATCGACTTCAAGCGTAAGAAGTACGACGTCGTCGGCACGGTCGAGCGTATCGAATACGATCCGAACCGCACCGCCTTCATCGCGCTGATCAAGTATGACGACGGCGAGCTGTCCTACATCCTGGCCCCGCAGCGTCTCGCTGCCGGCGACAAGATCGTGGCCGGCGAAGCGGTCGACGTGAAGCCGGGCAACGCGATGCCGCTGGCGTCGATGCCGGTCGGCACGATCGTCCACAACATCGAGCTGAAGCCGGGCAAGGGCGGCCAGGTCGCCCGTTCGGCTGGCGGTTACGCCCAGCTCGTCGGCCGCGACCAGGGCATGGCGATCCTGCGCCTCAACTCGGGCGAGCAGCGTGTCGTGCACGGCTCCTGCATGGCCACCGTGGGTGCGGTGTCGAACCCCGACCACGGCAACATCAACGACGGCAAGGCCGGTCGCACCGTGTGGCGCGGCAAGCGCCCGCACAATCGCGGCGTGACCATGAACCCGGTCGACCATCCGCATGGCGGCGGCGAAGGCCGCACGTCGGGTGGCCGCCATCCGGTTTCGCCCTGGGGCAAGCCGACCAAGGGCAAGAAGACGCGGTCCAACAAGGCGACCGACAAGTTCATCCTGCGCTCGCGTCATCAGCGCAAGAGCTAAGAAGAGGTAACGCCAAGTGACTCGTTCGATTTGGAAAGGCCCCTTCATCGACGGCTACCTTCTCAAGAAGGTGGACAAGGTTCGTGAAGGTGGTCGCAATGAGGTGATCAAGATGTGGAGCCGTCGCTCCACCATCCTGCCGCAGTTCGTCGGCCTCACCTTCGGTGTCTACAACGGCCAGAAGCACGTTCCCGTCTCGGTGAACGAGGACATGGTCGGCCACAAGTTCGGTGAATTCGCTCCGACCCGGACCTATTACGGTCACGGCGCGGATAAGAAGGCGAAGAGGAAATAATCATGGGCAAGGCCAAAGCTCCGCGCAGGCTTGCTGATAACGAGGCGCGTGCCGTTCTGCGCACGATCCGCATCAGCCCGCAGAAGCTCAACCTGGTTGCCGCGCTGATCCGCGGCAAGAAGGTCGCGACAGCGCTTTCCGATCTCGAATTCTCGGCCAAGCGGATTTCCGGCACGGTCAAGAAGACGCTGGAATCGGCGATCGCCAACGCGGAAAACAATCACGACCTCGACGTCGACGCTCTGATCGTGGCGGAAGCCTATGTCGGCAAGTCGATCGTCATGAAGCGTTTCCACGCTCGTGGCCGCGGCCGCGCCAGCCGTATCGAAAAGCCGTTCTCGCATCTCACGATCGTCGTTCGTGAAGTCGAGGAAAAAGGGGAGGCCGCATAATGGGCCAGAAAGTCAATCCGATCGGGCTGCGTCTCGGCATCAACCGTACCTGGGATTCGCGCTGGTTCGCGAACACGGGCGAGTACGGCCAGCTGCTGCACGAGGACCTCAAGATCCGCAAATATCTCGAGAAGGAACTCAAGCAGGCCGCGATCTCCAAGGTCGTGATCGAGCGTCCGCACAAGAAGTGCCGCGTCACTATCCACGCGGCGCGTCCGGGCCTCATCATCGGCAAGAAGGGCGCCGACATCGAGAAGCTTCGCAAGAAGCTGACCGAGATGACGAAGTCCGAAACGCACCTCAACATCGTCGAAGTACGCAAGCCGGAAATCGACGCCACGCTGGTCGCCCAGTCGATCGCCCAGCAGCTCGAGCGCCGCATCGCGTTCCGCCGCGCCATGAAGCGTGCCGTTCAGTCGGCCATGCGTCTCGGCGCCGAAGGCATCCGCATCAACTGCTCCGGCCGTCTCGGCGGCGCCGAAATCGCGCGCATGGAGTGGTACCGCGAAGGCCGCGTGCCGCTGCATACGCTGCGCGCCGATGTCGACTACGGCACGGCCGAGGCGAACACGGCCTACGGTATCTGCGGCGTCAAGGTGTGGGTGTTCAAGGGCGAGATCCTCGAGCATGACCCGATGGCCTCCGAGCGCCGTGCAACCGAAGGCGATGCCGCTCATGGCGGCGGTGGTGCTGGCGGTGAGCGTGAACGCGGCCGCCGTCGCGAGAACGCCTGAGACATTTGAGAATTTGGAGTTAGAACGATGCTGCAGCCAAAGCGCACAAAGTTCCGCAAGCAGTTCAAGGGCCGTATCCACGGTACCGCCAAGGGCGGCACCAATCTGGATTTCGGCGGTTTCGGGCTGAAGGCGCTTGAGCCGAACCGCGTCACCGCGCGCGAGATCGAGGCGGCCCGCCGCGCGATCACCCGCGAGATGAAGCGCGCCGGCCGCGTCTGGATCCGGGTGTTCCCGGACCTGCCGGTCACCTCGAAGCCGACCGAAGTCCGCATGGGTAAGGGCAAGGGCGCCGTCGACTACTGGGCGGCGCGCGTCAAGCCTGGCCGTATCATGTTCGAGATCGACGGCGTCAGCGAGGAGACGGCTCGTGAAGCGCTGCGTCTCGGCGCCGCCAAGCTCTCGGTCAAGACGCGCTTCGTGCAGCGCATCGCAGAATAAGGACAGGCGATCATGAAAGCCGAAGACATCCGGACCAAGACCCAGGATCAGCTGACCGACGACCTGGCGGCCCTCAAGAAGGAGCAGTTCAACCTGCGCTTCCAGAAGGCCACCGGCCAGCTCGAAAAGACCGCGCGCGTGAAGCAGGTCCGCAAGGACATCGCGCGCATCAAGACCATCGCCGCGGAAAAATCCGCGGCCAAGAAGGCTTAAGGACGAGAACCATGCCAAAGCGCATCCTGCAGGGCACCGTCGTCAGCGACAAGAACGAGAAGACGGTCGTGGTCAAGGTCGAGCGTCGCTTCACCCATCCGGTGATGAAGAAGACCGTGCGCATGACCAAGAAGTACAAGGCGCACGACGAGAACAACGCCCACAAGGTCGGCGACCAGGTGTTCATCCAGGAATCGAAGCCGATTTCCAAGGACAAGCGCTGGGTTGTCGTCTCGTCGGATCAGGCTTGATCCGGGCGAACGAACCGAATTTTGGACAGACCGGGGAGGGGTGAAAGAACCCGTCCCGTTAGAAAAGAAGAAGGCGGCCAGTCATGATTCAGATGCAAACAAACCTCGACGTCGCGGACAATTCCGGCGCCCGTCGTGTCATGTGCATCAAGGTGCTGGGCGGCTCGAAGCGGAAATATGCCTCCGTCGGCGACATCATCGTGGTGTCGATCAAGGAAGCCATTCCGCGCGGCCGCGTTAAGAAGGGCGATGTGATGAAGGCGGTCGTGGTTCGCACGGCCAAGGACATCCGCCGCCCGGACGGCAGCGTGATCCGTTTCGACAAGAACGCGGCCGTTCTCGTCGACAATAAGAAAGAGCCGATCGGCACCCGTATCTTCGGACCGGTTCCGCGCGAATTGCGCGCCAAGAACCACATGAAGATCATCTCGCTCGCGCCTGAAGTGCTGTAAGGAGCCGGACCAATGCAAAAGATCAAAAAAGGCGACAAGGTTGTCGTGCTTGCCGGCAAGGACAAGGGCCGTTCGGGCGAAGTCCTGTCGGTGCAGCCGAAGGAAGACACCGCGGTCGTCCGCGGCGTGAACCTCATTCGCCGTCATCAGAAACAGACCCAGTCCCAAGAGGGCGGGGTCATCACCAAGGAAGCGCCGATCCACCTGTCGAATATCGCGCTGGCCGACCCCAAGGACGGCAAGCCGACCCGCGTCGGCTTCACCATCCAGAAGGATGGCAAGAAGGTGCGCGTCGCCAAGCGTTCGGGAGAAGTCATCAATGGCTAAGGCTGAAACCAAGCAGGCAATTGCCAAGAACGAGCCGCGCCTCAAGAAGGTCTACAACGAGACCATCCGCAAGGCGATGCAGGAGCAGTTCGGCTACGACAACGACATGCAGGTTCCGCGCATCGACAAGATCGTGCTGAACATGGGTGTCGGCGAAGCAACCGCAGACTCCAAGAAGCCCTCGGTCGCGGCCGAGGATCTCGCGCTGATCGCCGGCCAGAAGGCCGTCGTCACCCGCGCCCGCAACTCGATTGCCGGCTTCAAGGTGCGCGAGAACATGCCGATCGGCGCCAAGGTCACGCTGCGCAAGGAACGTATGTACGAGTTCCTGGACCGCCTCGTGAACATCGCGCTGCCGCGCGTTCGCGACTTCCGCGGACTGAACCCGAAGAGCTTTGACGGCCGTGGCAACTATGCCATGGGCATCAAGGAGCACATCGTGTTCCCGGAGATCAACTACGACAAGGTTGATCAGGTCTGGGGCATGGACGTCATCGTTTGTACGACGGCGAAGACGGACGACGAGGCAAGAGCGCTGCTCAAGGCCTTCAACTTCCCCTTCCGCCAGTAACGGCAGCGAAAAAGGAAACATCTGAAATGGCAAAGACCAGCTCAGTCGAGAAGAACAACCGGCGCCGCAAGCTCGCCGACCAGTATGCCGCCAAGCGCACGGCGCTCAAGGCCATCATCATGGATCAGTCCAAGCCGATGGAAGAGCGTTTTCGCGCCCAGTTGAAGCTTTCGGCGCTGCCGCGCAACTCGGCCAAGATCCGCATCCGCAACCGCTGCGAAGTGACGGGCCGTCCGCGCGCCTACTACCGCAAGCTGAAGCTTTCGCGTATTGCGCTTCGCGATCTGGGCAATACTGGCCAGATCCCGGGCCTGGTCAAGTCGAGCTGGTAAGGAGACACTGAGATGTCATTGAGCGATCCTCTCGGCGATATGCTGACCCGCATCCGCAACGCCTATGGCCGCAAGAAGTCGAGCGTTTCGACCCCGGCCTCGCGTCTGCGTGCCCGCGTCCTCGAAGTGCTGAAGTCGGAAGGCTATATCCGCGACTACAGCCAGACCGATTTCGAAAACGGCAAGTCCGAAATCGAGATCGAGCTGAAGTATTTCGACGGCGCTCCGGTCGTGCGCGAAATCGAGCGCGTCTCGAAGCCCGGCCGCCGCGTCTATGTCTCGGCCAAGTCGATCCCGCAGGTCGCCAACGGCCTCGGCATCGCCATCCTTTCGACGCCGAAGGGCGTCATGGCCGACCATGAAGCGCGCGAGCAGAATGTCGGCGGCGAAATCCTCTGCCAGATCTTCTGATCCGGCGCGAAATTGATGAATGGGCTTCGGTTCTCGGGATCGCGCCCGGGAACTGGAACTGAAACGAAAGAAGTGACGAGGACAACAAAATGTCTCGTATCGGAAAGAAACCCGTTTCGCTGCCGCAGGGCGTGACCGCGTCCGTCAACGGCCAGACCGTGACGGCGAAGGGCCCCAAGGGCGAGCTGAAGTTCGTGGTGAACGACGAAGTGCTGGTGAAGATGGACAACAACGAGATCTCCGTTGAGCCGCGCGACCAGACCAAGAACGCCCGCTCCAAGTGGGGCATGTCGCGCACGCAGATCGTCAACATCCTGCAGGGCGTGAAGGACGGCTTCGAGAAGAAGCTCGAGATCACCGGCGTCGGCTATCGCGCGGCGTTGCAGGGCAAGAACCTGCAGCTGGCGCTCGGCTTCAGCCACGACGTGGTTTATCAGACGCCGCAGGGCATCACCATTACGGTGCCGAAGCCGACCGAGATCACCGTCTCGGGAATCGATAAGCAGCAGGTTGGCCAGGTCGCCGCCGAGATCCGCGAATATCGCGGCCCCGAGCCCTACAAGGGCAAGGGCGTGCGCTATGCCGACGAGCGCATTGTGCGCAAGGAAGGCAAGAAGAAGTAATAGGCCTGGCCCCGAAAAGTTGCAGACTTTTCGCAAAGGGCCAAGCCGCAGAAGTGTAACGCCGCGGGGAGCGGCCGCGGGAGGCCTAGCCTACCGCACAGGGTTGCCCCCGTTTTCTGAAGGCAAGGACTGACATTATGGCAAGCCCCAAAGAGACCATCCAACGCCGCGCGCAACGCGTGCGCCGCCAGCTGAAGAAGGTCGCCGGCGCGCGTCCGCGGCTTTCGGTGCACCGCACCTCGAAGAACATTTACGTCCAGGTCATCGACGATGCTAACGGCCACACGCTGGCCGCCGCCTCGACGTTGGAGAAGGATCTCAAGGGTTCGCTCAAGACCGGCGCCGACACCTCCGCCGCCGCCGCGGTCGGCAAACTGATCGCCGAGCGTGCCACGAAGGCAGGCGTCAAGGAAGTCGTCTTCGACCGCGGCCCGTACATCTATCATGGCCGCGTCAAGGCGCTGGCCGAGGCTGCCCGCGAAGGCGGTCTCAGCTTCTGATGCATGATCCCGAACCGGGAGGTCCGCGCAGCGAAAAGTTGCAGACTTTTCGGATAAGATCATGCAAAGGAAAAATTCGCCGCTGACGACCCGAAGCGGTGTCGGCAAACAGCAACCCGTGCTTCCGGAAAAGAACAAGGACTAGGATATGGCACAGGAACGTAGAGAAGGCGGCCGCGGCCGCGAGCGCGAAGAGCGTGACGACGGCATGGTGGACAAGCTCGTCCACATCAACCGCGTCGCCAAGGTGGTGAAGGGCGGCCGTCGTTTCGGCTTTGCCGCTCTCGTCGTGGTCGGCGACCAGAAGGGCCGCGTCGGCTTCGGCCACGGCAAGGCGCGCGAAGTGCCGGAAGCGATCCGCAAGGCGACCGAGTCGGCCAAGCGCGACATGATCTTCGTGCCGCTGCGTTCGGGCCGCACGCTGCATCACGACGTCGAGGGCCGTTGGGGCGCTGGACGCGTTCTGCTGCGCGCCGCCAAGCAGGGTACCGGCATCATCGCCGGCGGCCCGATGCGCGCCGTCTTCGAGACGCTCGGCATGCATGACGTGGTCGCCAAGTCGATGGGGTCGTCGAACCCCTACAACATGGTTCGCGCCACCTTCGACGCGCTGAAGAGCCAGATGCATCCGAAGGATGTGGCTGCCGCGCGCGGCATCAAGTACTCGACCCTTCAGGCCCGCCGCGGCACCGCCGTTGCGGCTGAAGAATAGTCGACGCTGACCAGGGATTTCGACCATGGCCAAGAAAGCTACCAAGACCATCACCGTCGAGCAGATCGGCTCGCCGATCCGCCGGCCGAAGGAGCAGCGCGCGACGCTGGTCGGCCTCGGCCTGAACAAGATGCACAAGCGGCGCACGCTGGAAGATACCCCTTCGGTGCGCGGCATGATCGCCGCCGTCCAGCACCTCGTCCGCGTCGTGGACGAGGCCTGAACGGAAGCGCAGGAGAAGAAACATGAAACTCAACGATCTGCGTGACAAGGACGGCGCCACGCACTCCAGGAAGCGCCTCGGTCGCGGCATCGGCTCCGGCTCGGGCAAGACGGCCGGTCGCGGCGTCAAGGGCCAGAAGGCCCGCTCGGGCGTCGCCATCAACGGCTTCGAGGGCGGCCAGATGCCGCTCTACCGGCGCCTGCCGAAGCGTGGCTTCAACAACATCTTCGCCAAGAGCTTCACCGTCGTGTCGCTGGCTCGTATCCAGGCCGCGATCGATGCCAAGAAGCTCGACGCCAAGGCGACCGTTACGGCCGAGGCCCTGGTTGCCGCCGGCGTCATCCGCCGCGCCAAGGACGGCGTGCGTGTGCTGTCCGACGGCGAACTCAAGGCCAAGCTCTCCTTCGACGTCGCCGGCGCCTCCAAGGCCGCGATCGAGAAGATCGAGAAGGCCGGCGGTTCGGTGAAGCTGCCGGAAGCGGCCGCCGCCGAGTAACGGCGAGTTGAAGCGCGGCCGGCCGGGATGATTTCGCATTTTCCGTCGAACCGCGCTTTGACCAGATGAATTGGGCGGCCGCGTCAACGCGGCCGCTTGCATGTTTACGGTCCGGAGCTTATCTCGTGGGCTTCGGTGACACGCGCCGCCTGAGCTGCGGGCATCGAGCGTGACATGGAAATCAAACGAAGTAGAGCATGATATCGTCCGAAAACCGCTCCACACTTTTCGGCATCATGGTCTAGCGGAGAATCAGGCATGGCCTCGGCTGCTGAACAACTAGCCTCCAATCTGAATTTCGCGGCCTTCGCCAAGGCCGAGGACCTCAAGAAGCGCATCTGGTTCACCATCGGCGCGCTGCTCGTCTACCGCCTCGGCACCTATATCCCGCTTCCCGGCATCAATCCCGACGCTTTCGCCCAGGCCTTCTCCTCGCAGAGCAAGGGCGTGCTCGGCATGTTCAACATGTTCGCCGGCGGCGCCGTGCAGCGCATGGCGATCTTCGCGCTGGGCATCATGCCCTACATCTCCGCCTCCATCATCATGCAGCTGATGACCTCGGTCATCCCTTCGCTGGAGACGCTGAAGAAGGAGGGCGAGCAGGGCCGCAAGATCATCAACCAGTACACGCGCTACGGCACGGTGCTCCTGGCGCTGGTCCAGGCCTACGGCATTTCGGTCGGCCTCGAGGGCGGCAACGGCATCGTCAACGATCCAGGCATGTTCTTCCGCATCTCGACCGTCGTCACGCTGGTCGGCGGCACCATGTTCCTGATGTGGCTCGGCGAGCAGATCACCGCGCGCGGCATCGGCAACGGCATTTCGCTGATCATTTTCTCCGGCATCGTCGCCGGCCTGCCCCGCGCGATCTCCGGTACCCTGGAACTCGGCCGCACCGGCGCGCTGTCGACGGGCCTCATCCTAGCGATCATCGTGCTGGCCATCATCGTCATCGCGCTCATCGTCTTCTTCGAACGCGCGCAGCGCCGCCTGCTCATCCAGTATCCGAAGCGCCAGGTCGGCAACCGCATGTTCCAGGGCGATACCTCGCATCTGCCGCTGAAGCTCAACACCTCTGGCGTCATCCCGCCGATCTTCGCGTCTTCGCTGCTGCTTCTGCCGGCGACCGTCGCGGGCTTCTCGCAGGCGACCAACCTGCCGGCCTGGGCCAGCACGATCCTCGCCTCGCTCGGCCATGGCCAGCCGCTCTACATGATCTTCTATGCGGGCATGATCGTCTTCTTCGCCTTCTTCTACACGGCGATCGTCTTCAACCCGAAGGACACGGCCGACCAGCTCAAGAAGCACTCCGGCTTCATCCCAGGCTATCGTCCGGGCGAGCGCACCGCCGAATATATCGACTATGTTCTGACGCGCATAACCGTTATCGGCGCCATTTACCTGGTGCTGGTCTGTCTGCTGCCGGAGTTCCTGATTTCGGCGACTGGCGTACCTTTCTACCTCGGTGGCACATCGCTTCTGATCGTGGTCAGTGTCACGCTCGACACGGTGGCGCAGATTCAGGGTCACCTGATCGCGCACCAGTATGAGGGCCTGATCAAGAAGTCGAAGTTGCGCGGGGGGAAGAGGAGCAGATGAGGCTGATATTGCTTGGGCCGCCAGGAGCGGGCAAGGGGACGCAAGCACAAAGACTGGTAGAAAAGCACGGCATCCCCCAGCTCTCGACGGGTGACATGCTGCGTGCCGCCGTCCAGGCCGGAACCGAGGTCGGCAAGCGTGCCAAGGCGGTGATGGATGCCGGTGAACTGGTCTCGGATGCGATCGTCAACGCCATCGTCGCCGAACGCATCGATCAGCCGGATTGCGCCAAGGGTTTCATCCTCGATGGTTATCCGCGCACGCTGGTCCAGGCCGACGCGGTCGAGGCTATGCTCGCCGAGCGCGGCATAGCGCTCGACACCGTCATCGAGCTCGTCGTCGACGACAAGGCGCTGGTTGGCCGAATCGTCAAACGCGCCGAAGATGCCAAGGCCGCCGGCCAGCCGGTGCGCAAGGACGACAACCCGGCGGTGTTCGAGGAACGCTTGCGCGAATACTACAAGAAGACGGCGCCGCTGATCGGCTACTACTACGCCAAAGGCAAGCTCAAGACCGTCGACGGCATGGCCAGTATCGATGCGGTGACCGCAGAGATCGGCAAGGTCCTCGCGGTTGCGGCGAAGTAGGCCGGGCCGACAATTAAAGATTGCGCTTGACTGAAGTGGGCCGCTGGGGTATGGCGGCCCGTCTTCCTATCAGGCATGGACTTTGCTTGCCCTTGCGGGCAAGGCGGTCGCTTTGAACCAGGAAACTCCCGCAGGGGCCGGCCTCCACCGGACGCGGGGCAACTTCGACAGCGCCGGGCATGCCCGGCCCACATGGAGAAAGAGAAGAAGATGGCTCGTATAGCCGGCGTCAACATTCCGACCAACAAGCGCGTCGTCATTGCGCTTCAGTACATTCACGGCATCGGCAAGAAGTTTGCCCAGGAGATCGTCGACAAGGTCGGCATCCCGGCGGACCGCCGCGTCAACCAGCTGACCGACGCGGAAGTGTTGCAGATCCGCGAGGCGATCGACCGCGATTACCAGGTCGAAGGCGACCTGCGCCGTGAAGTCTCGATGAACATCAAGCGGCTCATGGACCTCGGCTGCTACCGCGGCCTGCGTCACCGCCGCTCGCTGCCGGTCCGCGGCCAGCGCACGCATACCAATGCGCGCACCCGCAAGGGTCCGGCCAAGGCGATCGCCGGCAAGAAGAAGTAAGTAAGCGAATAGCGAGTAGCCGTTAGCGGGCAGGAATCCCTACTCGCTATTCCCTACTCGATCCCAAAGGTGGAGCCGCTGGCATTACGGCGGTGTAGAGATCAACTGAAAGGACTACCATGGCCAAGGAAGCCGCTCGTGTTCGCCGTCGCGAACGCAAGAACATTTCGTCGGGCGTTGCCCACGTCAATTCGACCTTCAACAACACCATGATCACCATCACCGACGCACAGGGCAATTCGATTGCCTGGTCGTCGGCCGGCGCGCAAGGCTTCAAGGGTTCGCGCAAGTCGACCCCGTTCGCCGCCCAGATGGCTGCCGAGGACGTCGCCAAGAAGGCGCAGGAACACGGCATGCGCATGCTCGAGGTCGAGGTCTGCGGACCCGGCTCCGGCCGTGAATCGGCCCTTCGCGCGCTACAGGCGGCGGGCTTCACCATCACCTCGATCCGTGACGTGACGCCGATCCCGCACAATGGCTGCCGTCCGCGCAAGAAGCGCCGCGTCTGATTTTTTAAGCGCCGCGCGAACGCCACGGCGTTCCTCCGCGGTTTTCCGTGTCGCCCGCCACGATTGGATGGTGGCGGGGCAAAGGAAGGAAGACATCTATGATCCAGAAAAACTGGCAGGAACTGATCAAGCCGAACAAGATCGAGTTCTCGTCGAAGAAGAAGACGCTGACCACGCTGGTGGCCGAGCCGCTTGAGCGCGGCTTTGGCTTGACGCTGGGCAATGCGCTGCGGCGCGTGCTTCTGTCTTCGCTGCGCGGCGCGGCCGTCACCGCCGTGCAGATCGACGGCGTGCTGCATGAATTCTCGTCCATCGCCGGCGTGCGCGAGGACGTGACCGACATCGTGCTCAACATCAAGGAAATCGCCATCCGCATGGAAGGCGATGGACCCAAGCGCATGGTCGTTCGCAAGCAGGGCCCGGGCGCCGTGCTCGCCGGCGACATCCAGACAGTCGGCGACGTCGAGATCCTCAACCCCGACCACGTCATCTGCACGCTGGACGAGGGCGCCGAGATCCGCATGGAGTTCACCGTCGACACCGGCAAGGGCTATGTGCCGGCAGAGCGCAACCGCGCCGAGGACGCGCCGATCGGCCTGATCCCGGTCGACAGCCTCTACTCGCCGGTCAAGAAGGTCTCCTACAAGGTCGAGAACACCCGCGAGGGCCAGGTGCTCGACTACGACAAGCTGACCATGACCATCGAGACCAACGGCTCGATCTCGGGTGAGGACGCGGTGGCTTTCGCCGCCCGCATCCTGCAGGACCAGCTCGCGCTGTTCGTCAACTTCGACGAGCCGCAGAAGGAAGTCGCCGCCGAAGCCGTCACCGAGCTCGCCTTCAACCCGGCGCTGCTCAAGAAGGTCGACGAGCTCGAGCTTTCGGTGCGTTCGGCCAACTGCCTGAAGAACGACAACATCGTCTATATCGGCGACCTGATCCAGAAGACCGAAGCCGAGATGCTGCGCACCCCGAACTTCGGCCGCAAGTCGCTGAACGAGATCAAGGAAGTGCTGGCGGCCATGGGCCTCCATCTCGGCATGGAAGTGCCGGACTGGCCGCCGGAAAACATCGAAGACCTCGCCAAGCGTTACGAAGACCAATATTGAGCATGAATTCCAAGGATCGGCGGCGAGAGCCGCTCGATCCGACGGTCATGCGGAAAACCATCAGAGGCCGTGGCCTCTTGAACAACTGAAGAAGGAAAAGAGCCATGCGCCACGGTTTCAAAGGCCGTCGCTTCGCCCGCAGCGTAAGCCACCGCAAGTCAATGTTCGCCAACCTCGCCGTGTCTCTGATCGAGCACGAGCAGATCGTCACCACCCTGCCGAAGGCGAAGGACCTGCGTCCGATCGTCGAGAAGCTCGTCACGCTCGGCAAGCGCGGCGACCTGCACGCCCGTCGTCAGGTCATCGCCCAGATCGGCAACGAGCCGGTCGTGAAGCGCCTGTTCGACACGATTGCGCCGCGTTACGCGCAGCGCAACGGTGGCTATCTTCGCATCATGAAGGCGGGCTTCCGCAAGGGCGACAACGCCGCGATGGCGGTCATCGAATTCGTCGACCGCGACACCTCGGCCAAGGGCGCCGCCGACCGCGCCCGCCTCGAGGCCGAGGGCGCCAACGAGGAAGCCGCGGTCGCCTGAGGCCAAGCATTTTCGTCATGACTTCAAGGGGCCTGCGGGCCCCTTTTTGCATTTGCCGGAGGGCGGGCAGGCGTGCGGATTTTTCGCCCTTGCGCGAACGCTTTTGCGCGACAAGTGTCGCATTTGTGTGCATTAGCCTTTCATTCTGCACAATCGTCAGGACAATGGCGCCCGATCTGGAGGGATTCGAGAATGCACCTCAAACGACTGTTTCTTGTTGCCGCGCTGGCGGTCTTCGCCGTGGTACCGGCCGCAAGACAGGCTCTTGCCGAGGACGCCGCCAAGCCGGCCGATCCGGGCCTCTCCGATGTGCTGACCGATCTTCTGCATGGCGTCGAGGGCGAGAACGGCACGTCCGGCCCCGACAAGCGCGTACCGTTCGGCCGCGAGGAGGTGCAGCTCTCCTTCGCGCCGCTGGTCAAGCAGACGGCCCCGGCCGTGGTGAATGTCTATGCGTCGCAGACCGCAAAGGTGACGTCGCCTTTCGAGGGCGATCCCTTCTTCGAGGAATTCTTCGGCCGCGCCCAGCCGCGCGCGCAGTCCTCGCTTGGTTCGGGCGTGCTGGTCGATCCGAGCGGCGTCATCGTCACCAACTTCCACGTCATCAAGGACGCCGACGAGGTGAAGGTCGCGACCGCGGACGGGCGCGAGTTCACCTCCAAGGTCATGCTCAAGGACGAGACGCTCGATCTCGCCGTGCTCAAGATCTCGGCCGACAAGCCGTTCCCGGTGATTGCCATCGGCGATTCCGACGCGCTCGAGGTTGGCGATCTGGTGCTCGCCATCGGCAACCCGTTCGGCGTCGGCCAGACCACCACCAGCGGCATCGTCTCGGCGCTTGCCCGCAGCCATATCGGCGTTTCGGATTCGGGCTATTTCATCCAGACCGATGCCGCCATCAATCCCGGCAACTCGGGCGGCGCGCTGATCAACATGGGCGGCCAGCTGGTCGGCATCAACACGGCGATCTACAGCCGCAGCGGCGGTTCGATCGGCATCGGCTTCGCCATTCCCTCGAACATGGTGCGCGCCTTCGCCGACGCCGCCAAGGCCGGGCTCGACTTCTTCGAGCGTCCCTATATCGGCGCGGAATTCGAAATGGTGACGCCGCAGATCGCAGAATCGCTTGGCATGGAGAGGCCGACCGGCGCCCTGGTGTCGTCCGTGGACGCCACCGGGCCGGCGGGCAAGGCGGGGCTCAAGGCTGGCGATGTCGTCCTGTCGCTCAACAACACACCGGTTGAAAGCATCGAGGCGCTCGACTACCGCATGGCGACGCTGTCGATCGGCACCAAGGCGACGTTTGCCGTGCTGAGCAAAGGGCAGCAGGCGACGTTGGAGATTCCGCTGGAGCGCGCGCCGGAAGGCGTCAAGCCCAGCGAAGTCACCTTGCGCGGCCGCAGTCCCTTTTCCGGCGCCAAGGTCTCGGAGCTGTCGCCCCGGCTTGCCCAGCGCCTTGGCCTTCGCACGGATATCAAGGGCGTCACCGTCATCGATATCAGCCGCGATTCGCCGGCCGCCGATTTCGGCTTCCAGCCCGGCGATATCGTGCGCGAGGTCAACGGCACCACCATCGACACCGCGGCAACGCTGGCGCAGGTTGCCCAGCAGGACACACGCTGGTGGCGCTTTACCGTCGAGCGCGGCGGGCAGATACTGCGCCAGGTGTTGCGCTACTGAGCCGGTCTTCCCATCTTTGAAGATCGCTTTCAACCAAAAGACTTGCATGGCCGATCTGTTCAGTTCCGATGAACCGGAGAAAGTGGCGCCCGGGCGACCGCTTGCCGACCGGCTGCGCCCCAAAGACCTTGGCGAGGTCGTGGGCCAGGAGCATCTGACCGGCCCCGACGGCGCGCTGACCAGGCTGATCGATTCCGGCTCGCTCGGCTCGATGATCTTCTGGGGTCCGCCCGGCACCGGCAAGACGACGGTGGCGCGGCTGCTCGCAGGCGAAACCAATCTCGCCTTCGAGCAGATCTCGGCCGTGTTTTCCGGCGTCGCGGACCTCAAGAAAGTTTTCGAGGCGGCGAAGCTCAGGCGCTCCAACGGCCGCCAGACGCTGCTCTTCGTCGACGAGATCCATCGCTTCAACCGCGCCCAGCAGGACGGCTTTCTCCCCGTGATGGAAGACGGCACGGTGGTGCTGGTCGGCGCCACCACGGAGAACCCGTCCTTCGAATTGAATGCCGCGCTTCTGTCCCGCGCGCGCGTGCTGGTGTTCCGTTCGCTGGGCGAGGAAAGCATCGCCAAGCTGCTGGCGCGCGCGGAAGAAACCGAGGGCAGGGCGCTGCCGCTCGATGAAGAAGCGCGTGCCATGCTCATCCGCATGGCGGATGGGGACGGCCGCGCCTCGCTGACGCTGGCCGAGGAAATCTGGCGCGCCGCCAAGAAAGGCGAGGTGTTCGGCCCGGAGGGCCTGCAGCGCGTCATCCAGCGCCGCGCCCCGATCTACGACAAGGGCCAGGACGGCCACTACAATCTGATCTCGGCGCTGCACAAATCGGTGCGCGGCTCCGACCCGGATGCCGCGCTCTATTACCTTGCCCGCATGTTCGATGCCGGCGAGGATCCGCTTTATCTCGGTCGCCGGCTCGTGCGCATGGCGGTGGAGGATATCGGGCTCGCCGATCCTCAGGCGCTTGTCGTCGCCAATGCGGCAAAGGATGCCTATGACTATCTCGGCTCGCCCGAGGGCGAGCTCGCCTTCGCCCAGGCCACTGTCTATCTCGCCACGGCGCCGAAATCGAACGCCGTCTACACCGCCTTCAAGGCTGCGACAGCGGCCGCCAAGGAGTTCGGTTCTCTGCTGCCGCCGAAGCACATCCTCAATGCCCCGACCAAACTGATGAAGCAGGAGGATTACGGCGCCGGCTATCGCTACGACCATGACGAGCCGGACGCGTTTTCAGGCCAGGACTATTTTCCGGAGAAGATGGGCCGGCGCACTTTCTACGATCCGCCGGAGCGCGGTTTCGAGCGCGATATCCGCAAGCGGCTGGAATATTGGGCAAAGCTGCGCGGCGAACGGAGCAGCTGAGTTGCGCGGCCCGGCGGTCGGCACGCTTCGTCGCGAAGCCACGCCATGGGGAAAGCGTCGTCGGTTTCGAATTCCTGGTCCGCGATCCGATCCCTGGGGAAAGATGGGACGAGCTTGGTTTGCCGGCCGTGCATTGAGTTGAAGTGGAGTAACATACTCCAAATATTCATTCGGGCCGACCACCGGGACCGTGCGTCGGCATTGTGCCGGGAAACAAAAAATCTTATCAAGACGCACGGCGGGCGGGGGTCGCCGTGATTTGGCAAACGGAACAGGATCGCGCTCCCGCGCGAATGACAATGACAAAGCAAACCGTCAAGACGCTCCGCAAGGCTGCCATCGCGGTCGTGGTTCTCGCGCTCGCTTTCTACTTCATCCCAATCCTGGCCGCCATCTGGGTCGTCTGCGGCCTGATCGATGTCATGCGCAACGACCAGAAGAACCAGAACCTGTTCGAACGCTACTTCCTTGGCAATGGCCTGTTCACTTGGCTGTTGTCGCCGTTCAACCTGATCGTCGACCTTCTCTGCTACCGCAACCCCGGCGTCTGGAAGCCCGATCAGTTCCCCGAGGACTATCAGCGCGAGATCAACGAGGTCTTGGGCGTCTTCAACGCCCGCAAGGACGAGATCATCGCCGATATCGACGCCAATTTCGGCGCCGGCCGGCGCGGTATGTATGTCTACCAGTGGTACGGCAAGCACAAGATCGACAACGTTCCCGAATTCAACAAGGATTACAAATACATCAAGACGATCGCGGTATCCGTTTTCAGCAAGCGCGAATCCACGTCCTGGCATTTCGGACCGCTGCGGCTCAGCCTGCGCATCCTCTACAACCTGATCCCGGTGAAGGCCGAGATCTTCGTCCAGTGTGGCAGCAAGAAGAACTACTGGTACGACAACCCGCTGTTCATCTTCGACGACACGCTGTTCCATCGGTCGGTCAACGAATATGACGGCCGCCGCTATTGCGTCTTCGTCGACATCATTCGGCCGTCTCCGTTCCCGAAGCTGATCGCGGGCCTTCTCTCCATCGTCTCGGTCAGCGTGGAGCGCATCAATTCCGTCTTCTACAAGAACTGGAAAATGATCGGCTCGTCCAAGCCGAAGGCGGCCAACTGATCCTGGCGCCTTTTGAACCTCCGGTTCGGTCGGCGTGCGGCCGAGCCTCGGATGTCTGCTCTTACGTGAAGCTCGCGAGATCGGCGACACGCCGGTCTATATCAGCGCCTCTCAATATGAGGCCTGGAAACACACCGACCTGATCATCGATGTGGTGAAGGGCAGGGCGGCATGTTCTCGCTCGACAACGGCCGCGAGAAACGGTTCCTGACGCGCTCGACCATCTGCGCCGTCCAGCCGCTATCTCCCGGCGGCTGAGCGAATCAGGCTGACCTGCATCCAGTGCGACGATTGGGGTAATCGTCCGGCTTTATTGGGTCTTTGGCTCGCACAATGCCTGCCATAGTGCTATGGCGCCGCTTTCAAACGGAAAAGCGAAGTCATGGCAGGTGTTGAACAGATCACGGTGGAGGCCGGCGAGGCGGGCATGCGGCTCGACCGCTGGTTCAAGGTCCATTACCCGGGCCTCGGCTTCGGCCATCTGCAGAAACTGCTTCGGTCCGGCCAGATCCGTGTCGATGGTGGCCGGGTGAAGGCCGACACGCGTGTCGAGCCCGGCCAGTCTGTCCGCGTTCCTCCGCTCGATGTCGATAAGAAGGGCGATGCGCCGCTCACCGGTCACTCGATCCGCAACCAGGGCGATGCCGACGTGCTCGCCAAGATGCTCTTGCATGAGGATCCGAAGGTTTTCGTCTTCAACAAGCCGGCCGGCCTGGCGGTGCAGGGCGGCTCCGGCGTCACCCGCAATGTCGACGACATGCTCGAGGCCTGGCGCAATCAGAAGGGCGAGAAGCCGCGCCTCGTCCACCGTCTCGACCGTGACACATCCGGCGTGCTGGTGGTTGCCCGCACCCGTCTTGCGGCGATGAAGCTGTCGGAAGCGTTCCGGGCGCGAGAGACTAAGAAAACCTACTGGGCGCTGGTCAAGGGCGTGCCGCCCAAACGCGAGGACAAGATCTCGACCTGGCTGATCAAGGAGCCGACGGAGGATGGCGACCGCGTGCGCGTGGCCGCGCATGGAGAGAAGGGTGCCGACCACGCCGTCTCCTACTACCGCATCATCGAGCAGGCGGCGCAGACGATGACCTGGCTGGAGATGGAGCCCTATACCGGCCGCACCCACCAGCTTCGCGTTCACGCCGCCTATATAGGTTGCCCGATCATCGGCGACCCAAAATATTTCGAGGCCGATACCAACTGGGATTTCCCGGGCGGCATTCAGAACCGCCTGCACCTGCATGCGCGCCGCATTATCATCCCGCATCCGGACCAGGGCGTCATCGACGTCACGGCGCCGATGCCGCCGCATATGCGCCAGAGCTGGAACCTGATCGGCTTCGACGATCAGAGCGCGGAGGACTGACTTGGCTGTCGCCCCGGCATTGGATCGTCGCGATGCGGTCGACATGGCCGCTGCTGTCATCATGGTCGGACTGACCTTTTCCTGGGGCCTGAACTACGTCGCCGCCAAGGTCTCATATGCCGGCTACGACCCTGTCTTCGTCTCGGTCGCGCGATCGGTTATCGGCGGGCTTTGCGTGTTCGCCTGGTGCCGGCTGCGCGGCATCAAGCTGTTCGAAGCGGATCGGACGCTGGCCGCCGGCATCGTCGTCGGCGTGCTCTTCGGCGTCGAGTTCCTGTGCCTCTATATCGGGCTCGAATACACGACCGTTGCCCGCAACACGCTGCTGGTCAACACCATGCCGTTCTGGGTTCTGATCGGCGGCCATTTCCTGCTCGGCGAGCGCATCAATGCGCGCAAGCTCGGCGGGCTGGTTCTGGCCTTCTGCGGCCTGGTGGCGGTGTTCTCGGACGGCATCACTGCCGGCAGCGACGCGACGCTGACGGGTGACCTGCTCAGTCTCGGCTCGGGCATTCTCTGGGCGGCGACCAGCATTTTCATAAAGCGGTCGAAACTGGTGGAAACCAACGCCGAAAAGCTTCTGCTCTACCAGTTGGCGGGTGCGACTGTCGTCGGCCTGCTGGTGATGCCTTTCGCCGGCCCGCCGATCCGTGCGCTTGCCGCCTTGCCGACACTGGCGCTGCTCTTCCAGTCTTTCTATATCGTCGCTTTCACCTATGTGTTGTGGTTCTGGCTGCTCACGCGTTATCCGGCCGCCGGTCTGTCGAGCTTCGCCTTCCTGTCGCCGGTGTTCGGCGTCCTGTGCGGCGCGGTGCTGTTGGGCGAACTGCCGACGACCAGGATAATCCTGGCACTCGGCCTGATCGCCGCCGGGCTGATCATCGTCAACCGCCCGGCGCGCAGACAGCCCGCACCATAGAGCAGCTCCCCGAACGGCAAGCTGCTCCATCTCTTGTTTTGACGCAATTCCGGACGGAAAACCCTTCACACGTTCCCTGGAATTGCTTTAAGGAGTTCGGCATGCGCGACATCCTCGAAGACCTCGAAGCCGGAAAGCTGCTTTCCGACCCGGATCCCGTGCGCCGCGCCCAGATCCAGATGAAGACGCCGCTGCCGAAACGTTTCTACAAGACTGTTTCAGTGGCTCCCGTCGAGAATGGCTTTGCCGTTCATCTGGACGGCCGGCCCGTGCGCACGCCGGGCAAGGCCGTGATGGTGCTGCCGACCGAAAACGCTGCCGCGCTCGTTGCCGATGAATTCAGCGCACAAGGCGAGGTCATCGATCCCGTGACAATGCCTGTCATGCGGCTCGTCAACACCGCCGTCGACGGCGTCGCCTCGGATCCGCAGGCGGTGCTGGAGGACGTGCTGCGCTTCGCCTCGTCCGATCTTTTGTGCTACCGGGCCGATGGCCCGCAGGGACTGGTCGATCGCCAGAACAAGCTCTGGGACCCGGTGCTGGACTGGGCACGCGGCAGCCTCGGCGCGCGCTTCAACCTTGCCGAAGGCGTCATCCATGTCGAGCAGCCGCGCGAGGCGATCGCCGTGCTCGGCGCGCATCTTGGCCAGCGTGTCGAGCCGATGCGGCTGGCCGCCATTCATGTCATGACCGCGCTGACCGGTTCGGCGCTGCTGGCTTTGGCCGTCGATTTCGGTCACCTCGACGGCGAGGAAGCTTGGGCAGCCGGCCATGTCGACGAGGACTGGCAGATCGAGCATTGGGGCCAGGACGTAGAGGCCGTTGCGCGCCGCTCGGCCCGCAGGCGCGACATGATGGCGGCGGTCAGCCTGCTCGAAGCGCTGCAGGCCTAGAGCAATTCAAGCGCGCCGCCGCTTTCGCAGCGCACCTAATACCAAAGTCATAATCCCATCGTCGCGGTGCCTTTGGCCCGCCCTTTCTGTCATTTTTTCCCTCGTTGGCTGCGTTTTTGAGTCCGCGTTCGGAGGAGCGCGGACGGTGGCGCGCAGCCATCGAGGACAGACGGGATCTCACGGGAGGATACATCAATGGCAATGGCTTCAACCGCCGGCAGAACCAGCCGCGGCATGACGCGCGAGGAGAAGAAAGTCATCTTCGCCTCTTCGCTCGGCACCGTTTTCGAATGGTACGATTTCTATCTCTACGGCTCGTTGGCCGCCTTCATCGGCTCGACCTTCTTCAGCCCGGCGATTCCCGAGGCAACGCGCAACATCTTTGCGCTGCTTGCCTTTGCCGCCGGCTTCCTTGTCCGCCCGTTCGGCGCGTTGCTTTTCGGGCGCATCGGCGATCTCGTCGGCCGC
Organism: Mesorhizobium sp. B2-4-6; assembly: GCF_006442775.1. Taxonomy (NCBI): domain Bacteria; kingdom Pseudomonadati; phylum Pseudomonadota; class Alphaproteobacteria; order Hyphomicrobiales; family Phyllobacteriaceae; genus Mesorhizobium; species Mesorhizobium sp. B2-4-6. The sequence continues at coordinate 112,546 of NZ_VFVI01000002.1, forward strand.
AAATATACCTTCCTCGTCACCATGACGATCATGGGTCTGTCGACCTTCCTGGTCGGCCTGCTGCCGGGCTACGCAACCTTGGGCATCTTGGCTCCCGTGATCCTGATCGGGCTGCGCATGTTGCAAGGCCTGGCGCTCGGTGGCGAATATGGCGGCGCCGCGACCTATGTCGCGGAGCACGCGCCTGACGACCGTCGCGGTTTCTATACGTCGTGGATCCAGACGACGGCGACGCTCGGCCTTTTCCTGTCGTTGATCGTCATCCTGATTGTTCAGGGCTCGCTCAGCAAGGAAACCTACGCCTCCTGGGGCTGGCGCATTCCCTTCATCGTTTCTTTCGTGCTGCTTGCCGTTTCGATCTGGATCCGGCTGTCGCTCTCGGAGTCGCCGACCTTCCAGCGCATGAAGGAAGAGGGCAAGGGCTCCAAGGCGCCGCTCTCGGAAGCCTTCGGTCAATGGAAGAATGCCAAGATCGCGCTGCTGGCGCTGCTCGGCCTCACCGCCGGCCAGGCCGTGATCTGGTACAATGGCCAGTTCTACGCGCTTTTCTTCCTCACGAACGTGCTGAAGGTCGACGCGCAGTCGGTCAACATCATGATCGCGATTGCGCTGGCCATCGGCTCTATCTTCTTCGTCGTCTTCGGCTGGCTGTCGGACAAGATCGGTCGCAAGCCGATCATCATGGCAGGCCTTGCGCTCGGCATCGTCTGCACCTTCCCGCTGTTCAAAGCGCTGACCTGGGCCGCCAATCCGGCTCTGGCCACCGCGCAGCAGAACACCCGCGCGACGGTGACGGCAGCGCCCGGCGACTGCAAGTTCCAGTTCAACCCGGTCGGCACGGCAAAATTCACGACATCCTGCGATATCGCGACTTCGTTCCTGACCAAGAACTCGGTGCCTTATGACGTGGTGACCACGGCAGCCCCAGGCACCGCAGCCTCGGTCAAGATCGGCAACGAGACGGTGGAATCCTATGACGCCGTCGCCGCCGGCGATCAGGCCAAGGCCAAGGACGCGGCCTTCGCCAAGGCGGTGAACATGTCGCTTCAGGACGGTGGCTATCCGTTGAAGCGCGCCGCGGCCAAGGTGCCCGACCAGAAGCTCGACGCCTTCATCGCGGCCAATCCCGAGCTGAAGCTCGACGCGGCGGCCATCCGCGGCGGCGAGAAGGCGACGGTTCCGACCGACAAGGCGATCGCCGACAAGCTCCTGACCAAGGATGAGGCAGCCGGTGCGCCGGAAATCACCGTCTACACCGTCCCGGGCGGTGGCGCCTTCGCTATGACTGCCGATCCGGCAGCCATCAACTGGCCGCTCACGATCGGTATCCTGTTCATCCTGGTGCTGTTCGTCACCATGGTCTACGGGCCGATCGCCGCGATCCTGGTCGAGATGTTCCCGACCCGCATCCGCTACACCGGCATGTCGTTGCCCTATCACATCGGCAATGGCTGGTTCGGCGGCCTGCTGCCGGCGACGGTGTTCGCGCTCAGCGCCTATAAGGGCGATATCTACTACGGCCTCTGGTATCCGGTGATCATCGCGGCGATGTCGCTCATCATCGGCATGATCTTCGTCAGGGATACGCTCGGCACCGACCTCCACGCCAAGGACTGACCTCGATCGTCTGCTCAAAAGAAGAAAGCCCGGCGCGAGCGATTGCGCCGGGCTTTTCCGTTCATGAAGCTCAAAGAGGCGATCAGCTCTTGCGCTGATTTTCTTCTTCGACGGCTGCTTCGTGGTACCAGCCGTCAAAGTCGGCGTGCTCGCCGCGAAGCGCCGCAAGCTCTGCCGCGAATTTCGCCTTGGCGCCTAAATTTGAGGCAGACTTGCGTCCTGCCAGCGGGAACATCAGGATTTTTGCCGACGGACGCGGCTGCACGACTTGCATTAGCGACCTCCTTGCTCGTCCGGGACTTGCCGATTCAACTTACCAAGCAAGATAGGTTCTGCGATTCGTTTAGGCAATATGCCTACAAAAAGATCATTATTTGCCAATTATTTATGCAGGAATATCGATTGAGCGATCCGAGCGCAGTATTGAGGCGGCTGAGCAAAATCAACGTCTTGCCGTGATCATTTTGCCGCACCCGCCGAAGGCGGAGTGGCATACGAATTGCTTTTTGACCATCGGCAGGCCGGCAAGCCCCGGCCATGCGTTGATGCCGCCCACTTGCGGCGTCCAAGTAACGAGAGGCACTGGAATGACCAAATACAAGCTCGAGTATATCTGGCTCGACGGATACGTCCCGACCCCCAGCCTGCGCGGCAAGACCCAGATCAAGGAGTTTGCCGAGTTCCCGACGCTGGAGCAGCTGCCGCTGTGGGGCTTCGATGGCTCATCCACCAACCAAGCCGAAGGCCACAGCTCCGACTGCGTGCTGAAGCCCATCGCCGTCTATCCGGATCCGGCCCGCACCAATGGCGTGCTGGTCATGTGCGAAGTCATGATGCCTGATGGCGTGACGCCGCATGCTTCCAACAAGCGCGCCACTATCCTCGACGACGAGGGCGCCTGGTTCGGCTTCGAGCAGGAGTATTTCTTCTACAAGGACGGCCGTCCGCTCGGCTTCCCGGAGAGTGGCTATCCGGCGCCGCAGGGTCCTTATTACACCGGCGTCGGCTACAAAAATGTCGGCGATGTCGCGCGCAAGATCGTCGAGGAGCATCTCGACCTGTGCCTCGCCGCCGGCATCAACCATGAAGGCATCAACGCCGAGGTGGCGAAAGGCCAGTGGGAATTCCAGATCTTCGGCAAGGGGTCCAAGAAGGCCGCCGACCAGATGTGGATGGCCCGCTATCTGCTGCTGCGCCTGACCGAGACATACGGCATCGACATCGAGTTCCACTGCAAGCCGCTCGGCGACACCGACTGGAACGGTTCGGGCATGCACTGCAACTTCTCGACCAGCTATATGCGCGAAGTCGGCGGCAAGGCCTATTTCGAGGCGTTGATGGCGCAGTTCGACAAGAACCTGATGGACCATATCGCCGTCTACGGCCCGGACAACGACAAGCGCCTGACCGGCAAGCATGAGACCGCGCCGTGGAACAAGTTCAGCTACGGCGTCGCCGACCGCGGCGCTTCGATCCGCGTGCCGCACTCCTTCGTCAAGAACGACTATAAGGGCTATCTGGAAGACCGCCGCCCGAACTCGCAGGGCGACCCCTACCAGATCGCCTCGCAGGTGCTGAAGACGATCTCGGAGGTTTCGACCGACGCGAAGGTCTCGGTCGCCGCCTGATTTGTTTCGACGTCACAGGCTTTAAGTCTGTGACAAGACGAAAACGACAAAAAGCCCCGGCGGGTCAACGCCGGGGCGTTTTGCATGGCAACTACCAGCGAGAAATCTCCGCCGATTATCGTCAACTGGTGATGACGCCACGCGATTTAAGCGCAGCCACGACCCGGCCATGCGGCAGGGCGGGGGTGCGGTTGCCGTCACGACCGACCATATCCTCGTTGGCGACCAGCGCGTTGAGCACGGCCTCCTCGGTCGCCTGTACGACGGCCGTGTAGAAATCATCCATGCGGCCCCAGGGGATGAAGTCAATGTGACCGTAGCTGTCCTCGCCTGGGGCGCCCTCGGGAAAGCGGCCGTTGAGCGCATCGCGATTGGCGGTCGACAAGGCGAGGAAGATGTCGCCGGAGAAATGCGAACCGGCGGTGCCGGTGCGCGCCAGCCCGAGCGGCACGCGCCGCGCAAGCGCTTTGCACTGCCCGGGCAGCAGCGGCGCGTCGGTGGCGACGACGCCGATGCAGGAGCCGGCGCCCGTCGGCCGGCCGCTGAAATACGCCTCCATTGGATTGTCGGCGGCAAGCTCGTGCCCGAGCGGAACGCCGGCGATGCCGATCTCATGACGCGAACCGAAATTGGCCTGCAGGAAGACGCCGACCGTGTAGGCGCGGTGGCCATAATCGACGATCCGCGAAGCGCTGCCGGAGCCGCCCTTGAAGGCATAGCAGTTCATGCCCGTGCCGCCGCCGACCGATCCTTCCTCGATAGCGCCGGCGGCAGCGTTCTCGATCGCCTCGATCGCGTGGTCGACGGTGACATGCGAGCCGTTGATGTCGTTGAGATAGCCGTCCCAGGTTTCGGCAACCACCGGCAGCAGCCATTGGTTCGCCACCTCGGGCTTGTTGCGCGCTACCCAGTCGATGACGCCGCGATGGCAGGGGCCGACGGCATGCGTGTTGGTGATCAGGATCGGCATGGAGAGGCTGCCGGCCTCTTCCAGCCATGAGGCGCCGGTCATCTCGCCATTGCCGTTGAAGGAATGATAGCCGGCAGCCAAAGCAGCGCCGATGCCGTCGCGGCCGAGCGGCAGGATCGCGGTGACGCCGGTGCGGACTGGCCCGTGGCCCATATTGAGCTTACCGTCGCCCTTGATCAGCGTTGAATAGCCGACGAGCACGCCATCGACATCGGTGATGGCATTGGCAGGTCCCGGCGTGCCCGGCAGGGGAATGCCGAGGCCGCGGGCGCGCGTCTTGCCGGCCGGCGTGGTGGTCAAGTCTATTCGTTGATCCATGCTGAGGATGCTCCGTTGATGAAAGCCGGCTCAGCGAAGACTGCAGCCGGTCGCGAGTTCGGCGTAACCGGTGAGGATCGTCATTGCCGAGGCGTGGTCGACAGCCGGCACGACGTTGACGAGGTGAAGGCCGAGCCCGTCTTCCATGACGACGAGACTGCGGGCGATGACTTCGCTCGCAGCATTGAGCACGAAGGCACCGGTGGCCGCGCCCGCCTCCAGGATGCCGACATAGATCGCCACTTGGCGCTCGAACAGCGTGATGTGTCGGGCGGCATAGCTTGCGTCCGAGCGCGAATAGGCGCCGAGCTCCAGCAGGAGCCGGCAGAGCTGGTCGTCCGCATCCGTCGGCAAGCCGCTGTCGAGCATTGTTTTCAGACGCGCCCTCGGATCGGCGATTGTCGCGACCGCTGCCACGCGCTGCGTGCAGAAGCGCTCGACCGCCTTTGCCTGCACGTCGTCCAGCAGCTCCTTGAGGCCGGGATAGTAGTAGAGCAGGGCGCTCGAGCTCATGCCGGCCTCGTTGGCCACGTCGCGCAAGGTGACGGCGGCAAGGCCGCGTTTGGCGATCATCGATTCCGCAGCCGCCACCAGGGTCAGGCGGCGATCGGTCTGTGTCTTGGGTCTGCCCATTTCATTTCCCTGAATATGATTCAATAAAAACTGGCCTGTAGATTTTTGCAAGCCGATATATCGCATATTTGTTGACGCTATGTGTCGACGCGGCTAGCTTCCGTTACGGATAGTAATTTTTATCCAATCAAAAAAAGGGGAGGACAATGTCCACAAACGAAGCCGCTACGGCGGCCACCGACAAGGCCGCGCCCGGCGCCAAGGGTCTCGACCGGGCGTTGAACGCGCTGGGCACGCTGATGATCGTGCTTTCGGCGGTGACGCCGGCATCATCCGTCTTCATCATCGTGCCGGGCGTCATTGCGCTGGCCGGCACCGGCTCGTTCCTGAGCTTCGTGATCGCGGCCGTCATCGGCCTGTTCATGGCGTTCGTCTATGCCGAGCTCTCCTCGGCCTACCCGATGGCCGGCGGCGAATACACCATGATCGGCCGCACGCTCGGGCGCTTCTGGGGTTTCGTCACGCTGGTGCTCGTGTTCGTGTCGATCGTGCTCATCGTCGCGGTCATCGCGCTCGGCGTCGGCACCTATCTCGGCGTCCTCATTCCCAATCTCAGCCCGCAGTGGGTGGGTGTGGTGACCATCATCCTGGCCGGCGCCGTCGCCGCCATGCGCATCAAGCTCAACGCTTTCGTCACCGGCATCTTCCTCGGCATCGAGATGCTGGCGCTGCTGGTCCTGATCTGGCTCGGCTTCACCCATGTCGAGCGGCCGCTCTCCAGCCTTTTCACCGCGCCACAACTGCTCGACGCCACGACCAACACGCTGGTTCCGGCCTCGGCCGCCATCATCCTCGCATCCACCGCCGTGTCGCTCTTTGCCTATAACGGCTATGGCGCCGCCGCCTATTTCGGCGAAGAGACGCACGACGCCAAGCGCAACATCGGCAAGGTGGTGCTCTGGGCGCTGGTGATCACGGTCGCCGCCGAGCTCATTCCGCTGACCGCCGTGCTTCTTGGCGCGCCGGATCTGGTCGGCCTGCTCTCGGCACCCCAGAAGATCGAGTATTTCCTCGAGGCGCGCGGCGGCCATTGGCTGACGGTGGCGATCAGCCTGGCAATCGCGGTCGCCATTTTCAACGCCGTCATCGCCATCATCCTGCAGGCGGCGCGGCTGTTGTTCAGCTCGGGCCGCGACAAGACCTGGTTCGGGCCGATCAACAACGCGGTCGCGTCCGTCCATGGCACTTACGCGTCGCCGTGGATCGCCACCATCGTGGTGGTGGTGCTGGCCGCACTGGCCTGCTTTATCGACCTCAACCTCTTGCTGGTGGTCAGCGGCACGTCGCTGGTGGTGATCTATGCACTGCTCTGCGTCGCGGTCTTCGCCGGCCGCCGCAACGGCACCACCTCGGGCGGCCACTATCGTATGCCGCTGTTTCCGGTGCCGGCGATCCTCGCCTTCGTCGCGCTTGTCTATGTCGCCTACCAGAACTGGCTCGACGCCGCCTTCGGACGCCCGAGCCTGATTGCGACGCTGGCGATCATGGCCGTGGCGGCGATCTACTTCCTGCTGTTTCTGGCACGCCGAGCCGACTGGACGCTGCACGGCCCCGACGAGCTTGCGGGATAGGCGTCAGCCCTCCGACACCTGTCCATGCGAGAACCCCGGCGAAACGCCGGGGTTCTTTTTTGCCGATTGGAAAGCGTGGACGCGAAAACCCGTCTTCAGAAATGAAAAGCCCTTGGAAGGGAGAACCTTCCAAGGGCTTTATTCTTTATCCGATCAGACGCTTAGACCGAATAGTACATGTCGTACTCGACCGGGTGCGGGGTCATTTCGAAGCGCATGACCTCGGCCATCTTGAGCTCGATGTAAGAGTCGATCTGGTCGTCGTCGAAGACGCCGCCGGCCTTCAGGAAGCCGCGATCCTTGTCGAGGCTCTGCAGCGCTTCGCGCAGCGAGCCGCAGACGGTCGGGATCTTTTTCAACTCCTTCGGCGGCAGATCATAGAGGTCCTTGTCCATCGGCTGCCCCGGATGGATCTTGTTCTTGATGCCGTCGAGACCGGCCATCAGCATGGCGGCGAAGCCGAGATAGGGGTTCGCGCCCGGATCGGGGAAGCGGACCTCGACGCGCTTCGACTTCGGCGAGTTGCCGAACGGAATGCGGCACGAGGCCGAGCGGTTGCGCGCCGAATAGGCGAGCAGCACCGGCGCCTCATAGCCCGGCACCAGACGCTTGTAGGAGTTGGTGAGCGGGTTGGTGAAGGCGTTGATCGCCTTGGCGTGCTTGATGATACCGCCGATGTAGAACAGGCAGCTCTCCGACAGGCCGGCATATTCGTTGCCGGCGAAGGTCGGCTTGCCGCCCTTCCAGATCGACTGGTGGACGTGCATGCCCGAGCCGTTGTCGCCGAACACCGGCTTCGGCATGAAGGTGGCCGTCTTGCCGTAGGCATTGGCAACCTGGTGCACGACATACTTGTAGATCAGCATCTTGTCGGCGTTGCGCACCAGCGTGTCGAACTTGATGCCGAGCTCGTGCTGTGCGGCGGCGACCTCATGGTGGTGCTTTTCGACCCGCACGCCCATTTCGGCGAGCACGGTCAGCATCTCGGAGCGCATGTCCTGGCAGGAATCGATCGGCGGCACCGGGAAATAGCCGCCCTTGATGCGCGGACGGTGGCCGAGATTGCCGGTCTCGTAGTCGGTGTCGTCGTTGGACGGCAGTTCGGTCGAGTCGAGACGGAAGCCGGTGTTGTAGGGATCGGCCTTGTACTTGACGTCGTCGAACACGAAGAACTCGGCCTCCGGGCCGACATAGATCGTGTCGCCGATGCCTTCGGACTTCATATAGGCTTCGGCCTTCTTGGCGGTGCCGCGCGGATCGCGGTTATAGGCTTCGCCCGAGACCGGATCGAGGATGTCGCACAGGATGACCATGGTCGACTGGGCGAAGAACGGATCCATGTGGACCGTATCCGTGTCCGGCATCAGCACCATGTCGGACTCGTTGATCGCCTTCCAGCCAGCGATCGAGGAGCCATCGAACATGACGCCGTCGGCAAACATGTCTTCCTCGACCTCGACGACATCCATCGTCACATGTTGCAGCTTGCCCCGCGGATCGGTGAAGCGCAGGTCGACGAATTTCACGTCGTTGTCCTTGATCTGCTTCATGATGTCTTTGGCTGTCGTCATGTCATTTCTTCCCTGTGTGATGACGTCTGGAATGGATTGAAGGTCAGATGGCGTCGATGCCGGTCTCGCCGGTGCGGATGCGCACGACTTCCTCTATGTTGGAGACGAAGATTTTTCCATCGCCGATGCGGCCGGTCTGCGCCGCCTTGCGGATGGCCTCGATGGCGCCTTCGACGGCCTCGTCGCCGAGCACCACCTCGATCTTCACCTTGGGCAGGAAGTCGACGACATATTCGGCGCCGCGATAAAGCTCGGTGTGACCCTTCTGGCGGCCGAAGCCCTTGGCTTCGGTGACGGTGATGCCTTGCAATCCGGCCTCCTGAAGCGCTTCCTTCACTTCGTCCAGCTTGAATGGCTTGATGATCGCTTCGATCTTTTTCATGTAAAAAGTGGCCTCCACTGCCAAGAAGACGGGTTGTGTGCCCCGCTTGCGCCTCCATCAAGCACGAACCGTGCCAATCCTGAGGAGCGCAGGCGGCGAGGGGCGTTTTCGAGCCCATGCCGCGTCCGGATGCACATTCGCGTCATCCGCTGCATCGCATGCGTCATGGACGCCCAAACCCTATACATCGCCCCTCCTCACCTCTGCACAAAAAATGGGCAGACAGCGCAACTTGCAAGCAGAACCCCTCTCGGACGCGATGGCATGTGCAAGATAATGCCGCAATCGCCCTGGTTTGCTTCGAACCGAAAACTGGACAATGCTTGATCGCATGGAGATCGGCAATCCCATGCACAGTGAACTTCTGTCGCCGGCTGAAATGGCCGAGGCTGACAGGCTGGCAATCGCGGCCGGGCCGCTCGACGGCTATCGCTTGATGCAACGTGCTGGCGAGGCGGTCGCTGCCGTCGTGCTGGCGCGCTACCCTGGCGCGAAGAGGGTCCACGTGCTGTGCGGCCCCGGCAACAATGGCGGCGACGGCTATGTCGTGGCGCGGCTGCTGGCCGAGGCGGGCGTGGATGTAGCCCTGTGGACATCGGGCGAACCGCGGGCTGGCAGCGATGCCGCGCTTGCGGGGGCTGACTGCACTCTGGAGCGGCATCTGCTTTCGGCCTTCACCGCGGAGGCTGGCTCGCTGGTTGTCGATGCGATCTATGGCGCAGGCTTGTCGAAGCCGCTGTCCGGCGACGCCAAGGGCGCGGTCGACATCGTGACGGCGATGAACCTGCCGGTTGTCTCGATCGACCTGCCTTCGGGCGTCTCCGGCGAAAGCGGCGAAGTCCTCGGCGAGGCATTCCGCGCGGTCCTCACGGTGACCTTCGCCCGAAAAAAGCCCGGCCATCTTCTGCTACCTGGCCGAGAACAATGCGGCGAGGTCGTGTTGGCCGACATCGGCATTCGCGACGAGATCATCAACGAGATCGCGCCGCGCGCCTTCGAGAACCAGCCCGGGCTCTGGATCGCGTGCTTTCCCGCGCCGGCCGTCGACACGCACAAATACAGGCGCGGCCATACAAGCGTCTTTTCGGGCGGACCATCCGCGACCGGCGCGGCGCGCCTTTCGGCGCTTGCGGCAGCTCGAAGCGGGGCAGGGGCCGTCACCGTGCTTTCGCCGGCGAACGCCATGCAGGTCAACGCGGCGCATCTTACCTCGATCATGCTGCGCAAGGTCGACGCGATCGAGGACGTGCACGACCTTATCGGCGATCGCAGACCGTCCGCCTTCGTCCTCGGCCCCGGCTTCGGCATCGGCGACAAGGCGCGCGATTTCACTCTTGCCGTGCTCGCCAGGAACCGCCGGGACGGCGGCGTCGAGGGACTTGTGCTCGACGCCGACGGCATCACGTCTTTTCGCAACGCGGCCTCGACGCTGTTCGAGGCCGCCGGCAGGGCTGGCGCGCCGGCCCTGATCATGACACCGCATGAGGGCGAGTTCGGCAGGCTGTTTGCGGACATTGCGGGTGACAAGGCTCTGTCCAAACTGGCCAAGGCGCGCGAAGCTGCGCGCCGCGCCAACGCCGTGATCGTCTATAAGGGTGCCGACAGCGTGATCGCCTCGCCGGACGGCCGCGCCGCGATCAACAGCAACGGCGCGCCCTGGCTCGCCACCGCCGGCTCGGGCGACGTGCTGGCGGGCATCATTGCCGGGCTCCTCGCGCAAGGCATGCCGGCCTTCGAAGCGGCTTGCGCCGGGGTCTGGATCCACGCCGAGACCGGCAGCCGTTTTGGGCCGGGCTTGATCGCCGAGGATCTGCCTCTGGCCATGGTGCCGGTTCTTCGCGAACTGGCGGAGAGCGCTGTCCGATGAAACGGCTGATGCTCTCTATCGTAGTCTTTCTCCTGGCTCTATTCGCGACGCAGTCGGCGCGCGCCGCCGACCGCCCGATCACCATCGTCGACGACCCGCGCATCATCGCCACGCTCGACGCCAGGGGATACGGTTTCGCCGGCCTGTTCGGCGTCGACGGCAGCGACGACCTGAAATCCCTCTACGACGAGGCGCCCGCCTACCACGCCATCGTCGACACGGTGGCCGGCGATGTCGCCGCGTTGCGCGGCGACATGAAGACTGGCGGCCGCACTCTCTACGAAGTGACCGACGGCAATGTCGGCCGCATCATCGACATGCGCTGGCTGAAGACGAACGCCGCGCGCTTCCGCCTTGTCGGCGTCGTCAACCGGCTCGACCGGCGCGACTTCGCAGCACTTGGCAACGAGACAGGCTGCGGCGAGGTGCGGTTCATCTATCGCCTGGCCTACAGCTTCAAGAAGAACGGCAAGCAACTGGCCTCGCGCCTGCCGTTCAACTTCAGCGCGATATACCGCGTCGCTCAAGACGCCGATGGCGGCTGCGTGGGCGCTGCCGGCCGCTGGACGCCGCAGCTCGACGAAACGGTCGATGCCGGCTGGCTGACCGGAGGACCGCTTGAAAAGGCCTCGCTATCCTTCAAGCAGCTCGAGCTCAACGCGCAGGTTGTGCGCTTTCCTTCCGGCCAGGAAACCGAGTTCGGCGGCCAGGCCGCTTACCTGATGCGCATCTTCAGCATCGACGGTTCGACGGTCGGCGAAAAGCCGCTGGAAAATACGCCGGACACGGCCCGGCTTGCCGAGGATGCTGACCTCAAAGCACGGCTTGCCGACTATGTTCGCGCCAATACCGCGGCGGTCGATCTCGGCGTCTACGAAATCCCGGATGAATTTCTCGCCCGAAAAGTCATCTCCTGGTCGACCTTCGGCAGCGCCAGGCAGGCCAACCACCCGTTCACGCCGCTGTTCGACCCGAAGGACTTTGCCGGGCTCGACTATTCCAAGCTGAAACTGGTACGCACGCCGGACGCTCTGGTCGAGCGGCTCGACAACGGCGCCTGCCAGGGTTGCCACCAGGCGGGCTCGACCGCCGGCTTCCATTTCATCGGTCTGGACGACGCCACGACCTCGCCGTTGAACCGTATCGAGGTCGGCATCTCGCCGCACCTCCACGCCGAAATTCCGCGCCGCGAGGCGTGGCTCAAGGCGACCGCCGAGGGCAAGCAGCCCAACCGTTTTCGCCCGCTTTCCTTCGCCCCGCCCGCCGCCTGGAAGGACACGGGCGAGGCTGCCTATGCGCCGGCCGAAACGGCGATGCCATGCCTGATACCGGAAGACGCAGGCCGCTTCGGCAGCACCTGGCAATGCGGCGCCGGCACGGTCTGCACGCCGATCGCGACCGCTTCTGGCGTGAGAACCACGCTCGCGCAATGCCTGCTGCCCAAGGAGAGCGACAAAATATTTTCCGGCCATCCATGCCTGACCGGTACTATCGCCAGCAATGCGGCGCAGCCTTTCAACGACCGCTACAAGGTCACCGGCCAGTTTGCCGCCTTCGCGCCGGCGATCTCGCGCACCGCCTATACCTGCCGGCCGCCGAAGATCGGCGTTCCAGGGGGCTTCGCCTATCGCGCCTGCGATGACAAGGATCGCGCCTTCGCCGCCTTCAAGCCCGGCAAGCCGAAGCCCAGCGAGATCTGCGGACTGGTCGGCGGCAAGAAGTTCGACATCTGCGTGGCCACCAACAATTTCGACCAATGTCTCGGTGGCGCCGTCAACCGCGGCAACCGCCCGGCGTGCTCGGCCGAGCATTTCTGCCGCGAGGACTATATGTGCCAGTCGCTGCCGGCGGACACGCCGGGCGCCGCCAAGGTCAGGGGCATCGGCTTCTGCTCGCCGACCTATTTCATTTTCCAGATGCGCATCGACAACCATGCGACGCCATGGGCGACCACGGCTCGCGCGAGCCTAGGCGCGGGTTTCGGAGCGGCGGCCGAGGAATAGGTCAGGCGAATTGCGGCGCGTTTTTTCGGACCGCCGCCGCGAGCGCCTCGCGAACCCTGTCTTCGGTCACTGCGCGCGTGTTCTCCACCCAACCCGGCGTCGAAATCGGCGGTTCGAGGAAAACCACCTGCTCGTTGACAGGACCGTGCACATAGGCTCGGTTCGAACCGAAGATGAGCACGCACGGACCGCCAAGCGCGCCAGCGGCATGGGAAATGCCGCCGTCGACGCCAAGAAAGACGGTCGAGGCCGCGATCTGGCACATCGCTTCCGCAATATCGGGTGTGGTGGTGAAATCGACCGCCTCGGGCAGTCGCGCCTTTATTTCCGCCGCGGCCCGCCGCTCGCGCGGCCCGCCGATCAGCCAAACCGACCAACCGCGGGCAGCATGGTCGCGCGCGACCGAGACGAAGCGTTCGACCGGCCATGAGCGTTTGTTGGCAAAATCCGAAGTGTAGAGCGCGAGCGCAGGTTTCGCCGGATCGATTCCGTTGCGCCGACGCCAGCCGGAAAGCTCCTCGGCGGAGACCACCAATTGCGGAGCCGGCAACGGTCGGTCTTCGTCCGGCGTTTTGCCGAGACGTGCGATTGCGCAGACCTGTTCCGCCAGCCGCGTCTTGCGCGGGCCGAAGGCCACCATCGCCTTCAGCCAACCTGCAGGCAGTCGGTTGACGATGCCGAACTGGAACTCGCGCGGATAGCCGATGCGTTCCGGTATTCCGGCAAGCCACGGCACCAGCGAGGCCTTGGTGCTGCTGGTGAGCATATAGGCCGCCTGATAATGCTCTTCGCGCAGTGTTCGCGCCAGGCGCGCCCGCTCTTTCAGCCCTGGCTTCCAGTCCTTCTCCGCTATCCAAATCTTGCGAACATGCGGCATCAGCCCCGCCAGCGGCGCGGCGATCCTCGAGGTGATGATGTCGATCGGCTGCCCCGGGAATCTCTCGGCGACGATCTGGATAGCCGCGTGGCAGCGGATGAAGTCACCGATCGCCGGCAGACAGAAAACCAGGATGGGGCGCAATGCGCGATACCTTCTCGATCCGGAATGGCCATCGCCGACGGGAAATGCCTGCATGATTTGTCACGGAAGCGCTTCGCCATCAAGAATGCGGTGGTAGAGCTCGACATAGGCTTTTGCGGCCTTCTCGATCGGAAACCGGTCTGCCGCGGATTCACGGCATCTTTGCGCCGGCAAACCGCCGATTTCGCCGAAACCGCGCGCGAACTCCTCGTCCGTGTCGAAGAAGCGGCCGGTATCGGCATCGACGGTTTCGGGCAGCGCGCCGCGTGCCGTCGTGAGGACCGGCGTGCCGCACAGCATGGATTCGACCGGCGCATTGCCGAATGGCTCTTCCCACGAAATCGGGTTCAGAAAGGCCTTGGTCTCGCCCAGCAGGCGCACCTTCGGTTCGCCATCGACCATGCCGTGATAGCGGAAGCGGGACGACAGGCTTTTGAAGAAGACACCCTCGCGGCGGGTCTTGCTGCGGCCAAGCAGCTTCCAGCGCGAGCCGCCGGCGATATCGAGCTTGAAATCGTATTTTTTCGCGAGGTCCACCGCGCGGTTGAGGCCCTTTCCGGCCCGCGCGATGGCCGCCATGAAAAACAGATGGTCGTTCTTCGACGGCGCCAGGCGATAGGCATCGACCGGAAAGCCGTTGTAGACGAAGGTCTTGCGGCCATGCAACTCGGCATGGCGGGCGCTGATGAAGCTCCAGTTCGGCTGCGGCCTCGGGTAATCCGGCAGGTGGCCGCGCTCGGTGTTGAGCGTCGGAAACGGAACTTCGACCTTCCAGGCCTGCAGATGGACGATGTCGGTGTCCTTGGGAACGGCCGCGCGGCACTCGTCATTGGTCACCGCGTGGCGGACCTCGCACATCGGATGCGACGACCCCGGGCCGGCAATCAACGTCACGTGATGTCCCATCTTGACCATTTCCGTGGTCAGCCATTCGACCTGCCGCTGAATGCCGCCATAGCCTTTGCACGGAATAAGGCCCTGGGCCGCAAGCGTTATTCGCATTTCGTCCCCGCGCTCATGTTAGCGGTTGTCGTCCTTTCGGCTGATGGAGGCATTTTCACAGCGGGATGTTGTCGTGCTTCTTCCAGGGGTTCTCCATATCCTTGTTGCGCAGCATGCGCAGCGCGCGCGCCACGCGGCGCCGGGTCGAATGCGGCATGATCACCTCGTCGACATAGCCGCGTTCGGCGGCAACGAAAGGCGACAGGAAGCGATCCTCGTAAGTTTTTGTATGGGCGGCGATTTTCTCCGGATCGCCGATGTCCTTGCGATAGATGATCTCGACCGCGCCCCTGGCGCCCATCACGGCGATCTGCGCCGTCGGCCATGCATAGTTCATGTCGCCGCGCAGATGCTTCGACGCCATCACGTCATAGGCGCCGCCATAGGCCTTGCGGGTGATCACGGTGATCTTCGGCACGGTCGCCTCGGCATAGGCAAAGAGCAGCTTCGCGCCATGCTTGATCAGCCCGCCATATTCCTGCGCGGTGCCCGGCAGGAAGCCCGGGACGTCGACGAAGGTGACGATCGGAATAGAAAAACAATCGCAGAAGCGCACGAAACGCGCCGCCTTGCGGCTGGCGTCGGAATCGAGCACGCCTGCCAGCACCATCGGCTGGTTGGCAACGAAGCCCACCGTGCGGCCGTCGACCCGGCCGAAGCCGGTGACGATGTTTTTGGCAAAGCTCTGCTGGATCTCAAAGAAATCGCCCTCGTCGGCAACCTTCAGGATCAGTTCCTTGATATCATAGGGTTTATTGGCATTGTCCGGGATCAACCGGTCGAGCGACAGGTCGTGGTCCGTCACCGACTGGTAGCACTCGACCTCGGGAATTTCGGCGGTGTTGGAAGCCGGCAGCAGATCGACCAGCCGGCGCATCTGCAAGAGCGCCTCGACGTCGTTGTCATAGGCGCCGTCGGCGATCGAGGACTTGGTGGTGTGGACGGAAGCGCCGCCGAGGCTTTCGGCGGTCACCGTCTCGTTGGTCACCGTCTTCACCACGTCCGGCCCGGTGACGAACATGTAGGAGGTGTCGCGCACCATGAAGATGAAATCGGTCATGGCGGGCGAGTAGACGTCGCCGCCAGCGCAGGGACCCATAATCAGCGAGATCTGCGGAATGACCCCGGAGGCGAGCACGTTGCGCTGGAATATCTCGGCATAGCCGCCGAGAGCCGCCACGCCTTCCTGGATGCGCGCGCCGCCGGCGTCATAGAGGCCGACGATCGGCGCGCGATTGCGCAGCGCCATCTCCTGGACTTTGATGACCTTCTCCGCATGCGCCTCCGACAGCGAGCCGCCGAACACGGTAAAATCCTTGGCGAAGATATAGATCGGGCGACCGTTGACGGTGCCCCAGCCGGTGACGACGCCGTCGCCGGCGATCTTGGTCTTCTCCATGCCGAAATCGGTCGAGCGGTGCTCGACATACATGTCGAATTCCTCGAACGAGCCCTCGTCGAGGAAGACCTCGATACGCTCGCGAGCGGTGAGCTTGCCCTTCTTGTGCTGCGCCTCGATGCGGTCCTTGCCGCCGCCCATGCGGGCAATCTCGCGGCGACGCTCGAGTTCCTTCAGCACGTCTTTCATCGCTGGTCCCCAAAACGGATAAGTGATTTGTGGTAATCGCCAGGATAGGGGAGCGCAAGCGCCCTCATTTTTGTTGCACTGCAACATGAAGCCCCTTGCATTTCGGGCCGGACTCGGCCATATGCAGCGGCATAGGCGCTTGGGCCGGGACGAATCCGGCCTTCTCGACGAATGAGACTGGTTGCGTCTGTTTTCCCTCTTTCCGGCAAATCGGCCCTGGTCGATCGGCAAGCTGGCGAAAAAGCCCCGAGGCATGATGCTTGCGGGCACGACAGCGCAGCCGCGCGGACGATCGTCCGCCGCCTTGTCGTTCCATGATAATTTATCCGACGGCAGGTTGCGCCCTGCCGCAATTGATGTTTGCGGCCACAAGGCCGCGTGAAAGAAGAATATTTTGACCAACGAAAACATAGCGGAACTGAACGGTTTCGCCGCACTTGGTATTTCGGGCGCGTTGCTGAAGGCCACTCATGCCGCCGGCTTCGCCGATCCCAAGCCGATCCAGATGCAGGCGATCCCGCCGCAGTTGGAAGGCCGCGACATTTTTGGCATCGCCCAGACCGGCTCCGGCAAGACCGCGGCCTTTGCGTTGCCGATCCTGTCCAAGATCATCGGCCTCGGCACCAAGCGCCGGCCGAAGACGACGCGTGCGCTCATCCTGGCGCCGACGCGCGAACTCGCCGTGCAGATCGAGGACACCATCAAGATCCTCGCCAAGGGCGCGCATGTCTCGACCGCGCTGGTGCTCGGCGGCGTCTCGCGCTTCAGCCAGGTGAAGAAGGTTGCGCCCGGCGTCGACATTCTGATCGCCACGCCCGGCCGCCTGACCGACCTGGTGCGCGAGGGCGACCTTATCCTCGCCGACACCAAATGGCTCGTCCTCGACGAGGGCGACCGCATGCTCGACATGGGCTTCATCAACGACGTCAAGCGCATCGCCAAGGCGACCGCGCCGGACCGCCAGACGGCACTGTTCTCGGCCACCATGCCCGATGAGATCGCAGAGCTTGCCAAGGGCTTGCTGAAGAACCCCGTCCGCATCGAAGTTTCGCCGCAAAGCACCGCGGCAGCCGAGATCGTGCAGAGTGTGGTGCTCGCCCGCACCAAGCAGAAGCGCCAGGTGCTGTCCAGGATGCTCGCCGACGAGGCAATGCGCTCGGTGATCGTGTTCTCGCGCACCAAGCATGGCGCCGACCGCGTCACCAAGGACCTGGCCCGTGACGGTTTCGAGGCTGCCGTCATCCACGGCAACAAATCGCAGAACGCCCGCCAGAAGGCGCTCAACGATTTCCGCGATGGCTCGGTTCGCATCCTGGTCGCCACCGACATCGCGGCGCGCGGCATCGACGTGCCCGGCATCAGCCATGTCGTGAATTTCGACCTGCCGGATGAGGCGGAAAGCTACGTCCATCGTATCGGCCGCACCGGCCGCAACGGCAGGGACGGCATTGCGATCACGCTTTGCGATCCTTCGGAGAACGCCAAGCTGCGGCAGGTCGAGCGTATCATCCGCATGAAGCTGCCGGTCGTCGCCGATCACCTCGGCAGCCCCGATCCGCAGCGCGACCCCAGGGAAAAGACCGAGCGTCATTTCGAGCCGGCCAATGACCGCGAGCATCACGGCGCCCGCCGCGATGGCCGCCGCCCTGGCAACGGTGGCGACAACAAGCGTTTCGGCGGTAAGCCTCATGGCGAGCGCGCTCCGAAGCCGCAGGGCGAACGCCCGGCTGCCGCCAAGCCGAATGGCTCGAGCAAGCCTGACGGCTTCAAGCGCTTCAAGGGCAACAACAAGCGCCGCTTCGGCGGCAAGCGTCCGGCGAACAGGGCCGCTTGAGCCCATCAGAACCACGCGAACAGGAACGGCCGGAGCGATGCTTCGGCCGTTTTTCATTTCACTGGCCTGACTTAACTGGCTTGCCTTTCACTGGCCTGACTGCTGCTGCATCAGCGCCTTCACCCACACCACGATGCGCTGGGTGAGAAAGGCCGTGGTCTGCGGCGACAGCACATCGCCGGCGATGACGTGATTGTCCGGATCGCCGGTGTCGTCGACCGGCACCAGCTCGTGCGGAGCACCCCAGCGTCCGGCAATCTCGCGCGTGCGGTCGGGTCGCACCACCTTGTCGGAGTCGGAGAAGATGAACAGCGCGGGGATCGTCGCCTTCTCGACCGGCGCGGCATAGGCGAGTTCCGTGAGCGCGGCCATCGGCAGCACCGCCTTCATGGGGTATCTGGTGGTCCAGAATTTTTCGTGCAGCGCGTTGCGCGGGGGGAAACTGCGCTCCTTGCCACCGATGAGCTCGGCGAGTTGCCCGCCCCAGGGCATGGTCAGCAACTCGGCGCCGGAGGCTTTGACGCCGAAATTGGGCGAGATGAACGCGATCGCGGCAACATCGTCCGAAGCGCTCGGCTGCGTTGCGGCCCACGCCGCCAGCGAGCCTCCGGTCGAGGTTCCGATGACGATCACCTTGTCGCCGATGGCGCGGCCGATGGCCAACGCCTCCTCATAGTCGTTGATCCAGGCATTGACGCTGCCTTGCGCCATTGCCGCGCCGTCCTGGCCGTGACCGGTCAGGCGCGTGTAGAAGAGGTTGGCATCCAGTTCATCCGCAATGTCGTCCGGCAAGGGGCGGACCTCGCCCTTCGAGGCGGAAAAGCCGTGGATATAGACGATGGCCAAGGGCGTCTTGGCATGGACCATCGGGTTTGCCCAGATGATCTCCTTGTCGAGCCCGTCGCGGATGTCGGGCATGGCAGCCTCTTCACGCGCCAGATAGGCCTGCGGATCGTCGCCGATCGCCGACGGATTGAAACGGATTGTCGTATCGACCGACACGCGCGGGCCAAGGAAGAAACCGGCGACCAGGACGACTGCAAGGCCAAGCACCGCAAGCACGATCCGCCGCCCCATTACAGTCTCCAAGCAATGATTCTCAACCTATGGCCGTCCCCGCCGGCAGGCAATCGCTGTTTCGCCGGCTTATGTTGGCCTGTCGTCGTCGGGCGGATCTTTTTTGCCGGGCAGCCTGCGGTCGAAATGCAATGGCCGCCCCCACCAGTGGGTGGTGAGACCGATGACGAACCGGCAGATCGGCCGCGGCAGCAGGCTGAGCAGCTTCAGGGGCAAGCTTACGTGGTACGGGAAGGTGACTTCGAAGCCACCCTTCCTGATGCCGCGGGCCATGCGGCGCGACGCGCGATGCACAGGCATGAGGCCCGGCATCGGCAGCTTGTTCTTTTCGGTCAGCGGCGTGTCGACGAATCCCGGATTGATGACCTGAACGCGGATGTTCATCTTGTCGAAGTCGTATTTCAGCGACTCCGCCAGGATGTTGATGGCGGCCTTGGTGCCGCCATAGGCCGCCGTGGTCGGCCAGCCGGAATAGGCGGTGACCGATCCGACCAGCACGACATGGCCGCGTCCGCGCACGCGCATATGCTCGACGACCGGCACCACGCCGTTGACGATGCCGAAATAGTTCACGGCGAAGGAGCGATGGAAATCGCGCACCACCAGGTTCTCGCCGGGTGTGGCGATATAGTTGCCGGCGTTGAAGACGGCAAGCACGATCGGCCCCATCTGTTCTTCGATCGCGGCGGCCGCGCGCGCCATGCCGTGCTCGTCGGTCACGTCACAGGGAAAAGACTTCACATGCCCGGACATCTGCGCCGTTTCCACGATCAGCGTGTCGGCTGGATCTTCCGGCAGCGACGTCACCGCGACGGCATAGCCTTGATTGGCGAGATCCTTGGCCAACGCTCGGCCAAGGCCGCTGCTGCCGCCTGTGATCCAGGCGACACCGTCTTTCGGATTGGCCCGGTAGAGTGCCATGGGATGTCCTGCGAATGTTCCGGTTTGCTCTAGCGGCGGAGAAATCGGTTGAAAAGAGCGGTTTTGCGTATGGCGTTGAAATGATCGCGAGCATTGCACCATCCGGAATGCGACTGGACCAGGCAAAATCCTGCCTTGAAACCGCGGCTTCCGGTTTTTAGGGTCTCGCCGCACACATGAAGGAATCCCGCATGCCCCGTTCTGTGATCGAAGCGATCGGCAACACGCCCCTGATCCGGCTCAACAAGGCCTCGGAAGCAACCGGTTGCGAGATCCTCGGCAAGGCCGAGTTCATGAATCCAGGGCAATCGGTGAAGGATCGCGCGGGCCTGTTCATCATCCGCGATGCCGAACAGCGTGGGCTCCTGAAGCCTGGCGGGCTTATCGTGGAAGGCACTGCCGGCAACACCGGCATCGGCTTGACGCTAGTCGCGAAGGCACTCGGCTACCGCACCGTGATCGTCATCCCCGACACGCAGAGCCAGGAAAAGAAGGACACGATCAAGATCCTGGGTGCGGAGCTCATCGAGGTGCCGGCCGTGCCCTACAAGAACTCCAACAATTACATAAAACTGTCCGGCCGCCTTGCCGGGCAACTGGCGCGCTCGGAGCCGAACGGCGCGATCTGGGCCAACCAGTTCGACAATGTCGCCAACCGCGACGGCCATATCCGCACGACCGCGCAGGAAATCTGGGCTCAGACCAACGGCAAGATCGATGGCTTCGTCTCGGCCGTCGGCTCCGGCGGCACGCTCGCCGGTGTCGCGCTCGGGCTCAAGGGCAAGAGCAAGGACGTCAAGATCGCGCTCGCCGATCCGCTGGGCGCCGCGCTCTACAGCTTCTACACCAGCGGCGAACTGAAATCCGATGGCGGCTCGATCACCGAAGGTATCGGACAGGGCCGCATCACCGCCAATCTCGATGGGTTCACACCCGACTTCTCCTATCAAATCCCGGACGAGGAAGCATTGCCGATCATCTTCGACCTGATCCAGGAGGAGGGGCTCTGCGTCGGCGGCTCGACCGGCATCAACATCGCCGGCGCCATCCGGCTGGCGCGCGAGCTCGGCCCCGGCCACACCATCGTGACAATCCTTGCCGACTACGGCACGCGCTATCAGTCCAAGCTCTTCAATCCGGAGTTCCTGCGCGGCAAGAATCTTCCGGTGCCGGGTTGGATGGAAGCGAAGACCGACATTTCCGTGCCGTTCGAAAAGGTGGCATGATGGCGCGCAAGACCGAGGCGCTGTTTCGCGACGACGCCTATCAGAAGACGGCGGAGGCCGAGGTAGTCGCTATCAACGATCGTGGCGGCATCCTCCTCGACCGCACGATCTTCTACGCGACGTCCGGCGGACAGCCGGGCGATACCGGCATGCTCGAACGTGCCGACGGCGGCCGCATCGCGATCGCCGCCACCATCACCGGAGAGACCAAGGACGAGATCATCCATGTACCGGCACCCGAGCAGGCGCTGCCCGCCGTCGGCGAAAAGCTGAAGCTCTTGATCGACTGGGAACGGCGGCACCTCCTGATGCGCATGCATTCCGCCTGCCACCTGCTGACAGTGGTCTGTCCGTTTCCGATCACCGGGGCGGCGGTCGCCGAGGATGACAGCCGCGTCGACTTCGACATTCCCGATGCCGGCTTCAGCAAGGAGGATGTGACGGCGAGGCTGATGGAGCTGGTGCGCGCCGATCATCCGATCTTCACAAAGTTGATCACCGACGAGGAACTCGCCGCCAATCCTGGCCTAGTCAAATCGAAGAATGTCCGCCCACCTGTCGGCACAGGGAAAATCCGCCTGGTCTGCATCGGCGACAACGGTTCGATCGACAGCCAGCCATGCGGCGGCACGCATGTGAAGTCGACCGGCGAGGTCGGTGAGATCCATATCGGCAAGATCGAGAAGAAAGGCCGCGAGAACCGGCGCTTCCGTATCCGCTTCGGACCGATACCGGCGAATTGACGTTAAGGCAAGGCGTGGCAGGGAGAACAAAAATGGCGCAGGACAGCCCTTTCATCGTCGACGCCGATTGGCTGGAAAAGCAGCTTGGCGAACCAGGTCTCACCATCATCGACGCCTCCTGGTACCTGCCGGCCCAAAAGCGCGACGCCCGCGCCGAATACGATGCCGCTCACATTCCCGGCGCGCGCTTCCTCGACCAGGACGCGGTTTCCGATCCGGATTCGAAACTGCCGCACACATTGGCCTCGCCGCAGCACTTCGCTCAATATGTCGGCGCCATGGGCGTTTCGGCCGACGACACGATCGTCGTCTATGACGGTCCAGGTCTGTTCTCGGCGCCGCGCGCCTGGTGGATGTTCCGCGTCATGGGCGTCTTCCAGGTCTACATCCTGAACGGTGGCTTCGATCGCTGGAAGGCCGAGGGGCGACCGGTGACGGCTGAGCCGACGAAGATCGCGCCAAGCGTCTTCCACGCCGATTTCGACGCGGGCCGGGTTGTCGGGCTCGACGAGATGCGCAAGATCGTTGGCGGCCGGCAAAGCCAGGTCGCCGACGCGCGCTCGGCAGGCCGCTTTGCCGGCACCGACCCGGAGCCGCGTCCAGGCGTCCGATCGGGCCATATGCCTGGCGCGCACAATGTTCCGATCACGGCGCTTGCCGAAAATGGCGAATTGCTGCCCAAGGATGGCTTGCGGAAGGTGATCGAGGAGGCCGGCATCGACCTCTCGAAGCCGGTCGTCACGTCCTGCGGCTCGGGCATCACCGCGGCGGCGATCACGCTGGCGCTGGAGACGCTCGGTCATACCGACAACCGGCTTTACGATGGTTCCTGGACAGAATGGGGCGGTCTCGGCGACACGCCGGTGGTGACGGGGAAAGAATGATGGAAAACGGCGCGCTGCAAGATATCGATGTCACGGTCACGTTCCTGGAGATGCATGCGGCGCCGGCGGTTTCGCCGCCGATCCCCTACAACCGCCAGATCGCGCTGCTGAAGACAAAAGATATCCCGCTCCATTTCTATCGTTATCTGATGGATCGCGTCGGGCGCAAATGGCACTGGGTCAATGTGCTGAGGCTGAGCGACGAGGAGCTTGCCGCCGGCCTGCACCGCGAGGATCGCGACATCAGGGTGCTCTATCTCGACGGCGCTCCCGCCGGCTTCTTCGACCTCAAGCCGCATTTGCCGGACGAGGTGGATCTCGCCTATTTCGGCATGATGGAGCATGCGCACGGCCAGGGCATCGGCCGCTGGTTCCTTGGCGCCGCGATCTCGGCGGCCTGGGCATATGGGCCAAGGCGCGTCACCGTGCAGACCTGCACGCTCGATCATCCGGCGGCTCTCCCGCTGTACCAGAAGCTCGGCTTCACGCCGGTGGCGCAGAAGAAGGAGGTCGTGCATCCGCTGAGCTTCGCCGAGCGCTCGGCCAGCGTTATGCGAGACTAAGCGGTTCAAGCAATTCCGAACGGCAAGCTATAACGTCTCACCGCCTGAACGCCTCGTTCATCGCCGCTTAAGACTGTCTTTGCCATTGTCCCGGCCGCATTACGAGGCCGAGCTTTAGGAGATAAAGACATGTTGACCCGACGTACATTCGCCGTAGCCATGATTGCGGCAATTGCCATGCCGAGCCTGGCATCCGCGCAGGCGACCACGCCTTCGGCTGCCACGATCGAGCGCCAGCTCGACGCTCCGCCCAGGAAGAAGCTTCGCCCGAACGAGCGCGTCACCATTCGCGAGTTCAAGCGCCGGCCAGATCTGCGGCGCATGGCGCGCTCGATCGACATCCAGTCGATCAATTTCGAGTTCGGCTCGGCCGCTATCGCCCCCTCGCAATACGGCAAGGTCGAAATCATTGCCGACGCGCTCCACCGCATCCTGCGCCGAGACCGCGGCGCCCGCATCCTGATCGAAGGCCACACCGATGCCGTGGGTTCCTTCGAATCGAACCAGATCCTGTCCGAACGCCGCGCCGCGTCGCTGAAGCGGACGCTGGTGGGCGAGTTCGGCGTGCCCGCTTTCGCGCTGGACACCGTTGGCTATGGCGAGGAATTCCTGCTTGTGCAGACCCAACAGGAGAACTGGCGCAACCGGCGCGTGACGCTGCGCCGCTTCGACGATTTCGTGCGGTGAAGCTGAGCCGATAATGCCGACGACGGAGCCTGGCCTGTTCGAAGCGGTTGGGCTCTTTCACTTGTGCGCGGCGTCAGTCAGGAATCGGGTGGGAGACACCGTCGCACAGGCATAATTTCCGGAAATCGACACCGGAGATTTACCATGAGCATCCAGTTCAAAGCCTTGCCGACCGGAGCCGTGCGCGCCCTCCAGCGGGGAGGTCCCGATGCCTACGACCGCACCCCGGAGCACCGGATCTCCGATGGCGACGGCGTACCCTGCAGGCACTGCATGAAGAATGTCGCCGCAGGCAAAGGCTACCTGATCGTGGCTTACCGGCCGTTCCCGCAACTGCAACCTTATGCCGAAACCGGCCCGATCTTCCTCCACGCCGAGGAATGCGAGCGCGCCGCCGAGGGCGATGCCCTGCCGGAGATGCTCGAAAGCAGCGACTATATCGTCAGGGGCTATGGCGAGGACGATCGCATCGTCTATGGCAGCGGCGCCGTCACGCCGGCCGGCGAGATTGCCGCCCGGGCGCGGACGCTGTTTGGGCGCGACGACATCGCCTACATCCATGTCCGCTCGGCCCGGAACAATTGCTATCAATGCCGCATCGAGCGGGCATGACCCGAAAAAGAAGCCCGCCGATGGTCGGGCGGGCCGTTGGAGGGTCTGACAGAAGCTGTCGGCCAGTGCTGTCCGGGCCGGACTTGTCCGACCCGCCAGGCTCAGGCCGCCAGTAACGGTCCGTCTCTAGGCGTCTTTCTTGTCGAGCGAATGTGAAGCATTTCCACAAGACGCATATTGGCGGAAGGCGAGAGAAGGCGCATTTCAAGACTGTCGTATTCCCGTCGCACTACTGCGCTAAAAAGCAGTTGTTGATGATTTGTCGACCGCGGATGGACCGGCGGCAGATCGCGACATTCGAGGAAGCGGGGCTTTTGCTCCGCTTTTTTGTTGCCCGGTTTTCTTGGCGTGACCAGTTTGCGCGCAAGAAAAAGCCCGCCGGAATGACCCGGCGGGCGACTGAAGGAAATCTCGGCGAATTTATCAGGCGGCAAGAACCGCCTTCGGTTCGACCATTTCGTAGCCGAGCGCTTCGGCGACGGCGCGGTTGGTGATCTTGCCCTTATGGACATTGAGGCCGTTGCGCAGGTGATGGTCGTCGACCAGCGCCTTGAGGCCTTTGTCGGCGAGTTGCAAGCCGTAATGCAGCGTCGCGTTGTTGAGCGCGTGCGCCGAAGTCACCGGCACGGCGCCGGGCATGTTGGCGACGCAATAGTGGATCACGCCGTCGACCTCATAGGTCGGATCGGCATGCGTCGTGGCATGCGAGGTCTCGAAGCACCCGCCCTGGTCGATCGCGACGTCGACCAGCACCGAGCCCTTCTTCATGCCGGAGAGCATTTCGCGGGTGACGAGCTTGGGCGCGGCGGCACCCGGGATCAGCACGGCGCCGATGACGACGTCGGCCGAGAAGCACTCCTCTTCCAGCGCTTCGACGGTCGAGTAACGCGTATGCACGCGGCCGCCAAAAATGTCGTCGAGCTGGCGCAGGCGCGGGATCGAGCGGTCGATGATGGTGACATCTGCGCCGAGGCCGGCCGCCATCTTGGCCGCATGCAGGCCGACGACGCCGCCACCGAGCACGGTGACCTTGCCAGGCAGCACGCCGGGCACGCCGCCGAGCAGCACGCCGCGGCCGCCATTGGCCTTCTGCAGCGCAGTCGCGCCGGCCTGGATCGAAAGGCGGCCGGCGACTTCCGACATCGGCGCGAGCAGCGGCAGGCCGCCGCGATCGTCTGTCACGGTCTCATAAGCGACCGCGGTCACGCCCGAGCCAAGAAGACCCTTGGTCTGCTCCGGATCGGGAGCGAGATGCAGATAGGTGTAGAGGATCTGGCCGTCGCGCAGTTGGACCCATTCGTTGGGCTGCGGCTCCTTGACCTTGACGATCATGTCCGACTTGGCGAACACGTCGGCGGCGGTCTTGGCGATGGTCGCGCCGGCGGCGCGGTAGGCGTTGTCGTCGGCGCCGATACCGGCGCCAGCACCTGTCTCGACCAGCACTTCGTGGCCATGCGCGACATATTCGCGGACCGAGCCGGGCGTCAAGCCGACGCGATATTCATGGTTCTTGATTTCCTTGGGGCAGCCGACACGCATCTTTCTTCTCCTGTCCGCGCCCTTCAAGGGGCGCTCTCCCTGTCATCGGTGCATGCCACCGGCTCCAAGTTCGGAGGTGGACACGCAGTAACCGCAGTCAATCACGAATCGTTCCGTATGTGTTTGCGAATGCGCTTGCGGCAACGGTCGCTCTTCGATAATCGTTGCGAAAAATCACTAGAAATTCGCAGGAACCACGAAAAATGCCGCTCGACAGGATCGATATCGCTATTCTGGAGACTTTGCAGAAGGATGGGCGGATACCCAACGCGGCGCTTGCCGAGAAAGTCGGGCTGTCGCAGTCGGCCTGTTCGCGCCGGCTCGACAATCTGGAAAAAACCGGGACCATCCGCGGCTATCACGCCAGGCTGTCCAATTCCGCGCTCGGCCACCAGATGACGGCGATCGTGCACATATCGCTGTCAGGGCAATTCGAAAAGACGCTGTCGGATTTCGAGGCGGCGATCAAGCGCTGTCCGAACGTGCTCTCCTGCCATCTGATGTCGGGCGAATATGACTACATCCTGCGTATCGCGGCGAAGGATCTCGTCGACTATGAACGTATTCACAAGGAATGGCTGTCGGCCATGCCGCATGTCACGAAGATCAACTCATCCTTCGCGCTGCGCGAGATCGTCGATCGCACGGCGGTCGGGCTGCGGCCGGAGATGGCTTAAGCGCTAGCCTCCGTAACCACAGTCGTCATCGGAATGTCGTGCGGCTGCGGGTAGATGGTCGGAATGCGCTGCAGTTCGTAACCGACGCCGACGACGAGCGGCCTGAACGGCATGGCGGCCAGCGTGCGGTCGAAGAAACCGCCGCCATAGCCCAGCCGATAGTTGCCGGGATCGATGCCGACGATCGGCGAAATCACGATGTCGGGCAGCACCGGATCGCCTTCGGCAGGGATCGGAATGTTCCAGACGCCCTTTTCCAGCCGGTCGCCCGGTCTATAGGCGCGAAACACCAGCGGCTGTCCCTTCTCGATGACGACAGGCAGCGCGGTGCGGCCACCACGATCGTTGATCGAGGCCATCCAGCCACGCAGATCCGGCTCGCCGCGAAACGGCCAGTAGAGGCTGACCATCCGGCCGGCTATGTCTCCGATCAGCGCGTCGAGGCCGTCCCCGATGCGCGCAGACATGGCCGCGCGCGCATCGGCCGAGACGGCAAGGCGGGCGCCGATGAGCCGCTCGCGCTCGGCCTTGCGCCAGCGTCTGACATCCGTCCAGTCGGAGAGCGGCTCCCGGTATTCCGGGTCGAGTTCGTGCATGAAGCAGGGCGGCGAGGCGTATTGCGCCGGCCCTTCGTCGTCACGGTTGTCAGCCATGCTTGGCTCCTGTCGATTTGTTTCACGCTATACTCATGGCTCTGCGGCCGCATGTGCATTCACGACGCCGCGCGACGACTCCCGGGTATGGTTATTGCCCGATCAACATTGTTGCAGCGCACAAAAATACTTACATCACGGGTGACGGTTACACTTGGCGAGACGGAATGAAATGAGCGAAGACGAGCATAAGGTCGTTGTCGTCGGCGCCGGGTTCGGCGGCCTCGAGCTCACCCGCGCGCTGTCTGGTGCACCCGTGCGCATCACCATGATCGACAAACGCAACCACCATCTTTTCCAGCCGCTGCTCTACCAGGTGGCGACGACGTCGCTTGCGACCTCGGAGGTTGCCTGGCCGATCCGTCATCTGCTGCGCAAGCGCAAGGACGTGACGACGCTTCTCGGCAATGTCACCGGCGTCGACCGCGCCGGCAAACGCGTGTTGCTCGAAGACGGCAGCTCGGTTCCTTACGACACGCTGGTGCTCGCCACCGGCGCACGCCACGCCTATTTCGGCCATGACGAATGGGAGCCGTTCGCGCCGGGTCTGAAGACGCTTGAGGACGCCACGACGATCCGGCGACGCATCCTGCTGGCTTTCGAGCAGGCGGAGCGCGAAACTGACCCGGACAAGCGCCAGGCGCTGCTGACGCTGGTCATTGTCGGCGGCGGGCCGACCGGCGTCGAACTCGCCGGCACGATTGTCGAGCTCGCGCATGACACGCTGCGCGGCGAATTCCGCAGCATCGACACCCGAAAGGCGCGCGTCGTGCTGATCGAGGCCGGCGACCGGATCCTGGCCAATTTCGCGCCGCAGCTGTCCGACTATGCCCGCAAGGCGCTGGAACGGCTCGGCGTCACCGTCGAGCTCGGGCGTCCGGTTACCAAGCTTGATGCCGAAGGCGTCGTCTTCGGCGACAGGCGCCTGCCGGCAAGGACGATCATCTGGGCGGCCGGCGTCGCAGCTTCGCCGGCGGCTGAGTGGCTGGCTGTGCCGGCCGATCGGGCGGGCAGGGTGCTGGTCGAGCCCGACCTCACGGTTCCAGGCAGTCCCGACATTTTCGTCATCGGCGACACCGCGCATGTATTGCGGCCGGATGGCAAGCCGGTGCCGGGCGTGGCGCCCTCAGCGAAGCAGGAGGGCAAGCATGTGGCCGCGACGATCAAGGCGCGGCTGGCCGGCGATAATGCACCGCGTCCTTTCCGCTACAAACATGCCGGCGACCTGGCGACGATCGGCAAGCGCGCGGCCGCCATCGATTTCGGTTGGATCAAGCTCACCGGCTGGCTCGCCTGGTGGCTCTGGGGCATAGCGCACATCTATTTCCTGATCGACTTCCGCAACCGCCTGGCGGTCTCGCTTAGCTGGCTATGGATATATCTTACAGGCCAGCGCAGCGCGCGGCTGATCACGCAGGGCGACGACGACAATAACAACTGATACCCTGGCCGTCGCCTGCCGGCAGCGGAGATGCCCGATGGCCGATCGCGGTTTCATTCCGTCGCGTCACGAGCGTGGCTTCGCGCTCACGACGCGTACGCGCCGCTGGCCGAAGCCGCCAAGCAAAAAGCGGTGAACTGGAACAACTGCCGTCGCTCCCCCTCTGGTTCCGCAATTTCACATGCGATAGTTTTAGCCATGCGCTATGTGATCGTCATCGCCGCCATCGCATTCTTTCTGATATGGGATGGCCTTTACAACCATGGCCGCTACCTCGACGTGACCGTACGGGAAGTGTCACGCATCGTGCGCTACGTCACCGGGTAAGGTCTCGCCGCTTTCGCATCGCGGCGCGACATCGTTGCCGGTTGACGCCCAGGCCTCGCTCCCACAGAAACACCGCTGAACCGAAGACCAGGGAGGCTGGCTTGATCCGGCACATCGTTTTCTTCAGCGTGCGACGCAGGGAAGATGTCGAGGCTGTGCGCTCGGGCCTGCTGGCGCTCGGCAAGATTCCGCACTCGAAGCATTTCGAGGTGACGCTCAACACCAAGGTCGATCTGTTCTCCAACGCGATCGATGTCGTCGTCTATGCCGAGTTCGAGGACGAGGCGGCGCTTGCCGCTTACAAGGCGCATCCGATCTATGCGGATACGACCAGCAAGGTGAAGCCGCTGCGCGAACTGCGCTATTCGGCGGATGTCGTGGCCGCGGCCTGAAGCGGCAGAGCACGTTCCGTCGGTCCGCCGCTCTTGAACAGCCGGCCGGAATGGGGCACACCGCGCCGGCATGATCAAAAGCTCCGCCCATCCGCTCGACCACCTCGTGCTGCCTACCGGAAGCCTCGATGCCGCGCGCTCGCGTCTGGCCTCGCTCGGCTTTGTCGTCGCGCCCACGGGCATCCACCCCTTCGGCACGGAAAATGCCTGCGTCCTTTTCGCCGACGGCACCTATCTCGAGCCGCTGGCGGTGGGAAATGAACAGACGGCAGGAGAAGCGATCGCGGCCGGCAATGTCTTCATAGCGCGCGACCGCCTTTATCGCGAGCGGTTGGGCGAGGAGGGTTTTTCCGCCGTCGTACTTGGAACCGGCAATGCCGATGCCGACCATATGCGCTTTGTCGAAGCCGGCCTGTCGGCCGGCGACATGCTTGGTTTCTCACGCGCCTTCACCGACGCGAACGGAAAGAGCGATACGGCGTCTTTCAAGCTGGCCTTCGCGGTCGCCAAGGAGGCGTCGGACGCCTTCCTCTTCGCCTGCGAGCGCGTCAACGCGCCGAAGATCGATCGCACGGCGCTCCAGGCGCATGCCAATGGCGTGACCGGCATCGTCGAAGTGGTTGCGGTCAGTGACGCGCCTTCCGCGCAGATCGGGCTGATCTCCATCGCCGCCGGCGCGAGCGCCGACGACCTTGGGGCGGGCGACGCGGTGCGGCTGCCGAACGCGATCCTGAGCGTCGTCACGCCTGAAACCTACGCGCGGCGCTTCGGCCTGGCGGCCAAGCCGTCGTCGCATTTCCGGTTTGAGGCGGTTGTTTTCGAGGTCCGCGACAAAGCTCCAGCTATACGCGCGCTTGCGGCCGGCGCTGTCGATCACAACATGAGCGGCAATGACGTCATCGTTCCGCCGGCGCCCGGGCAGGGCGCCGCCTTCATCTTCCGGGAGATCCCATGAGCAAGCCCCTGGCGCCCAATTCATCGGTAACCGTCGGCAAGGTGGTCTTTGCCAATAATGCGCCGCTGTCGCTGATCGCCGGCCCGTGCCAGCTTGAATCGCGCCAGCATGCTTTCGACATGGCCGGCGCGCTGAAGGAACTGACGGAACGTCTGGGCATCGGCCTCGTCTACAAGACCAGCTACGACAAGGCCAACCGCACCTCGCTGTCGGCGACGCGCGGCACCGGCCTCGACGCGGCGATGCCGATCTTCGACGATCTCCGCAAGGAGTTTGGGCTCCCGGTGCTGACCGACGTCCACACGGAGGAGCAGTGCGCGATCGTCGCGCCGCATGTCGATGTCCTGCAGATCCCGGCTTTCCTTTCGCGCCAGACCGACATGCTGGTCGCCGCCGCCAGGACCGGCAAGGTCATCAATGTGAAGAAGGGCCAGTTCCTGGCGCCTTGGGACATGAAGAACGTCGTCGCCAAGATCACCGGTTCCGGCAATCCGAACGTGCTGACCACCGAGCGCGGTGTCTCGTTCGGCTACAACACGCTGGTCTCGGACATGCGCGCGTTGCCGGTCATGGCCGAGATCGGCGCCCCGGTGATTTTTGACGCCACCCATTCCGTCCAGCAGCCGGGTGGGCAGGGTGGTTCGTCGGGCGGTGAACGGCGCTTCGTCGCGACGCTCGCGCGCGCGGCCGTTGCCGTCGGCGTCGCCGGCGTCTTCATCGAAACCCACCAGGATCCGGACAACTCGACGTCTTCGGATGGCCCCAACATGGTGCCGCTCAAGGACATGCCGGCGCTGCTGGAAAAGCTGATGGCCTTCGACCGGATCGCCAAGGGACACTGATTCTAGCGGCCGACCTGATCCTGCGCCGGCTTGTGGTTGCATTGAGCCGGCGCTACGCTGGTTTTCGTAACTGAGCGTCTTGGCAGGAGGAAGCCATGTCCGTTGCCCGCGTCACCGAAATCACGTCGTCGTCCAAGAAGAGCTTTCAGGATGCCATCGAGAAGGGCATCGCGCGCGCCGCAAAGACCCTGAAGAACGTCGAGGGCGCCTGGATCCAGGACCAGAAGATCGTCGTCGAGGACGGCAAGATCGCGGCCTACCGCGTCAACATGAAGGTCACCTTCATTCTCACCGACAGCTGAGCCGCAAGCCGGAACTTTCGTCCGAGCCCCTCATTGTCAACATATCGCAACGACAAAGAGGAGCACCACCATGACCACCCCGTCCGGGCACACCGAAGCCATTGCCGCCTCGCGCGTCATTGGCACGTCTGTCTACAATACCGAAGGCAAGAGCATCGGCAGCATCGAGGACGTGATGCTCGACAAGATGTCGAACGGCATCATGTTCGCCGTGATCGGCTTCGGCGGCTTCCTCGGCATGGGCGAGAAGTACCACGCGGTTCCGTGGGCGACGCTCGATTATGACGAGGATCGGGGCGGCTACGTCGTCCCGTTCACCAAGGAGCAGCTACAGGCCGCACCGGCATATTCGATCAAGGAACTGACCGGCGCCGACGGCGAAGCCGCTCGCGATGCCTCATTCCAGTACTACCACGTGGAGCCCTATTGGCATTGATCGCTTGATCGGCACACGGAAATCGAAAGGCTCCCGGCAGGCCGGGAGCCTTTCAGCTTGGCGCTATTGCGCCGCTTGGAGGGTGGACAGCTCTACCGAACTCTGCTGGGGTTTCTGATCGTCGCATGACGTCAGGAACGCCGCCGCGATCAGGAATAAACTCACGATACCGCTCAACTGGGACATGGCGAAACTCCTCCTGTTTCGCCCCGCGCGAACGCGACCATAGACGAGACCGTCGCGCGATGGGCATGACTTATGATGACAAAAATTTGCGCTTCGTGAATCCGGCCCGCGGCAATAATTGCGGCGCCGCCGATTGCCTTTTGCGCCGCTTTGGCTAAGAGGGGCGCGACGCTTCAATCGATCAATCGGGGACATCGCAAATGACCGCCATCATCGACATTGTCGGGCGTGAAATCCTGGACAGCCGTGGCAATCCGACCGTCGAGGTCGACGTGGTGCTGGAAGATGGCTCGATGGGCCGCGCCGCGGTGCCGTCGGGCGCATCGACCGGCGCGCATGAGGCGGTTGAGCTGCGGGACGGCGGGCCTCGCTATCTCGGCAAGGGCGTTCAGCGCGCCGTCGAAGCGGTGAACGGCGAGCTGTTCGAGGCGATCGGCGGCATGGAAGCCGAGAACCAGATCCATATCGACCAGACGATGATCGAGCTCGACGGGACGCCGAACAAGAGCCGCCTCGGCGCCAATGCCATCCTCGGCGTGTCGTTGGCGGTCGCCAAGGCCGCGGCGGAAGCCGCTGGCCTGCCGCTCTACCGTTATGTCGGTGGCACCAAGGCGCACATCTTGCCGGTGCCGATGATGAACATCATCAATGGCGGCGCGCATGCCGACAATCCGATCGATTTCCAGGAATTCATGATCCTGCCGATTGGCGCGCCGACGCTGCGCGACGGCGTGCGCTGGGGCTCGGAGATTTTCCACACGCTGCGCAAGAAGCTCAAGGATGCCGGCCACAACACCAATGTCGGCGACGAGGGCGGCTTCGCTCCCAACCTGAAGAGCGCGCCTTCGGCGCTCGATTTCATCATGGAATCGATCGAGAAGGCCGGCTTCAAGCCTGGTGAGGACGTGGCCCTAGGTCTCGATTGCGCGGCGACCGAGTTCTTCAAGGACGGCAACTACGTCTATGAGGGCGAGAAGAAGACCCGCGATCCGAAGGCGCAGGCCAAGTACCTAGCCAAGCTCGCCGCCGACTATCCGATCATCACCATCGAGGACGGCCTTGCCGAGGACGATTGGGAAGGCTGGAAGATCCTCACCGACCTGATCGGCAAAAAGACCCAGCTCGTCGGTGACGATCTCTTCGTCACCAACACGGCGCGGCTGCGCGACGGCATCCGCATGGGCGTCGCCAATTCGATCCTGGTCAAGGTCAACCAGATCGGCTCGCTGACAGAGACCCTCGATGCCGTCGAGACCGCGCACAAGGCCGGCTACACTGCTGTCATGTCGCATCGCTCGGGCGAGACAGAAGATTCGACCATCGCCGACCTCGCGGTCGCCACCAATTGCGGGCAGATCAAGACCGGCTCCCTGTCGCGCTCGGACCGCACCGCCAAATACAACCAGCTCATCCGCATCGAGGAAGAGCTCGGCAAGCAGGCGCGCTATGCCGGCAAGTCGGTGGTCAAGGGCTGATCCAGCCCGTTCGAACAGTCTGAAAAGGGCGGGTCATTCCCGCCCTTTTTCGTTTCGGCGAACCTCGATAAGGCCGCCCGTAACCGTCCATTAAGCACAATCGGGCGAAATACGACTCATGGCCGCTCGCGTTCGCGGCCGCGAGGGTTCGGGTCATGTGGACACGTCAGCACAAGCAGAGAAACACCGGCAGGCTGATCATCCCTTCGCTTTGCGTGCTCTTCCTGGCCTATTTCGGCTTCCATGCCTATCACGGCGAATTCGGCATCTATTCCAAATATCGGCTGCAGGCCCGGGCGGTTCAATTGCAGGCCCAGCTTGACGCCGTGAAGGCGCGCCGGATCGATTTCGAGCGTCGTGTCCAGTTGATGCATGAAGGCACGCTGGAGAAGGATATGCTTGACGAGCAGGCCCGAAAGGCGCTCAATCTGTCTCATCCTGACGAAATCACCATCATGCTGCCCGCCTCGACGAAATAACCGAATTTCGGTTAATCGTCTTTATTTTCAATGATTCTAATCGCTTAGATGCATGCCAGCCATGCATTTTTCAGCATGGCGCAATGCATTCTTGCGTGTTAGCCTCTCGCAAATCGGTGGGGAGACGATCGATCTCCCTGAATGTCCGCGAAGAGACGCCAACAGGGAGTGACGCATGGCCACCGCCGCCAAAAAAGCGCCCGCCAAATCCAGATCCGAAAAACAGCCCAATCTGTCAGCGCCCAAGCCGGCCGATTTCACCAAGGAAGAAGAGCTCTCCGCCTACCGGCACATGCTTTTGATCCGCCGCTTCGAGGAGAAGGCCGGCCAGCTCTACGGCATGGGCTTCATCGGCGGCTTCTGCCACCTCTATATCGGCCAGGAGGCCGTCGTCACCGGCATGAAGATGGCGCTGGTCGAAGGCGACCAGATGATCACCGCCTATCGCGACCATGGCCACATGCTGGCGATGGAGCTGTCGCCGCGCGGCGTCATGGCCGAGCTCACCGGCCGCCGCGGCGGCCTGTCGAAGGGCAAAGGCGGCTCCATGCATATGTTCTCCAAGGAGAAGCATTTCTATGGCGGCCATGGCATCGTCGGCGCGCAGGTGTCGCTCGGCACCGGGCTCGCCTTCGCCAACCGCTACCGCGAAAACAAGAACGTTTCGCTGACCTATTTCGGCGACGGCGCCGCCAACCAGGGCCAGGTCTATGAAAGCTTCAACATGGCCTCGCTGTGGAAGCTGCCGGTGATCTACATCATCGAGAACAACCGCTACGCCATGGGCACGTCCGTGTCGCGCTCGTCGGCCGAGACCGACTTCTCGCATCGCGGCGCTTCCTTCAAGATCCCGGGCATCCAGGTCGACGGCATGGACGTCCGCGCCGTGAAGTCGGCGGCCGATATGGCCACCGAATGGTGCCGGTCCGGCAACGGTCCGCTCATCCTTGAGATGCAGACCTACCGCTATCGCGGCCATTCGATGTCCGACCCGGCAAAATACCGCTCCAAGGAGGAAGTGCAGAAGATGCGCTCCGAGCATGACCCGATCGAGCAGGTCCGGGTGCGGCTGCTCGACAAGAAGTGGGCAAGCGAGGACGAGCTCAAGACCATCGACAAGGAAGTCCGCGACATCGTCGCCGACGCCGCCGAATTCGCCCAGAACGACGCCGAGCCGGATCCGTCCGAGCTCTGGACCGACATCGTACTCTAAGGAGAGGGCAAGGACATGCCGATCGAAATTCTCATGCCCGCGCTCTCGCCGACGATGGAAGAGGGCAATCTTTCCAAATGGCTGAAGAACGAAGGCGACAAGATCGTCGCCGGTGACGTCATCGCCGAGATCGAGACCGACAAGGCGACGATGGAAGTCGAAGCCGTCGACGAAGGCACGCTGGCCAAGATCGTGGTTCCCGCCGGCAGCGAAGGCGTCAAGGTCAACGCGGTGATCGCCGTGCTTGCCGTCGACGGCGAGGACGTCGACAAGGCCGGTGAAGGCATCGGCGAAGAAGAGCCCGCCAAGGCCGAAAAAGCCGCACCGGCGCCCGCGCCCGCCGCGGCCAAGAGCGACGCCGCTACACCGGTGGCCGCCGCGCCGAAGGCGGAGATCGCCGCCGATCCGGATATTCCCGCCGGCACCGAGATGGTTTCCACCACGGTGCGCGAGGCGCTGCGTGACGCGATGGCCGAGGAAATGCGCCGCGACGGCGATGTCTTCGTCATGGGCGAGGAGGTCGCCGAATACCAGGGCGCCTATAAGATCACGCAAGGCCTGCTGCAGGAGTTCGGGCCGCGCCGCGTCGTCGACACGCCGATCACCGAGCATGGCTTTGCCGGCGTCGGCGTCGGCGCGGCGATGGCCGGGTTGAAGCCGATCGTCGAATTCATGACCTTCAACTTCGCCATGCAGGCGATCGACCAGATCATCAACTCGGCCGCCAAGACGCTTTATATGTCCGGCGGCCAGATGGGCGCGCCGATCGTGTTTCGCGGTCCCAACGGCGCGGCGGCCCGCGTCGCCGCGCAGCACTCGCAGTGCTATGCCGCCTGGTACAGCCATATCCCCGGCCTGAAAGTGGTGATGCCTTACACGGCCGCCGACGCCAAGGGTTTGCTCAAGGCGGCGATCCGCGATCCAAACCCTGTCATCTTCCTCGAGAACGAGATCCTCTACGGCCATTCCTTCGATGTGCCGAAGCTTGATGACTTCGTGCTGCCGATCGGCAAGGCACGTGTCCACAAGCAGGGCAAGGACGTCACGCTCGTCTCCTTCGGCATCGGCATGACCTATGCGGTCAAGGCGGAAGCCGAACTGCGCGGCATGGGCATCGATGCCGAGATCATCGATTTGAGAACAATCCGCCCGCTCGACTTCGACACGATCATCGCTTCGGTGAAGAAGACCAACCGGCTGGTGGTGGTGGAAGAAGGTTATCCGCAGAACTCGGTCGGCGACCACATCGCCAGCCAGGTCTCGCAGCGCGCCTTCGACTTCCTCGATGCGCCGGTGATCACCATTGCCGGCAAGGACGTGCCGATGCCTTATGCGGCGAACCTCGAGAAGCTGGCACTGCCAAACGTCGGCGAAGTCATCGAGGCGGTCAAAGCCGTCACTTATCGCTGAGCCGGTCGGGAGGACATCATGCCAATCAACATCACCATGCCGGCGCTCTCGCCCACCATGGAAGAGGGCAATCTTTCCAAGTGGCTGGTCAAGGAAGGCGATAAGGTTTCGCCCGGCGACGTGATCGCCGAAATCGAAACCGACAAGGCGACGATGGAAGTCGAAGCCGTCGATGAAGGCACCGTCGCCAAGCTGGTGGTTCCGGCCGGCACCGAAGGCGTCAAGGTCAACGCGCTGATCGCCATTCTGGCTGGTGAAGGCGAGGATGCCGCGGCCGCTGCCAAGAGCGGCGGCAGCGCCGCGCCAAAGGCCGAAGCGCCGAAGGCGGACGCCCCGAAAGCCGAAACGCCCAAGGAAGCACCCAAGCCGGCAGCAGCCGCGGCGGCGTCCGCTCCAGCGAAGGCCGAGCCTGCTCCCGTCGCCAACGGCCACGCCGCCGGTGATCGCGTCTTCGCATCGCCGCTGGCCCGCCGCATCGCCAAGGATGCCGGCGTCGATGTAACGGCATTGACCGGCTCCGGCCCGCATGGCCGCGTGGTGAAGGTCGACGTCGAGGCGGCGATCGCTTCCGGCGGCGCCCAGGCCGCACCGGCCGCGAAGGCGCCCGCCGGCGCCCCATCCGCTCCGGCCCCAGCTACCAAGCCGATGTCGGATGACCAGGTGCTGAAGCTGTTCGCCGAAGGCTCCTACGAGCTTGTGCCGCATGACAACATGCGCAAGACGATTGCGCGCCGCCTGGTCGAGGCGAAGTCCACCATCCCGCATTTCTACCTGACGCTCGATTGCGAGCTCGATGCGCTCCTGGCGCTGCGCACGCAGTTGAATGCGGCAGCGCCGATGAGGAAGACCGACAAGGGCGAGGCGCCGGCCTACAAGCTCTCCGTCAACGACATGGTCATCAAGGCGATGGCGATGGCGCTGATGGCGGTGCCGGACGCCAATGCGTCGTGGACCGAGAGCGCCATGGTCAAGCACAAGCACGCCGATGTCGGCGTTGCGGTGTCGATCCCCGGCGGCCTGATCACGCCGATCATCCGGCATGCGGATGAAAAGACGCTGTCGGTGATCTCCAACGAGATGAAGGACTTGGCGAGCCGCGCCAGGAGCCGCAAGTTGAAGCCGGAAGAGTATCAGGGCGGCACCACCGCTGTTTCCAATCTCGGCATGTTCGGCATCAAGGACTTTGCCGCGGTCATCAACCCGCCGCATGCGACGATTTTGGCGGTCGGCGCCGGCGAGGAGCGGGCGGTGGTGAAGAAGGGCGAGATCAGAATAGCCACAGTGATGTCGGTGACGCTCTCGACCGATCATCGCGCCGTCGACGGCGCGCTTGGAGCGGAACTGCTCGGCGCGTTCAAGCGCTTGATCGAAAACCCGATGGGCATGCTGGTGTAAGAAGGGAAAAGGCGGTGCGGAAATTCTTCACCAGCCTTTTCGCCTTGATCATTTTCAATCCCGACGGCGAACTCTTCGCACGACGGCGCGTCAGGCGCTCGCAGCCAGGTTTTGGCAGGGGTGGGGCATCAGCATGAAGACAATCCTGTGCTATGGCGACTCCCTGACCTGGGGCTATGATGCCGCCAGCCTCGGCCGCCATCCGCTGGCAGACCGCTGGCCGAGCGTGCTTGGGGCTGAGTTCGGCGACGACGTCGAGGTCATCGCCGAAGGCCTCAACGGCCGTACCACGGCCTTCGACGACCATCTGGCCGGCGCCGACCGCAATGGCGCCCGCGTCCTGCCGACGGTCCTGACCAGCCACGCGCCGCTTGATCTCGTCATCATCATGCTCGGCTCCAACGATATGAAGCCCTGGATCCATGGCAATCCGGTCGCCGCCAAGCAGGGCATGCAGCGCCTGATCGATATCGTGCGCGGCCACGACTATCCGTTCGACTGGGATACGCCGCAGATCCTGATCGTCGCGCCGCCGGCGGTAACGCGCACCGACAATGCCGAATTCAAGGAAATGTTCGCCGGCGGCGACGACGCCTCCAAGCGGCTGGCACCGCAATATTCGGCACTTGCCGACGAGGCCGGCTGCGGCTTCTTCGACGCCGGCGCCGTCGCCACCACCACGCCGCTCGACGGCGTCCATCTCGATGCGGAAAACACGCGACGGATCGGCCACGCTCTGGCGCCGCTCGTGCGCATTATGCTCTCACTCTAACCCTTAGAAAGATCAGGGAGAAAACCCGTGGCTGAATCCTACGACGTCATCATCATCGGCTCAGGCCCAGGCGGCTATGTCACGGCGGTGCGTTCCGCCCAGCTCGGCTTCAAGACGGCGATCGTCGAGCGTGAGCATCTTGGCGGCATCTGCCTGAACTGGGGCTGCATCCCGACCAAGGCGCTGCTGCGCTCGGCCGAGATCATGCATTATTCCGACCACCTCAAGGACTACGGCCTGAAGCTCGAAGGCGGCAAGGTCAGCCCCGACACATCAGCCGTGGTCGACCGATCGCGAAAAGTGTCGCTCAGGCTGAACACCGGCGTCGGCTTCCTGATGAAGAAGAACAAGGTCGACGTCATCTGGGGCGAGGCGAAGCTTTCGAATGCTCCTGCCGGTGACAAGCCGGGCGAGGTCGTCGTTTCGAAGACCGCGAAGAAGGCGATGGAGCCGCAGCCGCCGGTGCCGAAAGGCGTCAAGGGCGAAGGCACCTACACTGCCAAGCACATTATTCTCGCGACCGGCGCAAGGCCGCGCGCGCTGCCCGGCATCGAGCCGGACGGCAAGCTGATCTGGACCTATTTCGAGGCCATGGTGCCGAAGGAAATGCCGAAATCGCTGCTGGTGATGGGCTCGGGCGCCATCGGCATCGAATTCGCTTCCTTCTACCGCACCATGGGCGCCGATGTGACGGTGGTCGAACTGCTGCCGGCGGTGATGCCGGTCGAGGACGCCGAGGTCTCGAAATTCGCGCAGAAGCAGTTCGAGAAGCAGGGGATGAAGATACTCCTTGAGGCCAAGGTGACCAAGGTCGAAAAGGGCGCCAATTCGGTCACCGCGCATGTCGAGATGAAGGACGGCAAGGTCGAGAAGATCACCGCCGACCGGATGATCTCTGCCGTCGGCGTGCAGGGCAACATCGAAAATCTTGGCCTGGAAGCGCTCGGAGTGAAGACGGACCGCGGCTGCGTCGTCGTCGATGGCTACGGCAAGACCAATGTGCCCGGCGTCTACGCCATCGGCGACGTCGCCGGACCGCCGATGCTTGCCCACAAGGCCGAGCATGAAGGCGTCGTCTGCATCGAGAAAATAGCCAATTTCCCGGGCGTGCATGCCATCGACAAGCTGAAGATCCCCGGCTGCACCTATTGCAGCCCGCAGGTTGCGTCCGTCGGGCTGACGGAAGCCAAGGCCAAGGCTGAAGGCAAGGATATCCGCGTCGGCCGCTTCCCCTTCAGCGCCAACGGCAAGGCCATCGCGCTCGGCGAGGACCAGGGCTTCGTAAAGACCATCTTTGACAAGAAGACGGGCCAGCTTCTCGGCGCGCATATGGTCGGCGCCGAGGTGACCGAGCTCATCCAGGGTTTTGTCGTGGCGATGAACCTGGAGACCACCGAGGAAGAGCTTATGCACACGATCTTCCCGCATCCGACGCTGTCGGAGATGATGAAGGAGAGCGTGCTCGACGCCTATGGCCGCGCTTTGAACGCATGACAAGTCACCAACCAGTGACAGATCACCAATCGGTGATAGACGGAGAATCCGTGTTAAATTGGTTGGGCGAGACTCACACGCGGCAGCCGGAGAAAGCTGACAGCAAGGCAGTTCCTATCCGGATGCATTTTCACTTGATCGAGGAGGAATTGGCATATGCATATGAATGGCGTCGGCTGGATCACAGCCATCATCGTCGGCGGTCTGGCGGGCTGGTTCGCCGAGATGGTCATGAAGAGCAACACCGGCATTGTCATGAACATCATCATGGGCATTGTCGGCGCCGTGGTGCTGAACGCGATCCTGCAGGCCCTCAATATCGGGGCCTTCGGTGCCGGCTGGGTGGCCTATCTGATCACCGGCTTCATCGGCGCCTGCCTGCTGATCTTCGTGGGACGGCTCGTTCGCCGCTGAACCGCTATGCGAAAAAGGCCGTGGCGGCATGCGCTGCTACGGCCTTTTTCTTTGCCTCGAAAAGTCTTAGATGACGACACAGGCGGCTAGCGAAATCGCGGCCGCGAAGGGTTTGAGATGGTCACAGTCCTAGACACGATCGCCAACCGGCCGCGCCCGCGGCATCCCGAGAAGGCTCACCGGCCCGACCAGGAGGTGCTGCGCAAGCCCGACTGGATCCGCGTCAAGGCGCCGGTTTCCAAGGGCTATGCCGAAACGCGCGAGATCGTGAAGTCGCACAAGCTGGTGACGGTGTGCGAGGAGGCCGGCTGCCCGAATATCGGCGAGTGCTGGGACAAGAAGCACGCCACCTTCATGATCATGGGCGAGATCTGCACGCGCGCCTGCGCCTTCTGCAATGTCGCGACCGGTATCCCGACCGCGCTCGATCTGGATGAGCCCGCGCGCGTGGCTCACGCCGTCAAGCAGATGGGGCTGAGCCACGTCGTCATCACCTCGGTCGACCGCGACGACCTGGCCGATGGCGGCGCCCAGCATTTCGCCAATGTCATCCGCGCCATCCGCGCGGCGACGCCCTCGACGACGATCGAGATCCTGACGCCCGACTTCCTGCGCAAAGACGGCGCGCTGGAGATCGTTGTCGCGGCCAAGCCCGACGTCTTCAACCACAATCTCGAAACCGTGCCGTCGAATTACCTGACGGTCCGTCCCGGCGCGCGTTATTTCCACTCGATCCGGCTTTTGCAGCGGGTCAAGGAACTCGACCCGTCGATCTTCACCAAATCCGGCATCATGGTCGGCCTCGGCGAGGAGCGGAACGAGGTGCTGCAATTGATGGACGATCTGCGTTCGGCCAATGTCGACTTCATGACCATCG
This sequence comes from Mesorhizobium sp. B2-4-6, assembly GCF_006442775.1. Lineage (NCBI taxonomy): Bacteria > Pseudomonadati > Pseudomonadota > Alphaproteobacteria > Hyphomicrobiales > Phyllobacteriaceae > Mesorhizobium > Mesorhizobium sp. B2-4-6. The sequence continues at coordinate 154,543 of NZ_VFVI01000002.1, forward strand.
GCCAGTACCTGCAGCCCTCGAAGAAGCACCATCCGGTGATCCGCTTCATCCCGCCGGATGAATTCAAGTCCTATGAGACGATAGGCAAGACCAAGGGTTTCCTGTTGATGGCGTCGAGCCCGTTGACGCGCTCCTCGCATCACGCCGGCGAGGATTTCGCCAGGTTGCGCGCGGCGCGCGAGGCGCAGCTCGCGAAGGCCAGCTGACCTTCAATGCCGAAATTCGAGGCGACACGCCGCGTCGCGCATACACCGCAAGAAATGTTCGCGCTGGTTGCGGACATCGAGGCTTACCCGCAATTCCTGCCGCTCTGTGAGTCGCTCACCGTGCGCTCCCGCAAGGAGCGCGACGGCCGCACTATCCTGGTTGCCGACATGAGCATCGGCTACAAGGCGATCCGCGAGACCTTTACCACGCAGGTGCTGCTCAATCCGGCCGAGCATGCCATCGACGTCAAATACATCGACGGTCCGTTCAAATATCTCAGCAATATCTGGCGCTTCGATCCTGCTGGCGACGGCTGCGAGGTGCATTTCTTCATAGATTACGAATTCAAAAGCCGCATCCTGGGCGCAGTGATGGGCACGATGTTCGATCGTGCCTTCCGCATGTTCTCGGAAGCCTTCGAGAAACGCGCCGACGTTATCTACGGTGTAAAACCCGCCTGATTTTCGCCCGGCTCGATCCTGCCCAGCGCGCGCAGTCCTAGTTGCAGCGCGTGTCGCACCGTCTCGTGCCGGATGAATTCACGGCCCTTTTGGCCGAACAACTGCCGCTCCGCGACGATCGGCTGTCCGGCAAGCGCTATCCCGAACCAGACAAGGCCGACCGGCTTGTCCGTCGAACCGCCGCCCGGACCGGCAATGCCGGTGACGGCGAGCGAGAGGCTGGCTTGCGAATGCGCCAGCGCGCCTGCCGCCATCTCCAGCACCGTCTCGCGCGAGACCGCGCCATGCGCCTCAAGCGTGGCGGCGGAAACGCCGAGCATCTCTATCTTGGCTTCGTTGGAATAGGTGACGAAGCCGCGATCGACCACCGCGGAGGACCCGGCGATGTCGGTCAGCGCCGCGATGATCAGGCCGCCGGTGCAGCTTTCGGCCGTCGCCAGCATGATGCCGCGCTGCTGACAGGCCTGGAGCATAGCGATAGCGAGTTCGGCGTTGCTCATGCCGGCACCTCTCCCGGGTAGACGACGCTGGCGGTGGCGATCGCGGCAATGCCTTCGCCACGCCCGACAAAGCCCAGCTTCTCGTTGGTCGTCGCCTTGATCGAAATACGCTCGCTCGCGATGCCGAGCATGGCCGAAAGCGCCTCCGTCATCGCCGCGCGATGCGGTCCGACGCGCGGCGCCTCGCAGATCAAGGTGATGTCGGCATTGGCAATGCGGCCGCCACGCTCGCGCACCAGCTTTGCCGCGTGCTCGACGAAGATCTTCGAGGCCGCTCCCTTCCATTGCGGGTCGGACGGCGGGAAATGCGTGCCTATGTCGCCAGCGCCGCAGGTGGCAAGCAACGCGTCGGTCAGCGCATGCAGCCCGACATCGGCGTCCGAATGGCCGGACAGCTTTCGCTCGTACGGGATGGCGACGCCGCACAAGGTGACGCGATCGCCGGGCTCGAAGGCATGCACGTCGTAGCCATTGCCGGTGCGAATATCCGGGAAGCGCTGCTGCGCGCTCAAGAGCCGCTGGTCGGCCAATGCAATATCCCTTGCCCAGGTGAGTTTGACGTTGTCCGGCGATCCGGGAACGATCTTGACCGGTATCTGTGCCCATTCGGCGATCGCCGCGTCGTCGGTGAATTCCGTTTTGCCCAAATGATGCGCCTTTTCGTGCGCGGCGAGCAACGGCCAGAACGGAAAGCCCTGCGGCGTCTGCGCCGCATGAAGGCCGGCTCTCGACACCGTCTCGTCGATCATGCCGGCAGCCGATTCCCGCTTCAGCGTATCAGCGACGGGCAGCGCCGGCAGCGCGCCCTGGCGCTCGCCGATCGCCTCGATGGTGCGGTCGATCAGCCCGGCATCGACGAACGGGCGCACGGCGTCATGCACCAGCACCTTTCCGGGTGCCTGGTCTCTCAGCGCCAAGAGACCGAGGCGGACGGAGGCCTGGCGCGATGGGCCGCCAATAACCGTGATGAGACGTTCGGCATGCGCACCAGCCGCGCGCTGCAAAAGCTCGGCGTCGTCGGCGTGGATGGCGACGACCACGGGGCCGATCATCGGATGCGAGAGGAAAATATCCAACGTGTGGGCGATGACGGCACGGCCGCCGATGCGCTGATATTGCTTCGGACCGTCGGCCTGTCCGGCGCGCGCGCCGCGTCCGGCGGCGACGATCACCACCCCTATCCCACCGTTTGGCCCCGCCGCTTGCTTTTCGCTTGCCTCGCTCATTCCGATCGGTCCTAGTCGGCGTAATGGCCGAAGGCCAGCGTTTTCCAAAATGCGCCTTAATGTGACGTCATTGCGCGTTGCACAATGCCACACTTCTGGCTAGAGAATGTGCAACGATTGAACATGCTTGGTTTTTGTGCATGGCTGAACTGACCACTTTGACATCGCCACTCGATGTCGGCGGCGTGAGAATCCGCAATCGCGTTTTCCTGGCGCCGATGTCAGGCATCACCGACGAGCCGTTCCGGCAGCGCGCCCACGCGCATGGCGCGGGGCTGGTCGTGTCGGAAATGGTGGCAAGCGGCGAACTGGCCAAGGGCAGGGCCGGCTGCGACCTGCGCATCCGCCATTCCGGCCTGCCGGTGCATATGGTTCAGTTGGCCGGCCGCGAGGCCGTCCATATGGGCGAGGGCGCGCGCATAGCGGCGGGCGAGGGCGCCGATATCATCGACATCAACATGGGCTGCCCCGCGAAGAAAGTGACCGGCGGCTATGCCGGTTCGGCGCTGATGCGCGACCTCGACCATGCGCTGTCGCTGATCGAGGCGGTGGTCGGCGCCGTTTCGGTGCCGGTGACGGTCAAGATGCGGCTCGGCTGGGACGAAAGCGCGCTCAACGCGCCGATGCTGGCGCGCCGCGCCGAACAGGCCGGCGTCAAGATGGTGACAGTGCATGGCCGCACGCGCTGCCAGTTCTACCAGGGCAAGGCCGACTGGCGCGCCATCGCGCGCGTCAAGGAAGCCGTATCGATACCCGTGGTGGCCAATGGCGATGTCGGCTCGCCGGAAGAGGCGGCGACAATCCTCGAACAGTCCGGAGCAGACGCGGTGATGATCGGCCGCGCGCACTATGGCGCGCCATGGATCGCCGGCGACATTGCCACAACCGCCGCCGGCGCAAGCGCGCAACCAATTCCGCGCATGCCGGGGGCGCTCGCCGACTACGTCGTGTCCCACTACGAGGACATGCTCTCGCTCTACGGCATCCAAAGCGGCCTGCGCCAGGCGCGCAAGCATCTCGGCTGGTATCTTGACCGCCATACGGCCGATGTTTCAGCGGAGCAGCGCAAACGCATTCTGACTTCCTTCGACCCGCGGGAAGTCGTCGCCGAGCTGCGCCGCGCGCTCACTGACAGCTTGTCCTCGATCAGCTTGCGGAGCGCGGCATGAAGGCCAACGTTCCCCAGCCGGCCGATATGGCGGATGCCGCCAACATCGTGCTCAACACTATCCGCCGCCCGGTCATCATGGTCGACGCCGACGGCTTTATCACTTTTGCCAATGCCGATGCCGAGGACTTCTTCCGCTCCAGCGCGACCATGCTTGCCCGCAACACGCTCTCCAAGCTGGTGCCGTTCGGTAGCCCGCTGCTGACGCTGGTCGACCAGGTGCGCGAACGCCGTGCGCCGGTCAACGAATACCGCGTCGACGTCTCATCGCCGCGCCTCGGCATCGAGAAGATGGTCGACCTCTATGTCGCGCCGGTGACGGAGTTTCCGGGCTCGATCGTGGTCATGTTCCAGGAACGGTCGATGGCCGACAAGATCGATCGCCAGATGACGCATCGCGGTGCCGCGCGCTCCGTCACCGGTCTCGCCGCCATGCTGGCGCATGAGATCAAGAACCCGCTTTCAGGCATCCGCGGCGCCGCCCAATTGCTTGAGTTGTCGGCCTCCGACGAGGACCGCGCGCTGACCCGCCTGATCACCGACGAGACGGACCGCATCGTCTCGCTGGTCGACCGCATGGAGGTGTTTTCCGACGAGCGGCCGATCGAGCGCTATCCGGTCAACATCCACGTCGTGCTCGATCATGTGAAGGCGATTGCCAAGAATGGTTTTGCAAGGCGGATCAAGATCTTGGAGGAATATGATCCATCATTGCCTCCGGTCTTCGCCAACCGCGACCAACTGATCCAGGTCTTCCTCAATCTGGTGAAGAACGCCGCCGAGGCGATCGGCGCCGACCCGCAGGGCGAGATCATGCTGTCGACGGCTTTTCGCCCTGGCATCCGTGTTTCCGTGCCCGGCACGCAGGATCGGGTCTCGTTGCCGCTGGAATTCTGCGTGCATGACAACGGGCCCGGCGTCTCCGAGGACATCCTGCCGATCCTGTTCGATCCGTTCATCACCACCAAACCCAATGGCTCGGGACTTGGGCTGGCGCTGGTAGCCAAGATCGTCGGCGAGCATGGCGGCATCATCGAATGCGATTCGACGCCGCGCGGGACGACATTCCGCATCCTGCTTCCGGCCTGGAAGGAGACCGCGCCCGGCGCGGGCGAGGGAGCTGAAGGAGACCGCACATGACTGCTCGCGGCAATATTCTCGTCGCCGACGATGATGCGGCCATCCGCACCGTGCTCAGCCAGGCGCTGTCGCGGGTCGGCCACGAGGTGCGCGTCACCTCCAATGCTTCGACGCTGTGGCGTTGGGTGGCGGCGGGCGAGGGCGATCTGGTCATCACCGACGTGGTGATGCCCGACGAGAATGCTTTCGACATGCTGCCGCGCATCAAGAAGGCGCGGCCCGAGCTGCCGGTCATCGTCATGAGCGCGCAGAACACATTCATGACCGCGATCCGCGCCTCCGAGACCGGCGCCTACGAATATCTGCCGAAGCCGTTCGACCTCACTGAACTGCTCAATATCGTCAACCGGGCGCTGGCCGAGCCGAAGCGGCCGAAGCTCGATGCCCGCGCGGAAGACCAGCCGGAGACGATGCCGCTGGTCGGCCGCTCCGCCGCCATGCAGGATATCTACCGCATGCTGGCGCGCATGATGCAGACCGACCTCACGGTCATGATCAGCGGCGAGTCCGGCACCGGCAAGGAGCTGGTGGCGCGCGCGCTGCATGAGTATGGCCGCCGCCGCGGCGGCCCGTTCGTGGCCATCAACATGGCGGCGATTCCGCGCGACCTGATCGAATCGGAACTGTTCGGCCACGAGAAGGGCGCCTTCACCGGGGCGCAGAACCGCTCTAGCGGCCGCTTCGAACAGGCCGAGGGCGGCACGCTGTTTCTCGATGAGATCGGCGACATGCCGATGGAAGCACAGACCCGGCTGCTGCGCGTGCTGCAGCAGGGCGAATACACCACGGTCGGCGGTCGCACGCCGATCAAGACCGACGTGCGCATCGTCGCGGCCACAAACAAGGACCTGCGCACGCTGATCAACCAGGGCCTCTTCCGCGAGGACCTGTTCTATCGCCTCAATGTCGTGCCGCTGAGGCTGCCGGCGCTGCGCGAGCGTTCCGAGGACATTCCCGATCTGGTGCGGCATTTCTTCAAGCAGGGCGCCAGCGAGGGCTTGCAGACCAAGCGCATATCATCCGGCGGCATCGAGCTCATGAAGCGCTACCCCTGGCCGGGCAACGTGCGCGAGCTGGAAAACCTGGTGCGCCGGCTGGCCGCCCTCTATTCGCAGGACGAGATTTCGTCGGAGATCATCGAATCCGAGCTGAAGACCGGCGAAAGGCCGGTCGTGCCCGACGGCGGCGCGCTCATCCCCGACGATCTGTCGATCGGCCAGGCGGTCGAGCACTTCCTGCAGCGATATTTCGCCTCCTTCGCCGGCGAATTGCCGCCGGCCGGGCTCTATCAGCGCATTCTTGCCGAGGTCGAATATCCGCTGGTGCTGGCTTCGATGACGGCGACGCGCGGCAACCAGATCAAGGCGGCGGAACTTTTGGGGCTCAACCGCAACACGCTGCGCAAGAAGATCCGCGAACTCGGCGTCAACGTCTACAAATCAGCCAGGCAGCCGTAGCGTCACCTCGTCCCTTCGGTGAATTTTGTCTGGGAAAGATTATCTTCCCGGCCACACTTGTTGCATAATCGCCACAATGCGTTGCATACATCCGACGCGATGATCGACTCTGTACCGCGACATGGCAGCTGAGGCTCCGACCCTGAACCAATCGCCTTTCAACCAGACCGGCGCGCGCGACGGGCGGCGGTTGCTGGCGTTGCCCGGCGTCGTCGCGATTGCCGGCGCGATGATCACGGCGGCCATCTCGTTCGCGATCCTGGTCGGCGCAACGCCGATCGCGCCGACGGCCGACGCGACCTGGGCCTTGATCGCTGCCAATGCCGTCTTTGTCCTGTTCCTCATCGCCTTGATCGCCCGCGAGGTGCGCCGCATCATCCTGGCGCGGCGCCACGGCAGGGCCGCCTCGCGACTGCATGTGCGCATCGTCGCCATGTTCGCGCTGGTTGCCGCCATTCCGGCCATCATGGTGGCGATCATCGCGTCGATCACGCTCGACATCGGCCTCGACCGTTGGTTCGAAATCCGCACCAAGACGATTGTCAACTCATCGCTGTCGATTGCCGACGCCTATGTGCAGGAGAACGCGCGCAACCTGCAGGGCACGACATTGTCCATGGCGTACGATCTCGACGCTTCGCGCACGCTCTACGGCCTCGACCGGGGCGGTTTCCTCGACCTGTTGAACAAGGAAGCCGTCGGACGCGGACTGGCGCATGCGGCCCTGATCAAGCCGGATGGCTCGTTCGTCATGAACGCCAAGACCGATGCCGATTTCCCCATGCCAGAGCCGCCCTCGGGCGCTGTCGACACCGCGTCCGACGGCAAGCCGGTGCTGATCGAGCCGCGCACCCGCAACATCATGGGCGCCATCATCAAGCTGCGCGAGATCGAAGGGCTTTACCTGTATACGATCCGGCTCGTCGATCCCGACGTGATCAAGGCGCGTCAGATCGTCAGGTCCAACACCGACGAATACCGCAATCTCGAGGACAACCGCCGGACCTCGCAGGTCGCCTTCGCGCTGCCCTATCTGTCGCTCACGCTGATCATCACGCTCTCGGCTATCTGGACCGGCATCGCGGTCGCCGACCGGATCGTGCGGCCGATCCGCCAGCTGATCGGCGCCGCCGACGAGGTGGCGACCGGCAATCTCGACGCTGCAGTTCCGGTGCGCCAGTCCGATGGCGACGTCGCCTCGCTCGGCGAGACCTTCAACAACATGATCCTGGAGCTCAAATCGCAGCGCAACGAGCTGCTCTCGGCCAAGGATCTGATCGACGAGCGGCGACGCTTCTCCGAGGCCGTGCTGGCCGGTGTCACCGCCGGCGTCATCGGCGTCGATCCTTACGGCGTCATCACCATCGTCAATCGTTCGGCCGAAACGATGCTGGCCATTTCGGCAAATGCGACGCTCGGCCAGAACCTGTCGGCGGTCCTGCCGCTTGTCGGCCGCGTCTTCGAGATTGGGCGGCAGTCCGGCAAGCCGGTCTATCGCGAGCAGGTGACCTTCTTCCGCAGCGGTCTAGAGCGCACCTTCAATGTCCAGGTGACGGTCGAAGCGGGCGACGACGGCGAGGAAGAGAAATCCTATGTGGTCACGGTCGACGACATCACCGATCTCGTCCAGGCGCAGCGCTCGTCGGCCTGGGCCGACGTCGCGCGGCGCATCGCGCATGAGATCAAGAACCCGCTGACGCCGATCCAGCTTTCGGCCGAGCGCATCAAGCGCCGTTACGGCAAGGTCATCACCGAGGATCGCGAGGTCTTCGACCAGTGCACCGATACCATCATCCGCCAGGTCGAGGACATCGGCCGCATGGTCGACGAATTCTCGGCCTTTGCCCGCATGCCGAAGCCCGAGATGAAGGCTATCGACCTGCGTGAATCGCTGCGCGAGGCGTCCTTCCTGGTCGAGGTCAGCCGCTCCGACATCGCCTTCAAACGTGATTTCGGCAACGAGCCGTTGAAAGGCACTTTCGACAGCCGCCTGATGGCGCAGGCCTTTGGCAACGTCATCAAGAACGCGGCCGAGGCGATCGACGGACTTGATGCGAAAGACCGTTCGGACGGCACAATCCGGATTCAGGCCGGGCGCCAAGATGGCGCCATACGAATCGACGTTATCGATAACGGCAAGGGGCTGCCGCGCGAGAATCGCCAAAGGCTTCTCGAGCCCTATATGACGACACGCGAGAAGGGCACCGGGCTTGGTCTCGCTATCGTCAAGAAGATCGTGGAGGACCATGGCGGCCGTCTCGAATTGCACGACGCGCCAGCGGATTTCCACGGCGGCCGGGGCGCGATGATCTCGATCATCCTGCCCCCGGCGACGATCGTAGCTGCGCCGCCACGCGGTGAGGGTCGAAGCGAACACGAAAGAGAAACTGAAAAGGTCGGTAATGGCGTCTGACATTCTCATCGTCGATGACGAGGAAGACATCCGCGAACTTGTCGCCGGTATCCTGAGCGACGAGGGTCATGAAACACGCACGGCGCATGATGCCGACAGCGCGCTCGCGGCGATCGCCGATCGCGCGCCGCGGCTGATTTTCCTCGACATCTGGCTGCAGGGTTCGCGCCTCGACGGCCTGGCGTTGCTCGACGAGATCAAGACCATGCACCCGAACATGCCGGTGGTGATGATTTCCGGCCACGGCAACATCGAGACGGCGGTGTCGGCCATCCGGCGCGGCGCGTACGACTTCATCGAGAAGCCGTTCAAGGCCGATCGCCTCATCCTGGTCGCAGAGCGCGCGCTGGAGACGTCCAAGCTGCGGCGCGAGGTTTCCGACCTCAAGCAGCGCAGCGGCGAGACCTTCGACCTGATCGGCATGTCGTCGGCGATGAGTCAGCTGCGGCAGACCATCGAGCGCGTCGCGCCCACCAACAGCCGCGTCATGATCGTCGGTCCCTCGGGCTCCGGCAAGGAACTGACGGCGCGCGCCATCCACACGCTTTCATCGCGCAAGACCGGTCCGTTCGTGACGCTGAGCGCGGCCACCATCACGCCCGAACGCATGGAGATCGAGCTGTTCGGCACAGAATCGAACGGCACCGAGCGCAAGGTCGGCGCGCTGGAGGAGGCGCATCGCGGCGTCCTCTACATCGACGAAGTCGCCGATATGCCGCGCGAAACGCAAAACAAGATCCTTCGCGTGCTGGTCGAGCAGCAATTCGAGCGGGTAGGCGGCACCAAGCGCGTCAAGGTCGATGTCCGCATCATCTCTTCGACCTCGCAGAATCTCGAAGCGATGATCGCCGACGGCCGCTTCCGCGAGGACCTTTACCATCGCCTGGCGGTGGTTCCGGTCATCGTGCCGGGGCTCGCCGAGCGGCGCGAGGACATTCCCTATCTCGTCGACAATTTCATGAAGCAGATCGCGCGCCAGGCCGGCATCAAGCCGCGCCGCATCGGCGACGATGCGCTGGCCGTGCTGCAGGCGCATAACTGGCCGGGCAACGTTCGCCAGTTGCGCAACAATGTCGAGCGATTGATGATTCTGGCGCGCGGCGAAGAGGCCGATGCGCCGATCACCGCCGATCTTCTGCCCTCCGAGATCGGCGACGTGATGCCACGCACGCCCAACCAGTCGGACCAGCACATCATGGCGCTGCCGTTGCGCGAGGCCCGCGAGCAATTCGAGAAGGACTATCTGATCGCCCAGATCAACCGCTTCGGCGGCAACATCTCGAAGACGGCCGAGTTCATCGGCATGGAACGCTCGGCGCTCCACCGCAAGCTGAAGTCGCTGGGTGTGTAAAAGCAATTCCAGGAAAGTGCGCAGCGGTTAGGCTCGGCGGTTTCGCCGTAGCTGTCCGTGCGGAATTGCGTAAGCCCCCCGGGGCCGGCTTGCCAGGGCCGGCTTGGCCCACGCGATTGTTCATTACGGCAGGGGCGGAATCGCCTAAGAAAGCCAGATATTTCCCTGAGGATGCCCATGCCGCGCATTGCCTATGTCAACGGGCGCTATGTCGTCCATGCCCAAGCCAGCGTCCATATCGAGGACCGTGGCTACCAGTTCGCGGACGGCGTCTATGAGGTCTGCGAAGTGGCGCGCGGCCATATCGTCGACATGCCGCGCCATCTTGCCCGGCTTAAGCGCTCGCTGAAGGAACTGTCGATCGCCTGGCCCGTCTCGGAAGGCGTCCTGCCGATGCTGCTGCGCGAGGTGGTCGATCGCAACGGCGTTATCGACGGCCTTGTCTATGTGCAGGTGACACGCGGCGTCGCCAGCCGCGAGTTCGTGTTTCCGCCGGCAGGCACGAGGCCTTCCCTGGTCATAACCGCCAGAAAGGCCGATCCGGCCGCGGCGGCAAAGCGGGTGGAAGCCGGCATTAAGGTCATCACGGTGCCTGAGAACCGCTGGGATCGCGTCGACATCAAGAGCACGGGCCTCTTGCCCAATGTGCTCGCCAAGCAGAAGGCCAAGGAAGCCGGCGCCCAGGAAGCCTGGTTCGTCGACACCGACGGCAACGTCAAGGAAGGCGGCTCGTCCAACGCCTGGATCGTCACCCGCGACGGCGTCCTGGTGACCCGGCCGGCCGAGCACGGCATCCTGCGCGGCATCACCCGCACGACGCTTTTCGATGTCGCCGCAAAGCTCGGCCTCAAGATCGAAGAACGTGGTTTTTCGGTCACCGAGGCCAAGGCGGCCAGGGAAGCGTTCATCAGTTCGGCGACGACAATCGCCATGCCGGTTGTCGAAATTGACGGCGCGCCGATCGCAAATGGCCATCCTGGTTCCATGACACTTTCGTTGCGGCAGGCCTTTTTTGACGTTGCGGAAAAAAGTCCAGCCTGATAACCGCACAGCTGGAATTAACCTCAACTATCTCATTCTGCTTGCCATTGTGTCGGCAAGAGGGGGTTTGCGCGCTTGACAGGTGCCGCGTAATTTGGCGCATTGGCCCGCAAACCGAAGGGGATCGGCGAAAGACAAGAAAAATGGCGGAACGATCGCAAAATCTTCAGGACCTGTTCCTGAATTCAGTTCGCAAGAGCAAAAATCCACTTACCATCTTCCTCATCAACGGCGTGAAGCTGACCGGCGTCGTCACTTCGTTCGACAATTTTTGTGTGTTGTTGCGGCGTGACGGGCACTCCCAGCTCGTCTACAAGCATGCCATTTCCACGATCATGCCGAGCCAGCCGGTTCAGATGTTCGATGGCGAGGAAAGCCAGGGCGCCTGATTGGCACGTGATAAGGACGCGGACCGCAGCGTTCGCGGAAAACAAGGACATCAACTCGGGCCGGATTCCAAGGATCCGACCCGGGCCGTCGTCATTGTGCCGGTGCTTACCCGCCAGCCGCGCGGCGACGATGAGTCGAGTCGCCCGCGTCTGAGCCGTTCGGCGGATGCACGCCACGACGAAGCGGTCGGCCTTGCCAGCGCCATCGATCTCAACCCGGTTCACACCGCGGTGGTGACGGTTGCCGATCCGCGGCCGGCCACGCTGCTCGGCAGCGGCAAGGTGGCCGAGTTCGCGGATATCGTGAAGGAACGCAAGGCGGAACTGGTCATTGTCGACCATCCGCTGACCCCGGTGCAGCAGCGCAATCTCGAAAAGGAACTGAACGCCAAGGTGCTCGATCGCACCGGGCTCATCCTCGAGATCTTCGGCGAGCGGGCGCGCACCAAGGAAGGCGCGCTGCAGGTCGAGCTCGCCCATCTCAACTACCAGAAGGGCCGCCTAGTGCGGAGCTGGACTCACCTCGAGCGGCAGCGCGGCGGCGCCGGCTTCCTCGGCGGTCCCGGCGAAACCCAGATCGAATCCGACCGTCGCATCCTGCAGGACAAGATCACCAAGCTGAAGCATGAGCTGGAAACGGTGCGGCGCACACGCGACCTGCATCGCGCCAAGCGCAAGAAGGTGCCTTTCCCGGTGGTGGCGATCGTCGGCTACACCAATGCCGGCAAGTCGACGCTGTTCAACCGGTTGACCGGGGCAGGGGTGCTGGCCGAGGACATGCTTTTCGCGACGCTTGATCCGACGTTGCGGCGCGTGCGGCTGCCGCACGGCACGCCGGTGATCCTGTCCGACACGGTGGGTTTCATTTCCGACCTTCCGACGCATCTGGTGGCGGCCTTCCGGGCGACGTTGGAAGAAGTCGTCGAGGCGGATCTGGTGCTTCATCTGCGCGACATCTCCGATCCCGATACGGCGGCCCAGGCCGAAGACGTCGAACGCATCCTCGGCGATCTTGGCGTCGACGCCGCCGACGCGAACCGCGTGATCGAGGTCTGGAACAAGATCGATCTGCTCGACGAAGGCAATCGCGAGCGGCTGCTTGACGAAGGGGCAAGCGGCAAGTCTCCGCCGATAGCCATTTCAGCGGTGACCGGCGAAGGACTGGACACGCTGAAAGCGCTCATCGAAACGCGGGTGTCGGGCGAACTGGAAACGATGACCGTGACGTTGAGCCCGGCTCAGCTCGGCCAGGTCGACTGGCTCTACCGCAACGGCGACGTCGTTTCGCGTACCGACAATGAGGACGGCAGCGTCACCCTCTCGCTCACGGCCACGCATAGCGCCAGGCGGGAAATCGAGAGCCGCCTACATCGCAAGGGCAGCTAATCGGCTGATTCCTTGCCGCTTTTGGCCTGCTGCCAGAGCGCTTCCATTTCGTCGAGCGTTGCCTTCTCCAGTGAACCGCCCGAAGCTTCCAAGGCTTGCTCGACATAGTGAAAGCGCGAGCGGAACTTGTCGTTGGTGCCGCTGAGCGCCGCTTCCGAATCGAGCTTGAGGTGGCGGCCGAGATTGACGACGGCAAACAGCATGTCGCCGAACTCGTCCTTGATCGGAGCCGCGTCACCGGTGGCGAGCGCCTCGCGCAATTCGCCGATCTCTTCCTCTATTTTGTCGAGAATCGGGGCTGCCTCGCTCCAGTCGAAGCCGACGCGCGCTGCCTTCTCCTGCAGCTTCAGGGCGCGCGTCAGGGCAGGGAGCGCGACCGGCACGCTGTCGAGATAGCCTTTGCCGTGATCTTCCGGATCGAGCCCGCGCGCGAGCCGGGCGTCGCGCTTCTCGGCTTTTTCAACCGCCTTGATCTTCTCCCACATGCCCTTGGCCATGCCGGCGCTGCGCGCCTTCTCGTCGCCGAAGACGTGCGGATGGCGGCGGATAATCTTGGTAGTGATGGCCTCGACGACATCGCCGAAAGCGAACTCGCCGATCTCCTCGGCCATCTGCGCATGGTAGACGACCTGCAGCAGCAGATCGCCCAGCTCCTCGCGCAGATCGTCGAAATCGCCGCGCGCGATCGCGTCGGCCACTTCATAGGCCTCCTCGATCGTGTAGGGCGCGATGGTCGTAAAATTCTGCTCGATATCCCAGGGGCAGCCGGTCTTCGGCGCTCGCAGCGCTGCCATGATCTCGATCAGCCGGGAAATGTCCTTGGAGGGCTTCATGAGTTGAGCCTATCTCGCGGTCAGCGTCCGACCAATCCTGGCCGGACACTGAAAAGAGTTGTCCACAGCCTCAGTCAAGCACCGAAACGATCGCCTTGGCGAGGTCGTCCATGCCGTCCTCCGGCAGGCCGGCCACGTTGATGCGGCTGTCGCCGACCATATAGACGGCGTGCTCGGCGCGCAGGCGTTCGACTTGCGCCTCGGTCAAGCCGAGCCGCGAAAACATGCCGCGATGGCTGGCGACGAAATCGAAGCGATCGGAGTTGGACTGACGCCTGAGGGCTTCGGCGAAGGCGACGCGCAGCCTGAGCATGCGCAGCCGCATCTCCTCGAGCTCCGTCTCCCAATCCTTTCTCAGGCTGGCGTCCTCCAGCACCGTACGCACGGCCGCCGCGCCATGGTCCGGCGGCATCGAATAGAGCGCGCGCGCCGCCGCCAGCATCTGGCTCATCGCCACGTCCGCCTGGGCGCCGTCCTTGGCCATGATCATCGCGGCGCCGACGCGGTCGCGATAGACGGCGAAATTCTTCGAGCAGCTCGAGGCGACGACCATTTCCGGCACCTTGCCGGCCAAGAGCCGCAGACCGGCGGCGTCGGCGTCGAGGCCCTCGCCAAAGCCCTGATAGGCAATGTCGACGAAAGGCAGCAGACCGCGCTCCAGCAGCACGTCGGCGACCTTGGCCCACTGCGCGGCATTGAGATTGGCGCCGGTCGGGTTGTGGCAGCAGCCGTGCAGCAGCACGACATCGCCGCTGTTGGCCGTCCTGAGCGTCGCCAGCATCTCGTCGAAGCGGACAGCGCCCGAAGCGGCATCGAAATATGGATAGTTGCGAACCTCGAGGCCGGCGGCGCGCATCACCGGTGGATGGTTCGGCCAGGTCGGATCGGACAGCCAGACCGTCGCACCGGGACGCGTGCGCTGCAGAAGCTCCGCCACCAGCCTGAGCGCGCCGGACCCGCCCGGCGCCTGTGCCGCGCGGATGCGCGAATGGTCGGTAGTCTCGCCGAAGGCGAGCTTGATCATGGCGGCGTTGAAGCCGGTGTCGCCGGCAAGGCCGAGATAGGTCTTGGTGTCCTGGCTCGCCAGCAGCCGCTTCTCGGCCTCGCGCACGGCGCGCATCACCGGCGTCCTGCCGTCTATGTCCTTGTAGACGCCGACACCGAGGTCGACTTTGCCGGGCCGCGGGTCGTTGCGATAGAGGCCGATCAGGGCAAGGATCTTGTCGGCGGGCGCGGGCTGCAGGGTCTCGAACATCGAAAAGGACTCCAATGGCGGCGGATTGATACGCAAATCGACTCCGCCGCGCCAGCGGTTTCCTCAAATACGGGCGGCACGAAAAGAAATGCCGGGCAGGGGATTAAAATCCCTACATGCTCCGTAAACAGGGCATGAAACGGTCGATGCCACGCTTCGACATCGTCGGGCAGTTGGGGTCGCTGCGGCGCTATGCGCGCTCGCTGACGCGCGACAGCGCCGACGCCGAGGATCTCGTCCATGACGCGCTGGTGCGCGCCTATGAGCGACGCGCGACCTTTCGCTCGGGCGGCAATTTGCGTGCCTGGCTTCTGGCGATCGTGCACAACATCTTCATCGACCGCATGCGCTCGCGCCGCTCCGAGGCGGCGCGCATCGAACAGGCCGGCCTTGTTGCCGACCAAAGCATGCCGGCGTCGCAGGACCATGCGGTGCGCCTGTCCCAGGTCCGGGAAGCGTTTCTCTCGCTCCCGGAGGAGCAGCGCTCCGCCCTGCACCTCGTCGCCATCGAAGGGCTATCCTATCAGCAGGCAGCCGAAGTCATCGGTATCCCGCTCGGAACCTTGATGTCGCGCATCGGCCGCGCGCGTGCCGCGCTGCGCGAGGTGGAAGAGGGCGCGGCGCCGAAAGCCAAGCCTCATCTCAGGATCGTGGGAGACGATCAATGACCGCCATTGTCGACCCCGTAACCGATGCCGACCTCGACGCCTATGTCGACGACCAATTGGATGTCGCCCGCCGCATCGAGGTCGAAGCGTTCCTCGCCGCGCGCCCGGAAGCGGCGGCGCGCGTGATGTCCGATTTGAGGACGCGCGATGAACTGCGAGTCGCGCTTGCAGGCCCCATCGGCATGGCGCGTCCGGCCACGACAGAAGCGGCGCGGCGGCTGGAAAGGGCACTTGCCAGGGGACGTATCCTTGCCGTGCTGCAGCGGGCCGCGGCCGCGGCCGTGCTGGTCGCGGCGGGCTGGCTGGCCAACGGCATTTTCGGGCCGATCGCGGTGACCAAGGTGGTCGCCTCGACGCAGCCGCCGGCCTATGTCGAGGATGCGGTCAGGGCGCACCGCACGACTTTGGTGCGCGAGACGATGCCGTCGCAGCAGGAGGCGCCGGGCTACGATGCCGACGAGATCCGCGCCGCCACCGCGATCGTCATGCCGTCGCTGCCCGACGACTGGAAGGTTCGCGACGTCCAGGTCTACCCCTCGCAATTCGGGCCGAGCGTCGAGGTGGCTGTCGAGACCAAGGACCTCGGCCTCGTCTCGCTGTTCGCCATCAGGCCCGGCACTTTCGACGTCGTGAAGCCGACGGTCGCGCCCTCCGATGACATTTCAACCGCCTATTTCCAGATCGGCGAGGTCGCCTATGCCGTGGTCGGACGCAGCGACGCCGTCAATCTCGACCATGCCGCCGAGAAACTCGCCAGGACGCTCTACTGAAACAGACCCTCTACTGAGAACCAAGGAGAACCAAATGAACAGCCCCAATCTGGGATACCGAACGGGCGCCGGCGTCCAGGCCGGAGCCGTCTATGACGAGGGCCTGCGCAAGCACATGCTGCGCGTCTACAACTATATGGGCCTCGGCCTTGTCGTCACCGGCCTCGTCGCCTTCTTCGTGGCCTCGACGCCCGCGCTCTATGTGCCGATCTTCTCCAGCCCGCTGAAATGGGTGGTGATGCTGGCGCCGCTCGCCTTCGTCATGCTCTTCTCGTTCAGGATGCAGACCATGTCGGCCTCAGGCGCGCAGGCGATGTTCTGGGCCTTCTGCGCCGTCATGGGCCTTTCGCTCGCCTCGGTGTTCCTGGTCTTCACCTCGACCAGCATCGCGCGCACCTTCTTCATCGCCGCCACGATGTTCGGCGCCACCAGCCTCTACGGCTACACGACCAGGCGCGACCTGACGCAGTTCTCGTCCTTCCTGATCATGGGCCTGATCGGCGTGGTCATCGCCAGCCTGGTCAACCTGTTCCTCGGCTCGACCGCGCTGCAGTTCGCCATCTCGGTGATCGGTATTGCCGTCTTCGTCGGCCTGACCGCCTGGGACACGCAGACGATCAAGGAGCAGTATGCGGAGAATTTCGACGCGGAATCGCAGCAGAAGCTCGCCGTCTTCGGCGCCTTCTCGCTCTATCTGAACTTCATCAACATCTTCCAGCTGCTCTTGAATTTCACCGGCGAGCGCGAATAGGCCGGGCCGTAGCAGGCAACGCTGCTGACCTCGGCATGGCCGGAGGGAAACCTCCGGCCATTTTTTCGACTCTGCATCGAGGCATCCACGGCCAAGGTGAGGTGCGGCATGTCCGCCGCGCTTGAGTTCACGCGCGGCCTTTTGCTAGCCTGCCGGCCAGACCAGCCAGCCGCGAGGACGCAATGGAACAACTGACGCTTCACGCTGACGGCATTTCGGCGACCGTCGTCGGGCAGGGGGCCGAGCTGGTCTCGCTGCGCGATGCCGACGGCACCGAGCTTCTGTGGCAGGCAGGCCCCGTCTGGCGCCGTCATTCGCCGGTCCTGTTCCCGATCGTCGGCCGGCTCAAGGGCGACCAACTGCGGCATCGCGGCCAAACCTATCCGATGACGCAGCATGGCTTTGCCCGCGACAGGGGTTTTGCCTGGAGGGAGCAGGGGCCGACCTCCTGCACATTGGTGCTTACCGATGACGCCGAGACCCGGACGCACTACCCTTTCGCCTTTCGCCTGGCCATCGGCTACGAGCTGAAACCCCGGCAGCTCGGCGTGACCTTCGAGATCGCCAACACGGGCGACGAGCCGCTGCCCGCCTCGATCGGCGCGCATCCGGCGTTCAACTGGCCGCTGCTGCCGGAACTGCCCAGGGAGGCCTACCGGCTGACCTTCGCCGACGATGAGCCGGCGCCGGTCCGCCGGCTGAAGGACGGCCTGCTGCTGCCGGACCCGCAACCGACACCAATCGAGGGAAAGAAATTGCCGCTTTCCGAAAAACTGTTCGACGATGACGCCGTCATCCTCGACAGGCCGGCCAGCACCAGCGTGCGCTATGCCGCCGGGCGCGGGCCGGCGATCGAGGTGTCCTGGCAGGGTTTCAACGAGCTGGGCATCTGGTCCAAGCCCGGCGGCGCGCCGTTCCTGTGCATCGAGCCGTGGCATGGCATCGCCAGCCCCATCGATTTCGACGGCGAGTTCGCTGACAAGCCGGGTGTCATGCTGATCGAGCCGGGCGCCCGGCGCGTGCTGAGCTACCGGATAGGCCTCAGCCGGGAACTGTAGGGCATGGTTCGCGATCAAGGCGGGCATTCCAGTCCATTTCGGGGTCGGGAACGGCATCGGCGTTGCGGCGGTTTCGTATGCTGATCGAGCGCCATACGCGAACGGCAGGCTGGGTACATGAGCACCACCAGATCCGGCGCTGTTGCAGCTTATGGAAATGCTGAAACAGTCGCCGGACTTGGAAGTCGGATCGCCACGGAATACGATGTCCGGGCGATTGCATAAGTCGAGGTGATCGATGCACGTACACCGCCACCTTCGAAAGCTGATCATTTGGATCATGCTGATAGCACCCGGCCTCGCGGCATTGCTAAACACGGTCTTCAACTAGCACCAAGGACAAAGCGCGTTGAAACGTTCGACCATAGTAGGCTGGATGATAATATTCATCATCTTCTTTCTCGTAATAATCGGCCACCTTGCATCAAACTACTTGCTATCCACCTTATAACACCACGGAACAAACCGCTTCGATGAACCGCCGCCACCTAGTGAGCGGCGGCCGCCTGCTTTTGATCACGGGTTGCATGACCGGCGATCAGGTCAGCGGCGACCAGAAGAATGGCGATCATGCCATTGACCAGCCGGCGACTCCTTTCGTTTGAAGGACGTTCGAAAACTCCAGCCTTTCGCTTAGAGACCAAACGAGTCGATCTGGCAGGTTTGTCGCATAAGATAGATTATGGAACTATCGGGTCGGGGCGCATACCCAGGAATTGCTACGGCTTTCGCTGCTGCGACGAACTCCGCGGATTACTCCTTGCAACGCTTCGCGACTTCGAGATCTCGACCGAACGTTCGACAGACGAACTGCAGCACAAATTGAGCAGCCGACGCTATCGTTCTGACTCGTAAGGGATTTCGAGCACCATGCCATCATAGGCCGGCACCACGTGATCCGGCGTTTCGGCCATCACCGCGGCGTAGTCGAGCGGCACGTGCATATGCGTCAGCACGGCATTCCTCGGTGCCAGCTTTTCGATCCATTCCAGCGCCTGGCCGAGCGACAAATGGCTAGGATGCGTGTTGTACTGCAGCGCATCGATGACCAGCGTGTCGAGGCCGCGCAAACGCTCTGCCGTGGCGGTCGGAAAGTCGCTGATGTCAGGGCAATAAGCGAACCCGCCGACGCGGAAGCCCAGCGAGATGATGTCGCCATGAATCTGCGGCAGCGGCTCAAGGGCGAGGGCGCCCCCCTCGCCTTCGATCACCACCGGCTTCGCGTGGTCGATGATGTGAGCCTCAACGATCGGCGGATAAGAGCTGCCGGGTGGCGTCTCGAAGCAATAGCCGAACGCCTGGCGCAGCCGAAGCATGGTCGGCTCGTCGGCATGGACATCGATGCGATGGCGTTGCTCGAGCACGTAGCCGCGCAGATCATCAATGCCGTGGATATGGTCGGCATGCGGATGCGTGTAGACGACCGCGTCGATGCGCTTGACGGAGGCCAGCAGCATCTGCTCGCGGAAATCCGGCCCGGTGTCGATGACGACCGTGGTACGCGCGCCGTCGGCGGCAATACGCTCGACTAGCGCGGCCGTGCGCATGCGTCGGTTCTTCGGATTCTTGGGGTCGCAATTGCCCCAATCGCCGGTGATGCGCGGCGTGCCGGGCGATGAGCCGCAACCAAGAACGGTAAAGCGCAGCCGGTCGCCCATGCTTCAGCCTGCCGCCCTGTCGGGACGCGGCATCTTGGTGAACAACCGGAAGAAGTTTCCGGTGGTGATATCGGCGATCTCGGCCTCGCTGAGGCCGATGGTCTCGGCCAGCACCTTTGCCGTGTTCGCCACATAGGCCGGTTCGTTGCGTTTTCCGCGATACGGGACCGGCGCAAGGTAGGGTGCGTCGGTTTCGACGAGCAGCCGGTCGCGCGGGACATCGGCGGCGATGGCGCGCAATTCGGTGGAATTCTTGAAGGTCAGGATGCCGGAAAAAGAGACATAGCCGCCCAGCGCCACGCCGACTTCGGCCAGCCTGCGTCCGGACGAAAAACAGTGCAGAATGAAGGGGAAGGCGCCCTTCCCTGTTTCGTCCTCGAGGATCGCCGCCATGTCGTCGTCGGCATCGCGCGAATGGATGACCAGCGGCAGGCCGGTCCGGCGCGCGGCCGCTATATGGGTGCGAAAGCCTTGCGCCTGCGCATCGCGCGGCGCCTTGTCATAATAGTGATCGAGTCCGGCTTCGCCGATCGCCACCACCTTGGGATGGTCGGAAAGCCGCACCAGCTCGTCGGCGGTGACGTCCAGCTCTTCCGCGGCATTGTGCGGATGGGTGCCGACCGAGCAATAGACTTCATTGAAAATTTCAGCGATTTCAAGGATTTGCTGAAAGCGCCTCACGCGCGTCGAGATCGTCACCATGCGACCGATGCCGGCGGCGAGGGCGCGGGCGACGATAGCCGCCCGCTCCTCGGCGAAGTCCGGAAAGTCGAGATGGCAATGGCTGTCGACCAGCATCAGCTGTTGCCGTCCTGCTCGACATAGCGCGGAAACACGCCCTCCGGCGCCCGCAATGCCGCGCCGGGCACCAGCGCGTGGTCGGCGTGGACATGCTCGAAGGCGCGCTTGTCCGCCGGCACCGCCAACAGGTCGAGCAGCTTGGCAGCCGACCCGGGAACGAAGGGCTGGCAAAGCAGTGCCACACGCCGCACCAGTTCGGCCGTTGTCCACAAGACTGTTTCCATGCGCTCCGGGTCGGTCTTCTTGAGCGCCCAGGGCTCCTGCGAAGCGAAATAGCGGTCGGCTTCGGCAACAACGCCGAAGATCGCCGCCAGCGCCAGGTGGATGCCCTGCTCCGCCATCGCCCGGCGCGAAACGGCCAACGCTTCGATCGCCTGGTCGAGGATCGCCGCGTCGGCCTCGGCAAGGTCGCCGCGCGCCGGCACCTTGCCGCCACAGTTCTTGGCAATCATCGACAGCGACCGCTGCGCCAGATTGCCGAGGCCGTTGGCGAGATCGGCATTGGTGCGGTTGACGATCGCTTCATGGCTGTAACTGCCGTCCTGGCCGAACGGCACCTCGCGCAGGAAGAAGTAGCGCACGCGGTCGAGACCGTAATGTTCGACCATGGCGAACGGGTCGACGACATTGCCGACCGACTTCGACATCTTCTCGCCGCGGTTGAACAGGAAGCCGTGGGCAAAGACCCGTTTCGGCAGCTCGATCCCGGCCGACATCAGGAAAGCCGGCCAGTAAACGGCATGGAAGCGCACGATATCCTTGCCGATGATATGCGTGGCCGGCCAAAAGCTCCATTTCTGGGACTTGGTATCGGGATAGCCGGCGGCGGTGATGTAGTTGGTCAATGCATCGACCCACACATACATCACATGCTTGTCGTCGCCGGGCACCGGAACGCCCCACTTGAAGGTGGTTCGTGAGATCGACAGATCCTTCAGGCCGGACTTGACGAAGCTCATCACCTCGTTGCGGCGCTCCGCCGGACCGACGAAATCCGGCTGGCTTTCATACAGCGCCAGCAACTTGTCCTGATAGGCGGACAGCCGGAAGAAATAGCTTTCCTCCTCGTTCCATTCGACAGGCGACCCAAGCGGTTCGCGGCGCACACCATCCTCGCCGAGCGTGGTTTCGCTCTCGTCGAAATAGGCCTCCTGCCGCACCGAATACCAGCCGCTGTAGCGGTCCAGATAGATGTCGCCATTCGCGGCCATCGCCTTCCAGATCGCCTGGCAGGATGCGTAATGGCGTGGTTCGGTCGTGCGGATGAATTCGTCATTTGAGGCGCCGAGGGTCTCGGTCATCGAGCGGAAGATTGCTGAATTGCGGTCGGCAAGCTCTAAGGGCGTGATGCCTTCCTTCTCGGCCGTCTGCTGCATCTTGAGACCATGCTCGTCGGTGCCCGTGAGAAAGAACACGTCCTTGCCGTCCAGCCGCTGGAAGCGGGCCAGTGCGTCGCTGGCAATGACCGTATAGGCATGGCCGATATGCGGCTTGCCATTCGGATAAAAGATCGGGGTGGTCAGATAGAATTTTTCGCGTGCCATGGATGAAATCGCCATGAATGTCTGAATGGGAAGTGTGGCGGTGGATATCTCATCGAGACGGCGATTGCCATCCCGAGGACAAGGGCGCATTCACATTCGCATCGCAGAATTCAGGCGGTCGATCATGGTCAGGGCGTGCTGCTTCTTGTCGAGGTTATAGGTCTCGGCCTCAGATATCGTGTTCAACGCTTCGTGCCAAGCCTCGGACAGCGATTTGGCCCTGGCGAGGTCGCCGGCCAACGCCGCTTCGCTGGCGGCGGCCGAAAGCAGGTCGAGCGCGCGGCGATTGAAGATGTCGAACTGGATAGCCTGATCGCGTCCCGCCACCGCCTCGGCAAGGCGGTGGGCGCCGGCAATGTCGGGCTTCCTGGCCGCCACCAGCGTGTCGAGCGCGCCGGCGATCTCCAGCCCGCCATATTGGGTGAGCAGGATCGCGTTGCGGGCGCTGCCCCCTGCCCGCTCGGCAAGTGCTGCGCGCGCGGCCGGATCGTCCGGCGGCGGCGGCTCGACATTTTCCAGCACCGCCATCAGCTCGTCGGCGGCCAAGGGCGCCAGCCGCACCATCTGGCAGCGCGAGCGGATCGTCGGCAACAGGCTGCCCGGTGCATGCACCACCAGAATGAACAGGGTGCGCGCCGGCGGCTCCTCGAGATTCTTGAGCAAGGCATTGGCGGCGTTGGTGTTCATGTCGTCGGCCGGATCGACGATGACGACCCGGTAGCTGCCGTCATGCGAGGTCATCGACAGGAAGCGGCTGACCTTGCGGATCTCGTCGACGGTCAGCACCGTCTTGAAGCTCTTGGTCTTCTCGTTGGCCGGACGGGTGAGATGCAGCACCGAAGGATGCGCGCCGGTGGCAATCTGGCGAAACAGCGAGGAGGCCGGATCGGGGACGGCAAGCGTGTCGGGCGACGTCTTGAAATCCGGATATCTCAGGAGATGGTGCGCCATGTGAAACGCCAGCGTCGCCTTGCCGATGCCTTGCGGCCCGGCGAAAATCAGCGCATGCGGCAGCTTGCCGGCGCGGTAGGCGCCGGCAAGCATCCCTGCCGCCGTCGCGTGGCCGATCAGCCGCGGCGTTTCAGCCGGCTCAGGCACGCCGTCCAGCGTGTCGTGCTGCTCGGGGGCGATGCGTTCGAAGATCATGCCGGCGCCGTCTCAATCCTTTGCGCCGGCATCCGTTCTTCCAGCGCCGCGAAGACGGCGGCGGTGACGACATTTTCCACCGTATCGGGATCGGCGGAAGCGTCGATGACGATGCAGCGCGCCGGCTCCGCCTCGGCGATGGCGAGGAAAGCCTCGCGCCGCCGCCGGTGGATGGCCAAGGTCTCCTTTTCGAAGCGGTCGGCGGCGTCACCGGCGCCACGCCGCGCGGCCGCCCGCTTCAGGCCCTCAGCGGGATCGATGTCGAAGATCAGCGTCATGTCCGGCATCATGCCGTTGATGGCCACCGCCTCCAGCGCCTTCATGAAATCGGCATCGAGGCCGCCCGTGACCCCTTGGTAGACGCGCGAGGAATCGATGAAACGGTCGCACAGCACGATCGAGCCGCGCTCCACCGCGGGCCGGATGACCTGCTCGACATGGTCAGAGCGCGCGGCGGCGAACAGGATCGCCTCCATCTTTGGGCCGAACGGCTCGGCCGCCCCGGACAGGAGCACATGCCTTACGGCCTCGGCGCCGGGCGATCCACCCGGTTCGCGGCTGACCAGCACCTCGTATTTCTTGGCGCGCATGCGCCGCGCCAGCCGCTCGATCTGTGTCGACTTGCCTGCTCCTTCGCCGCCCTCGAAGGTGATGAAAAATCCGCTCGCCAATCGAGACTGCCTTTGCCCGTGCTGGCCGCTGTCATAGCTCCCGTCCGACAAAAGGTCCACGAACTTGCCCGATCACAAATGTTTCTGACGCAGCCAGCCGACAGCGAGTTCCTTGGCCGCGTCCAGCGCGCGCTCCGGCAGCGTGCCCACTTTCACCGACTCGGCGGCATAGAGCGGCGTCTGCTGGCTCAGCGTGTCGCCTATCCAAACGCGCAGTTCCCCGACCGGTTGCCCTTCCTCGACCGGCGCCGATACCGGACCCTGGTAGATGATCCTGGCGGTCAGCTTGTCGCGGTTGGCGATCGGCAGAAAGATGTCTACCGGACCTTTCGCTTTCAAGGCCAGGCCCGACTTGGCACCGCCGAAAACCTGCGCTTCGCCGACCACCTCGTCCTTGGCGAATATCTCGGTCTTCTGGAATGACCGCGAGCCCCAGTCGAGCAGCTTGCGCGCCTCTTCGGAGCGTTCGCGGTCATTTGCCAGTCCGCTGAGAGCGGCGATCACGCGCGTGCCATTGTGGCTGACGGTGCCGACCAGGCCGAAGCCCGCCTGCTCGCTGGCGCCGGCCACGAAGCCGTCGGCTTCGATGCCCATGGCGATCAGCGGATTGCGGTTTCTCTGCGAGATCTTGTTCCAGGTGAAGTCCGGCTGGCCGTAATAGTGGAAGAACTCCGGATAGTCGCGCCACAGATGCAGCGCCAGCATCGTCAGCTCCCGCACCGTCGTCTGCTGGCCGTCCGCCGGCAGGCCGGTCGAATTGGCGAAGGTGGATTTCGAGAGGCCGAGCTGGCGGGCGCGATCGGTCATCTGGGCGGCGAAATTCGCTTCCGAGCCCGCCATGCCCTCGGCGAGCACGATACAGCCGTCATTGGCGGCCTGCACGGTGACGCCCTGGATCAAATCCTCGACGCGGACCTCGGATTTGAGCTTGGCGAACATGGTCGAGGTCCCGGACGGCGCGCCGCCGGTGCGCCAGGCGTTTTCGCTGACGACGAAAGTGTCGTCGAGCGTGATCCGCTTCGACTTGATGGCGTTGAAGACCATTTCCATCGTCATCAGCTTGGCCATCGAGGCCGGCGGGATCGGCTTGTCGGGGTCCTTGGCGAAGAGCACGGTGCCGGTGTCGGCATCGATCATGAACGCCTGTGTCGCCTTGGTCTCAAAAAGCTGCGCGCACGCAGGCGCGGAGCAAAGCAGCGCCAGCACCAATCCCAGAAGGCTGGCGAAAGGTGGAAAAAGGCGCAATTGCATGAAATGTCGACCCAATCTGGGCAATGCCGGAAAGCGTGGAGCCACCCGGAATTGCGCAAAACTACCCCGCGGCCAAGCTATCAGGGTTTTTTCGACCGGATCAACGGGCCGCGCGAATTTGATCAGTTACGCACAGCCAGTGCATCCGGCGCGCCATGCGACCAGGCTGCCTGAAGCAGGTCGTCGATGCTGCCATGGCCGTCCGGATAGACGTTGACCGCATACCAGTCATTGCCGTCGAGCTCGGTGCGCTGGATCTCGGCCCGGCCGAACGGCTCGAGCGCCGCGGCCACGCGCTTTGCCTCCGCGGCCTCGTCGAAGGAGCCGGCGGCGACGTAGTCGGATGCGGGCGCCTGTTCCTGACGGTTTGATTTCCGCCACGACTGCAGGACATCGGCCGGCGACATGCCGCCGGCATCGAGCGCCGCAAAGACATCGGCGCGCTTTGCCCGTTCGTCCGCGTAAGACAGCGAAGCCATGGCGAAGGGCGAGTTCGACGGGAGCGTAAGATCCGGCCGCTCCGGTACGATCGGCCCGAAATCGGGCAGCACGACATCGCTAGCGCCCTGCACCGAGAATGCCACCGGCTGCACGGTCGGCTGCTCCGACAGGCCCGGCTGCGCGGCAAAGGCCTCTCCGGAATTGGTCAATTGGCCAGGGAACGGCACGGGGGCCGGCGGCGCGCCCGCCGGCAGGCTCGGCGACGGGCCGTTCATGGCCACCATCACGCCGGTCGGCAGGCCGTCCGAAGGATCTGGCCGGTTGTTGCCGGGATGGTACGAGGCTACCAGATACCGGTCGTCATCGCCGTCGAGCGGCGCGCGGCCGACATATTCGACTTTGACCCTGGCCGTGCCAACCTTGGCATAGTCGAGCATCTGCGCCGCGCGTTCGGAGACGTCGATGATGCGGCCTTCGTGATAGGGGCCGCGATCGTTGACGCGCACGATCACCGAGCTGCCGGTCTCCAGATTGGTGACGCGGGCATAGCTCGGCAGCGGCATCGTCGGATGCGCCGCCGTCAGATGCGTCATGTCATAGATTTCGCCATTGGCGGTCAGACGGCCGTGGAACGCATCGCCATACCAGGAAGCAAGCCCGACCTTGGCGTAGCCCTTGTCTTCCTTGGGATAGTACCACTTGCCGCGCACCTGGTAGGGCTTGCCGAGCTGGTCGCGGCCGCCGCCGCGCCGCATGAACTGGACACGCGGGCTCGCTTTCACGCCATATTCGGATTCGGCGAAATATTCCTTGGAGCGGGCCTTCTTGTGGACCATCCCTTTGGGTTCGGGCTGCGAGGCGCAGGCAGCCAGCAGCACGCCCGAAAGGGCGCACAGGGCGAAAACAGAAGCGCGACGAAGACGCGGGCGCGCCGAAATCTGCATGTTTTCGATTGTCCCCTACCGTGTTGTCACCCGACGGGGCCAGAAGTCGCCCGCCAGGCCAACACCTTGATCCCCAATCCCTTTTGCACAGGAATTGCTTATCACGATGTTAATCGATTATGGCCGCAACAGGGCGAGATTATGGCGAGAGGCGGTACCACCACGCTCGGAAAATCCGCGCTCTTCGAGAATGCCCTGCTGCCAACAACGTCGGCCCACAAGATCGACGGCATCAAATCCGAATAAGACCAAAGGTTGTCCGCTAGTCTGCCCGCGCATCTGACGACACCTGCTGGGCCGTCGCACGAGACAGCATGCCACGCTTCGTCAGCACGGGTTTCTCGTAGGTTTTCTTCATGATTGCCCCCTGTTTGAAATATTAGCAGATTGAGATTGACAGGCTCTTGACGGTACTGTCAATGCAACGAACCGGCTGTCCCCGGCTCCGCAAAACGATGGATTGAGCCGTTCCTGCGATTGACAGGTCTTTGCGCGTCGCACTAGAGCATGGGCGCTCCCGATCCTGTCGGCACGGCCTTTGGCACCAACAGGACGAAGCGCCTCGTGAAAATCACGATGGAGGGATGGCCGAGCGGTTTAAGGCACCGGTCTTGAAAACCGGCGTGGGCGCAAGTTCACCGTGGGTTCGAATCCCACTCCCTCCGCCACGTCAAGCGTCACCCATCTCGCGGGAAGGCATTCGCGGTTCGAGCTTCGCAGGATCGGCGCGATCCTCGGTCGAGTTTGGTCGCCAGTCCCCTCTACCAGTTCACCTTGAGACCGACATCGCCGCCATAGCTCTGCAAGCCGTCACCGAACTTGCCGTCGAAGGCGGCGAACATCGAGGTGTTTGAGCTCCAATTCATCTTCAGTCCTGCATTGACCGCAACCGCGTCCTCGGCGGCCGAGGCGCCTTGGATGACGAAGGAGGTGCCCGGAGCGGCCTGGAAGCTTGGCTTCACCGAGCGGTCCGGCTCGAACTCATGCACCCAGGCCGCGCGGCCCCAGGCCTGCAGCGACTGGCCGTCGCCGACGCCGATCGTGGTGTCGAGCTGCAGGCCCAGCGAGACCGGCAGCGAGGTGACGACGCGATGATCGAAGCTCAGCCCCAGCGCGCCGCCGTCAGGCGACGTCTCGTCGAAAGAGTCCATCGACAGGAATGCGAACTGCAGCCCGGCGAAAGGCGTGATCGCCCCTTCGCCTACCTGCTGCCGCCAGCCGGCCTCGACGTTGGTGCCGAAGCCGGCGCTCAGGAAGTTGCTGCGCCAGTTCTCCGGCGTGATGCCGGCCACCGGGTCGATCGGCGAGTCCGAACCGGGCACGGCCGTGGCCCGGTGGATGTTGTTGTTGTAGAGGCCGAAGGCAAGCGCGCCGTCGATATAGAACTGGTCCCATTTGCGCGTGACATAGGCGCCGGCCTGGGCGCCGACGATGTTGCCGGAAGTCTGCCGGTCGTCGACGGCAAATGAACCCGCCGAGCCGCCCAGCGCGAAGCCCACCAGCATGTCGCGATCGCCGGTGGTCTCCATGCCCGCGGCGAGATTGCCGCCCCTGTAGGTGGTGCCGGCGCTGCCCGCTGCCGCGTCGCCGCTGATCTCGCCGCCATTGCCGCCGGCGCTTGCCCAATAGCTCCAGCGCCGCTGGTCGGGCTGCAGGGCCTTGAATGGATTCTGTTTGGGTTTCGCCGGCTCGTCATAGGCCTGCGGTGCCGCGGTGACATCCGTCGGGTCGATACCCAGGCCAGTGCGCCAGAAATCGGCCTGGCGACCCATCGAGGCGAAGAAACTTGCATACGCGCCGAACTGCGGTTGCTCGACACCGGAAACGCCCTCGCCCGAGATCGAATCATAGACGGCGCCAAGCTGCTCGACCGTCGGAATGTAGAACAGCGCCTCGGCGATCTTCTGGAAATCCGGCGAGGTCGGGCCACTCTGGATGGCATTGACCGCGTTCGCGACCGGGATCTGGTTCCCGGTCAGGCCGGTGGGGGCGAAGGTTATGTCGACACCGAGATAGACATTGTTAACGTCAGGATACTGCAACTGATATTGCGCGACCGCGCTTTGGATCGAACTCAGCTCGAGTCCGGTATGCGCGACACCACCGTCGGCATGCAGGATATGGAACGTCTGGCTGCCTGGCTTCGCCGCGGCCGCATCCATGATGTTGAGGTCGATCGCGCCGCCGAGATCCGCGGCGCCGGCGACGTTGATGAGGTCGGCTTGCGGGTCGAGGTCGACGTCGAGCTTATAGGCGCCGGTCGAAGCCTGGTTCCAGTTGCCGACGAGGTTGGTCGTCATCACATTGTTGTCGCCGCCCGGCGAGAAATAGCCGCTGTCGGCGAACAGGTTGCCACTGCCGAGTTTGGCATCGGCGCCGGCATTGAAAGTGGCGTTGGCCGCATTGGTGAAGCTGTTGGCGCCTGCGCCGAGATCGAAGGAGCCGGTGACCGTGCCGTAATTGGCGACCGCCTCCTTGCCGTCGCCGGACAGGATCGCCCAGCCGCCAGCCGTGCCGCTCGCGGTCGCGATCGTGCCCTTGTTGCTGATCGTGTTGTTATTGCCGTCGATGATCCAGACGCCGACACCGATATGGCCCGCGTCGGTGGCGCCGCCCACGACCTTGCCGGCTGCGCTTGTCAGGTTGATGGCAATGTCGCCATTGCCGTCCACGGCCTTGCTCTGCGCGACGATGGCGTCGGTGCCTGCCGCATGGGTGACGACCGAACCGGTCAAATCCACGGTGACGTTGCCGGCCGTGCCGAGATAGGTCTGCGTCGTGTCCTTCTTGCCGCCATTGCTCTGGGCGAAGATGCCGATGGAGCCATCGCCATAGGTATCGATCGTGCCGGCATAGTCGACATGGACGATGCCGGAATCGCCGGCGTCGCCATTGCTGCCGACGGCCCAGTTTGTGACCGTGTGGACGCCCGGTATCAACTCGTTGCCGAGCGTACCGAGGATGCCGCCGCCGCCGCCGACCGACTGCGCGAAGATGCCCACCGAGGATGAGCCGTGGGTGATGATCGCGCCATTGCCCTCGACCGTGACGTCCTTGCCCGAACCGCCATTGCCGCCGCCCTGGCCGAAGGCCAAGCCGATGCCGAGGTTGAGCGCCGGTACTGGACCCAGGCCGTTCGCCAGCACACGATCGACGTTGCCGGCAACGCCACCGCCGCCGCCAACCGACTGCGCGAAGATGCCGTTGGAGGCCGCGCCGAAGGTCTCGATCTTGCCGTTGCCGTTGTTGATGACGTTGACGATGCCGCCATCGCCGCCGCTGGAGCCCTTGCCGCCGACGCCGACCGTGCCGGTGGCGCCGATATTGGCCTTGCCGCCGACACCGCCGCCGCCGCCCACCGACTGGGCGAAGATGCCGTTGGAATTGCTGCCCTTCGTGGTGATGTTGCCGGTGTTGGTGACCTCGACATCGCCGCCAGTACCTGACCCGCCGCCGTTGCCGCCAACGGCCGCGCCGAGCGCGCTGTAGATTTTGGTCTTGCCGAAGAGCACGTTGGCGATCAGCGCCGCCGGGACCGGGATCAGCTCGTCGGTGCCGAGGATGCCGTTGCCGCCTGCGCCGCCGCCGCCGCCGACGCTCTGCGCATAGATGCCGTCGGCAAGCGAACCGTTTGTCGTGATGCTGCCGTCATTGGTGACCGTCACGTGCCCGCCGTCGCCGGCCGCGCCGCCCTGCCCGCCGACCGCGACCGACATGGCGACGTTGATCAGCGCGTCCGGGGGTGCCTCGCCCTTGCCGACCAGCACGTTGATCGAATTGGCGCGGCCGCCGATGCCGCCGCCGCCGCCGATCGACTGCGCAAAGATGCCATACGCACTGTTGCCGGTGGTCACCGTATCGCCGGCGATGTCAATGTTGGTGGTGATGAGGCCGGTCTCGATGTTGCCGTGGTTGTTGACCGTGACGTCCTTGCCGTCGCCGGCGAGCGCGCCATTGCCGCCAATGGCCACCGAGATATTGGTGTTCTGCGCACTCGAACTGGTCGCGTTGGCCCAGCTTCCGACCGCCGTGATGGCATTGCCGCCATCGCCGCCGCCGCCGCCTGCGCTCTGCGCGAAGACACCGGCCGAATTGCTGCCATAGGTCCGGATGACCGCCCAGTTGTTGACTGTGACGGTCGAACCGTCGCCGCCGAGCGCGCCCTGGCCGCCGACTGTAACGCCGATCGACGCGAGCGGCAGGTTGCTGTTGTTGATGCCGAGATTGACACCGATCGCAAAGCCGCCATCGCCGCCACCGCCGCCGATCGACTGTGCCCGGACGCCGTCGGCGCCGAGACCGAAAGTGGTGATGGTGGAGCCGGGAACGATCGCGCCGAGCGCGTCCTTGCCCGCATCGACGATGACGGCGCCGCCGTTCCCGCCTGTCCCGCCTGTCCCGCCGACGGCGACTGATATATTGGCGCCCGGCCCCATTGAGCCGGAGCCCGCTCCGGCATAGCCGCCGGTGCCACCGCCGCCGCCGACCGATTGCGCCCAAATGCCGTGAGCCCCCGTGCCACGGGTGGTGATGTCGCCGCCATTGGTGACATGCACCGTGTCGCCTATGCTGCCATCGCCGCCGCTGCCGCCGACCGCGACCGAAACGGCGACCGCCGGGATCTCTTCCGGATCAGGCGAAACCGCGAGCGAGAAGGCGATCGCCCCACCGCCATTGCCTCCGCCCCCGCCGACCGACTGCGCGAAGATGCCATAAGCCTTGATGCCCGTGGTGCTGATATCGCCTTGGTTGTCGACTGTGACGGTGCCGCCGCTGCTTCCGTCGCCGGCATTGCCGCCGATGGCGGCCGATATCGCGCCGACCGCAAGCGCGCCTGCGATGGAGAAGCCGCCATTACCGCCGCCGCCGCCAATGCTCTGCGCGTTGATACCGATCGAACCGTCCGCATGGGTGATGATCGAGGAGGCGTTGTTGACTGTAACGGTCTTGGCGATGCCACCCGCGGCTCCCTTGCCGCCGAGGGTGACGGTCAGCGCGACAGCGCCGATCGTGCCGCCGCCGGCAAAGCCGCCATTGCCGCCGCCACCGCCGACCGACTGCGCGAAGATGCCGTAGGCCTGGAGGCCGTAGGTCTCGATCGTGCCGCCCGCGGTGTTGACGGTGACGATGTCGCCGCTGCCTCCGACGCCGGCAGCGCCGCCCATGGCGAGGCCGAAGTTGAATGCGCCGCCGCCGCTCACCGCGACGGCGCCGCCGCCATCGCCGCCGCCGCCGCCGACCGACTGCGCGAAGATGCCATAGGCGCCGTCGCCCTGAGTGGTGATGTCGCCCTTGTAGTTGACGGTCACGTCCTTGCCGTCGCCACCAGGGCCGCCTTTGCCGCCGAGCGCGAAGCTGGCGCCGGCGCCGGAGGTGCCGCTCGATACCGCGACCGCAAGGCCTCCCCTGCCGCCGCCACCGCCGACCGACTGCGCGAAGACGCCGTAGGCCTTGGCGCCTGTCACGACGGTTTGGCCCAGATTGTTGGTGGTGCGCGTGCCGGTGGCGATGTCGGAGGCGAGGAGGCCGCTGAGATTGCCCGGCGTGGCCACATGGTTGACCTCGACCGATCCGCCATTGCCGCCCTTGGCGCCGGAGCCGCCAATGGCGATCGCCACGGCTTCACCGACAGTATACGAGCCGCCGCCATTGCCGCCGCCGCCGCCCAGTGACTGGGCAAGAATGCCGACCGAATTGTCGCCGGTTGTCGTCAAGCTGTTTGAGGAGTTAACGGTGACGTTCTGGCCGTCGCCGCCCCCGCCCCCAGAACCGCCGATGGAGAAAAGGCCACCGCTGGAACCACCATCGCCGCCGCCGCCGCCGATCGACTCCGCCTGGATGGCGGTGCCTGCCGTCATGATGACGCCGGTATTGTTGACGGTAACCGTGCCGCCGTTGCTCGTGGCGCTGCCCTTGCCGCCAATTGCGACCGCGCCGCCGCTGTCGCCGCCATTGCCGCCGCCGCCGCCGACAGACTGAGCATAGATGCCGCGCGCCTTCGGTCCGGTTGTGAAAAGCGTACCGTCATTGTTGACAGTGACCGAGCCGCCGATGCCGCCCGCGGATCCGTCGCCGCCGATGGCGACGAGGCCACCGCCGTTCGAGCCCGAGCCGCCGCCGCCGCCGATTGACTGGGCCACGATCGCGTCAGCGCCCACGTCATGGGCGTCGGGATTGGTGCCGCCAAACGTTCTGATGATGGTCCCTGTCGCATTGTTGACGATGACGGTGCCGCCGTCCCCACCGGCCGCGCCGGTGCCGCCGATAGCGACGAGGCCGCCGACATCGCCCGCCGCGCCGCCGCCGCCGCCGATCGACTGGGCGAAGATGCCATACGCGCCGATGCCATGGGTGGTGATGTCGCCGCCCAGATCGTTGTTGACTGTGACGGTGGAACCGGTGCCACCGCCGCCGCCGAGCTTGCCACCGAGCGCGACGATGCCGCCCGCATCGCCGGCGTTGCCGCCGCTGCCGCCGAGCGACTGCGCCCAGATGCCATGCGATTCCTTCTGCGATGTCTCGATGACGCCGCTATTGGTGACGGTGACCGTGCCGCCATTGCCGCCTGAGGTAGCGGAGCCCGGTAAGCCGACGATGCCGAAGCTGTCGCCGCTGCCGCCCCCAGCGCCGCCGATGGACTGGGCAAGGATGCCGGGTGACTTCTGGCCGGTCGTGACGATGTGGCCGCTATTGATCACTGTTACCGCGCCGCCCGTGGTCGCCGGGCCGCCCGAACCGCTGGGGCTGAGGATGTAGCCGCCGCCGCCATTGCCGCCCTTGCCGCCCTTGCTGAGCGCAAAGATGCCGGGCGAATTGGTGCCGCCGGTGGTCAGGTCGACCGAATTGTGCAGCGTGACGGAGCCACCGGCGCCGGCCGCGCCGCCATCATAGGGGCCGAGCGCTCCATAGGCGTCCCCACCGTTGCCGCCATTGCCGCCGATGCTGGCGACTGTGACGGCAGGCGTGTTGTCGGCATTGTTCCCATAGGGACCATCGACGCCGCCGACCAGCGTGATGTCGACGGTCGGGCCGTTGCCGCCGGGGCTGCCGTTGGACCCGTCGTAACCGATGGTGATGCTGCCCAGCAGGCCAAGGTCGATATGGACGCCATAGCCATTGCTTCCGCCCGCGCCCTGCGTACCAACCTGACGGTTTACATAGACTTCGCCATTGGTGTTGCTGCTGCTGCCGCCGTTACCTGCGGAGCCCGCTGCGCCGCTGTTGTCGAAGATGTTCGGCTTATAGGCGTCGATAACCGTCGTCGGATGATTACTGTCAGTCTCGTTTTCGACCGTGAAATCGAGAATCAAATTGGTGACGGGGTCACGCGTTTCGCTAGTGACCTTATAGGTGATTCCACCTGAGACATACGTGTCGTTCAGCGCGGCCGGCGCATTTACCAGGATCGCGTTGTATTCGACGACCGATCCGACGGTAACCTTGGTGAGTGCCCAGCCGGAGCCGAGATCTCTGTCCACCGTCTCCAGCGCGCCGGTATCCGGGTTGGTGATCTGCTGGCCCACCACGATAGGAACGGCCACCGCCGCCTCCGCGCTGAACAACAGGAGCGAGGCCGCGACGGCGGCGATTGCAACTGGATCGTTATGACGGGCACGCAATACACGTCCCAGGCCGAACTTCGACCCTTTGGCCGTCTCGATCTTCGTCATTGCCGCAGTTCCCCCCGGGCCGTCCAACCAGCCCGTCCCCGTCCGGCCATGGCGTGACCCAAGGGAAGCGTGTTGTCAACTTCGCTCCAACCATCAATACCCGAGTGATTTCACGGATTTGTTATCGGCGCCAAGTAATCCGGCTTACGACTGGGTGTGATGAAAAGTATTGAACCATTTGGATTTCCTGATCTTTCCCGCGGGTAAATTCAGCCGATCGATGTCCCTGCCGGTCCTGCCATGCGACGCGCATGGCGCCCGCGCACGCGGCCGGATATGCCCCTGTCGGGGCTGACTTTTTCTGGGCATATCGCGACCCGATTGAAAGAGAGGCGCACGGACGTGGCGCCCCGCGCAGACCCGAGTGTTTCGCGAGCATTAGCGATTCTGCAAGTCGCAGCCGCCGAGGGTTGTGCGCCGGGTGCAGCGGTTGATGGACCGAAGCGGCTTCCGGCGCGCATTGGTGGAACGATCAACGGTTGGTGAAGCAGCGTTTATTTGATTTCTCAGACAAAATATGCTGCTTGTCGCGCCCATGAAAAAGCTCTGCCTGATGGTTCTGGCGTCGCTGACGCCGGTCTTGCCGGCCAAGGCGATGGACAATGCGTTGCGCGCCGGCCTGATGAAACTCGACCCGCAGACTCGCCTCGAGCAGCGCTGTGACGCCGAAGTGCTCGACCGCATCAGTCGCGACGACCGCAACTACAAGGCCGACCGCGTCGTGGCCTACGCCTTCGCCTCGCCGCAAATGAGCGCCGATGCCATCAAGAGCTCGGGCGCCGCCTTCCGCAGCAAGGGTCAATGGTACCGGCTGAAGTTCAAATGCCAGACCGCGCCGGACCATATGGAAGTGCTGCAGTTCCGCTACAAGATCGGCGACGAAATCCCGGAGTCCGACTGGGCGAAATATAATCTCTACGACTAGTTTTCGGCGCTATCCGCCTGCCGGCGACCACCTGAAATCCTTGCGGCTTGCGCTGCCGGCGTTGTTTTCCGGCGATGTCCAACCTGCGCCTTGACGCCGATGAGCCATGCCTTTAGGGCCGTCTCGGTAAGGGCTACGCTCATTTCAGGCAAGGATTTCTAGTCGATGGAAATATTCACTGCCGCAGGCCTTTCGGCTCTCCTCCAGGTCGTCGCAATCGATCTCGCGCTCGCGGGCGACAACGCGATCGTGATCGGCCTCGCGGCAGCCGGCCTTCCCGCGGATCAGCGCAAGCGCGCCATCCTGGTCGGCATCGCGGCAGCCACCGTCCTGCGCATAATCTTTGCCCTGATCACGCAATGGCTGCTGAGCATCGGCCCGATGCTGCTCATCGCTGGCGGGCTCCTGCTTCTGTGGGTCTGCTGGAAGATGTGGCGCGAGCTGCGCGTCAGCCACGAGGATGAGCGCGACGCGACAGAAGCGCTGTCGAACGGCGACTACAACAAGGATGGCAGGATCGCTGGCAAAGCACCGCGCAAGACCTTCTCGCAAGCCGCCTGGCAGATCGTCATCGCCGACGTCTCGATGTCGCTCGACAACGTGCTCGCCGTCGCCGGCGCGGCCATGAAGCATCCCACCGTTCTGATCATCGGCCTGGTGCTTTCGATCGCGCTGATGGGCTTTGCCGCATCCTTCGTCGCGCGCCTGCTGCACAGGTATCGCTGGATCGCCTATATCGGCCTGCTGATCATTCTCTACGTCGCGGTGAACATGCTTCTCGGAGGCGCCGTACAGCAGTTTCCCGACCATTTTGCCTTCCTGGCGCCGTGGTTCGGAACGGACGGCCACTGACGCCCTTTCAGGCGAGCGTTTGCCGCATCGCCTTTTCCTGGCCGGCTGACAGGTTTGCTTCTCTGCCGAAGCGTGCTATTGCGCCGCGCGAAATGGCTCAAAGCCGCGCGCCTAGGTCGATCTCCGGAGCCTGAGGCTCAATCCTCGATCTCGCTCTCATCTCTTGGAAAACAAAATTCATGTCCGCCCCACGCGTCAGTTTCGTCAGTCTTGGATGCCCGAAGGCGCTCGTCGATTCCGAGCGCATCATCACGCGGCTGCGTGCCGAGGGCTATGAGATCGCGCGCAAGCATGACGGCGCCGACCTCGTCGTGGTCAACACCTGCGGCTTCCTCGATTCCGCGCGCGACGAGTCGCTCAACGCCATCGGCTCGGCGCTGTCGGAGAACGGTCGCGTCATCGTCACAGGATGCCTCGGCGCCGAGCCGGAAGTCATCCGCGAAAAGCACCCCAATGTGTTGGCGATTACCGGCCCGCAGGCCTATGAGAGCGTGATGGCCGCGGTCCACGAGGCGGCCCCGCCCAGCCACGATCCCTATGTCGACCTGTTGCCGCCGCAGGGCGTGAAGCTGACGCCGCGCCACTACGCCTATCTGAAGATTTCCGAGGGCTGCAACAACCGCTGCACCTTCTGCATCATCCCGGCATTGCGCGGCGACCTCGTCTCGCGCCCGGCCGCGGATGTGCTGCGCGAAGCCGAAAAGCTCGCCAAGGCCGGCGTCAAGGAGATCCTCGTCATCTCGCAAGACACCAGCGCCTACGGCATCGACATCAAATACCAGACGTCGATGTTCGGCGATCGCGAGGTGCGGGCGAAATTCCTCGACCTCTCCGAGGAGCTCGGCAAGCTCGGCATCTGGATACGCATGCATTACGTGTACCCGTACCCGCATGTCGCCGACGTCATTCCGCTGATGGCGGAGGGAAAGATCCTTCCCTATCTCGACATCCCCTTCCAGCATGCCTCGCCGCAGGTGCTGAAGAACATGCGCCGTCCCGCGCATGGCGAAAAGACGCTGGACCGCATCCGCGGCTGGCGCGAGGTCTGCCCTGACCTCGCCATCCGCTCGACTTTCATCGTCGGTTTTCCCGGCGAGACCGAAGACGATTTCGAGATGCTGCTCGACTGGCTGGACGAAGCCAGGATCGACCGCGCCGGCTGTTTCAAATATGAGCCGGTAAAGGGTGCGCGCTCCAACGACCTCGGGCTGGAGCAGGTGCCGCAGGAGATCAAGGAAGCGCGCTGGCACCGTTTCATGCAGCGCCAGCAGAAAATCTCGGCAGCGCAGCTCGCCAGGAAGGTCGGCAAGCGCCTGCCGGTGTTGATCGACGAGGCGCATGGCGCATCGGGCAAAGGCCGCACCAAATACGACGCGCCGGAGATCGACGGCTCGGTGCACATCCAGTCGCGGCGGCCGCTGCGCGCCGGCGAGATCGTCACGGTCAAGATCGACCGCGCCGACGCGTATGACCTTTATGGCTCGGCGGTCTGACAGCCCACGCGAACCTTCGCAGTTTCACAGAAAAAGGGCGCCCGGGGCGCCCTTTTCGTTTCGGTTCCGCGGCTTGCCGCTTACTGCGGCAGCTTGTCGTCAATGCCCTTGACGTAGAAATTCATGCCGAGCAGCGTGCCGTCGTCGGCGACCTCGCCGTCCTTCAGCCAGGGCGATCCGTCCTGCTTGGAGACAGGTCCGGTGAAGGGGTTCCAGCCGCCGGCGATCTTCTTCTCGGTCGCCTCGGCCATCGCCTTCACGTCGTCCGGCATGTTGGTGTAGGGCGCGAGCTTGACCGCGCCGTCCTTGATGCCGAGCCAGACATTGTCCGGCTTCCAGCTGCTGTCGAGCGCCGCCTGGACGCGGCTGATATAGTATGGACCCCATTCGTCGGTCAGCGAGGTCAGCTGCGCGTTCGGCGCGAACTTGATCATGTCGGACGACTGGCCGAAACCATGCAGCTTGCGCTCCTCGGCGACCTGCAGCGCGGCGGTCGAATCTGTGTGCTGGACGATGATGTCGGCGCCCTGGTCGAACAGCGCCTTGGCGGCATCGGCTTCCTTGCCCGGATCGAACCAGGAGTTCACCCACACGATCTTCACCTTGAAGTCGGGATTGATCGATTGGGCGCCGAGGATGAAGGAGTTGATGCCCATCACCACTTCCGGGATCGGGAAGGAAACGATGTAGCCGGCGAGGCCCTTTTTCGATTCTTTTGCCGCGATCTGGCCGAGCACATAGCGGCCTTCATAGAAGCGCGCATTGTAGATGCCGAGATTGTCGCCGGTCTTGAAGCCGGTGGCATGCTCGAACATCACCTTGGGAAACTTCTTGGCGACCTTCACCTCGGCATCCATGAAGCCGAAGGAAGTGCCGAAGATGATCTTGCAATTCTCGCGCGCCAGGCGCTCGAAAGCGCGGTCGGCGTCCGGGCCCTCCGAGACGTTTTCGAGATACGCGGTCTCGACCTTGTCGCCGAGCGCCTTCTCGACTTCGAGCCGGCCCTGGTCATGCTGGTAGGAGTAGCCGAAGTCGCCGATCGGACCCGTGTAGACCCAGCAGGCCTTGAGCTTGTCGGCGGCCTGGGCGGTTGCCGCCAGCGACAGGGCCGCGGCCGTGGTCATCAACGCAATAAGCAGTTTTTTCATTGTGTTACCTCTCTGAGTTAAGCCTTGGAGCTTCCCGTCTTTTTGTTGTTGTCAACGATCCGGAACAAATGGCTGCCCCAACGAAGCCGGCGTGTTCATCATCGTCAGCCGCTTGTTGCGCGAGATTAGAACGAGAACCACGACGGTTGCCAGATAGGGCAGCGAAGAAAGAAACTGCGAAGGCACCGGAATGCCAAAAGCCTGTGCATGAAGCTGGCCGATCCACACCGCGCCGAAGATATAGGCGCCCGCCAGCACCCGCCATGGGCGCCAGGAAGCGAACACCACCAGCGCCAGCGCGATCCAGCCACGGCCCGCGCTCATGTTCTCCACCCACTGCGGCGTGTAGACCAGCGACAGGTGGCCGCCGGCAAGGCCGGCGCAGGCGCCGCCGAAGATCACCGACAGGTAGCGATAGCGGATGACCTTGATGCCGAGCGCGTGCGCCGACGTATGGCTGTCGCCGATCGAGCGCAGCGTAAGCCCTGTGCGCGTCTTGAACAGGAACCACATGACGGCCGCAGTGAGCGCGATCGAGATGTAGAAGACCGGATCCTGACCGAAGATCAGCCTGCCGACGACCGGGATCGAGCTGATTCCCGGGATGTCGAGATTTGGCAATCTCACGCCCGGCTGACCGACAAAGCTGGTGCCGATCATGCCCGAAAGGCCGAGACCGAGCAGCGTCAGCGACAGGCCGGTCGCCACCTGGTTTGTCGCGAGCGACAGCGTCATGACGGCGAACAGCAGCGAGAACAGCGCGCCGACGATGATAGCGGCAAGCAGGCCGAGCCACGGCGACCCGGTGAGGTAGCCGGCGCCAAAGCCGCCGACGGCGCCCATGATCATCATGCCTTCGACGCCGAGATTGAGCACACCGGAGCGCTCGACCACCAGCTCGCCGATCGCCGCGATCAAAAGCGGCGTCGCCGCGGTCGCAATGGTCAAAAGGATATTGACGGCGATGTCCATCAGCGGGCCTCCTCGAGCTTGGGCGCCGCTTCGAGCTGCGCCGCGCCGTTCGGCTTCGTCAGCGCCATCCCTATCAGGCGAATGCGGTAATGGATGAGCGTGTCGCAGCCGAGCACAAAGAACAAAAGCATGCCCTGGAACACGCGCGCCACCTTGTCGGAAATGCCGAGGGCACTTTGAACCGCCTCGCCGCCCAGATAGGTCAGCGCCAGCACCAGGCCCGCGGCCACGATACCCAGCGGATTGAGCCGGCCGAGGAAGGCGACGATGATGGCGGTGAAGCCGTAGCCGGGCGATATCACCGGCTGCAACTGGCCGATGGCGCCGGAGACTTCCGAGATGCCTGCAAGGCCGGCCAGCGCGCCGGACAGAAGGAAGGTGAAGAACACCATCCGGTTGAAGCCGAAGCCGGCAAAGCGCCCTGCCCTTGGGCTGGAGCCCAGCACGCGCACCTCGAAACCCTTGAGCATGCGGCTCATCATCAGCCAGACCAGCACGGCGGCCACCAAGGCGAAGACGAAGCCCCAATTGGCGCGGCCGGCATCCGGCATCAGTTCGGGCAGCACGGCGGAATCGCCGAACTGGATCGTCTGCGGGAAACCATGACCTTGCGGATCGCGCCACGGACCGCGCACCAGCCAGTCGAGGAAGAGCTGCGCGACATAGACCAGCATCAGGCTGGTCAGGATCTCGTTGGTGCTGAAACGGGTCTTCAACAACGCCGGGATGGAAGCGTAGAACGCGCCGCCGACCATGCCGAGCAGAAGCATCAGCGGAATCACCAGCGGGTCTTCGAATTGCGGGAACAGCACCGGGATGATCGAGCCGAAGATCGCGCCGAAAATGAACTGGCCTTCGGCGCCGATGTTCCAGATGTTGGCCTTGTAGCAGACCGACAAGCCGACCGCGATCAGGATGAGGGGTGCTGCCTTGATCGCCAGCTCGTGCAGCTGCCAGACCTGGCTGATCGGCTCGACGAAATAGATCTCGAAGGCATTGAGCGGATTGACGCCGAGCAAGGCGAACATGATGGCACCGGCGATGATTGTCAGCGCGAAGGCGATGAAGGGCGACAGCATGGAGAACAGCGCCGAGCGCTGCGGGCGTTTGACGAGTTCGATGCGCATCATGCCACCTCCAGGCTGTGTTCGGCGTGGCCGGGCTCGGCGCCGCCCATCAACAGGCCGATCTTCTCGAACGTCGCCTCGGCGATCGGCAGCGGCACCGACAGTTCTCCGTTGTGCATGACGGCAATCGCATCCGACAGTTCGAACAATTCGTCGAGGTCCTGGCTGATGACGAGGACCGCCGAGCCGCTGCGGGCAAGCTCGATCAGTGCCTGGCGGATGTGGGCGGCTGCACCTGCATCGACGCCCCATGTCGGCTGGTTGACGATCATCACGCTCGGCTTGCGGTCGAGCTCGCGGCCGACGATGAATTTCTGCAGATTGCCGCCCGACAGCGCAGCCGCCTCTGGATCGGGCGCGCTCTTGCGCACGTCCATGGCCGTGATGATGCGCTGCGCGGCGCTGTACACCGCGCCGTTCTTGACCATGCCGCCTGAGCCGACGAAAGCCTTGCCGTCGGTGGCGTGACGCGAGAGCAGCAGGTTCTCCGAAAGCTTCATACGCGGCGCCGCGCCATGGCCGAGGCGCTCTTCGGGCACGAAGGCGGCCCCCATCAGGCGGCGGCCGGTGATCGACAGGCCGCCGGCGTCCTTGCCGCGAATGCGCACTGAGCCGGCGTCTTGCTGCAACACTTCACCGGAGACGGATTCGAAGAACTCGCCCTGGCCGTTGCCAGCGACGCCGGCGATGCCGATTACTTCGCCGGCGCGCACGGTGAGGTTGATGTTCTTGAGCGGGATCGCGAAGGGCGTCGCCGGCTTGCGGCTGAGGCCGCGGATTTCCAGCAGCGCCGGCGCCGTTTCGATGCCTTCCGCCGGCGCGCGCACCACCGCCTTCACTTCGCTGCCGACCATCATGCGAGCGAGCGACGCGGCGGTCTCCTGGCGCGGGTTGCAATGGCCGACAACCTTGCCGTGGCGCAGCACCGTGGCGCGGTCGCAGATGCGTTTGACCTCTTCCAGCCGGTGCGAAATGTAGAGGATCGATTTGCCCTCCGAGCGCAGCCGCTCCAGCGTCTCGAACAACTTGTCGGCTTCCTGCGGCGTCAGCACCGAGGTCGGCTCGTCGAGGATGATGAGCTGCGGTGTTTGCAAGAGGCAGCGGATGATCTCGATGCGCTGGCGTTCGCCGACCGAGAGGTCTCCGACCAGCGAATCCGGATCGAGCGGCAGGCCGTAGCTGTAGGACAGCGCCCTTGCCTTCGCCGCGATGCTGCCGATCGGCGAACCGTCATTGAGCGAAAGCGCGATGTTCTCGGCCGCAGTGAGCGCTTCGAACAGCGAGAAATGCTGGAACACCATGCCGATGCCGAGCTTCTTGGCCACGCCCGGGCTGGTGATCTTGACCGGCTTTCCGTCCCAGAAGATCTCGCCCGAGTTCGGCTCGAGCGATCCGAACAGCATCTTGACCAGCGTCGACTTGCCGGCGCCGTTCTCGCCGAGCAACGCGTGGATCTCGCCTTTTGCGATATTGAGATCGATGTGATCGCA
Source organism: Mesorhizobium sp. B2-4-6 (assembly GCF_006442775.1). Taxonomy (NCBI): domain Bacteria; kingdom Pseudomonadati; phylum Pseudomonadota; class Alphaproteobacteria; order Hyphomicrobiales; family Phyllobacteriaceae; genus Mesorhizobium; species Mesorhizobium sp. B2-4-6. The sequence continues at coordinate 196,750 of NZ_VFVI01000002.1, forward strand.
CGCCGTCAGCGTGCCGAAAATCTTGGTTAGACCACGAACCTCAAGCAGGTTCGCCCTGTCATGATTTGCACTCACAGTGCCTCCCATCCAGTTTCCCGGATATGTTCTGTGTTCCCGAAAGCATGGTATGCGCGGCCGGCTCCCATCGGAAAGCAGCACCCAACTTGAAAGAGCTTCAAGAATTTCAGCGGAAACTCAAGGGCTAAGATAGACCCGCAGAGAACGACAGCAAATCAACAACGCTTTTCGGGCAAGGCCCTGCCTTCGGGGGCGGCAAGTCGCCGAAAAACAAGGCAGCCGGCTACAACATGGCGCCGAAAAGTGTGAAGCGGTGAAACCCTCTAGGGAATGAGGACGGTCGTTCCCGTCGTCTTGCGGGCCTCGAGATCCGCTTGCGCCTTTGCCGCATCCTTCAGCGCATAGCGCTGGTTGATCTTGATCTCGACGGCGCCGCTCTTGACCACGTCGAAAAGCGCTTCGGCCGATTTCACCAGTTCCTCGCGCCCGGCGTTGTAGACGAACAGGGTCGGCCGGGTTGCGTAGATCGAGCCCTTCTGCGCCAGGAGCGACATCGAGAAAGGCGGGATCGGCCCGGACGACTGACCGAAACTTACGAACATGCCGAGCGGCCGCAGGCAATCGAGCGATGCCGGAAAGGTGTCGGCGCCGACGGAATCGTAGACGACGTCGCATTTCTTCCCGCCCGTAAGCGCCGCGACGCCGGCGACGAAATCCTGCTCCTTGTAGTTGATCACGTGGTCGAAGCCATGCGCCCGCGCAAGTTCGATCTTGTCGGCGGAACTCGCGGTGCCGATCACGGTCGCGCCGAGGTGCTTTGCCCACTGCCCGAGGATGAGGCCGACGCCGCCGGCGGCCGCGTGATAGAGGATCGTGTCGCCGGCCTTGACCGGAAAGGTGCGGCGCAAGAGGTATTCGGCCGTCATGCCCTTCAGCATCATGGCCGCAGCCTGCTCGTCGCTGATGCCGTCCGGCACCTTGACCACACGGTCGGCGGCGATCACCCGCTTCTCGCAATAGGCGCCGACATTGACGGCATAGGCGATGCGGTCGCCGGGCTTCAGCCAGTCGACGCCGGTGCCGAGCGCCAGCACGACCCCTGCCGCTTCGCCGCCCGGGATCAGTGGAAAGCCGCCGGGTGGCGGGTAAAGTCCGGAGCGGTGGTAGACGTCGATGAAGTTGAGGCCGATCGCCGTGTGCCGGATCAGGATCTGGCCTTCTCCCGGCTGGCCCGGATCGGCGTCTTCATAGGCCAGGACTTCGGGGCCGCCATTGGCGTGGATGCGGATTGCCTTGGACATCGCTCAACTCTCTGAAGGATACGTACACAATCTGAAACATGATCCCGAAAGGGAGAACCGGTTTTCGAAGCGTCATGCGCCGATAGACAGCTGCGCCAGGATGATCATTCGACCAAAAATTATCCTGATCCAGGATCAGGACTTCTTGGTGCCCAGATTGGGAAACATCTGCATGACGCCTCCGATGCAGGCGAGATAGAGGCCGGTGATCGTGATGCCGATCTTGGTGAAGCTGCTGACCTGCTCTCCCAGCACGCCGATCTTGTCATAGAAGGCGGCAAGTGCTGCCTGCGCCAGCGCCAGCGCGCCGAAGGCGCACCATAGAAGCGTCATGCCGAGATTGACCGGCCTCAGCCGCACGACGCGCACCGGATGGATGAAGCTGATCGGCAGGAAGGTCAGGATGCCGGCGACCACCACCACGGCGAAAGACACCCATTGCCCGGGCTCTATGACGAAGAGCGTGAACACCACCATGTTCCAGACGACGGGGAACCCTTTGAAGAAGTTCTCCTTCGTCTTCATGCCGGTGTCCGCATAGTAGATCGCGCTGGAGACCACGATGATGGCCGCGGACAGGAAGGACAGGTTCTCGCCCATGAAGCCGCGCTGATAGAGCGCGAAGGCCGGTATGAGCACGTAAGTGACATAGTCGATGATGTTGTCGAGAAGTTCGCCCGACCAAGTCGGCAGGATCTCCTTGACCTCGAGCTTCCTGGCGATCGGGCCGTCGATACCGTCGACGAAAAGCGCCAGCCCCAGCCACCAGAACATCGCCGTCCAGCGTTCCTCGCTCGCCGCCACCAGCGACAGGAAGGCAAGGAACGATCCTGACGCCGTGAGCAGATGAACGGAGAACGCGCGCGCCTGCGGCCACGTCACCTTCTTCTTCGGCAGCGGAAGCCGCTCCGCGATCTTCTTGGCTGCCTTCCTGGCCGCTGTGTTCTTGCTCACGGTCCCCGCCAGTCCAGCTTGCAGATTTCGGCCGAGCGGCCGGCGAAATTCCAGTTGCGGCCGAAGGCCCGCATCTTGCTCTTGTCGGACTTCGCCACGATGATTTCCGGCGCGATCCAATATTCCGAATTGGTGATCACCGTATCCTTCTCGCGATCCTTGCCGGGAATTGGCGTCACCGCACCGTCTATGATCTTCGGTATCTGGAAGACGCGCGTCTTGTCGCGCGTCTCGTAGGTGATCGGTACCTGCTCGACGCCGAGGAATCTCCCGACGAGGATCGAAAGCAGCGATGTCGTGCCGCCGGCCTTGCCGGTGAATATCTTCGTCAATGCCTTCACCGCATAGACCGAGGCGCGCTTGTCGATGAACAGCCCGGCGCTCCAATTGCCGCGGCTCATATAGCCCGGGATTTCCATCACCAGCCCGAGATTGAGGCTCGACAGGTCGACGTCGCCGAAATGGCCCGCGTCGATGCGGAAGCCGGCCCAGGTCTGGCAATAGCCCTCGGTCGGCGGATGGCTGCCGAGCGACAGCACGCAGGGGCAGAAAACCGTGCAATTGCAGGAGAGTACCAACTCCCCTTTCATTGCCCAGCTTTGATCGCTCATCGAAATCTCCCCGTCACGCCGAAACTAATAGCAGGGCAGCCGCCCACACAAGCAGTATCGCACCGGCAACCCGGCTGACCACCCTGCCGGTAGTCTGTTTTTCGATCAGGGTGAACAGGCCGATCAACGCCATCCAGAAGACGTTGATCGCGCCGACGGCGAACATCACCAGCATCAGCGCCCAGCAGCAACCGAGGCACCAGACGCCCTGCTTCAGCCCCAAACGGAAGATGCGGGCTGGTTTCGCGCTCCAGTTGGCGAACAGGATTGAGAACGGGTTACGGCACTTTTCCAGGCATGCCTGTTTCAAGCCGCTGAACTGATAGAGGCCGACGACGAGCAGCGCGGCGGCGCCGGCAATGCCGATGGCGGGATCGAGCATCCGGCCGGAACCGGCAAAGGTGTAGATCGCAAGCGTCAACAGCGTGAAGCCCACGGATGCGCCAAGCCACGTGGTAAGGTATCCGGCGACAAGCAACAGCGGATGAACGGCGGGTTCGCCCTTGATCCTCGCCGTGTCGGCGATTTCGCAATAGGTGCGGATCAGCGGCGCCGCCGAAGGCAGCATCGTTGCCACGGCCATCAGAAACCACATCAGCACCAGCGCCGGCGCCTGCAGACCGGACGGGCCGGCAAGCGGCGCGGGCGCGAGGCAAAGAGCGAAGAACCGGTCCAGAACACCCGGCAACGGCAGGCTCGGCAGATTCTTCAGCAGCATGTCGCCGGGGACGCCGGCGGGGCTGCTTTCAGCGCCGCGTATCGCCATCGCGCCGAGCAGGAGCCAGGCAAGAGCGACGCCCATACCGATCGTCAGCATGACAACGCGGCGCGGGCTGCGCGCCACGCCCGCCGTCGCGCGGCCCGCCCGGTCGAGATGGCTGAAATCGTGCTGCTCACCACTCATGGCATTCGAATGGGCTGAATCGCCGCGTTGATCAAGCCGGCTGATCTGCCCTATATCCGCATAAAGGCCCGACGGGTCGCCTCGCATTGTGGAAGCTTGGCGTGGAGCACAACGACAAAGCCCGCATCCTGGTTGCCGGCAGCGGTCCGGCCGGCTTGATCGCGGCGCTCGGCTTTGCCGACGCCGGTTTTGACGTGATGCTGGTCGGCCCCGAGGCCAACACCACCGACGGCCGCACCACCGCCCTGATGAATCCAGCGCTGAAGGTTCTCGACCGGCTGGGCATCCTTACCGAACTGAGGCCGCAGGCCGCGCCGCTCAAGGTGATGCGCATCGTCGACGCAACCCGCCGGTTGATCCGAAGCCCGACCGTGACCTTTCGCGCCAGCGAGATCGGCGAGGAACAGTTCGGGCTCAATTTGCCGAACATGGTTCTGACCCCGATCCTCGCCAAGGCAGTGTCAGCCCATCGCGGCATCGAATGGCTGAAATCCATTGTCGAGTCATGGCGCCTCGGCGCCGATCAGGCCCGCGCCCGGCTGGCCGACGGCAGCGAAGTCTCCGCGTCCCTGGCGGTCGCCGCCGACGGTCGCCTGTCCCCGGCACGGGAAGCCGCCGGCATTCGCGCCTTCGCGCGGCCCTATCCGCAATCGGCGCTCGTGCTCAATTTCGGCCACCGCAGCGAGCATGGCTTCGTCTCGACGGAATTCCACACCGAAACGGGGCCATTCACGCAGGTGCCGCTGCCCGGCAGGCGCTCCAGCCTTGTCTGGGTGGTGAAGCCGGAAACGGCGCAGGAGCTTGCCGCGCTCGACGATGCAAGCCTGTCGGAGCGTGTCGAGGAGCAGATGCAATCGATGCTCGGCCGCGTCTCGGTCGAGCCGGGTCGCCAAGTCTATCCCTTGTCGGCGGCCTCGCCCGGCCGCTTCGCGCAAAACCGCGTGGCGCTGGTCGGCGAGGCGGCGCATGTGTTTCCGCCGATCGGCGCCCAGGGCCTCAACCTCGGCATCAGGGATATCGACGATCTGATTGGAATCGCGTGTGAAAACAGCGGAGATCCCGGTGCACGCGGGCCCCTCGCCGCCTATGACACAAGACGTCGACCCGACATATGGGCGCGCAGCGGTGCGGTGAACCTGCTCAACATGTCGCTTCTGTCCGACATGCTGCCGGCGCAGCTGGCGCGCAGCGCCGGCCTTAACGCGCTGGGCGGCTCCGCGCCGCTGCGCGCGTTCTTCATGCGCGAGGGACTGCGGCCCGGCAGTGGTTTTCGGGCGATTGCCGGCGGCTTAAGGAAAGAGGCCGGCCGGTAGGATTCCGTGCCGGATCGCATAGAGCAACGCGGTCACCGTCACCACCGAAAAACATGTCGTGATCAGCACGCTGGCGGAAGCCCGCTGCACCCACACATCGTATTGCTGCGCGATCACGAAGACGTTGGTCGCCGTCGGCAGCGCCGCCAGCAGCATGGCGGAAAAGACCCAGGTGGGCGAAAAATTGCCGATCCAGCTCAGCACGACATAGCAAAGCAGCGGGTGGACGACCAGCTTCAGCCCGGCGATCAATGCCAGTTCGTGCGGCACGCGGTTGAGCGGCCTGAGCGCCAGCGTCACCCCCATCGCAAACAAGGCGCAAGGCGCGGCCGCGCGGGCAAGATAGTCGAGGAAGCGATCGACAGGCAGCGGCGGCCGGAATTCCACATAGGCGGCGGCGACGCCAAGGGCCGTCGCGATGATGAAGGGATGCAGCGCGATCTTCTTCACGACGCCAAACGCCAGTTGGAGCGGCGGCGCTTTCTCCTTGCCCGACAACGCCATCATCATCGGCGCGACGGTGAAATGCACGATGTTCTCGAAGCAGAAGATCAGCGCCACCGGCACCGCCGCCTGCTCGCCGAACGCCAGCAAAGCAAGGCCCGGTCCCATATAGCCGATGTTGCCGTAAGCAGCTGCAAGGGCGGTGATCGTCGCCGGCGCGATACCGCCGCGGGAAACGAAGACCGACCAGGCGAACATCAGCGTGAAGATCGCGTAGGTGGCGATCAGCGAACCGAGGATGAAGCTCCACTCCGTCAACTGCTCGAACGGCGTCTTGGCGAGCAGCTGGAAGAACAAGGCCGGCAGCGCGACATAGACGATGAAAATGTTCATCCAGCCGAGCGCCTCCAGCGGCTGCCTGGTGATGCGCGCCACCAGGAAGCCGACAAAGATCATGCCGAAGAATGGAAGAACGAGACCGATAACGTCAGACATTTTCGCTCGGGCGGGAAACTCCCATGCGGGCTAACCCGTCGCTTCGGCTAAGGTCAAGGAGTTCGGCTATTGAATTGCCGCAGCGTCTGCGCCAAATAGCACCAAGCCGAAAGTCGGGGTCGATTTTTGGCCGGGTGACGTGTAAATTCAAGGTCTTAGGCGCCTTGCGCGCAGCCACGACAGGCGCCTCGGAACCTAAGTGGTGAACGTGATGAAAACGGCCAAATTCTCGATCGGACAAGTGGTTCGCCATAGGCTGTTTCCGTTCCGCGGCGTGATCTTCGACGTCGATCCCGAATTCGCCAACACCGAGGAATGGTACGAGGCCATTCCCGCCGATGTGCGTCCGCGCAAGGACCAGCCTTTCTACCATCTTCTGGCGGAAAATTCGGAGACCGAATACATCGCCTATGTGTCCGAGCAGAACCTGCTCGAGGACCGGTCGGGCGAGCCGGTTCGGCATCCGCAGATCGGCGAAATGTTCGACAAACTGCCGGATGGCCGCTACGAGCCAAAGCGCCAGTCGAGGCACTGAGGCCAACGAATGTTGCCCATCGCGCGCGGCGCGGCGACAACAAAAAAGCGAGGCATTTGCCCCGCTTTTTTGTTTTCCGAGAAATACGCTTCCGGGATCAGTTCGCGGTCTTGGCCTTGTCCTGCTCGTCCTTGAGCTTCTTGGCGAAATCCTGATTGTTCTTGGCGACGAAGTCCTGCAGCTTCTTCTGCCGGTCCTCGATGTCCGACTGCTGCAGCGGCGGGCCGTCATAGGCGCCGCTGAAGCCGGTGAGCGCGATCTTGATCGGGTTCGGCTGGTTCTGGAAGTTGATCGACGTGAGCGTGATCCCCTGCCCCTTCTTGAAGGAAGCGACGAGCTGGTCGCTCAGCGGCACTTCCGCCACGCAGCGATCCGGGAAGCAGATCACATAGTCGAGCTTCTGCGCCTTGCCGGCATCGATCTGGAGCGCAATGCCCGGAGGAACGAGGCGGCCGGTCGGAACCGTGACCTGGAAGACCTTGCGGTTCACCTTGCCCTTGAGCTCGATCAGGCTGACGCCGGTGACGAGCTGGCCGTTGCCGGCGGTGACGATGTTCTGCACATTGCAGATGTCGACGTCTTCCTGCTTGGTGCAGGCCTTGAACCAGCCCTGCGGGATCTGCGGCTGCTGTTGGGCCGAGGCGGTGAAAAGCCCGGCGCCCAGAACGCCGACCACGCCTGCGGCCAGCACCGAAAGGCGGTACGCGTTGATCGTCATATGGTGCACTTTCCTCTCAAATGATCCCGGGGACCGGCTTCTTCGTGCCGTGTGGTCCAGCTACCTGTTGCCCAAATGAGGCAACAGGATGACTTCGGAGCGCGTGTTACACTGCCGGCGGCATCGAATCCAGCCCGGTTTCCGCGATTTCTTCGCGGTTTCCTCTCTCGGGGGCGAGCATCGATCGGTGCCGGAGCGGCTGAACCCGATTCCCAATCGGGCGCCGATTCAATCGGGTAAGGAAATGCTCTAGGGTGCATAGCGAATCACAAAGCCGCCCGGCAAGGAGACGGTCATGGACCGCGTTCTCGTTCGGCTGATCGCCGCGACCTCGTTTCTGGCTCTCGCGCTCCTTCCGGCACAGTCGGAGCCGAAGCACGGCATTGCCATGCAGGGCGAGCCGGCGCTGCCGCCCGACTACCAGCATTTCGACTACGTCGATCCAGACGCGCCGAAAGGCGGAAGCGTCACCTACTGCGTCGTCGGCTCCTTCGACAACCTCAACCCCTTCATCCTGAAAAGCCTGCGCACCACCGCGCGCGGCATGATCGATATCGTTTACGGCAATCTCGTCTTCGAGCCGCTGATGCAGCGCAGCTACGACGAGCCCTTCAGTCTCTACGGGCTGCTTGCCGACAGCGCCGACATGGATCCTGAACGAAAGAGCATCGAGTTCCATCTCAACCCCGACGCAAAATGGTCGGACGGGCAGCCGGTGACTCCGGAGGACGTGCTGTTCACTTATGACGTCTTCACCGACAAGGGCCGCCCGCCTTACAGCGACCGCATGAGCATGATCGCCAAGCTGGAAAAGACCGGCGACCACAGTGTGAAATTCACCTTCAACGACAAGGCCAACCGCGAATTCCCGCTGATCGTCGCGCTGACGCCGATCGTCCCTAAGCACGCCTTCGACAAGGACACGTTCGACAGAACCACGCTGAAGCCATTGATCGGCAGCGGACCCTACACCGTCGACAAGGTGCTGCCGGGGCAGCGGATCGTCTTCAAGCGCAACCCGGACTATTGGGGCAAGGACATTCCGTCGAAACGCGGCTTCGACAATTTCGACCAGATCACCATCGAGTATTTTCTCAACGCCAACGCCAAGACGGAAGCATTCAAGAAAGGCATTTGCGCCCTCGATGACGAGGCCGATCCGGTCAAGCGCGAGCGCGACATCGACTTTCCAGCCTTCCGGCGAGGCGATGTGAAGGAAGAGTATTTCACCACCGGCATTCCCCCAGTGGTGACCGGCTTCCTGTTCAACACCAGGCTGCCGAAGTTCGCCAACCCGGTCGTGCGCCGCGCGCTGGGCACGCTCTATGACTTCGAGTGGGCGAACAAGAATCTGTTCGGCGGCAAGTTCAACCGCACCATGAGCTATTGGCAGAATTCGGACCTGTCCGCGCTTGGCCACCCGGCCGACGATCGCGAAAAGGCGCTGCTTGCCCCCTTCCCCGGCCGCGTGCCGCCCGATGTGATGGACGGCACCTGGCGCCCGCCCGTGACGGATGGTTCGGGCCAGGATCGCAAGGTGCTCAAAGCGGCCTTCGAATTGTTGAAGAGCGCCGGCTTCCGCGTGCAGGGCGGCAAGATGCTCGACCCGCTGGGAAACCCGTTCGGCTTCGAGATCCTGACCTCATCGCAGGACGAAGAGCGGCTGGCCGCTATCTACCAGCGCACGTTGGAGAAGATCGGTATCGACGTCGGCATCCGCAGCCTCGATGGCGACCAGATCCAGTCGCGCAAGCAGCGTTTCGACTTCGAGGTTCTGATCGGGACGAGCGGCTTCAGCAATTCGCTGTCGCCCGGCAGCGAGCAGCTCGGCCGTTGGGGATCGATCGCCGCGAAGACAGAAGGATCGTTCAATCTCGCCGGCGTCGCCGACCCGGCGATCGACGCCGCGATCGACGCCATGCTGAACGCCCGCACCAAGGAAGACTATGTCGCCGCGGTGCGTGTGCTCGACCGGCTGCTGATCTCGGGCAATTACCTGGTGCCGATGCAATACAACACGCAGCAATGGCTCGCTTACTGGAGTTATCTGGAACATCCGCAAAAGACCCCCATATTCGGCTATCAGCTGCCGACCTGGTGGCGAAAGTCCAACTGACGCAAGCCCAGCGACGATCGGAACCGAAAAGGAGACGAGCATGAGTGCCGAGAACTCCATCACTGTCGATGTCGTGTCCGATGTTGTCTGCCCCTGGTGCTTCATCGGCCAGAAGCGGCTGGACAAGGCCATTGCTGCTGCAAGCGACGTCGACGTGCATGTCAGCTGGCGGCCGTTCCAGCTCGATCCGACCATCCCGCCGGCGGGCATGGATCGCCGTCAATATATGCTCGGCAAGTTCGGCAGCGAGGAACGCGTCCAACAGATCCACGCGCGCATCGAGCCGCTCGGCGAGGCCGAGGGCATCCATTTTGCATTTGGCGCCATCAAGGTCGCGGCCAATACGCTTGACGCTCATCGCGTCATCCGCTGGGCGGGAGCCGCGGGTGAAGATGTGCAGAACCGACTGGTGCGCCGCCTCTTCCAGCTGAATTTCGAGGAAGGCGTGAACATCGGCGACCACGCCGTGCTGGCAAACGCCGCCGGCGAGGCCGGCATGGATGCGTCGGTGGTCGAAACGCTGCTGCCGACCGACGCCGATGTCGAGGCAGTCCGCAACGAGATCGCCACCGCTTCGCGCATGGGTATCACCGGCGTGCCCTGCTTCCTGCTCGAAGGCAAATACGCGGTGATGGGCGCGCAGGATGCCGACACGCTTGCCGACGCGATCCGCCAGGTGGCCCAGGCCAAGGCGCGAGGCGAGCTGGAAACCGCGAACTGAAGGCTCCTTCCGCACAATCGGGACGGAAGGCTGGGATTCTTGATCAGTGTCGCCGGCCCCTTCGGCCCAGGATTACGCTCACGTAGCTCGGCTCGACGCGCGAGCAGGAAAGCTCCGGCCCGCCATCCCGCGGCTGGTAGGTGCTGGTGCCGCCCTTCGGCGTATAAAATGCAGCCGATATTGCCGGACGGCGTGTTGAACTCGATCTGGCCCTCGGCGCTTGCCGGAATGCTCTGGTTGCCGGCATGCGCTGCCGACAGCAAATACCCGTGCAGGCATGTCATACCCCCCAGCAAGCCCACACCGACAAGGTTCGACCCGAGGAGCCGTGTTGTCAAATCATGCCCGTCCTGGCCGAACACGATCTGGTGAATCGCCTCGGACACGGCGCTGGGTTAGGACTGAGAGGGGTTTGGCTGATTTGAGGACGACATAAATGGCAGTCAGGCGTGGCGCATTGTTGCTGCTCTCCTTGCCTTTTGCCCTGGGGCTCCCATTGTCGTTGCAGCGCGTATCGGCCGAGGAAGCCGTTATGTCGGCGACCTTCGAAGGCAAACCCTGGACGGCGTCCTTTACCTTGGCCCAGACGATGCAGATGGGCGGCAAGCCGGTTTTGAACCTGTCGGGAACAGAACAGGGCTCGCCGACCATGACCTTCAATTCGATGCTGGTTTTGAAAGATCCGAACGACTTTGCCGGCACCTATCCGCTCAAGACCGGGTCATCCGCGAACAGCGCCAGCTTCAACGTTCTCGATTCCGGCGCCATGGTCGGCCATGTCCGCTTCGCCAGCGGCGAGATCGTCGTCGACAAATACGATCCCGCCGCGAAGACCGTTTCCGGTCGTTTCAGCGCGTCGGGAAAAGACGAATCGGGCAAGCCCGAAGATCTCATTGACGGTAAGTTTTCGGGCATTCCGGTCACCGCCCAGTAGCCATCCCGGCCCGCGGATACCTCTTTTCCATTCACAAACCCGTGTTTTCCGCTTCCCCAAGGGAAGGTTGCCGCCGGCTGGCGCAATCGTCTTTAACGCGCTGGAATAAAAGACGAAATCGGCGTGACTGGCGACCGCCCGGTACGGCCTCTCTGTTGCCATCGCGCCACGGCGGGTAACCCTGCTCACATTCCTCGGCAGAAAATTAATGGAAAATGATCAATTGGTGTTACCCTGTGTAACAAAACTAAGAAAGGTTTGGGCGGGATCGTGACTTGGGTCGGTAGACCGCAACGTACAGTACCGGAGCAAACATCCAGCGAGGCAAAGACCTCGTCCCTGACGCCGGTATCGTCGATGCGTACATTCTGGGGGCTGATGCGGGCCTACTGGTTCTCCGACCGTTGGAAGGAAGCCTGGACCCTCACCATCGTCATCGCGCTGCTGACGGCGTTGTCCAGCAAGGCCGGCGTCTGGTTTGCCGTGGCGTTGGGCGAATTGGGCAATTCGATCGCCTTCCTCCACGACGCCGCCAACACTCACCCGTTGCAGACCATCCTGACCAATGCCGGCATATTGGTGCTGCTGGTTGTGCTGAAGGATGCCTGCTTCACCGGCGTGCGCAATCTCGTTTCAACGACCTTGCACCGCAAATGGCGGGGCTGGCTGAACAACCAGTTCAACCAGGCCCTGCTCGACGGCAACCACACCCATTTCCATGCTCAGCACGGTTCGGTGGCGGGCGGCATCGTCGCTCCGGACAACATCGACCAGCGCATCCAGGAATCGATCAAGGACATGACCGGCGGCGCTATCGGGCTTGCCATGGGCGTGCTGGGCGTCGCGACTTCGCTCTATTTCATTGGTGAAAACCTGATTGGGTCCTCGGTCGAGGTCAAGGGTCTGGAACTCCTGGGCAGCTACGGCACCGCGGTGCTGGCTTTCCTTGCCGTCGCCATCTACGTGCCGCTGAACACCTGGATCGCGGTCAAGCTCGGGCGGCTGCTCGAGCGGCTCAATGTGCGCATGCAGCAGGCCGAGGGCAGCTACCGCAGCGAACTGACGACATTCCTGCGCCGCAGCTTCCACGTCGCCGCCTCGCATGGCGAGGGCGTGCAAAAGTCGATGCATGACAGGCTCTATGTAGACATCGACAAGACATGGGGACGGCTCAATGTCGTCAACACCAGCTACACGTCGTTCGAGCTGATCTACAATTTCGTCGGCGCCCGTATTGTTGCCTATTCGCCAGGCCTTGTGTCGTTCATCCACAACCGCCTCGACTACAAGGGCTACATCACCGGCTCCGAAATGGTCGCCCAGTTGATCAGCCAGTGCTCGTGGTTCATCCATGTGATGCCGGCGATCGCGACGCTCAGAGCCAACAGCCAGCGTGTGACCGAACTCGCCAACGCCATCGAGAACGTCCAGCACCCGCGCGAATTCTATCAGCAGACCGGCCGCTCCGACTTCGGCTATGCCACCCAGAACCCGGTGTTCGGCCTGACCATCCAGAAGCTCGAACTGGCGCATCAGGGCGAGGACGCGACGCCCTTTCTCAGTGCCGCCAATCTGCGCTTCCGCCGTGGCGAATGGACCTTCCTCAAGGGCGAGTCCGGCTGCGGCAAGACTTCGCTGATCAAGGCGATCAACGGCCTGTGGCCGTACGGCCGCGGCACCATCGTCTTCCCGGAGGGCGTGACGAGTTTCTACGCCGCGCAGGAGGTGAAGCTGCAGCAGGTCTCGCTGAAGCAGCTTGTATGCCTGCCGGGTTCCGAGAACGACCATAGCGACACGCAGGTCGCGGCGGCCCTGCACAAGGCCGGCCTCGGCGACTTCATCGGGCACCTGGCAGACCAGAGCCGCGAGGGCAAGATCTGGGACCAGGTGCTTTCTGGCGGCCAGAAGCAGAAGCTCGTGGTCGCGCGCATCATCCTGCAGCAGCCCGGACTTCTGTTCCTCGACGAAGCGACCGGCGCGCTCGATCCCGAAGGCAAGATCGCCTTCCACCAGGCGATCAAGGACAATTGCGCGAACGTCACCGTCATCAGCGTCATGCATGAGGCAGTGCCACCGCGCTCGCTTACGGGCGAGGATTTCTACCACAGCGTGGTCGCGATCGCGGACGGCGTCGCCACCAAGAAGCCGCTCGCGCCCAGCCTGCCGCGCGAGCTCACCACCATCCTCGCCCAGCCGCCGCGGCCGGCAGAGGACAAATGGCTGCGGTTCCGCCGGCTGAAGCAGAAATAGCAGTCAGGCCAAGCTTTTAACTGCTTCCATGGCTTGGCTGCTGCGGCTGCCGATCACAGTCTCGCGATCCGACCTCCCCTCACCCGATTTCCGAGCTTTTGACAATTGACTCGGCAAAAAGCGCTCCTATGTTGCGCCCGCTCGCCAAATTCAAACTCGAACCCGGCGAGCAGAAAGGTCAATCCGCCATGCCTGGCGACAGTCGCAGTCGAACGCAACCGCCGTCCGCCCTGACGTGACCTGATGGCTCACGTCCTGCCGGACGGCAAGGAGTGAGCCATGAACGAATTCGCCCCCGTATTGGACGACGAAGCAACCGCCGTCGCCCGTGTTCTTGCCAACGATCACGTCGCCGACGTCGTCGAAGCCCTCAACCACGAACCTCGCGAGACGGCCATCGAGCTGCTTTGCGCCGTGCCGTTTGAGCGGCTGGTCGAGATTTTCGACCAGCCGGAGCTCGAAGCAGCGCCCGAGCTCGCCGAAGCCCTGCCCCGTCCCAAGGCAAGCAAGCTTTTGACCGCCATGTCGGTCGACCGCGCGGCCGACATTTTGCGCGAGTTGGATGAGCCGGCCCGCTCGGAGCTGCTCGGCGCCTTGGCCACGCCGCTGCGCGCGACGCTGCTATCCATCCTTGGCTATCCGGAAGGCAGTGCTGCCTCGATCATGACGACGGAATTCGTCAGCGTGCCTTCGGACTGGACCGTTGGGCGCACGCTCGACTACATCCGCAAGGTCGAGCGCACCCGCGAAACCATCTACGCCATCTACATCGTCGATCCGGAGACGCAGCTCCTGCTGCGTTCGACCGGACTGCGCCGGCTGATCACCGGCAACCCGGAGGATCCGATCCTGTCGGTAGCGCCCGATCGCGTGCCGGTGACGGTGACGCCGCTCACCGATCGCGAGAACCTGGCGCAGACGATCTCGAAATACGACCTGCTCGCCTTGCCGGTGGTCGACCATGGCAGGATCCTCGGCATCGTCACCGTCGACGACATCATCGACACGATGATCGAGGAGACGACCGAGGACGTGCATCGTTTCGGCGGCATGGAGGCGCTGGACGAGCCCTATATGAAGATGAGCTTCCTCGCCATGATACAAAAGCGGGCCGGCTGGCTCTGCGCGCTGTTCCTCAGCGAGATGCTGACGGCCAACGCCATGCAGAGCTACGAGAGCGAGCTGGAAAAGGCGATCGTGCTGACGCTGTTCATCCCGCTTATCATGAGCTCCGGCGGCAACTCCGGCTCGCAGGCGACGTCGCTCGTCATCCGCGCGCTGGCGCTGCGCGAGATCGGGCTGCGCGACTGGTGGCGGGTGGCGCTGCGCGAGCTGCCGACCGGGGTGGTGCTCGGCTCGATCCTCGGCATTGTCGGCATCTGCCGCATCGCGCTCTGGCAGTATTTCGGCTTCTACGACTACGGTCCGCACTGGATGCTGATCGCGGCGACGGTGGGCGCGGCGCTGGTCGGCATCGTCACCTTCGGCTCGCTGTCGGGATCGATGCTGCCCTTCGCGCTGAAGCGCGTCGGCTTCGACCCGGCGAGCGCTTCGGCACCGTTCGTCGCCACGCTGGTCGACGTCACCGGGCTGGTGATCTACTTCTCGGTGGCGCTGGTGATCCTGCGCGGCACGCTGCTGTAGAAGACTCTACCGCCGCCGGTATCGCCGGCGGCGGGTTATCTCCGTCATCCGGCTTGCCAGCCGTAGATCGCGTCGCGCAGCGCGTCCGGAAAAGCGCCCATCATGCCATCACATCCCTGGTCATTGCCGCCGCCGTCTCGGGGCGGATGACCGTCCCGTCTCCGCGCCGCAGCGCTTCGAGCAGCTTCAGGATATCGCCGAGGCCAGGCGGAGGATCGCGCCTGTCGCATCGGTTCGTTCGCCTCGCGGTTGGCGACCCCGGCTGTGCGGCCATAAAGAATCTTGCCGCGCCGGGCGACGACAACGACCGCGCCGACGATACGGCGCTCCTCGATCGCGCCATCCGCGACCTGATCGTCGCGCCGGGCGAAATTGCGGTCCAGCGGCGCGGCGGTGGCGGACATCGGAGGCTTCTTGAAATCCTGAAATGTCAGACGCGTTCGCCGTTCTTCACGCGATAGGTCGGCTTGTACATCGTCACCAGTTCCTCGGCCGCGGTCGGATGCACGGCCATGGTGCGGTCGAAATCGTCCTTGGTCAGGCCCGCCTTCAGCGGAATGCCGAGAAGCTGCGCCATCTCGCCGGCGTCGGGCCCGAGAATATGCGCGCCGACCACCTTCCTGGACGCGCCGTCGACCACCAGCTTCATCAGCATCTTCTCGTCGCGGCCGGACAGCGTATGCCGCATCGGACGGAACGATGCGCGGTAGATCTCGACATCCGGATAGCGCTTGATCGCGTCGTCTTCCGAGAGGCCGACGGTGCCGATCTCCGGCTGCGAGAACACCGCCGTCGGTATGGTGTCGTGATCCGGCGCGGTCGGGTTGTCCTTGAAGGCCGTCTCGACGAAACACATCGCCTCGTGGATCGCGACCGGCGTCAGTTGCACCCGATGGGTTACATCGCCGATCGCCCAGATGTTGTCGACATTGGTGCGCGAATATTGGTCGACCACGATCGCGCCCGTCTTGCTGAGTTCGATACCGACGCCCTCCAGGCCCATATTCTCGGTATTGGGGATACGCCCGATCGCCAGCATGACCTGGTCGACCGTCAGGGTTTGGCCGGAAGACAGCAGCACGTCGAGCCGGCCCTCCGGGGTCTTGCGCACCCATTCCGAAATGGCGGGGCAGAGGATCTTGATGCCCTTCTTCTCCATGGTCTCGTGCAGCGAGCGGCGCAAATCCATGTCGAAGCGGCTGAGTATTTCCTGGCCGCGATAGACCAGCGTGGTGTCGACGCCAAGGCCATGGAAGATATTGGCGAATTCGACGGCGATGTAGCCGCCGCCCTCGATCATGATCGCCTTTGGCAGCTCCTTGAGATCGAAGGCCTCGTTGGAGAAGATGCAGTATTCGTGGCCTGACAGCGCCGGATGCGGCGCAGGCCGCCCACCAGTCGCGATCAGGATCTGGTCGGCGCTGACCGTGCGGTCCTCGGCAACCAGATAGATGCTGTGCTGGTCGACGACCACTGCACGTGAATGAAAGGTCTCGCCGCCGGAGCCCTCGACATTCCTCTTGTAGATCGCCTCGAGCCGCGCGATCTCCTTGTCCTTGTTGGCGACCAGCGTCTGCCAGTCGAAGCTTGCCTCGGGCACCGTCCAGCCATAGCCGGCGGCGTCGGCGAAATGCTCGGGAAATTGCGAAGCATAGACATAGAGCTTCTTCGGCACGCAGCCGCGGATGACGCAGGTGCCGCCGAAGCGGTATTCCTCCGCGACCGCGACGCGCTTGCCGAGAGCCGCCGCCACCCGGGCTGCCCTCACCCCGCCGGAGCCGCCGCCGATGACGAACAGATCATAGTCATAACCAGCCATCGCATGGCTCCTGCGGATGAGAAAGACGGGTCACAGGTAGGCTGCAAAGCGGCAAAAGAAAAGCCCGGGCAAACCCGGGCTTTGTGGTCCAGCCGCCGTCGGCGGATTGACTGGATCAGTTCTGCGAATCGTCCGCCGGGGCCGAATTGTCGGCGGGAGCCGAATTGTCCGCCGGAGCGGAACCATCGGCGGGCGCGGTGGCGTCCGGAGCCGGTGCTGCCGGCGCCGCGGCCTTGGCGGCGGCGGCGATCGTCTCGCCGACCTGCTGGGCGAGGTCGCGGGCGACGCCGTTCTGCCATATCTCGGCAGCCTTCACGAGGTCGCGCGTCACCGCGGGACCGCTGTCCAGCAGCTTCTTGCCGGCTTCCGAGCTGTAGAAGGCGGCGATGTCGTTGAGCTCCTGCTCGGAGAACACCTTGGCATAGGCAAGTGCTGCTTCTTTTTCGAGATCGGCGCGCCGCGAGGCGAGGCTGAGCGCTTTCTCGGCCACGGTCTTGCCGATCAGCTCCTGCATGTCGGGGTTCTTCTGGATGAGCTGCGCCTCGAGCGCGCCGGCCGCCTGTGGCAGGATGTTGTCGAACGTGTCTGTGGCATGGATCGCCGCGACGGCCGCGCGCGCCGCCTTCAGATGCGATTCGCTGACATCCTGCGCAAACACCGGCGAAGACAGCGCAAGGGCGGCCGAGGCCGCCAGAAGCATCGAAAAACGGCGAACTCGTTTAGGCAACATCATGGTCGATAGAACTCCCTGGTTTCAGGCTGCATGGACGGTTTCGATACCGTCGCCGCCGGCGATGATGGCCGTTGACGCCAGCCCGATGAATAGACCGTGCTCGACAACGCCTGGAATGGCGAAGAGAGCATTCGACAGCGCTCTTGTATCCGGAATGCGGCCAAAAGATGCATCGAGGATAAAGTGGCCGCCGTCTGTAACAAATGGCTGGCCCCCCGTCATCCTCAATGTAACCGGGCCGGAAAGACCGAGCTCTGCCGCGGCGGCTCGAACCGCGATCTCGGTGGCGCGCAGGCCGAATTTGTTGACTTCGATCGGCAGCGGGAACCGGCCCAGCGTCCCGACCATCTTGGACTTGTCGGCGATGACGATCATGCGGTCGGACGCCGCCGCGACGATTTTCTCGCGCAGCAGTGCGCCGCCGCCGCCCTTGATCAGGGTCAGGTCCGGATCGACCTCGTCGGCGCCGTCGATGGTGAGGTCGAGCTCCGGCGTTTCTTCCAGTGTAGACAGCGGCACGCCGAGTTCGCGGCAGAGCGCAGCGGTGCGCTCGGATGTCGGCACGCCGATGACCTTGAGGCCGGTCGCAACCTTCTCGGCCAGCAGCCGCACGAATTCTTCCGCCGTGGTGCCGGTGCCAATGCCGAGCCGCATGCCGCCGCCGATATGGGCGAGCGCGGCCCGCGCGGCTTCGACCTTCAACTGCCTTGCATCCATGGGGAGCCCCGATTTCGCCGATTTCGCGCGCCTCCTAGCATTTTTGCCTGTCCCGTCAAAGGGCCGCGCTGTGGACCGATCGAGGCTTCTTGCTTGAACCCGGCCCAACCTGTATCGGCTGCCAGCAACGCAATTGCCGCAGGACCCGCCCATGACCCGCCCGATCATCGTGTTCGATCTCGACGGAACACTGGTCGATACGGCGCCCGACCTGCTCGACAGCCTCAACCACAGCCTGGCGGCAAGCGACCTCGCAGCTGTCGACGAAGCCGGTTTCCGGCGTTTCGTCGGCCATGGCGGGCGCGTCATGATCGAACGCGCGCATGCCGCGCAGAACAAGGCGCTGGTGGCGGAAGAGCACGACCGGCTGCTGAAACTGTTCCTCGACCATTACACGCTGAACATTCCCGGCAAATCCCGCCCCTATCCCGGCGTCGTCGCCGCCCTCGATCGTTTTCAGGCCGCCGGCTACCTGATGGCGGTCTGCACCAACAAATACGAAGCGAACTCCGCAACGCTGATCGGCGCGCTTGGCATGTCGAGCTATTTTGCCGCGATCTGCGGCCAGGACACATTCGCCTTCCGCAAGCCCGACCCGCGCCATCTCACCGAAACGATCCGGCTGGCCGGCGGCGATGCGGAGAACGCCTTGATGATCGGCGATTCGCAAACCGACATCGATACCGCCAAGGCTGCCGGCATTCCGGTGGTCGCGGTCGATTTCGGCTACACCGACCGCCATGTGCGCGAATTCGAGCCGACCCTGGTGATCTCGCATTTCGACACGCTGACGCCGGACCTGGCCGAGCGGCTGATCGCGGCGGCGCGCTGAGCCGGCTCCCCAGTGCAATTGTCGAAGAATTCGTCGGGCCATTCATCCAACATTATCAAGCTGTTGGATGGTGGGCGATGCAGGGATTGAACCTGCGACCCCACCCGTGTGAAGGGTGTGCTCTCCCGCTGAGCTAATCGCCCGCTCTTTGCCCGAAGGCCGAAGCGAGCCGCGATATAAGGTAGGCAAGCTCTCGAAGTCAAGGCGATGTGCCGACGATCTTCGAACGACTGCCGAGCCGAACCGGTCAAGGCTCTAAATCAGCCCTCTGCGCACATTCATCCGCGTCACCGCCGTCACCAGAACGGCGCCGGTCATGAAATAGAGCGTGGCGATGATGTGGCCTTGGTGGAAATGCAACCCGGCAAACAAAAGGGCCGTGACCACGGCAAGGAAGGCGATGACGCGTGAGAATGCATCGGGCATGGGGCGACCTTGTGCAATGTGTCGAGTAGCCGCCCTCATTCAGCCGCGCGCTCCATAGAGCGGTTTTCGATTTTTCGCAACCGGCTCGGTGGCGAACTCTCAGGCCAGATCCACTTCGACCCACAGTCCGCCTGGTCCGCGTGCCGCATCGCGCGGCGCGCTGCGTACTGCCTGGATCGAACCGGATGGCGCGGCAAAAGCCGGCTTCCCGTTCTTGTCCGCCAGCCATGGATCATCGGCACGAATGACGCGGCCCTTCGTCTTTGTCTCGAGCGCCGTCAGGATGCCGTCGTAGGGCATCTCGCCCCAATGCACGTTCAAGGCATCGGTCTTGTTGGTGGGGATGAAAGCCGACAGGTCGCTGCTCGTCAGCAGGTCAAAACCCTGTTTCTCCGGCGTGGCGTTCTGACTGCCGTGATGGGCGACTTTGAGATAGACGGTGCGCGCCAGAAGATCGGCCGATGTGACTGTGCCCTGCCCCACTGGCCATTTCAGATCCTTCCAGCTCAGCCAGTTGCCGATCTGGGCGTCGCCGGGGAACAGGAGAACCCGGCCGCTGTCGATGAACTCGAAGGCCAGCACCAGGCTGGTGTTGTTGACGCCGCGGTCGAGCTGCAGGGCAAGGTCGGCGGCGATCCCCATCCAGTCGGCGTCGATGCGCCGCCAGGACTGGTCGCGGTCTTCCATGGATGCAGCGGCCGCAACCGGCCCGGAATAATGCTTGCGGACGAAGGTGGCGACATCGACGGTCGGGTCGCTGCCCTTGTCGCCGTTGAGCGCCGCGGAAAGCGGCGTGCCGACATTGCGTTCGAACGGACTGAGCTCGTCGAGATAATTAGCGTCGGCCGCCTCGTTCATCTTGAGGCCGCTGGCCAGCGCCCGCGCAAACGGGCCGCCGCTGGTCAGCGGGAACATCTCGCTCGCCTTCTCCTCCAGACGCAGGGCCGCCTTGTCGCGCGGCGGGCCCAACACATAGACGCGAAGGTTGGGCAACCCGTCGATCGATACCGGCAGCCCGCCGGGCTCGAAATAGGTCGGCGACGGTTTTTGCGAAAGCCTGGCCGCAGCGTCGCGAGCCGAGCGCACCCGCTCCCCGACAGCGCCGAACTGGAAGCCAAGCACGGATTGCAGACCGTCGCGCACGCCGGCCATGTAGGCGCTCAGCCCCTGCATTCCGTCGAGCTTCTGGCCCACGCCTTGCAGTGCCGCCAGCGCCTGGCCCTTGAACTTGTCGAGTTCCGTGGCCTCGGCGTCGGCGGGATTTTCGGTCCATGCCATCCAGACATCGGCGACGACGAAATCCTTGAAAAGGTCCTTCGCCGTCAGGAAGCCGGAGACATGGTCCCAGTGTTCGTGCGTGACGACGAGAACGTCGATCTTGCCGCCGGTCTCTTTCCTGATATCGGCGACGATGTCGCCGACCAGCGCCGGACCGCCCGCGATCGAAACATGGATGCCGCAATCGATGAGCATGCGGAACGGCTTTTTGTCCGCCTTTTTGAAGGTAAGCAGATGGCAATCGCCGATGCCCTGGCAGTAATGCCGGACGGTGACGCCCGACGCCGGTACGGTAGCCGTTCTTGCCGGCCTTGTCCTCGTCGCCGGCTTTCTAGACATGGTCGTCGTCTCCATCGCTGGCATGCAGCAGGGCAAAGGGCTCCGACACCTCGCCGCCGAAATAGAGCGCTCTGAGCGGCGACAGGTAATTGACCGCCATCGTCCCGGCCTGACGCTTCTGCCGATCCGCGCTGCCGGTGTTCTTGATGATCGAGTAGCGGATCTCCTCGAACCCCTCGCGCGGGTCGATGATGATGGTGGCGCCGCCCCGGAACCAGAAGAAGTCGTCGCCCTTGGCCATGCCTTGCGGCATCGCCGTGCCGTCGAGCGCAACTGGAATCCGCTGCTGGATGACCGCCACGACCTCGACGCGGAACGAGCCGTCCGGCTCGACGCGGCGCGTCGGGCGTACGCTGTAGATGTCGAAGGTCGTCTCGCCTTTCTTCGGCGCGTGCATGACCGTCCCGTCCTCGTTGTAGCGCGGCAGATCCGGCAGCAGGCCGAACTGCTTGTAGAGGTCCGGGTTGGAGGCGAAGGTCTTGTGCATCGCCTTCCACAGCGTGTAGCGGTTCTTGTCATTGAGCGCGAAGATCTCGGCCCGCTTCAATTTCTGGTTCCAGCCGAGGTCGATCTTGCTGAGCAGACCCTTCAGCCAGGCCGGCGACGGATCTTCCGGCGCGCTCCAGGCGAGCGTCTCTTCCGAGATGGTGCGCACGTCGCGCGGCAAAAGCTTCCATTTGCGGAATGATTCCAGGAAGGCCAGGCGGTAGTGCAGCCGATCGTCCGGATAGGCGTCGCGGTCGGCGGTGATCAGCGCGCGCAGGTATTCGCCGAAGGTGATGTCGACGGAGGGGCAATAGTCGAGCGCGCGGATGCACATGGTCAACATCTGCCTGGCGGTCTTGGCGACCTCGTCGGTCAGGCGCTCGACCAGGCTCGGATGCAAGGTTCCCGCCGGCAGGATGCCGGAGCCGCCGGTGGCAAGCTGGATCAGATCGTCGGTCCGCCGATCGGTGATCGCCAGGAAGGCCTGGTAGACGGCGAAGACCAGGATCGAGCCCCGGTCATGCGCCTCGAAGGTCTTGTCGTAGTCGAGATCGGCCATGCCGGCACCGCCATATTCGCGCAACGGCCCGGCCCGGCCGCTGCCTTCGCCGAACTGCTTGGCGATACCGGAAAGCAGCGAGGCAACCGACAATTCGCCCCTCGCCTTGCCGATCTCGAAGCTGACCAACTCCTTCAGCGTGAAATGCTGGAACAGCGCGACGATGTCGGCGAAAGCCTCGTGGAAGGCCGGCACGTCCGGGTTGGATGCCTCCTGGAAGCGGCGGTGCAGCCCGTCGAGCAATGCGTGCGACATCTCATGCGCGACGATATCGCTGGACAGGCACGAAAACACAGTCGTTCCGGGCGTGGTGACGTCGCCCTCATTGCTGGTCGCCGGGAAATAGCCGAACAGCAGCGCCTTCTTTTCCGGGCTGTAATAGGCATTCTCGGCGCGCAACGCATGCGGATAGATGCGCAGGCGCGGCACGTAGTGTGCCTTCACCGTCATGTCGCCGGTCCGGCCGGGCGCCTCGGCATAATGCGGCGCCCACAACGCCCGCCGGCCAAGCGCGCGCTCGAAATGGCCGATCGTGGTCATGGCGACGGCGTAGACCATCTGCTGGTGGAATTTCGGATTGCCCTCCGAAGGCGGCAGGCCATCCTGCGCCAGAAGCACCTTGTCGTTGAGGTCTACCGGATCGTGGACGCGGTCGGACGCGGGGTCGACATCGACCACCTCAAGATATTCGCCGATCGGACCCGGCAGTAACGGCCTGTCGGTCGCCGGCTCGTCGTCCCACTGCACCGAAAGCGTCGACTGGTAGACCGAAACCGAATCCAGCCGTTTCGCCACCGACGGATCTAGCGCGTAAATGCGCAGGCGCCGTTGCGGCGGCGGCATCGGCCGTGGCTTGCGCTTGATACCCGGCGCGGGGCCCATGACCGGCGCCGGAACCGCCGCGCTGGCGCCCGGCCTTCCGAGCAAACCTTCCAGAAACGCCTTCAGCGGCTTCGACGGGTTGCCCTGGTCGAGCGCCGCTTCGAGATAGCGGTTGCGCGCCGCGGCCGAAATACTGCCCGGATCGCCATCCGGATCGGCGATCGCCTGTTCGACTGCCGCCGTGACTTGCGCCATCTGCGTCAGTTCAAGCGCAAACATCGTTCCCTGCCGAAGCGTCGCAGGCGGGAGCGCTGCCAACGAATTTCCGCCGGTCAAAAGATCCAGCCAGCTCCATGTGTAGGTGGCTCGAGCGAGCTTCGTCAGGCTGTTCGCCGCCGGCGGCGGGAAGCCCAGCGCATCGAAGGCCCGCAAAACGCCTTGCCCGATCTTCTCCTTCGTCTCCGACGCATTCATCTTGGCCGTCGATTTCAAGGCCTTCGCGAACAACGCCTTGCGGACAGCCTCGATCCGCATCCACGGCTGGGGATAATTCTTCACCACGTCCCAATGTTCGGCCAGCCACAGAGCGGCCGCGGCAGCGACCTGGGGGGTGGCGGCCGAGGTGCCGTTGCCGTCCATGTCGACCACCTTGCGGCAATCGATTTCAGCCCAGGGCACGTTCGGCGTGTAGGCTCCCAGCGCCGTGCCCATCTTCGAAGGCGGCCCGTAATTGCCTTGCATAGTGCCGAGGGCGAGCCCGGCATAGGCGCGCCCGTCGCTCATCACGCCGCAGGCCGCAAGCACCCGGTTGTAGCGCGCGGGATAAACGATGCTCCTCGGCGTGATGGTGAAATTGTTGCCGGCCGCCGTGACCATGACCACGCCGTGGTCGTAGGCAAGGTTGACGGCGTCGACCAGAGCCTGCGAGGCGAGGCCGCCCATGCTCATCGACAATACCTGCGCGCCCTGCTGGCGCGCATAGTCGATGCCTTGCACCATGGTGCCGGTGGTCAGCCGCACCACCCAGTCGGCGATGCGCACCGGCAGGATTTTCGCCAGTGGCGCGCCGCCGACGAAATCGGTGAAGCCCGGCCAATGCGGCGACGTGCCGTCGAGCTTGTTGCCGGCCAGCAGGCTGAGCGTGCCTGTTCCATGACCGCGATTGCTGGTCAGCGTGCCGGCCGGAGCGTGGTCGGTCGCGTTGTTCGGGCCGGTCCCGTCGTCGACGAAATTGCGCTGCTGCGCTGTAAGAAGTCCTGCTGGAAGGGTTTCGTGACCAGGATCGAAACCGGTATCGAGATGGGCGATGGTGATGTTGGCCTGCTTGGCGCCGACGCTTTCGCGCGCGGCCTTGAACTGGCTGAAGTCCGGCGCGGCATTCCAGGCGACGCGGCCCGCGACCACCGCCTGTCCGCCCTGCGGATCCTGGTCGTCGAAAGTACATGTCGGAGCTGCGCTTGCCGCCATCCCGCGATCGCCGGCGCTGTCCTTGTAGTCCCATTGCTGCATGATATCGGGCTCGACCGCGAGCACCTCGCTCCCTGCGGCGGCCAGCGCCGGAGTCCGGGCGACAAGATCGTGAGCGTGGTCCCAGGGATTGTCTGCTTCGGCGGCATCCGTGGCCAAGCGGAGCCAGGTGGCGCCGCGGTCCGCGGCCGCGGCCGTACCGGTGCTTGCAGCGCCAGGCGGGAGAGTAAGGATCGGCTCGGCTTCGATCCCGCCAATCCGCGGCGGCCCGCCTCGCACCGAGAGCCCCGCGCCGTCGCCACGAACCTTTACAAGGAGTCCCTTCGCGGCTGCCACGGCGTCCCTCCCTCAAGATGGACCATGGCGCCGACCGTCCGCTACAGTCAAGCCAAGGTTCCAGCCACGCTTCGACTGATCTATTTGCCGACTAGGCAATCATGCCGGCTGCAAGGCAAAGATTGATCGAGGCGTGAACCATGCATTTCCAGAATAACCATCGGTCCGCCCGGCGCGCATATCTGTGAGCACCTTCACATACGTCGGACAGGGCTTGCGCTCAGATGTTGCAACGGCGGCATCGACGGCCCTAGCTGACTGCGGTGTCCGCCGCTGCTGCCGGACTGCGATCTGGATGCGGTTCTCGAGGAGAAATTTCGATCACCTAGCCATTTTCAGGTTTGCTGTCTGCGCGCATGGGCACCTCCCACCCAAGCGCGCGGACGGCGTTTCCAAGGATCGGCCCGCAACCGCCAGTGCGCCCGGTCTCCTTAGAGTTTGCCGGCTTATCCGATTTCGGCGTATCAGGCGTGACTTTGATCTTCCGTCCGTCACCCCGAGAATTCGGCAAGCTACCACAGAAGGAGACGACGCTTTGATCGAGCACGCACTTATCCTACAATTTCCGTCTAACGAGAGGCGGAATCGTATCATGGCTACAAACGGCGCGGACGACAGGAACCTGCCGCGCCTGGCGCGCATCGACCCGCGCCAGTTCGACCTGCTGTTCGGCGGCTGCAAGCTGGAGCGCTATGCGGCCGGCCAGCATTTGTTCGTCCAGGAGGATGCGTCCGACCGCATCTATGGCGTGATGAGCGGTACCGTCGAGATTTCGATCTATTCGCCCGGCGGGCAGAAGCTGGTGGCCAATATCGAACTGTCGCGCAGCCTCGTCGGAGAGATCGGAGCGCTGGACGGGCGCCCGCGCACGGCGACCGCCATCTGCCTCACGGCCTGTGAGCTGGTTTCACTTAACCGGACACAACTCTTTGACCGCATTGAAAAAAACCCGCCTCTGGCCCGCGCGATGATCGAATTGCTGTGCACGCGGCTGCGCTGGGTCAGCGGCGAGCTGGGCGACCAGGCCTTTTTCGGCATCGAGGCCAGGCTGGCAAAGCGGCTGGTGTTCTTGAGCGGCGTCATGGCGGACTCGGCCGGCTGGATTCCGATTTCGCAGTCCGAGCTCGGCGAATTCCTCGGCGCGACGCGCGAATCCGTCAACAAGACGCTGAACGACTGGCGCAGCCGGCAGATGATCGCCATCAGGCGCGGTGGCTTGCGCATCACCAACGCCGCCGCGCTGAACCACATCGCCGATTCGCAGGACGACGACTGAGCAATCAGGCTCGGCGGTTTCGCCGTAGCCCGCTCGGCGACTTCGCCATGGCTCCGTCGGTTCGTCGCATCCGAGAACGACGAACAGCTTTCAGCGCACCGGTCAGAGCCGCGAAACCAGATAGCGCAGAGCCGACCGGCTCGGCATGAAGAAATAGCCGCCGCCCTTTGTCGTGACGAACTGCGGCACCTCCTTGAGCACGGTGACCTTTTCCCAGGAAGGGATCGAGAACCGGCCGCCGCCGCCCCGCGCGCCGATCGTCGGATCGGTCTCGCCTACAAGGCCCTGGAACGAGTTCGACGAGACCCAGGTCTGCTGGATGAATTCGTATTGGCGTTCGATATCGGCGTTGAGGCACATGAAGAGCAGGCCCTTCTCCGTCTTTCCGCCCCTGTCCTTCTTCTCGTAGGTGCGGCCGACGCGCAGGATCCGGTGGCGCTTGCCGATCCTGATCTGCGTCTCGCGGTCCTCGCCCAGCGAATCGCGCGGGTTGGACCGGCGTATGTGCGAGCCGAGCGGACAGGCATGTCCCTGCGGATCCTCGGCGCCGAGCGCGAAATCATTGTCGACGCCGCGGCCCGGGCGCCCGTTCGGATTGCGCACCAGCGAGCTGCCGTCCTGCCAGCGGCCGAGCATCTTTGCCGCCACCCAATGCGGTGTGATGGCGGAATCGCCGGTCTCATTTGCTGCCTGCGTCGCGGCCTTCCTGCAATAATCGTCGAACAATTCGACATGCTGCTCGAACTGGCGCAGGACGAGAAAGGTGCCGTTGCGGCCGAAATCGCGCGGCGGAGGCGGCTGCCCCGGAATCTGACGGTTACGCCGCACCTGCGACAGGATGCCGGTGCGATCCAGCGCCGCCTCGACCGACGGCGAAGCCGGATAGAAGCCATGCTCGTCGCGATAGCCGAACAGGAACTCGCCGGGCGCCAGCAGATGCATGGGCGCCGCTCCTTTGGCGGCGCGCTGCGTGCCCCGGACGATCGGTTGCGAGACGCCGTCGACGAAGCCGAAATGCTCGACCGCCCGCTTGCCATCGCGCCGCACCATCAGCGGCAGTTCGGCGGCCACGGACATCCCTGCGCCTGTCGTCTGTCGCTTCATGGCGGTGATTTCTGCCTTCAACGCGGCCGGCGTCCCGGCATAGCAGACGATGACGACGTCGACGGGCTTGGCGGACGACCCCCACTGCCATTTGTCGGGAGCGTCGGGACCGGTGTCGTTGAGAATGCGGCTGCGCTCGGGCGTTCCCATGCCTTGCCGGAAGGCGACAGGAAACGTGTCCAACGGCTCGTCGTCGACACCGCCCCGCAGCCCGAGCCGGCGCAGCCCGTTGGGGCCGAACGCCACGGTCATGGCGCGGCCGGCCGGCACTCCGTCGCCGAAACTGGTTTTGTCGATCACGAAGTCGAGCCACGACTTGCGCTTCGCCGCCGGCAACCCTTCCGGCACCTGGATCGCAAGCATATGCGCATGACCGAGCGCGCCGAAGGGCCCGAAGAAAATGGATTGAATTTCCCCGGATTCCAGCTCTTCGAGCGGCGCGGGCGGCGATTCGGACAGGCTGGTCGCGTCCGCCGGCCGCGCTGGCGGGCGCGGCAGCGAACCGAACAGGCTCAGCCAGTCGCGCGCCTCGTTGCCGGTGGCCGATGCGATGCCGCGCCTGATCCTGGAGTTGATCCGGATGCGCGGTGTGTTGAGGTGCGGATAGGCGCTGTACCAGAACAGCGTCGGCACCTGCTGGCGCCGCGCCCAGCGCTTGAAACGATCGCCGTCGCGCGCGCCGTCCAGGAACAGCCAGCGCGTGCGCGGATAGCCCTCGGTGTTGCTCCACACGCCGGTCAGGCCGGCCGAGGCCTTGGCGATGAAATCCTCCAGGTAACTTTCCCAGCTGCCGCCGTAATTGGAGAAGAACACCAGCCTGTCGGTGCCGGGCAAAAGCACCCAGCGGGCGAAATGAATGGTGTTGATGGTGGCGAGGAAGCCCGGCCTGAACACTTTCTGTGCCGATATCGAGATGAGATAGAAGGAGAGCCGCAGCGCCAGCCGCCGCAAGATGCCCGGCTTCATCGTCGAGATCGCCGTCAGGTTGTTCTGCGCGCAGTGGTCCTCATTGGCGAGGATCTTTTCCAGCGCGCCGATGTCGACCGGCGTGTTCGCCGGCCGGTCCTTGTCCTCCAGCCGCCGCAACGCCAGGAAGCAAAGACCCACGAACAGGGCGAGAATGGCCAGCAGGCCCAGCACCGTGAGCAGAAGCGCGGCGCCGGCGATAGCGATGTTGGCAAAGGTGACGCCATGCGGGTTCCCGAACACCAGCACATAAGTCATGCGCCAAAAGGCCAGGACGACGATCGCAACAGTGACGAACATCGCCGGCGTCAGCAGCGTCGTCGTCAGCGCGCGCGACCAATGGCCGGGCGGCCTTTCCAGCTGGCTTTCGGCGGGCTCGAACGCCCAGCCGAATTGCCCGAGGCAACGGACATGCCGGCGTGCCTCGGCCAGCACATCCATCGCGTTGCCGGCGCCCGCGCGCGGCTTTTCGACGATCTCGCGCACGCTGTCGGCGAGCCGCGCCTCGGCAAGGATGCGGCGTACGGAATGACCTGGCGTGCCGGAAAAAACCAGGCCCGCGGCGCTGCCGAAGGACGGCGATATCTCTATGTGGTTCCTCTTCAGGAAATCCTCCAGCGAGCCGCCGTCCGGCAGGCCGCAGACATCCCTGAAGATCGGCCGCAGCCTGTGCCCGATCGATTGCGCGATGGCGGTTATGACATCGTCGGTGCTGCCGTCGCCGGAGATTTCGAACACCAGCGCGCCGGCCTCCATTCCCGTCTTTTCATCCTTGCCGGTGGGAGCGACGGCTAGGCTGGTGAAATGTATGGTGCCGACCTTGTCGAGCGCGCCGCGCAGCTCGCCGATCGCGGGATTGCCAAGGTCGGCGACCTTGTCGCGCACCGCATCGAGCGGCATGGAGCGGGTGATCGGGCAGACAACCGTCACCATCGACTGGTCGGCTGTACGGCAAAGCGGCGAACGTTCGAAATCGACCTTGAGGCTTGCCGGATAGGCGCCGACATTGACCATCTTGCCGGCCCTGCCGCGCGCGCGGCCAAGCCTCGGTTTGCTGAACAGGGCGCGGATGCATTCGCCGATCTGGATGCGGGCGATCTCGGCACCGATGCACAAATGGATGCCGTAGCCGAAAACCATGTAGTCGCGATGCGGGCGCGACGTATCGAACTCGTTCGGCCGCTGCACGATCTCTGGATCGAACATCGCCGAAAGCGTCGCCGGCATCACCACGGTTCCGGCCTTCACCAGCCGCTCGCGGCGCGTGCCCTTGCCGATGACCGCGTCACGTCTGGTATAGCGCCATGGCCCGATCCAGATCGGTTTGAACCGCATGGCTTCCATGATCGCCCGGTCCAGTTTGCCGGTATCGCCGGCGGCAATTGCCTGATCGACGGCTTGCCGTGCGTCCGTTCGCGACAGGATCACATCCAGGCAGTTGCTGCCGGCAAGCACATTGGTCGGCACGAAACCGGCGACCATGCCGAGCATGATGGAATGGATGTCGGGCAGCGACAGGCGCCCCTGATCCATCAGCGCTACGAGGCGGGCAAGCGGCCGGTCGTCCTTGTCCGCTTTTTCCCTGACCGCCGCGATCGAGCGGTCTATGATCTTGATCAGCCGATCGCCGCCGACCACGGCAAGCTGGCGCGTGGCGGGATTTGCCGTCGGGTCGGAAAAGAACAGCGCGCTGAGCGCGATCGACCGGTCGGCGAACTCGGTTTCGTCGTCGATCTCGAGGCCGAAATAATCGCGGCAGATACGCACCGGCACGATCTTCATCAATCCGGCGATGGCATCGAAGCCGGGACTGGCGCGGGTCATGATGTCGCGCGAATGGCGCTCGGCGATCGGCCTGACGGCGGCCTCGACCTCCGCCGGCGGGAAAGCGCTCAGCACCGCCGATTTCATCTGCCGGTACGCGGCGCCGTCCTGCATGCCGAGAATGAAATTCGAGCCGCGGGCGAGTTCGGCCATTTCCGGCCCGTAAGGCGTTTCGAACTCGTCGCCCCGCTCCAATATGTCGCGAACGTCCGCGCCCTTGGTGACGAGCAGGAAATTGCCGAAGCCGAGATTCGGCCAGAAACGGCGCAGCAGCGCCAGAAGCCAGCGCGGATCGCCCAGAAGAAAACCGGCGATGCGGGAAGCAAAGCCACCCTTGGAACGCAGCCGGTCGATATCGAACGGCGGCATTTCGGCGACCGGACGCTGGCTCTTCTGAGCGGCGCGGACGGCGGCGAAGTACTTCAAAGTGATCATCGCGTTCAAGCCCCCCGGCTATCCACGTCAATGCGATGCCGGCATTGTCTGGCCTAGGTTTGCATCGGTCCGGCGTATGTGAATTCGCTCACAGTCATTTATTGTCGGCCCCGGCGATCATGCGGCAGACTTGGCTCGATCGAAATTGCCGATCAGGAAATTGTTCTTGGCCGGGTCCACGAACGGTATCCAGCGTATCCTCTGCTCGGAAAAATCGGGATGCCTGGTCATGAAAATCGCAAGCTCATGCGCCGCCTCGTCGCGCCGCCCGCTTCTCGTCAGGGCGCCTATCTTCAGGAACCTCGCGTAGAAGTAACTTGGCGACAGGTTGAGCGAGCGCTCGGCGTTGGCGATCGCAGCCTGCCAGTCCTCGACGAAGCAATAGGCCGCGGCCAGTTCCCCCAGATTGTGGAAGCGATAGAGGTCGAACGGGCTCAACCGCTCGGTGTCGAGGAAGAACGGTATCGCGCCGGTCGCGTCGCCAAGCAGAAGGTACGCGCTGCCCATGGCCGAGCGGGCGAAGGCGAAGCTCGGATTGATGTGGATCGCTTCGGCAAGATGCTCGGCCGCCAACGCCGGAAGGCCGCGCATGATGTCGGCCGCGCCGAGATAGGCATGCGGACGCGCATCGAGACTGTCCATCAGAAGCGCCTTGCGCGCAAGCGTCTCGACTTTCTCCAGATCGTCGCTGTCGCCGAAACGCAGCCAGGCCCGCCAGAAATACCACCATGCGAGCTCATTGAGCACGGCGCTCGAGTTCGGATCTTCCTGGTAGGCCTTGTCGAAGAAGTCGAGCGCGATTTCGGTATCGCGACGTGTCCGCCTGTTCATGTGCCAACGACCGCGCCTGACCAGTTGCCAAGTTTCGAGGCTTTCCCACGGCACCTGGAACGTACGTGCCTGCTCGGCGCGGTCGACCTCCTTGTCGAGGATGGAAACGATCTCGCTGCCGATCTGGTCGCGCAGGCTGAAGATATCGACGAGGTCGCGGTCGAAGCGTTGCGACCAGACCAGGCGCCCGTTCGAGGTGTCGGTGAGCGACGCGTTGAGACGAATCTGCCTGTCGGAGCGCGCCAACGTGCCGCTGACGATGTAGCGGGCGCCCAGCGCGTTGCCGATGAGCCTTGTGCCGAGGCTGTCGTCGCGAAATTGGAAACTGGACCCCTTGGCAATGACCGAGAGCCAGCGCGTGTTGGAAAGACCGTAGATGATGTCCTCGGCGATACCGTCGGCCATATAGCCGACATCGGGTTCGCTTCCGTTGCCCTGGAACGGCAGCACGGCGATTGCAGGGGGCCCCTTGGCAATCGGCCTGGAAAGACCGGGCGTGGCGGGAATGGTAGCGAAGGAAGCCGTCGCGACAGGGCCGTTGCCGCCACGACCGGCGATCAGGACCTGCACCGGCAGGGCGATGTTCTTCAGGCTGAACTCGCCGAGATCGGTGAAGACCGCCGCCGTCTTGTCCTTCACGTGATGCCACGTCGTCGCCGAGATGGCGACGCCGTCATGCGGCGCGAATTCCTGAAGCCGGGCTGCGATATTCACGTCGTCGCCGTAAAGACGGCCCTCCCGGACGATGACGTCGCCGGTGTTGATCCCGGCGCGAAACGGCATGCGCATGCCTTCGGCGGCCGCGGCATTCAGCGCTACGATCCGGGCCTGGAAATCGAAGGCCGCCCGCAAGGCTTCGATCGGGTTGCCGAATTCGGCCATGATGCTGTCGCCTGCATCGCCGAACGTGCGCCCGCCAAATGCGCCGCAACTGCCGGCGATGATGTCGCGCCTTTCCTCGAAGGCGGCGACAGCCGACTCGTCGTCGATGCCCATAAGCCTCGAGAATCCTACGGCGTCGATCGAAATGATTGTCGCAAGCTGACGGGTATAATTCCGTTCAGCCATGATCGAGCCCCCAGTCCCCGTTTCAGTCCAGAACAGGTGACCTGCGCTCAAAAAAACGCGTCGCCGTCTGCCGACGGAAATCCTCGGCAGGCCCGGCGCACTGTTGCCACCCTGTTATGACCAGAATTCTATCAGGGTCTTGCCGAAAGCTCTACCACGAACAGCTAATGTGACGAATTCACCGTCCGGCGCATGGTTAGTCGTTCGTTACGTCAGGAGACACATCCGAACCGCGGCTTTACCATTTGAAATTATTATATTTTCTCCGTCAAACAATACTGATCCTGTTTCCACCGGCAAGGATCGGTCGCATCGAGGGATGCGCTGCAAAAACCCGCTATTGCGGCGCTGCGGAACCAACCCGCCTGCGTGCGAGTTTCTGACGGCACTTACGCCGACGAGATTTGAGGGCTCTCATGCGCACTGTTGTTTTAGCAACCTGTATCGCTTTCCTGCTTGTCAGTGGACAAGCCTTCGCAGCAGACGACCAGCCGCTGCCGCCGCAAAATGCAAAGAAACTGTCCGAGATTGTCGCCAAGGTCGAGCACCGCACCGACTTCCGCTACGTGAAGGAGGTCGATTGGGACAGCGACGGCTATACCATCACCTATTACACCACGGACAAGGCCAAGGTCCAAATCACCTACGATCCCGTGACCGGCGAACCCAAATAGGCCTGGTTCGGTTGCCTCCGCCATTCCGCAAGGCCTGCGTTCGGCATAGATTTGCTCGTCGAAACAGGCCGGACGGAGGACCAAGATGCGGCTTCACATCAGTGCAACCGCCTTGCTTGTGGCCGCATCGGCGCTTGTGACATCACGCCCGGCGCTCGCGAACGGCCCGTCCTTCGATTGCCGAAAGGCGCAGTTGCCAGCCGAGAAGGCGATCTGCGCCGACCCGCAAATGTCGGCCATCGATGCTTTGGTCACCAAAGCCTATGCCGGTTTCGAGCCCGCTTTCGGCGGCGACAAACGCCGGATCGCCAGGAAACTGGTCGCCGATCGGAATGCCTGCAAGACGGACGCTGCCTGCATCGTCAGCGCGCAGAACAATGCGCTGCAGACTTACGGCAATGCACCGCAATGGGTGCAGGACTACAATATCGCGCTCATCGGCAAGAAGGCGCTCGACCTTGGGGCAAGGGCGCCGAAGCCGACCGATCAGCCCTTGGCCGTGTCGATCGGAAAATGCGGCTTCACCCATATCACGGCGCTGACGACGAGGCTGGGTGACGACCCGCTGGAAACCGCCAGCCCGGAAGCCGGCAGCGCGGCGCGATTCACCAACGGCGGCACGGCGGTCTCCTATGGCCGCGACCCGGGACTGGCGAGTTCCAAGGTCGGCGATCCGGTCGTCATGTGCCTGATCGCGATCCCGCGCGACTGTCCGAAAGACGATCTGCGCGGCAGGGTCTACTACGCCATGGATCTCGCCGCCAAAGGCACATGGGCCCTGCCCGACTCCCAGCTTCTGTGCGGCGGCGCCTGCGAACCCTGACGCCGCGTCGCGAAACCAGCGCTATGGACGCCCCTTGCATCGGCAAACCTTTGGTGGCTGACTGCGCCATGATTGCGGGCACGGGGGTGCATGGCAATGATCGGCTACGTCCTGAAGCGCATCCTGATGGTGCTTGTCGGCTATCTGGTCGCGGTGCTTGTCGGGTTGATCGCAGTGGCGGTGATCTACGCGATATTGAGTTCGCTGCCCAACGCGCCGGGCTACTTCGAGCTCATGGAGTTCACGCCCGTCGCCGTGCTGGTGGTGCCGCCGCTCGGCATGTTCATCTACTTCCTGACGATCATCCTGACCGGAATGCAGACGCTGGTTTTCGCCCTGATCGCCGAGTTCTTTTCGTTGCGAAGCTTTTGGCTGCATATGCTGTTCGGCGCCGCTGCCGCGGCTGCCGGTTTCATGTTGATCTGGCCGGACGCCGCCGATGATCCGGAACGCTGGGCCGACATGGGCATCATCGCCGCCGCTGGCCTCGTGGCCGGGCTGGTCTACTGGCTTATCGCCGGGCGCGACGCCGGCTTCCGCCGGCCGCTCATCAAGGCACTTCCAAGAAACGTGTGAAGCGGTCAGGTTCGGCGGCTTCGCCGTGGCCTTACGTCCGGAATTGCTTGAAAGTAGACAGCGCTCAGCTTGACGGCGTGCGCACCGCTTCGGTCGCGTCGAGTGCCTGCATCAGCTTGGAATCGCGGTCGTAGACGTCGTCGAAATACTCGACCTTGCCGGACATGTCCGGCCATGCGGTGAAATAGGCGACATAGACCGGAATGACACGCGTGACATTCTCGGTCGAATGCCCATGCTTCAGCTTCTCGGCGATATCGTCGACGGAGGTGCCGAGCACGGCGGCGGCCATGCCGCGCGGATCCTGCAACCGCACGCAGCCATGGCTGAGCGCGCGCATGTCGCGTGCGAAGAACGACTTCTGCGGCGTGTCGTGCATGTAGATGGCATGCTTGTTGGGGAACAGGATCTTCAATTCGCCCAAGGCATTCGCTTCGCTCGGCTGCTGCCGCACGCTGAAGGGGATGTTGGCGCCATACGCACCCCAATTGACCGCCGAGGACGGGATGCGCTTGCCGCGCGAATCCGTCACCTCATAGCCAGCGCGGTCGAGATAGCCCGGATCGCTGCGCAGCCTCGGCAGCATCTCGTTGACGATGATCGACTGCGGCACACCCCAATAGGGGTGGAAGTCGACCTGCTTGATCTGGTTGTAGAAAAAGGCGGTCTGGTTGGTGACCCGGCCGATGACCGCGCGGGTCTTCAGCTTCTCCTCACCATTGTCGATATAGCTGGCGGTAAAGGCCGGCTGGTTGATGAAGACGCGCGGGCTGCCGAGATCCGACGGCATCCAGCGCAGTTCCTCGAGCGCCACCTTGACCTTCTCGATCTTGTCGGCCTTCGAGGCGCCGGCCAGCGAGGCCACGGTACGCGGGCCGATGACGCCGTCGCCCTTCATGCCGGCGCGCTGCTGTACGGCCTTGATCACCGGCACCAGCTCGGGATCGTAGAGCTCGCTCTTGCCCAGCCTGGCGAGCACCTCGCCATAGTTGCCGCCCATCTCATCGTCGAGATTGCGGGAAATCAGCGTCAGCAGCTTCGGCAGTTCCGGGCTGCTTTCGCCGGGCTTGAGCAACAACTTGGGATCGACGACGATCTCGTTTTCCTCGCTCGCCTCGAGCGCTTCCAATTCGACGCGCAGCGCCTGGTACTCGGCATTCTGCGGGTGGCGCGATTCGAGGTAGGTACTGATCTCCTGGGTATGCGCCAGCGTTTTCAGCGCGCCTTCGAGATCGAACGGCTTGGCCGGGAAATCGTAGTAACCGGTCATCCGGTTGGGGTCGACGCGGCCACTCTGGGCATCTTGCGCATAGCGCAGCACGCGCGCCGACAGCGCCATCTCGAAGCGGACCAGTTCCTTGGTCCGCTCTTCGGGCGTAGCGGCAGTCGCGGCAGCCGGAACATCGACGGAATAGTCGGCCGGCGTCAGGCCGTAGCTTGCCGCCTCGCCCAGGACGCGCACCGCATCCTGAGCTCGGCTGTTGGGGACGTTGTCGCTCACCCAGATGAAATCCGGGTTGGCCGAATAATAGGCGATCAGTGCCTTGGCGATATCCGGCTCGGCGAACAGCTCGTAATCGCTCAAGCCTGCGACGGCGTCGCGGAAGCTGTTGCCCGTCACCGACGGCACATAGGCGGCGTCCTGCGCGGTCGCCGGCTGCGGCGCCGGCAGCAGCGATTTGAAATCGACGCGAACGAGCTTGTCGGCCCTGTAGGTGTTGTACGTCGGGCTGCTGATTCTGACGCTGCCGCCGCCCTCTCCCGCTGATGCTGCCGGCCGTATCTTGCGTGGCTTCGGCGGCGGCGGAAATTCACCTTGCGGGTTATGCCGGATACCGCCGCCGAACAGCATGTCGAACAGCCCTTGAGCGCTTGCCGGCTGCTGTCCGAAGGCCAGCGTTGCCGCGATGGCGATCGGCAGGACGGTTTTCTTGTTCCCGAGGATTTTCATGCTTCACCCGCACCGGTTGCAACCGGTTCCCGTTCCGCGCCGCTGGACGGTCCCGCCCTCCGCATGGCGGATGTATGACGTGACTATACCGATTCATACCGATTTCGTTAAGCTTCCATAAATTTTCGCAGCCGTGTTGCAGAACAGTTTCACATCATTGTGAGACGGTGTGACCTGCCTCGGTTCGCGCCATGCTTGCGGCATTGCGCCGGACATCGGCGGAAACTGGCCCGAACGTGATAAGCTCCGGCCGTTATGCTGAAAATCGGGCAACTTGAGCAGTCGGAGGATTTGCCGTGAAGAAAGGTTATCGCCAGTTGCTCGACGAGGCGAATGCCGAGATCGAAGTGGTTTCGCCGGAGGAGGCAGCGGGGCTGCTGGAGGACGACGACACGATCTTCGTCGATCTGCGCGATCCGCGCGAGGTCGAGCGTGACGGCAAGATCCCCGGCGCCAAGCATGTGACGCGCGGCATGCTGGAATTCTGGATCGATCCCGAAAGCCCCTATCACAAGCCGTTCTTCGCCAGCGGAAAGACCTTCGTCTTCTTCTGCGCCGGCGGCTGGCGCTCGGCTTTGGCCACCAAGACGGCGCAGGACATGGGCCTGACACCGGTCAGGCATATCCTCGGCGGCTACACCGCCTGGAAGGCGGCCGGCCTGCCTATCGAGCCCGGCCAGAAGAAAAAGGCCGACTGATCACAGTTTTCCGCAACGTCTGGGATCAATCGACCCAATGGTTTTCTGGATAGCAAGTGCGGTTGGATTGGCGGTCGCCTATCTGCTTGGTTCCACGCCCACCGGCTACCTGGCCGGCAGACTTCTCAAGGACATCGACATACGCGAGCACGGCTCCAGATCCACCGGCGCGACCAACGTGCTCAGAACCTTGGGCAAATGGCCGGCATTGGCGGTTCTGCTTGTCGATGTGCTGAAAGGCGTGGCGGCGATCGTCTTTGTTCGCTGGTTTTATCCCTGGTGCTACGCGATATCGTCCGCCACGCCACCGACGGCGCTTGAATTGCAGACGTTGGCGCCGTGGCTCGTTTGCCTGGCCGGACTTGCCGTGCTGCTGGGGCACGGCCGGTCGATCTGGCTGAATTTCACGGGCGGAAAATCCGCCGCGACGGGACTTGGCGTGCTGCTGGCGATGTCATGGCCAGTAGGATTGGGTGCTGCCACGGCATTTGCGGCCACACTCGCTCTTTTCCGGATCGTTTCGCTGAGCTCGATGCTGGCGGCGCTGACGGCGGTCGCGCTTGTCTGCGGCTTGGAGCAACCATTGCCCTATCGGTTGCTGGTGATCGCGGGCAGCCTCTACGTGATCCTGCGCCACCGCGCCAACATTCAGCGGCTGCTGGCGGGAACAGAGCCACGCCTTGGCGGCGGCGGCCCGGGACCGAACGCAGGCTCGCAAATCTCCTAGAGCATGATCCCGAAAAGTGGGAACCGGTTTTCGGGGAAAGATCATGCTCCAACAAAAAGTTAGATCGTGACGGCGATTTCAACGAAACGCCATCACGATCTAGTGCAGTGTCGTTTCGCGTTGCCCGGTCACGAAACCGACCGCGCGCGCAACGACCTCCCTGTCGGCGAGGATGCGGCGATGGCCAAGTCCATTGGCCCAATGCAAGTGGACATGCTCGCCGGCGCCCGCGTAACGCTTCGCATGGTCGGCATGGACTTCGCGGTCGTCCGGCGCGTGGATGATCAGCGTCGGCACCGGCGCCTCCGCAAGTTGGCGGTCGCCGGTGAATTCGCTGAGCGGCCGGCCCGACAGATGTTTTACCCGATCCGCCATGGCGACGCGGGAGCGCGGCCCGACATTCATCATGTCGCTGAAATCGTCGAAGATTGCCGGCAGCGAGCTCGGCGCGGCAATCAGCACCAGTTTCTGCGCCTTAAGCGGCGGCATGCCCTTGACCGATGCCGCGACGGCATTGGCGGCAATCGCGCCGCCGAAGGAATGGCCGACGACGGCGGCAAAGGGGCCGAACCATTCGCCGGCGACCCGCGCCGCGTCCACGGCAGTCACCATGTTGAGATGCCGGCCGAGCGAATGGCCATGTCCGGGCAGGTCGAGCGAGACGACCTTGTAGCCGGCGCCGCGAAACCCTTCGATCAGGGCGCGCATATATTCGGTGCGCGAACGCCAGCCATGGATGACGAGCACCGTTCCGCGCGACTCCCTGCCCGGCTCCGGGCGGAATTCATGCACCGCCACGCAGTCCGTCCTGGTCTTCAGCCGGTGGTGGCGCGCCTCGGCCATGAAGTCCGAGGCGCGTTCGACAGCGCGACGCTCACCGTCGCTCAAGGATTTGACATTGGGTGTGCGGCAAAACAATTCGAATGCGGCGCGGCCGCCGAGACGCGGCATGACATGCTCGGCCGCGCCAAAGACGCCGCGGATGACCTTCAATCCAAATGATGCCATATTGGCGATCCATCCATTCGTTCAAGCATGAACATAATAGTTCAAACATGAACATTAAACAAGAGCTGCCCTGGGACAATCCTCGCTTCCGCAACTGGGTTGCGGTGGCGCGCGCCTGCCATGTGCTGGAGCGCACGCTGGCGGTGAAGCTCGCCCCGCTCGACCTCAAGCCGGCGCAGCTCGACGTGCTGATGAACCTCTATCGCCACCCAGGCATGTCGCAGCACGATCTTGCCCGCAAGCTGCTGGTCGGCCGCTCCAACATCACCATGCTGTTGCCGCAGCTCGAGGCGCGCGGCCTGCTTCGCCGCGAGGGCGACGAGAAGGACAAGCGGGTGCTGCGGCTGAACCTGACCGAGACGGGCGAAGCCCTGCTGATGAAGGCTCTGAAGGTTCACATGGCGCTGATCGAGAAGGCGATGAGCCAGTCGACGCCGGAACAGTGCGACATGATCGGCGAGCAGATGCGCAAGATCGCCGACGTGCTGAAGGAAGCCTGAGCCGGCTTCCGATTACCACATGGTTTTCTTCGCCCGCTCCGGCCATTCCCTGTCATAGGCCTCGGCATCGATGTTCTTGCGGCTTGTGAGCTCGAGGATCTGGCCGGGCGTTGGCAGCGACTTCGGATCGACATGCCTGGCCGGGTTCCACAGTTCGGAGCGCACGATAGCGCGGGCGCATTGGAAATAGACCGTGTCGACATCGATGACGGTGACCGAGCGCGCCGGCTTGCCGTCGACCATGAAGGACGCGCAAAGCCCGGCATCGGTTGTGATGTGAGCGCGGCCGTTGACGCGCAGCGTGGTGCCCGAGCCCGGCACCAGAAAGAGCAGCCCGACGCGTGGGTCGCGAATGATGTTCTTCAGCGAATCGGCGCGGTTGTTGCCGCGCCTATCCGGCATCATCAGCGTCTTGTCGTCGACGATGCGTACGAAGCCCCCGAAATCGCCACGCGGCGAACAGTCGAGCCCCTCCGGTCCGCTGGTCGCCAGCGCCACAAAGGGTGACGCCTCGATGAAGGCGGCATATTCGGGAATCACATGGTCGAGCTCCTTGACGACCGAAGCCTCGCCCGGCAATCCGTAAAGTGCCTCGAGCTGTTCGACGGATGTGATGAGCGACATCTTTTTTCGCCTCCTGACCTTTTGCCGGCGCTACCCCATGTCCATGACGCCTTGACGACAGCCGGCTGCCGAAATTGGATGCCTGCGCCAGGCTAGCGATCTCGGCT
This sequence comes from Mesorhizobium sp. B2-4-6, assembly GCF_006442775.1. NCBI lineage: Bacteria > Pseudomonadati > Pseudomonadota > Alphaproteobacteria > Hyphomicrobiales > Phyllobacteriaceae > Mesorhizobium > Mesorhizobium sp. B2-4-6. The sequence goes on from NZ_VFVI01000002.1 coordinate 236,714, forward strand.
CAGCCCCTTCTCGGCCAGCTCGGCAAGGTAAGCGTTCCAGCGCTCGTCCTTTTCGTGGCCGAGCGTATGCAGATAGTTCCAGGTGAAGATGCCGGTGTCGTGGAAATCGTCGAAGGTGATGCGCACAGCATAATTGCCGACCGGGTCGATCTTGAGGATCGCGACATCGCGTTTGCCGGGAACCGTCACCCGCTGCTCCGGCGAATGGCCCTGCACCTCCGCCGATGGCGAGGCCACGCGCAGGAACTCCGCCGGCAACTCGAACGGTTGGTGGCCGGGGAAAGTCACGGTCAAGAGCTTGCGGTCCTTCGAGACCCTGAGTTCCTTTGGCGCGGTCATGGCTGTCCTGTCTGGGTTGCGCCCTTCCCTACGCCGCTTCGCGCGATCCGAAAAGGATCATTAGGAAGCAGCCGACACGCGATGTCGGTCGGGGAATGTTACCAAAGATCGAGACATTCTATCTTGAATGCGGCATTGGATCGTATCACATAGCTATATATAACGACGCCGCTCAGGCCATGGGAAACGCTTGCAAATGGACATGATCGACCCCTTCGGTCGCACCATCAGCTATCTGCGCGTGTCGGTCACCGACCGCTGCGATTTCCGCTGTACCTATTGCATGGCCGAGGACATGACCTTCCTGCCGAAGAAGGATCTGCTGTCGTTGGAAGAGCTTGACCGGCTCTGCACCGTTTTCATCGAAAAGGGCGTGAAGAAGCTGCGGCTGACCGGCGGCGAGCCGCTGGTGCGCAAGAACATCATGCATCTGGTGCGCCAGCTGTCGCGGCATCTTGCGAGCGGCGCCCTGCAAGAGCTGACGCTGACCACCAATGGCTCGCAGCTTTCGCGCTTCGCCGCAGAGCTCGCCGATTGCGGCGTCAAGCGCATCAACGTCTCGCTCGATACGCTCGATGCCGGGAAATTCCACCAGATCACGCGCTGGGGCAATCTCGGCAAGGTGATGGAGGGCATCGATGCCGCGCAGAAGGCCGGGCTGAAGATCAAGCTCAACGCGGTTGCGCTGCGCGACTTCAACGACGCCGAGATTCCCGAGCTGATGCGCTGGGCGCATGGCCGCGGCATGGACCTCACTCTCATCGAGACGATGCCGATGGGCGAGATCGAGGCCGACCGCACCGACCAGTATTTGCCGCTGTCGCTGTTGCGCGCCTCGCTGGAACGCCAGTTCACGCTTTCCGATATTCCTTTCAAGACCGGCGGCCCCGCCCGCTATGTCCATGTCGCCGAGACCGACGGCCGGCTCGGCTTCATCACGCCGATGACGCACAATTTCTGCGAAAGCTGCAACCGCGTGCGGCTCACCTGCACCGGCACGCTCTACATGTGCCTCGGCCAGGAGGACGCCGCCGATCTCAGGGCGCCCCTGCGCGCCTCCGAGGGCAACGAACTGCTCGGCGCGGCAATCGACGAGGCCATCGGCCGCAAGCCCAAGGGCCATGATTTCATCATCGACCGCCGCACCAGCCGTCCGTCCGTATCGCGCCATATGAGCGTCACCGGCGGCTGATTTTTTCCACTGATTGGTGCATGATCTCTTCTGGTCATCGACCGAAGGGGGGATCATGCAACGTCCGCGGCGCTTCGGCTGGTCGTCACTGGCGGCTATCTTGTCGCTGTCGACAATCATGACGACGGCCGCAACGGCCAAGCCGTTCACCTACGTGAATGCGCGTTTCGGCCAGTCATGCACATTTCCCGACGAAATCTTCGACAGGCCGATGCCTGAGCCGGAAAACGGCGATGGTCAGCAATGGCTTAGCGCCGACGGCGCCAGCCTGACCTGCTCCGGCATCTACAATGTCGACAACGACACGCCGCAAGGTTTCGTCGCCCAGGAGAAAGCCAGCACCGAACCGGGTTACAAGATCACCTGCAGCAAGACCGGCAAGAACTGGGCGCTGCTTTCCGGCACCAAGGAGGGCAGGATCTTCTACGAGCGGCGCCTGTTCGGGAAGGACGACGTCATCCGTACCGTCTGGATCGAGTATCCCGCCGCGCTCAAGACTAAATACGACCCGCTGGTTGCCTCCGTTGCCAACAGCCTGCGCGGCCCCTGAGGCCAGCCTGGCTGCACTGAAAATAAGCGCTCGCGCCATCTTCCGCTTGATTTACCGCCGGCCTTTTCCGGCCTAGCCTTCGAGGCGCGATTTTCGCTCTAGGGGGAGTGCACATGCGCACATTCATGCTTTCACTTGCAATGCTTGGGGTTGCTTCCGTACCGGCCGCGGCTCAGTCGATCGGCGGCACCTACACCGTCGCCGGCACCAATTTCGACGGCTCGAAATATGGCGGCGAGGCAACCATCACGCTGACCAGCGACACGACCTGCACGATCCACTGGGAAACCGGCGGCTCGACCTCGGACGGCATCTGCATGCGTAACGACAATGCATTTTCCGCCGGCTATGCGATGGGCAAGGAGATCGGTCTCGTCGTTTACAAGATCGAGAAGGACGGCTCCCTGCACGGGCTGTGGACCATTGCCGGCCAGAACGGCAACGGCACCGAAGTTCTGACGCCGAAGTAAGTCGTCGGAATCTCGGCAAATCGATCTCATGGGCGACGCAGAAATTCGTGGCCCATTTCTTTGCCGTTGCTGTTTTCCGGCCGCCTGCTAGACGGCTGGATTAAAATAGAATCCGGAAACGCCTTTGCCTCTCTCGCCAAATCTGCGCGGCGCGCTGTTCATGATCGTGGCCATGGTCGGCTTCACCTTGAACGACGCGATCACCAAATTCTCGTCCGAATCGATGAACATGGCGCAGGTCATGCTGGTGCGCGGCGCCTTCGCATCCGTGTTCGTCGGCCTGCTCGCCTGGCGGCGCGGCGCGCTCGCCAATCCGGCCGCCATGTTGCAGCCGATGGTGGCCATGCGCGTCGCCGGCGAAGCGGGCGCCACCGTGTCGTTCCTCATCGCGCTTGCGCATCTGCCGATCGGCAATGTCTCGGCCGTCATGCAGGCTCTGCCGCTGGCGGTCACCATGGGCGCGGCATTGGTCTTCGGCGAAAGTGTCGGCTGGCGACGTTGGACCGCCATTGCCGCCGGTTTCGTCGGCGTGCTCATCATCGTACGGCCGGGTTTCGAAGGATTTAGCGTCTATTCGCTGGTGGCATTGGCCAGCGTCGCCTGCTGCGCCGTGCGCGACCTCTCCACCAAGCGCATCCCCGAGGCGATCCCGACCATGCTGGTGTCGACGGCGACCGCGCTTGCCATGACGGTGCTGGGTGCGCTGCTTTTGTCACCGATGGGCGGTTGGACGCCGATGAGCGGCAAGGCGACAGCTCTGTTGGCATTGGCGGCGGTGCTGGTGCTCATCGGCTATCAGTTCATCATCATGGCGATGCGCTCGGGCGACATCTCCTTCATCGCACCCTACCGCTACACCGCCCTGCTCTGGTCGATCCTGCTCGGCCTCGTCATCTTCGGCGACGTCCCGGACCTGCCCATGATCGTCGGCGCAGTCATCATCATCGGCTCCGGCCTCTATGCGCTCTACCGCGAGCGCGTCGTCGGCAGGCGGCAACCTGCCGCCGAAAGCGCTGGACCCGACATGGCGCCGGACGGCATATAGGCCGATGGACCGACATGTTGCGGGGATCATTCTGGCGGGAGGCCAGTCGCGTCGGATGGGCGGCGGCGACAAGCCGTTGCTTTCGCTTGGCGATGACAGACTGATCGATCATGTCGCCCGCCGATTGAAGTCGCAGGTCGCGACCCTGGGGCTCAATGCGAACGGCGATCCGGCGCGGTTTGCCGCCCTGGACCTGCCGGTGCTGGAGGATACGGTGCCGGGCCATGCCGGGCCGCTGGCTGGCATTCTCACCGGCCTCGAATGGGCGACCACGCAAACGAGCTGCCGATGGCTGATGAGTGCCGCCGGCGACACGCCGTTCTTCCCCGACGACCTCGTCGAGCGCCTGGTCGCGGCAGTTCACGACTGGCCTGGCGCGATCGCCGTCACCAGTTCGGGCGGCAGACGGCACCCGACCTTCGCGCTTTGGCCGCTCGGCCTGCGCGACGCCTTGCGCCATTTCATGGTCGACGAGGACAACCGGCGGGTTTCGGCCTTCATGGAGCGCCAAGGCTATGTCGAGGTCGAATTCCCCATGATCGAGGCCGGCAACCAGAAGATCGATCCATTCTTCAACGTCAATACGCCGGACGACCTTGCGGCGGCGGAGCGTCTGTTGCAAAGCCTCGGGCCATGAGACGCGTATTCGGCATCACCGGCTGGAAGAACTCCGGCAAGACGACCCTGACGGAAAAGCTGGTCACCGAACTGGTAGCGCGCGGCTGGACGGTTTCGACGGTGAAGCACGCCCACCATGACTTTGACATCGACAAGCCGGGCGCCGACAGCTTCCGCCATCGGCAGGCGGGCGCCACGGAGGTCGCGATCGTCTCCGGCCGGCGCTGGGCGCTGATGCACGAATTGCGCGGAGAGAACGAACCGACGCTGGACGACATCCTGGCGCGCCTGGCGCCCTCGGATATCGTGCTGGTCGAAGGCTATAAGCGCGAAGCGCATAAGAAGATCGAGGCAAGGCGGCTCGAGGCCAGGGACCGGACACCGCTTTCGGCCAACGATCCCAACATTGTCGCCATTGCCGCCGACTTTACAGTCGAAGGCGAAACGTTGCCGGTTTTCGATCTCGATGACACGAAATCGATAGCCGACTTTGTCGAGCGCAGCACAGGTCTCGTGGCTCAAACCAAGTAACGCAGCGGCACATTCTGATTGTCGTTTGGCGTTGATTTGCAGTTGCTTTTTTCTTGGAAAGAGTGGGAGTATCCGCCTCAGCGGGCGGTAAAGAAGCTCCGCCCACAAGAGCCGCACGGGACAGCGGCCATGACAATATGAGAGGATTATCATGCGTATTGCACTGCGTATCGCGCTTGCCGCTTCGGCCGCGCTGCTGACACTTGGCGTCGCCCAGGCTCAGGAAAAGACCCTGAGGATCGGCACCGAAGGCGCGTATCCGCCCTTCAACAACCTGACCTCGGACGGCCAGTTGGTCGGCTTCGACATCGATATCGCCAAGGCGCTCTGCGACGAGATGAAGGTGAAGTGCACCTTCGTCGCGCAGGACTGGGACGGCATCATCCCGGCGCTCCAGGCCGGCAAGTTCGACGCCATCGTCGCCTCGATGTCGATCACGCCCGAGCGCGCCGAGAAGGTCGACTTCACCCACAAATACTACAACACCCCGTCGGCCATCGCCGTACCGAAGGATTCGCCGCTCAAGGGCGTGACCAAGGAAGACCTCGCCGGCAAGAACATCGGCGTCGCCACCACGACCACGCATTACAACTATGCTTCGAAGACCTACACCGACAGCACCATCAAGGGCTATCCGAGCAGCCCCGAGGAACAGGCCGACCTCGCCAATGGCCGTCTCGACGCCATCGAGGACGACATCGTCGTGTTGCAGCAGTGGCTGGATTCGCCGGACGGCGCCTGCTGCAAGATCCTCGGTCAGCCTTCGCCGCAGCCGGTCGATATCTTCGGACCGGGCGCCGGCATCGCCGTGCGCAAGGGCGAGACCGATCTGGTCAACAAGCTGAATGCCGCGATCGACGCCATCCGCAAGAACGGAAAGTACAAGGAAATCAACGACAAGTACTTCAAGTTCGACGTCTACGGCGCCGAATCCTGATCGACAAGCCAAGGGCGGTGAGGCATTCCTTGCCGCCCTTAAATCCTTCCGGGATCGCCACGGAGACACAACCCGTCAATGCCGGCCCAAAGCATTTGGACACTTCTCAGCTGGGGACCGGATGGCTGGAGTGACGACATTGCGTCTGGCGTTCTGGTCACCATTGCGCTGGCGCTTGCCACACTGCCGATCGGCCTGGTGATCGGCTTTTTCGTCGCCTTCGCCAAGCAGCACGAAGAGCCGTCGCTGCGCCTGGCCGGCAACATCTACACCACCGTCTTTCGCGGTCTGCCCGAACTGGTGACGCTGTTCCTGTTCTTCTTCGGCATGCCGCTTCTCCTGCAATATGTCGTGCGGCTGTTCGATCCCGACGCGACGATCGACGTCAACAGCTTCATCGCCGGCATGATCGTGCTGTCGCTGATCTTCTCCTCCTACGCCAGCGAGGTCTTTCTCTCCGCGTTTCGTGCCATTCCGAAAGGCCAGTATGAGGGCGGCTACGCCATTGGCCTGTCGAAATGGCAGACGATGCGGCTCATCGTCCTGCCGCAGCTGATACGCATCGCTTTTCCGGGCCTCGAGAATTGCTGGCTGAGCCTGCTCAAGGACACCTCGCTGGTCTCGGTAGTCAATCTGGCCGAAACCTTGCGCCAATCCGGCGTCGCGGCGCGGGTCACCAAACATTCCTTCCTGTTCTACAGCGCTGCGGCGTTGATCTTCCTGGCGCTGGCCGTCCTGTCGTCGATCGCCACGAGCTACATCCTGCGCCACCTCGGACGGAGGGAGGCGCGATGAGCGTCAGCCAGGCCGTTGCGATCGACAGGCCGCCCCCGCAAGCGCGAGGCTGGTCGCGAGCCCGTATCCTCGGCTACGCGCTGGTTGGCTTCTGGATTCTCTTCGGCGTCGGTATCGTTGCCTATCTGGTCTACGCATGGAACGCCGCGTTCTTCGCCAGATACGCCCCAGCCTATCTGCAGGGCCTGGGCACCACGCTGTCGCTGGTCGCCATCTCGATGGTCCTTGGCGCAATCCTGTCGCTTCCCGTCGCCTATGGCCGCATGTCGAAGAACAGGATTCTGTCCGGGCTTGCCTATTGCTATGTCTACTTCTTCCGCGGCACGCCGCTGCTCGTGCAGACCTACCTGGTCTATTACGGCGTCGGCTCGTTCCGGCCGGAGCTTGAGACGGTCGGGCTGTGGTGGTTCTTCCGCGAAGCTTTCTATTGCGGCGTCTTTGCCTTCTCGCTCAACACCGCCGCCTACCAGGCCGAAATCCTGCGTGGCGCCATAGAAAGCGTACCGCGCGGCCAATGGGAGGGCGCGGCTTCGCTCGGCCTCCACAAATTGCAAACGTTGCGCAAAGTGGTCCTGCCCCAGGCGATCATCGTCGCGCTGAGACCCTACGGCAACGAACTCATCCTGATGATCAAGGCTTCGGCAATTGTCGCCATCATCACGGTCTACGACCTGATGGGCAACGCCAAGCTCGCCTACGCGAAATCCTTCGACATCCAGGCCTATATCTGGGTGGCGATCGTCTATCTGGCGATGGTCGAGATCCTGCGCCACGGCGTCGAATGGATCGAGCGGCGCATCACCGTCCACCTGCACCGCTAGGCCGAAATCGCGTCGGCCTGGGCCAGTCGATGCGGCTACCCGCGCCTTGACGAATCCGCCGCAGGGCCTAGAGCTTCCGCAACTGAAATTTCGTTTGCGAAAGGTGGCTTATGGCATCGGTGGCATTTCTCGGTCTTGGCGTCATGGGCTATCCGATGGCCGGGCACCTCACGAACAAAGGCGGCCATGACGTCACCGTCTACAACCGCACCAAGGCAAAGGCCGAGCAGTGGGTGGCCCAGCATGGCGGCAAACTGGCGCTGACGCCGGCCGAGGCGGCCGAAGGCAAGGACTTCGTCTTCTCCTGCGTCGGCAATGACGATGATCTGCGTTCGGTCACCACAGGTGCGAATGGCGCCTTCGCCGCGATGAAGAAAGGCGCCATCTTCATCGACAACACCACTGCCTCGGCCGAGGTCGCGCGAGAGCTTGACGAAGCCGCGCGCAAAGCGGGCTTCTCCTTCCTCGACGCGCCGGTCTCCGGCGGCCAGGCCGGCGCCGAGAACGGCGTGCTGACCGTCATGGTCGGCGGCGATGAGGCCGCCTTCGACAAGGCGCGGCCCGTCATCGACGCCTACGCCCGCATGGTCGGCCTGATGGGGTCGGCGGGTGCCGGCCAGCTGACGAAAATGATCAACCAGATCGCCATTGCCGGCCTTGTCCAGGGGCTGGCCGAAGGCATCCATTTCGGCAAGAAGGCGGGGCTCGACATCGAGAAGGTGATCGAGGTGATCTCCAAGGGAGCGGCCGGCTCCTGGCAGATGGAGAACCGCCACAAGACGATGAATGCCGGCAAATATGATTTCGGCTTCGCCGTCGACTGGATGCGCAAGGACCTCGGCATCTGCCTGGCAGAGGCCAACCGCAACGGCGCCAAGCTGCCGGTGACGGCGCTTGTCGACCAGTTCTACAAGGATGTGCAGGACATGGGCGGCAAGCGCTGGGACACGTCCTCGCTGCTTGCACGCCTCGAAAAATAGGCAACGCAATGCCCCTGCCCGATCCGAGCTGGAGCGCCGACGACATCGTCGCTCATTTGCGCGCGATCGGCACCGAGGCGAACCGGGCGGGCATGGCGCGCTTCGGCATCAACACCACGAGCGCCCTCGGCGTCGGCAATTCCGAATTGCGGCCGCTGGCGCGCAAACTGAAGAAGAACCACGAGCGATCGCTTCTGCTGTGGGACAGCGGTGTCCGCGAAGCGCGGCTGATGGCGGCCTTCACCGGCGAGCCGAAGAAGGTCGGCATCGATCAATGCCGGCGCTGGGCGGCGGATTTCGACAGCTGGGAGATCGTCGACACCGTCGCCGACCTGTTCGCTGTAACGCCATTCTGGCGCGAGCTGATCGATGAGTTCGCCGAAGACGAACGCGAATTCGTCCGCCGCACCGCCTTTGCCATGCTGGCCTGGAGCGCGGTGCATCTCAAGAAAGAGCCGGACGCGACCTTCCTTGCCTATCTGCCGCTGATCGAGAAACATGCCGGCGATCCACGCAATTTCGTCCGCAAGGCGGTCAATTGGGCGCTGCGGCAGATCGGCAAGCGGTCGATGAGCCTGCACGCCCCTGCCCTTGCGCTGGCGGAAAAACTGGCGGCATCGTCGGACAAGACGGCGCGCTGGATCGGCAAGGATGCGGTGAAGGAACTGACGGATGCCAGACAGATCGAAAGGCTCGCAGCCGCAAAGACCTGACCTTGCCGGGATTCGCTTCGTCGAGGTGACGCCGGAGACACGCGCCGGCTTCGAGAGCCTGTTCGAGCAGCCAGGCGCGCCGAAATATTGCTGGTGCATGGCCTGGCGCCATTCCAGTCGCGAGCACGGTGAGAACGATGAGAAGAAGCGCATGATGATGGCGCTCATCGATGCCGGCACCCCGGTCGGCATCGTCGCCGAGTTGGACGGCAGACCAGTCGGCTGGTGCTCGGTCGCGCCGCGCGAGACCTACCGGAAACTTTCGAAGCAGCAGGACGACACCGAAACAGGCATATGGTCGATCGTCTGCTTCTATGTGCCGAGGGCTTTGCGCGGCGACGGGCTGGCTTCCGCCCTGCTCGATGCGGCGATCGACCATGCCTTCCGCAAAGGCGCACGTATCATCGAGGCCTATCCCGTCGACAAGGCAGCGCCCAGCTATCGCTTCATGGGCTTTCACGACATGTTCGTCGCGCGAGGCTTCCATGAAATCGGCACCGCCGGCACGCGCCGGCATGTGATGCAACTGAGCCGTTGAGCCCGACCGGTCACGACGCTTTTACTCGATTCCGCCAATGGACGGGCGGAGGATGGAGCACCATGAACAAGCGTTTCAGATCGTGCGCGATGTTGGCGGCCGTGCTGCTCTTCGCTGCCTCGGGAGCCGATGCCGCGGCCGATGTCGCGCATATCCTGTGGAAGGACCTGCGCCCAGCCACGCAAGCCGTTGCCGAGGACGCGAACCTGCCGATGATAGCCGCGAAACTGCCAGACCACGGTGAGACCTTGTCGCTCAATCTGCAGGACAAGACGATACAATTAGCCGGCTATGCATTGCCGGTCGATCGCGATGGCGACCTCGTCTATCAGCTCCTGCTGGTGCCGTGGACCGGCGCCTGCAGCCACATGCCGACGCCACCGCCGAACCAGATCGTGTTGGTGACGCCGGCGCATCCCTATAAGATGAAAGAGACCTACGAGCCGGTCGCCGTCACCGGCGTGCTGAAACCCGGCATGGAAAAGAGCCAGCTCTTCATCCTCGACGGCGTCTCGATCGTCCAGTCGGGCTACACGGTGCGCAAGGCCGAGGTGGTGAGCGTCGACAGCGTGCCGGACACGGTCACGCTGCCGGTCAACTCGCCGTGGAATTTCCTCAACAAAAAGAAGAACTAAGCTCGCCGCGCCACTCAAGTGCGGGAATCGGCGAGCACCCTATGATCAGGCGGCGTTCGCGCCCGATTCCTTGTCCAGAACCATGTAGTCGAGCGGGATTTCGGTCGTGTATTTGATCTGCTCCATGGCGAAGGACGAGGAGACGTCACGGATCTCGATCTTGGCGATCAACCGCTTGTAGAAAGCGTCATAGGCGGCGATATCCGGAACCACCACGCGCAGCAGGTAATCGACATCGCCGCTCATGCGATAGAACTCGACCACTTCCGGGAATTCCTGGATGACCTCGGAGAAGCGCCGCAGCCATTCATGGCTGTGCGAATTGGTGCGGATCGACACGAAGACGGTGACGCGCACATTGACCTTCACATGGTCGAGAATGGCAACGCGCCGCTGGATGACGCCCTCCTCCTCGAGCTTCTGGATGCGCCGCCAGCACGGCGTGGTCGACAGGCCTACTTTCTTGGCGACATCGGCGACCGCGAGCGTCGCGTCCTCCTGCAGGAGGCGGAGAATTTTTCTGTCGAGACGATCCATGGGGAGCTCCAGGGGAATAGTTTGGCTATAATCCCTTTTATCCAGGCCTTTCACAAGAAAGAAATTCTGCCGATGACGGCAAAAGCGAGTGATTTCTTGCGGGATGCCTAATCGATGCGATAGCGGATTTCCGACCTCAGGAAGGGCAGCAAATCCATTTCAAACCAGGGATTCTTCTTCAGCCAGCCGGTGTTTCGCCAGGATGGATGCGGCAGCGGCAGCACTTTCGGGACGGCCGGTCCATCCCATATGGCGCGCCAGTTCCTGACTGTCTCGGTCAGCGACGGCAGGCGTGCCGTGCCCATATGCCAGGCCTGCGCATAGCCGCCGATGGTCAGAACCAGGTCGATCTGCGGCATCAGCGCCATCAATTGAGCGCGCCAGGCTGGCGCGCATTCGCGGCGCGGCGGCAAGTCGCTGCCCTTGGCGTCCTGTCCGGGAAAACAAAAGCCCATCGGAACGATGGCGAATTTTTCGGTGTCGTAGAACTCATCGCTGCTCACATCGAGCCAGCTTCTCAGCCGGTCTCCGGAGGCGTCGGTGAACGGCACGCCCGACAAATGCACTTTTGTGCCCGGCGCCTGGCCGGCAAGCAGGACCCGCGCGGTGGAGGAGGGCTGCAGCACCGGCCGCGGCTCATGCGACAAAGGCCGCCCACGCGGCTCCTCGACGCAGATGCGGCAGGTCCGCACCCTGGCGGTGAGGCGCTCCAGCGCTTCTCCCATATCAGGCTGACTATCCAATTGTTGTCGCTCAGGCCGCTGCGCTCGGCCGGCTTGTAAGCGCCGCGTACCAGCGAAGCACGTTCGTACACGCCTCCGGCACCCTGATGCGGGCCGGCTTCATGAAATCGATGGCGATCATGCCAGTGATGTCGGCGACCGAATAGTCATCGCCGGCGGCAAATTCGCGCTCCGCCAATTCGTGGTCGAAGAGATGCAGGAATTCGATCGCTTTCGGTTTGTTGGCCTCGCCCCATTCCGGGATTTGCGGCACTTCCCACTCCTTCATCGCAGGATGGATGTGCCGGAACGCGGCAGCGACGCTGGCCATCAGGTTCAGTTCCATGCGCCTTTGCCACATCTCCACCATGGCCTTGCCGAGCGCGCCCGTGCCGAACAGCGCGGGCTTGGGATGCAACTCCTCGAAATAGCGGCAAATGGCGATCGATTCGGTGATGATGGTGCCGTCGTCGAGCTCGAGCACAGGCAGGCGCCGCAGCGGATTGCGCTGCGCCACCTGCTCGCCGCGATGCTCCAGCGCGCCCATGTCGACGGGCACCAGCGGGACCGTCAGCCCCTTCTCGGCAAGGAAGACGCGCACGCGCCGGGGGTTGGGCGCGCGGCCACCATCGAACAACTTCATTCCATCCTCCAGCTTCTCCACCGGATCATAGGCGGCTTCGCCCATCACCAGAAGCGAACAAATTCGCGCAACGCGTCGCCGAACGAGACGAGCACGCCGTGCTTTCTCTCGACCGGCGCATCGCGATGGCTGTCGCGCCACTGCCGCGGCCCCTCGAAGGTGCCAGCCCAGATGCCGGCCTTGGCCGCTCTCGCCACCGCTTCCTCGGTCTCGAAGTCGCCGAAGGCAACCGCCCATCCGGCCTGCACCTGGCTCCGGTTCAGGTCGGTGTCACCTGCCCTGCAGTCGCCGAGCAGCCGGCCGTAACGGTCGCGCTGCCAGCCGCTGCAGGAAACCGGCCTGCCGGAGATCAGCCGTACCAGCGATTGCCGCGCCAGCTTGCCGCAGGGATAGTCGGCGCCGGCCTTCTGGCAGGTCTGCTGATACTCCGGAGCGTCGATGCCGCGCATGCGAATGCGCTCGGTCCCGAGCGTGATCGAATCGCCGTCATTGACGATCGCCGTGCCTTGCTCCTTGCGTGTCTCGAACCGGTCGAGGCGCGCCGCCACCAGGATAAGCAACCCGAGCAAGAGGATGGCCAGCCCATAGTCCAGCAGCTTGCGCCAGAGACTTCGCGGCGAGCTGGCCGCGTAGCGTCGGCGCGGTTCTCGCGGCACGAAACGGCTCATATGGCAAACAGTCTCTTAATCATTCGAACGTAGCTTAACGAACTGACAGTCGCTGCGCGCAGAAATTGAAGTCTGTATGCCTTTGCAACGCTCGAACACAGCGGATAAATTTATTGTGGACCGCCGTAAACCGCACCGCAACAGCGATGTGGCGCGCGCGGTGCGCAAGACGCGCGACCGCCTTTCGCAGCAGGCGGGCAGCCTCGACTTCGACCGTGAACTGCTGAAACTGCATGCGCGCGCCATGGTGGTCGGCGCGGCCGCGATCCCCTTGCTCGTGCTCGCCGTAGCGGCCGTCGGTCGGCTGGCCGGCCTGGACAGCCAGATCGCAATCTGGGCCCTGTCGACGCTGCTTTGCTACACCATCGTCGCTTTCATGGCGCGTCGCGTGGAGCGGACCGAGGCGGCCGAACTCGACCCGGTGCAGACTCGCCGCGACTTCCTGATCGGCCATTTCCTCTGCGGGCTCGGCTGGGCGTGGTTCGCCTGGTTCGGCTGCGCCACCTGCCAGATCGACCAGTTCCATGTGGCCAAGGCCATGGTGCTGCTGATCGCCATGGCGACCACCGCCGTGATGGCCTCCTCGCTTGGCGGCGCCCTGTTCGCGACCTTCGCCATTCCCGTTGCCGTTTATGTCTACACCGTCATGCGCCTTTGGACACCGATCGAAGCCACGATGGCGGCCTTGCTCATCGCCGCGCTCCCCTTCTTCGGCTATATCGCGCGACACCTCAACCAAGCCTCGTTGATGGTGCTGTCCTTCCGCTCGGAGAAGGACGCGCTGATTGCCGAGGTGGAAACGGCGAAATCGATGTCGGACGAGGCAAGGCGGCGCGCCGAGGACGCCAATCTGGCGAAATCGCGTTTTCTCGCCTCCATGAGCCACGAACTCAGAACGCCGCTCAACGCCATCCTTGGCTTCTCCGAAGTGATGGCCAATGAAGTGCTGGGGCCGATGAACAATCCGACCTATCGCGACTATGCCCATGACGTGCACGAGTCCGGACAGCACCTGCTCGACCTGATCAACGAGATCCTCGATTTGTCGCGCATCGAGGCCGGCCGCTACCAGCTCAACGAGGAGCCGGTGGTGCTGCTGACGATCGTCGAGGATTGCTGCCACATGATGGAGCTGCGCGCCCGCAACAAGGACATCCGCGTCATCCAGGAATTCGAGGAGACCTTGCCGCGGCTCTTCGCCGATGAGCGCGCAGTCAGGCAGATCACGCTCAACCTCCTGTCCAATTCGATCAAGTTCACCCCGTCCGGCGGCGAAGTGCGCGTACGTGTCGGCTGGACCGCCGGCGGCGGTCAGTACATCTCGGTCAGGGACAACGGCCCAGGCATACCGGAGGAGGAAATCCCGATAGTGCTTTCCGCTTTCGGCCAGGGCTCCATCGCCATCAAGAGCGCCGAACAGGGAACCGGCCTCGGCCTGCCGATCGTGCAGGGCCTGCTCGCCATGCATGGCGGCGAGTTCGAACTGCATTCCAAGCTGCGTGAGGGCACCGAGGCGATCGCCATTTTCCCGTTGAGCCGGGTGATGGAAGAATTGCCGGCTTTGCCGACCAAGACCGTTGCGGCGCGGGGGCGCCGCTGAGGCAACCCCTGTGGCTCTAAAGCCGGATAGCCATCGCCATGCCGGAACTGGTCAACGCCGCGGCCTTGACGATTCCGGCGGCGAGAGCGGCCCCTACCCCTTCGCCATGGCTGATGCCGAAATCGAGCAGCGGCCGCAGTCCGAGCCGTTCGGCAGCCTTGGCGTGGCCGGGCTCCGGCGACAGGCTGGCAAGCAGGCAGTGATCGAGCGCGCCAGGATTGGTCGCGTAAAGGGCAGCGGCCGCCGCGGTCGCCGCGAACCCGTCGAGCAGGACAGGAATCTTCTCCATGCGCGCCGCCAGAATGGCGCCGCAGATCGCCGCGAACTCGCGCCCGCCGACCCTGCGCAAGGCCTCAAGCGGATCGCCCAGACCCAGACCGTGGAATGCCAGCGCCTGATCGACGACCTCAGCCTTGCGCGCGGTCATCGCAGCGTCGGCGCCCGACCCCGGCCCAACCCAATCGGCCCCGTTGCCGCCGAACAGCGCGGCGCAAAGAGCGGCGGCGATCGTCGAATTGCCGACTCCGAGATCGCCCAGGCACAGAAGATCGGCGCCGCCCGCCACCGCCTCCATGCCGAAGGCCATGGTCGCGGCGCAGCCGCGTTCGTCGAGCGCGGCTTCCTCGGTGACGTCGCCCGTGGGAATGTCCAAGGCGAGGTCGAAGACTTTCAGGCCGAGATCGTTGGCAACGCAGACCTGGTTGATCGCGGCGCCGCCGGCGGCGCAGAGTTCGACCTCATTGGCTGTCGCCGACACCGGACGCGGCGAAATGCCGTACCTGACGGCGCCGTGATTGCCGGCGAAGATCGCCATCAGCGGCCGGTTGATCGCCGGTGGCGCGCGTCCGCTCCAGGCGGCAATCCAGGCCGCGATGTCCTCGATGCGGCCGAGCGATTCCTTCGGCTTTTCCGCTTTGGCAAACAGCGCGCGGACACGGGCCGCCGCCGCGTCATCGGCAGGCGGCAACCCTGCCAGGAGGCTTCGGAAATCGTCGAAAGGCGTTGCGGTCATTTATGTCGGTCGCGGTCCGTTGCGGAAATCGCAAGCGGCATAGCCCCCTTCTCCAGCCGGCACAACCGCCTGACGATGCCGCGAACGCGTCGCCTTGCGGCGTATTGCGAAGGGCTTGCATTGCCCCGGCGGTTGCACCATGTGGAATAAAGCCAAGAGAACAGCATGTCCGCTATCGAATCCCCCTGCATCCTGGTCTGTTCGATCGATATGAAAACCGGCTTCTGTTTCGGTTGCGGCCGCACGCGCGACGAGATTTCCGGCTGGCTGACGATGACACCCGAAACGCGCCGGACGGTGATGTCCGAATTGCCGGCGCGTCTCGAAACGGTCGAGCGGCGGCCGCGTCGTGAAACCCGGCGTAGCCGCATGGCGCGCGAGCGCGGCGTTTTGTGAGAAGAAACCGATGAACCGGCTGTTCTGGATCGTCATGGCGGTGATCGGCGCCGGGGTCGTGCTGCTGATGCTCAACAATTCGGCCGGCCACACCTTCGGCATGGCCAACAACGATTTCGGCCGGCTGATCTGGGTCGGCGTGCTGGTGATGGTGATCGGGGCGAGCCTGCTCCGCTCCGGCCGGCCGGTGGGCGACATGGCGCGCAATATCGGTGTCTGGGCCGCACTGATCCTCGTGCTGATCGCCGGCTATCAGTATCGCTACGAACTGCAGGACGTCGCGAGTCGCGTCACCGCCGGCCTTGTCCCGGGCAGCCCGTTGGCTTTAGGCGTGGAGAATGGCCGCCCGACCGTCACGCTCGACAAGGCCGACAATGGCCATTTCGAGGCCCGCATCCTGGTCAACGGCACGCCGGTGCGGGCGGTGGTCGACACCGGCGCGACCAGCACGGTGCTGACGTCCGAAGATGCTCAGGCCGCGGGTTTCAACCCGGCGGCGCTCAGCTACAGCGTGGACGTCTCGACCGCCAACGGCATGGCGCGCGCGGCGACCGTCAGGACCGACCAGGTGGCGATCGGCGGCATCGTGCGCAAGGACATGTCGGTGATGGTCGCCGCGCCCGGCATGCTGGATCAAAGCCTGCTCGGCATGAACTTCATCGGCTCATTGTCGGGTTTCGACGTGCGCGGCGACCGCATGATTTTGCGGGACTGACCTAAGATCAGGCCGCCTCGGCTTCCGCCGCCGCGAAATCGATTGCGGAAAACGCGGTCTTCAACACCTGCGCCCCGGCGCCAGGCCTGTTCGCATCCGTCGACAGGATTTGCCGGAAGCGGCGCGCGCCAGGCAAGCCGTGGAACAGTCCGACCATGTGGCGCGTAATGTGGCCGAGCCGCCCGCCCCGCTCGATATGGCGAGCCGCGTAGCCGGCCATGGCGTCGATCAGCGCCGCATGGTCGAAGGCGGCGGGCGCCTCGCCGTAGAAGGCGGCATCGACGCCGGCAAGGATGCCGGGCGTGTGATAGGCCGCGCGGCCGAGCATCGCGCCGTCGACATGCCCGAGATGAGCCGACGCCTCGGCGAGCGATTGAATACCGCCATTGATGCCGATGAATTCGTTCGGCTTTCTGGCCTTCAGCCGGTAGACGCGCGGATAGTCGAGCGGCGGGATTTCACGGTTCTCCTTGGGACTCAGCCCCTCGAGCCAGGCCTTGCGGGCATGCACCCAGAGCGCGTCGGCGCCCGCGGCGAGCACGCCATCGGCAAGCGTATCGAGAGCGGGTTCGGGATCCTGGTCGTCGACGCCGATGCGGCATTTGACCGTGACGGGGACTTTCACCGTTACCTTCATCGCCGCGACGCACTCGGCGACTAGGGCCGGCGTCTTCATCAGGCAGGCGCCGAACGTCCCCGACTGGACGCGGTCCGACGGGCAGCCGACATTGAGGTTGATCTCGTCATAGCCGAAGGCCTCGCCGATCCGCGCCGCCTCGGCGAGTTTTTGCGGATCCGACCCGCCAAGCTGCAGAGCCACCGGATGCTCAGCGTCGTCGAAGCCGAGCAGCCGCTCGCGAGCGCCATGGATGACGGCATCGGCCACAACCATCTCGGTGTAAAGCAGAGCCCGGCGCGTCAACTGGCGATGGAAGAACCGGCAGTGCCGATCCGTCCAGTCCATCATTGGTGCTATGGCGAGCCGCACCTTTTTGTAATCGCTGCTCTTTTCCATCGCGTCCGGCGGTTCCGAGAGCCTCCATCAACGAGGCACCCGCTCACATAAGCGATTTCGCAGCGATTTCCTACCGGGTGCCCCAGGAACTGCGCAACAGACGAAGCCGAAGGCATCTCGACCGTGTCAGGATGCAAAACAATAAACTACACGCCGCGCCGGTCAGGCGCGGCGTTCTCGATTTGCCAAAAATCGGCTTAGCCTAACGCCTCAAGGCGTAGACATTGTCCATCGACGCGCCACCCAGCGGCAGCGCCATGTCGTCGTCGAGCAGCCGGGTGATGCGGGCAAAGCCGACAAAGGCTTTGCGCGCTTCCTCGGCCGACATCTTGCCCGACACAGCCGCCGCGCAGCAATTCAGCGCGCATTGATAGACTGGGCCACGTCTGCCCGTTGGCCATTTCCGCAGGAACACCATCGCCTCGGAGACGCTATCGACTTCCTCCACAGGATGTCCCTGCCCACGCGCGATTCGCACTGGGGTAAAGAAATGCAAGCGATCCATCGTTATCCTCCCGGTCCGCCGCAGAGCAGCCGAACTTCATTAAACGCACGTCTTATGGATCGGTTCCAAACAAATTTGGTTGCTGTCGGAAAAAATTCGGAACCGGCCGGCCTGCGCGAAAACCGCTTGGCGACTCAGCTCGGTTCGGTCCGAAGCCGTCGAATACGGCGATTCTCATTGAATATCTTTAAGGCGAAAGCCGGCAAATGGGTTGCTTGCCGGTTCCCCGGTCTCAGGCTTAACCTCTGCGGTCAAACGCGTGAGGGCGCGTTTTGCAACAAGGGGAACACCTGCAATGACCATTCAAGGCGCATCGCCTGACCTCTACAACGAGGATCTGGCTCCGGCAACGGTCAGGAACTGGGGACCGTTTTCGATCTTCAACGTCTGGACCTCGGACGTCCACAGCCTCTGGGGCTACTACCTGGCGGCCAGCCTGTTTCTGTTCTGCGGCGGCTTCGTCAACTTCGTCATCGCCATCGGCATCGGCTCGCTGATCATCTACGCGCTGATGAACATGGTCGGCTATGCCGGCGTGAAGACCGGCGTGCCCTACCCCGTGCTTGCCCGCGCCTCCTTCGGCATCTGGGGCGCCAACGTTCCGGCTCTGGTGCGCGCGATCGTCGCCTGCTTCTGGTACGGCGCCCAGACGGCCGCGGCTTCGGGCGCCATCGTGGCGCTGCTGACGCGCCTGCAATGGTTCGACGAGTTCAACAAGAGTTCGCACCTTCTGGGACATTCGACCCTGGAGGTGATCTGCTTCGTCATCATCTGGGCGCTGCAGCTGCTGATCATCCAGAAGGGCATGGAAACCGTTCGCCGCTTCCAGGACTGGGCCGGCCCGGCCGTGTGGATCATGATGCTAATCCTGGCCATCTATCTTTGCGTCAAGTCGGGCACTTTCGCCTTCACCAGCGACATCCCGATGGATGTGCTGCTGGACAAGACCAAGGACGCCGGCGTTCCGGGCGAGCCCGGTTCCTGGACCGCGCTGTTCGCGGTGGCGGCGATCTGGGTGACCTATTTCTCGGCGCTCTACCTCAACTTCTGCGATTTCGCCCGCTACGCGCCGGACAAGGCGGCGTTGCGCAAGGGCAACATATGGGGCCTACCGGTCAACCTCATCCTGTTCTCGCTGGTGGCCGGCGTCACCACGATCGCCGCTTATGACGTCTACCATGAAGTGCTGCTCCATCCCGACCAGATCTCGGCCAAGTTCGACAGCTGGTTCCTGGCCGCTCTCGCCGCGTTGACCTTCGCGGTGGCGACGCTGGGCATCAACGTCGTGGCGAATTTCGTCTCGCCGGCGTTCGACTTCTCCAACGTCTTCCCGCGCCAGATCGACTTCAAGAAGGGCGGCTACATCGCGGCACTGATCGCCCTGGTGCTCTATCCCTTCGCGCCATGGGAAGGCAGTGCCGCTTCCTTCGTCAACGTCATCGGCGCGACGATGGGACCGATCTTCGGCGTGATGATGGTCGACTACTACCTGATCCGCAAAAGCGAAGTCGACGTCGATGCGCTCTATCGCGAGGACGGCGAGTTCCGTTTCCAGAGCGGCTGGCATGTCAACGCCTTCATCGCCGCCGGCATCGGCGCCATCTTCTCCTCGATCCTGCCCAACTTCACCAACTGGCTGCCGTCCTGGTGGGGCGTCTATGGCTGGTTCTTCGGCGTGGCCATCGCGGGCGCCGTCTACTACGTGCTGCGCACCATGGCGCTCGGTGCGGGTGCGAAGGTGGCGAAGGCTTGAAAATGAGGCCGTAGGCAGCAGGGCTTAGGCAATAGAGAACACTCTCCTACTGCCTACTGCCTACTGCCTACTGCCTACTGCCTACCATCTCCGCCAAGCGCCGCACCGTGTTCCAGTTACGCGACGTGCCGATGCCCATGCGCTTGTGGCTTGCTGCCGTGAGCAGGCGCGAGCTCGGTCTTTCACGGGAAAAGACCACCCAGATATCGCCGTCGACCAAAAGCACCTTCTCGTCCTCGGCGGCGTAGGCATGGAGCGCTGCGGCGGCCTCGACGGGCGCCGGCCTGCGCATGACGCGCACCGCCACCTGGTCGGCGGCGTCCGCGGAATCGTCCGGGAATGGATTGCCGGCCGCGAGCTTCAACCAATCCTCCGCGCCGCGCACGATAATATCGACATGGCGGCCGAAAGTTTCTTCGAAGGCCTTTTCCAGCCGATGCTCGAGATCGGAAATTTTGGCCGTCCGCGCCTCGAAGACCAGATTGCCCGTCGCCACCAGCGTTCGGACATTCTTCAGGCCGATCCTTTCGGCCATCGCCTTGAGGTCCGACATGACGACCCGCCGCCCCTCGCCGAGGACGATGCTGTAGAGCAGCGCGACGTAAGTCCGCATGGCACGGTTCGCCAACCGATCGCTCAGACCAGCCGCGACTGATCCACCGCAGCCGAGATGAAGCTCGCGAACAGCGGATGCGGGTCGAGCGGGCGGCTCTTCAACTCGGGGTGATACTGCACGCCGATGAACCAGGGATGGTCGGGATATTCGACCGTCTCCGGCAGCACGCCGTCGGGCGACATGCCGGCAAACACCAGGCCGCAATCCTCGAGCCGCTGCTTGTAGTCGATGTTGACTTCGTAGCGGTGCCGATGGCGCTCGGAAATCTGCGTGTCGCCATAGATATCTGCTATTTTCGAGCCCTTGGCGAGTTCGGCCTGATAAGCGCCAAGCCGCATCGTGCCGCCGAGATCACCTGTAATCCTGCGCTTCTCAAGCATGTTGCCCTTCAGCCACTCGGTCATAAGGCCGACGACGGGCTCGTCGGTCGGGCCGAACTCGGTCGACGATGCATGGTCGACACCCGCCAGCGAGCGGGCCGCCTCGATGCAAGCCATCTGCATGCCGAAACAGATGCCGAAGTAAGGCACCTTGCGTTCGCGCGCGAACTTTGCCGCCAGGATCTTGCCTTCCGAACCGCGCTCGCCGAAGCCGCCGGGAACAAGGATGCCGTGCACCTTCTCCAGCCACGGCGCCGGATCTTCCTTCTCGAAAATCTCGCTTTCGATCCAATCGAGCTTGACCTTGACGCGATTGGCGAGGCCGCCATGCGACAACGCCTCGATCAGCGATTTATAGGCGTCCTTGAGGCCGGTGTACTTGCCGACGATGGCGATCGTCACCTCGCCTTCCGGATTGTGGATGTGGTTGGAAAGCTTTTGCCACGGCTCCATGCGCGGCTTCGGCGCCGGGTCGATGCCGAAGGCCGCCAGCACTTCCGAATCGAGGCCTTCCTGGTGATAGGCCAGAGGCACGTCGTAGATATGCGGCACGTCCAGCGCCTGGATGACGGCGCTTTCGCGCACGTTGCAGAACAGCGAAAGTTTCCGGCGCTCTTCCTTCGGGATCGGCCGGTCGGCGCGCACCAGAAGGATGTCCGGCGCGATACCGATGCCGCGCAGTTCCTTGACCGAATGCTGCGTCGGCTTGGTCTTCAATTCGCCGGCGGTCGGGATGTAGGGCATCAGCGTCAGATGCACATAGACTGCGTTGTTGCGCGGCAGGTCGTTGCCGAGCTGGCGAATCGCTTCCAGGAACGGCATCGCCTCGATATCGCCGACCGTGCCGCCGATTTCGCACAGCACGAAGTCGTAGTCGTCATTGCCGTCCAGCACGAAATGCTTGATCTCGTCGGTGACGTGCGGGATGACCTGGACAGTCGCGCCGAGATAGTCGCCTCGCCGCTCGCGCTCGATGATGTTCTTGTAGATGCGGCCGGTGGTGATGTTGTCCTGCTGGTTCGCCGAGCGCCCGGTGAAGCGCTCGTAATGGCCGAGATCGAGGTCGGTCTCGGCGCCGTCATCGGTCACGAACACTTCGCCATGCTGGTACGGCGACATCGTCCCGGGATCGACATTGAGATAAGGATCGAGCTTTTTGATTCGCGCGCGATAGCCTCGCGCTTGCAGAAGAGCCCCAAGAGCTGCTGCGGCGATGCCTTTTCCGAGTGAGGAAACCACGCCGCCTGTGATGAATACATATCGCGCCATGGGAGTCATCGCTTAACGCGGCCTGATTGATTCCGCCAGAGAAAAAACCGCCGCAAAGGCTTTTTCCCTAATGGCGCGGGTGCTCGCAAAGAGCCGTTCCCGAAGCATGTCGCCCAAAAGCATGGAACGGTTTGGGGGAACGACATGCTTCAAGGCAAAGATTCAAAACAAAAGGGCCGGCGTCGCCGGCCCTTTTGGCAGTTTGATGGAGATCGTTAGATGATAACGACCTTGGTGCCGATCCTGACGCGGCTGTAGAGGTCCATGACGTGCTCGTTGATCATGCGGAAGCAGCCGTTCGAGGCGCTGGTTCCGATCGACTGCGGCGCGATCGTGCCATGGATGCGCAGATGCGTGTCCTTCTTGCCGTCATAGAGGTAGATGGCGCGCGCGCCGAGTGGGTTCTGGCCGCCGCCGTTCATGCCGTCCTTGTACTGGCCGTAGTGCTTCGGCTCGCGCTTCTGCATGTCGAGCGTTGGGATCCAGCGCGGCCATTCCTGCTTGTCGCCGACAGCCACGGTGCCCTTGAACTGCAGCCCTTCGCGACCGACCGCGATGGCATAGCGCCGCGCCGTCGAAAAGCTCTCGACGAGGTAAAGGCGACGAGCAGTGGTATCGATGACGATCGTGCCCGGCTCATAGCCCGAGAACGCGACGTCCTGCGGCACGAATTCCGGCTTCACCTTGAAGGGTCGCTTGGCGTCCTTCTTGGCCAGCGCCGAATCGAGCGCGCGGGTCTCGGGCAGATAGTTGATCGAAGACGTCTGGGCGCTGCCGCCGAAGAGGCCGTCGAACAGACCGCCGCTGCTCGCCTGTTTCTGGCCGGGCTGCTCACTGCGCAGTTCACCGTTGTTGCCAGTGGCGGCGATGTTCATGACCTCAGCCGGGACAGGCTCCTCGGCCTTGACCGGGATGATCGGCCCGACCGGCTCCAGCGGCGCGATGATCTTGGTGGTCTTCTTGGCAGGCTTGGCGTCGGCGACTTCAGCCGGCGCGGCCGTACCCTTCTTGGCGAGCCATTCTTGGCGCGCCGCGTCAGCCTTGGCCTTGGCGGCCTCGCGCATTGCCATCTTGCGAGCCTCGAGCGCCTTATCCTTTGCCTCCTGCTTGTCGGCGGCGATCTTGGCTTCGAGCTTGCCGATCTGCGCGAGATCGTCAGAGGTCGGATTTTTCTTCTTCTTGAGAAGCTTCAACTGCGATGCGTCGCTCTTGGCGGCGACAGGAATTGCGTCGGTCTTCTCTACCGACGGTGAAGAGACCATGTTTGCCGGTCCGGCGATGGCCGCGGAACCCATGCCGAGGACGGCACAGACTCCCAAAATGATGAAGCTGCGAAGCTGCATGGCGAAGATCCGATCGTTCAAATGCAAGTTGCCCACGGCGTCGCCCGGCGCCCCCCAAGGACGCCGAAAAGTGCCGCGGGCAATCTATAATCGATTAGCCGTCATCGCCTCAAGCTGAGGCAGGCGCCACGCCCGGTTGAATCTTCGTGATCGGGCGCGCATTTGCCGCGACTGTGTTCAAAGAACAACAGATCGCGGCCCGGAGCTTGTCCGGCTACTGGTTCGGAACCTGAGGGGTGACCGGCAAGGTGACGCCGTTGGCCGCCGGCGCGGTGGTCGGATTCGCGGGCGCCGGAGCAGGCGTTGTGGCCGGAGCAGGCGCGGTGGTGCCATTGGCAAGCGGCGTGGTGGTCGTCGCACCGCCAGCCGGAGCCGCGGGAGCAGAGCCGCCGGCCGGGGCTGCGGGTTGCGAGCTGCCCACCGGTCCATTGGAACCCGGCAGTTGGTTGAGCACGCCGTTACCCTGGCTCGACGTTGCTGGACGGTCGAGGATGTCGATCGGCTTTTCGCCGTAGCGGGCAATGATCGACAGCGCCAACGACGTCACGAAGAAGGCCGCCGCCAGGATCGCGGTGGCGCGGGTCAACGCGTTGGCGGCGCCCCGCGCGGTCATGAAACCGGAACCGCCGCCGATGCCCAGGCCGCCGCCTTCGGAGCGCTGCAGCAGCACCACGCCGACAAGGGCAAGCACGACCATGAGGTGGACGACGATCAGTACGGTTTCCATAATTTATCCTGGCGAGGCCTTGCGCGACCGCGCATACGACCGATGATTTGGAGGCGGCTCCTTACAATGCTTTGGCGGCATTTCCAAGCCCGTGGCCGGGAATATGGGAAGCAATGCGGCCATTACAACGATTTATGCTGCATGAGCCTAAGCCATGTTCATGTATGCTTCCGCGATAGCCAGGAAGTCGGCCGCCTTCAGGCTGGCGCCGCCGACCAGCGCGCCATCGACATTCTCGACGCCGAGCAGTTCCACCGCGTTGGAGGGCTTGACCGAGCCGCCATAAAGAATGCGCATCCTGGCCGCGGCATCGCCGAGCAGCGCCGTCAGCTTGCCCCGGATATGCGCATGCGCGTCGGCGACGTCGGCGGCGGTCGGCGTCAGGCCGGTGCCGATGGCCCAGACCGGCTCGTAGGCGATGATGGTGTTGGCGGGGGTGGCGCTCGCCGGCACGGAACCGTCAAGCTGGCGCGATAGGACATCGAGCGTGGCGCCCGCCTCTCGCTCGGCGCGCGTCTCGCCGATGCAGATGATGGCCACCAGTCCCACCCGCCAGGCCGCCGATGCCTTGGCATGGACCATTGCATCGTCGTCGCCGAACAGTTCGCGGCGCTCGGAATGTCCGACGATGACGTGGCTCGCGCCGGCATCCTTGAGCATCTCGGCCGAAATCTCGCCCGTGAAGGCGCCGCTCTCCTTGGGATGGCAATCCTCTCCACCGGCCCGCACCGGCGTCCGCGACAGGATCTCGGCGGCGCGCTGGAGCAACGTCGCCGGCACGCACACGAGCGCTTCCGTCTCCGCGTCGAGCCCGCTCATGAACCCGTTGCCGATCGACCGCAGTTCGTTGAGCGAGGCGCTGGTGCCGTTCATTTTCCAGTTGCCGGCGACAAGCGGGCGGATTCCAGGGGTCATGGGGCGCGTTCTCCGAGCGACATTAAGCAGCGCCCTCACTACCAAAATCAGGTCACAAAGCAATCGACAGTGGACCGGAAGGGCGCTATTGCGCTTGTTTCAGACTCGGCGCATGCGAAAATGCGCAAAAATCGGAAGTATGCATGCTTGGTATATTGAGAAGCGCGGCGGGCACCTGGGTCGCGAAGGCGTTGCTGTCCTTGCTGGTGATCAGTTTCGCCGCCTGGGGCATCACCACCCGCATGGTGGGCGGTGTGCTGGGCGGTCATCACGCGGTCATCACGGCCGGTGGCACGGAGGTCTCGATCAACGAGTACCGCCTCGCTTACGACCGCCAACTCAGCCTACTGTCGCAGCAATATGGCCAGCGCATCACCCACGACCAGGCCAAGCTGCTCGGTGTCGACAACCAGGTGCTGGCGCAGCTCGTTTCGGGCGCCGTGCTCGACGAACAGGCGCGCAAGCTGGGGCTCGGCCTCTCCAAGGATCGGCTTGCCGAACTGACGCGCGAGGATCCGGCTTTCAAAGGCCCCGGCGGCCAGTTCGATCGCCGTACCTTCGAGTATCTGCTGCGCGAGCTTGGCATGCGGCCTGAGGACTACCTCAGGAACCGCTCGCAGGTGGCCGTGCGCCAGCAGATCGTCGAGGCGATCTCCGACGGCCTCAAGGTTCCGCAGACCTTCCTGAAGGCGGTCTCTCTCTATCGCGGCGAGGATCGCACGATCGACTATCTCGTGCTGCCGAAGACGCTCGTGCAGCCGATCGAGGCGCCGTCGGACAGCGCCCTCAACGCCTATTTCGACGCCAACAAGAAGAGCTACGCCGCGCCGGAATATCGCAAATTCTCCTATGTCCGGTTGGAACCGCAGGACATAGCCGATCCGTCCGCGGTGACCGACCAGCAGGTCAGCGAGGACTACAACAAGAACGTCGCGCGCTACACGACGCCCGAGATGCGCACCATCGAGCAGCTGGTGTTCAAGACGCCGGATGCGGCCAAGGCTGCTTTGGATTCGCTGAAGGCTGGCGCTACCTTCGACAAGCTCGTCACCGCCGAAGGCAAGACGCAGGCCGACACGCTGCTCGGCACGCTGGCCAGGGACAAGATCGCCGACAAGGCGGTCGCCGATGCCGCCTTCTCGCTCAATGCCAACGAGGTGAGCCACGTCGTCCAGGGCGCCTTCGGTCCCGTGCTCTTGCGCGTGACCGAGATCAAGCCGCAGGTGGTGAAGCCGCTCTCGGAAGTGTCCGACCAGATCCGCAAAGACCTGGCGCTCGGCGAAGCGAACCGCATCCTGCTCGACGTGCATGACAGCTACGAGGACACCCGCGCCTCGGGCGCCTCGCTTGCCCAGGCCGCCGACAAACTGAAGCTCAAGGTCCTCACCATCGACGCCGTCGACCGTACCGGCCAGCGTCCGGACGGCACGATCGTCAACGACCTGCCGGAATCGGCCGAGCTGATCAAATCGGTGTTCGCGGCCGAGCCCAACACCGAGAACGAGGGCCTGACGACTGCCGACAACGGTTTCGTCTTCTACGAAGTGCAGTCGATCACGCCGGCGCGCGACCGCACGCTGGATGAAGTCCGCAAGAAGGTCGCGGCCGACTGGACCGAGGCCGAGACCGACAAGCGCCTCGACGCCAAGGCTCAGGAGCTGAAAAAACGCCTCAAGGCAGGCACCACGCTCGACGTCATCGCCGGCGAGCTCAAACTCGACAAACAGACCAAGCGCGGCCTGAAGCGCGAAGCCGACGATGCCGATTTCGGCAAGGAAGGTGCCGCCGCCATGTTCGGCGTCGGCGAAGGCGGCACCGGTTTGATCCCCTCGCCCACCGGCGACGGCCAGATCCTGTTCAAGGTCGCCGAGGTCTTCGAGCCGGCAGGCGCCGATGGCAGCGCGGTACCGGACGACGCGCAGAAGTCCTTCGGCGCCGGCATGTCCGATGATCTGCTCGACCAGTTGGTGGCGCAGTTGCAGTCGCAATATGACGTTCGCATCGATCCGAACGCCGTTTCGCAAGCACAGACACGATGAGCGCTCTGAAGATACACCTAGCCAAGGTCGCCACAGGCACCGCGCTTTCCTTCGAGGAAGCGCGCGAGGCGTTCGACATCATCATGTCGGGCGACGCAACGCCGGGCCAGATCGGCGGCTTCCTGATGGCGCTGCGCGTGCGCGGCGAGACGGTAGGCGAAATTTCCGGCGCGGTCGCCACGATGCGCGCCAAGATGCTGCGCGTCGAGGCGCCGCAAGGCGCCATCGACATCGTCGGCACCGGCGGCGACAATTCGCATTCGGTCAACATCTCGACCGCTTCGGCCTTCGTCATTGCCGCCGCCGGGGTGCCGGTCGCCAAGCATGGCAATCGCGGCCTGTCCTCGCTGACCGGCTCCGCCGACGTGCTGACGGCGCTGGGCGTCAGAATAGACATCCCGCCGGAGATGATCGGCCGCTGCATCCATGAGACCGGCGTTGGCTTCATGTTCGCGCCGGCGCATCATCCGGCGATGAAGCATGTCGGGCCGACCCGCGTCGAGCTCGGCACGCGCACCATCTTCAACCTGCTCGGGCCTTTGTCGAATCCCGCCGGCGTCAGCCGCCAGATGGTCGGCGTCTTCCTGCCGGAGTGGATCATGCCGGTGGCCGAGACGTTGAAGGCGCTGGGCGCCGACCACGCCTGGGTCGTCCATGGCGACGGCTATGACGAGATCACCACGACGGGCGAAACCCAGGTGGCGGAGCTCGCCGGCGGCGAGATCCGCAGCTTCACCCTGACGCCGGAAGCTGTCGGACTGAAGCGGCACACCAGGGAAGAGCTGCGCGGCGGCGACGCCGCCTACAACGCCAAGGAACTGCGCGATATGCTGGGCGGCGCCGCCGGCGCCTATCGCGATACGGTGCTGATGAATGCCGGCGCCGGGCTGGTCGTGGCCGGCAAGGCGACGACGCTTGCCGACGGCATCGCGGCGGCGGCACAAGCGATCGACAGCGGCCGCGCGCTTGGCGTGCTGGACAAGCTCGTCGAGATTTCGAACGGATAAGGCCTTGTCGGACATCCTGCGCAAGATCGAAGCCTACAAGCGCGACGAGATCGCGGCAGCCAAGCTCGCCATGCCGCTCGCCGAGGTCAAGGCGAAGGCCAGGGACGCCGAGCCGCCGCGCGGCTTCCTTGCTGCGCTCGAGGCCAAGCGCCGGGGCGGCGGCTTCGCGTTGATTGCCGAAATCAAGAAGGCCAGCCCCTCCAAGGGCCTGATCCGCGCCGATTTCGACCCGCCGACATTGGCGCAGGCCTATCAGAAAGGTGGCGCGACCTGCCTTTCGGTGCTGACGGACGCGCCATCCTTCCAGGGCGCGCCGGAATTTCTCACCAAGGCGCGCAAGGCGGTGTCGCTGCCGGCATTGCGTAAGGATTTCCTATTCGACCCTTACCAGGTCTACGAAGCACGAGCCTGGGGCGCAGACGCCATCCTGATCATTATGGCAAGCGTGGACGATGCTCTGGCGAGCGAATTGGAAGCTATCGCCTTCGAACTCGGGATGGACGCGCTGATCGAGGTGCATGACGAGGCCGAAACGGAGCGCGCGCTAAAATTGTCGTCGCAACTGATCGGTATCAACAACCGTGATCTGCGGACCTTCGAGACCAGCCTTGAGACTTCCGAGCGGCTGGCGCGAATGGTGCCGGGCGGCTACCTGCTGGTCAGCGAGAGCGGCATCTTCACCCACGACGACTGCCTCAGGATGCAGAAGACCGGCATCAGCACCTTCCTCGTCGGCGAGAGCCTGATGCGGCAGGCGAACGTGGCCGCGGCGACCGAGCTTCTGCTGACAGGCAAGGCAGCGGCCGAGGCCATCTGAGATGGCCCTCACCCATCTTGGCGCCAAGGGCGATGCCAATATGGTCGATGTCGGCGACAAGGCCGAGACGACCCGCACGGCGATCGCCGAAGGTTTTGTCTCGATGCAGCCGGAAACGCTGGAGATGATTCTCGCCGGCGATGCCAAGAAGGGCGACGTGCTGGGCACCGCACGCATCGCCGGCATCATGGCGGCAAAGAAGACGCATGAGCTGATCCCACTTTGCCATCCGCTTCTTCTCACCAAAGTCGCCGTCGAGATCGAGCCGGACCGCACGCTGCCTGGCCTCAGGGTCACCGCGCTTGCCCGCGTCACAGGCAAGACCGGCGTGGAGATGGAGGCGCTGACCGCGGCGTCGGTCGCCTGCCTCACCATCTACGACATGGCCAAGGCGGCGGACCGCGGCATGGTGGTTTCCGGCATCCGGCTCGTCGAGAAGACAGGCGGCAAGTCCGGCGACTACAAGGTGGATGCCTGATGGCCTTGGTTCCGGTCGCCGAAGCGCTCGAACGCCTGCTCGACGGCGCCGCGCCATTGCCTGGCGAAAGCATTCCGCTCGCCGAAGCGGCTGGGCGGGTCCTGGCGGAGCCGGTCGTGGCGCTACGCACGCAGCCGCCATTCAACGCCTCGGCCATGGACGGCTATGCCGCAAGATCCGCCGATGTCGCTTCAGCGCCGGCTGAACTTGAGGTCATAGGCATGGCGCCCGCCGGGCGCGGTTTCTCCGGAACCGTCGGCAAAGGCCAGGCCGTGCGCATCTTTACCGGCGCGCCGCTGCCTGAAGGCGCCGACACCATCGTCATCCAGGAAAACGTCAGCGACCTTGGCAACCGCCAGATCGAAGTGACGGAGCCGACCGCCGAAGGACGCAACGTCCGTCGCCGCGGGCTCGACTTCGGCCAGGGCGACGTGCTGCTCGAAAAAGGCCGCGCGCTCGACGCGGCGGCCCTTTCGCTGGCGGCCTCAGCCAACCATCCTGCCTTGAACGTCGTGCGGCGGCCGCTGGTCGCCATCATCGCCACCGGCGACGAATTGCTGCCGCCGGGCAGCGCGCTCGGCCCCGACCAGATCATTTCGTCCAACGCCTATGGCGTCGTCGCCGCCGCCCAGTCGGTCGGCGCGCGCGCGCTCGATCTCGGCATCGCCGCCGACCGCCAGGAGGCGATCGCCGCGCTGGTCAGGAAAGCGGTCGAGGCGAACGCCGATGTCATCGTCACGCTCGGCGGCGCCTCGGTCGGCGACCACGACCTCATCCATGACGTGCTGACCGGCGAAGGCATGCAGCTCGACTTCTGGAAGATCGCCATGCGCCCCGGCAAACCGCTGATGTTTGGCCGGCTTGGCAATGTCCGTTGCATCGGCCTGCCCGGCAATCCGGTGGCAAGCATCGTCTGCTCGCAACTCTTCCTGAAGCCGCTGCTTGCCAGGCTCGGCGGCCGCGATCACCGGCAGGACGTGCGAACGGCCCGGCTGGGCGCCGCGATGCAGGCCAACGATCTCAGGCAGGACTACGTGCGCGCCGTCGTGCGCGAGGACTCCGGCACCCTGGTCGCGACGCCTTTCGGCATCCAGGATTCCTCGATGCTGCGCATGCTTGCCGACGCCAACGGCCTGATCGTGCGCCAGCCCTTCGCGCCCGCCGCGCAGGTCGGCGCCGAGTGCAGCGTGCTGATGCTGCGCTGAGCCGGTCTATCCCGCCGTTTTAAACGCAATTCTCGACCGAAACCGTTCACACCGCCGAATTGCTCTATTCGGCGATCAGTGCGCGAGTGAGGGGATGATCCGGATCTCCGAGCCCATCGACAACGTTGAAATGATGCCGGTCCGGCTCGACCACTGAACCGGTGGCGGCGCCGAGCCCGGTCCAGATGTTAGCAAGCAACGCGCTCTGGCGCAGGAATTCCGAACGCTCGCCGCCGCCGACCCAACAGGTGACGCGAGCTCCCTGCCGAGGCCGCAGCAAAGCCGGGCTTTCGCTCAACGCTTCCTTCTCGTCGATGTTCAGGGTCTCGTTCAGTGCGGTGAACATCAGCGGCCGAAGGTCGTGCAGGCCTGAGATCGAAACAACCTGGCATATGCGCCGCGACACATCGGACGACAGCGGCGAGGCCGCGGTCACCATCCGGCTGGCGAGATGCCCGCCGGCCGAGTGCCCGGTCAGCACCAGCGGACCATCGATCATCGCTGCCGCCTTCTCGATCGCTGCCGCAACCTCGTTGACGATGCCGCTGATCCTGGTTCGCGGGCAAAGCGTGTAAGACGGCATGGCGACGGCAAAACCGTGGCCGAGCGCACCTCCAGCCAGATGCGACCAGGAGGTCTTGTCTGACTCCATCCAGTAACCGCCATGGATGAACACGACGAGCCCCTTTGGCGCAGCAGGTGGGAGAAACAGATCGAACCGGTTGCGCGGCGCTTCGCCGTACACGATATCGAACCGCGCCCTGCCTTGCGCCAGCAGCTTTTCCCGAAAGGCCCGCGCCGGGTGATCCCAAGCCGCGGGCCAGCGGTCGCCGCCGGCGATGTTCGCGCCGTTGGCATAGGCGTTGTCCCAGTCGGCAATACGGTTTTCGAACACGGCCCCTCCGCGATCAGGTCGATGTTGAGCGGAGTTTAATTGGCATCGCCGCGGTCAGGTAACGGTTGTCTTGACCGCGAAGCGGGCTTCTCGCCAGACGCCGGTCCGCAAGATGTCTTCGAGCACTTCGACGGCATTCCAGACATCCCTGTAGCCGACATAGAGCGGGGTAAAACCGAAGCGCATGGTCGACGGCGCCCGAAAATCACCGATCACGCCGCGTTCGATCAGGGCCCGCATGATCTGGTAGCCATGCTGGTGAATGAAGGAAATCTGGCTGCCGCGTTTGGCGCCGTCGCGGGTGCTTTCCAGCGTAAGATCGCAACCGCCGCACCGTACCTCGACGAGTTCGATGAATAGATCGGCCAGCGCAATGCTCTTCCTCCGCACCGTCGCCAGGTCAACGCCGTTCCAGATGTCGAGCGCGCCTTTCAGCGTCCGCATCGACAGGACCGGCTGCGTGCCGCACAGAAATCGGCGGATGCCGGTGCCTGGCGCATAGGCTTGCTCGAAGGCGAACGGCCGTGCATGGCTCCACCACCCGCTGAGCGGCTGCCGCACATCGGCAAGATGCCGCTCGGCCGCATAGATGAAGGCAGGAGAACCCGGCCCGCCATTGAGATATTTATAGGTGCAGCCGACGGCGAAATCGGCGCTTGCCCTGTCAAGCTCAACCGGCATGGCGCCCGCGCTGTGGCAGAGATCCCATACGATCAGCGCACCGGCGTCATGCGCCATGCGCGTAAGCGCCGCCATGTCGCGCAACTCGCCGGACTTGTAATTGACGTGGTTGACCAACACCACCGCCACGCGTTCGTCGATCAGTTCCTCGATGGTCGGCGCGTCCACGCCAGCCAGGCGCAGGACAGCGTTCTTTCCGGCCGAGGCCACCCCTTCGGCCATATAGATATCGGTCGGAAAACTGTCGCCCTCGGCAACGATCACGGTTCGGCCCGGCCGCATCGCCATCGCCGCGTGCAGCACTTTGTAGATGTTGATCGACGTGGTGTCGCAGACCACGGTCTGGCCCGGCGCCGCGCCGATCAGGCGCCCGAGCCGGTCGCCCAGCTCGACCGGCATGTCGAACCATCCATCCTTGTTCCAGGCACGAATGAGGTCATGCGCCCACTCCTCGGCGGCTGCCTTGCGCAACTCGTCGAATGCGGCGTGCGAGGCCGCTCCCAACGAATTCCCATCGAGATAGATCACCCCCTCCGGCAGGACGAAGCGATCGCGCAGCGCGCGCAGCGGATCCGCGGCATCCATCGCCTCGATCTCGGCGAGATCAGGAATTCCCCCCATCATGCTGCCGCCTCCATTTCGGCATGGCGCCCCTCATGGTTGGCCAAGGGTGGTTGTCTCACCACCGTCCGTGCCACGGCAAGAACCTTCTGCGCCATGTTAGCTGGTCCATAGACGGCGAAGACCATGGATCGGAATCATTGCCGAGGTTGGCATTTTGGGTCCGTTTCGTTCACGGTGAAGCACGTTCGCGCAAGAGCCGAAGCGATCCCGCCCCCGCCTTTGTGACGGTGGTGGACCGCGCTGCAGCTTGAGGAGGGCTGCAAAATCGAGCGGAATCAATGACACCGCCGACCTGGCTCGGCCGAGTATCGCTTGGATGCAACATTGTTTCCGAAGTCTCAACAAATTCACTAAACTTTAAACGGTTGCGGAACACAACTGGAACAGATAGTGTTTGTTCTGGGTTTGTTTTTCTGATTCTGGTTTCAGAACCCAAGGGGGCCGCCATGCTGACGCGCAAACAACATGAACTGCTGATGTTCATCCATGAACGCCTCAAGGAGAGCGGGATTCCGCCGTCTTTCGACGAGATGAAGGAAGCGCTCGACCTCGCCTCCAAATCGGGCATCCATCGGCTGATCACGGCGCTGGAAGAACGCGGCTTCATTCGCCGGCTGCCGAACCGTGCGCGCGCGCTTGAAGTGCTGCGGCTGCCCGACTCGATCGCGCCCGGCCTGAATGCAGCGAGAAAGTTTTCGCCGAGCGTCATCCAGGGCGGCCAGGGCAATCTCGGCCGCCAGGTCAAGCCGGCCACGCCCTCGCGCACGCCGACACCCAGCAATGACGACGACGCTGTTTCGGCCGTATCCATTCCGGTGATGGGCCGCATCGCCGCCGGCGTGCCGATAGACGCCATCCAACACCAGACGCATTCGATCTCGGTGCCGCCGGACATGATCATGGGCGGCGAGCATTATGCGCTGGAGGTCAAGGGCGACTCGATGATCGAGGCCGGTATCTTCGACGGCGATACCGTCATTATCCGCAATGCCAATACGGCAAGTCCGGGCGAGATCGTGGTGGCGCTGGTCGACGACGAGGAAGCGACCCTGAAGCGGTTTCGTCGCAAGGGTGCCTCGATCGCGCTCGAGGCCGCCAACCCGGCCTATGAGACCCGTATCTTCGGACCGGACCGGGTCAAGGTTCAGGGTAAGCTCGTCGGACTCATCCGCCGTTACTGAGCAGAACCGCACGGCGGTCTCCGCCGGGATTGCGTGCCATCTACTCTGTCAACTGCGGCGCGACCGCCGGCTTTTCCGGTCGTTGATAGGGCGGCAGCCCCCTCGCCTCACGCGCGTATTTCCGCTGCTCGTGCCAGGGTCGGTATGGTTCTTCGACCGCGTAGCGAACGGTCGGCCGCGCCGTTGCCGATCGCGAATCGAAGAAGATGGCGGCGCTGCCGTCGCGTGCCAGTTGCCGCTTGGTGACGACAAGCACGCGCGCATCGCGGCATGGGTTGTAGGCTGTGGCGTCGTCGATGACGATGAGGTCGGCGAAACCGCAAGCAGGCCGGGCGCTGGCGCGATTCTCGGCGAGCGCGACGATGGCGCCGGAAGGATGCCGGCCGATGCAGAGGTCGCCGGTGCAGTAGAACGGCGAGCCGGGCGGCAGGTCGACGGGATCGGCGATGTCCATGGCGTCTTTAGCGAACGTCTCCGGCGGTACGATTTCCTCGGCTTTCAGCGCCCGTTTCCAGTTGTCGGTGGTGAACTCGTTGGAGCGCGTGCGGTTGATGGCAAGCTCACCGCCGCCGATCGGCATCGCCACCAGATGCGCATCCTCCGAGACAAGCACATCCGGGGCGCGGGCATGAGGAATGGCCAGCAGCGCGGCGAGCGCGAAGGGTACGGCGGCAAGCCTCAGCCAGGTGGTGGCCATCGTCGCGATGACCAGCGCGACCGTGGCCAGCAGCACCGACTGGATCGAGATCAGCCCGACGGCATCGACCGGTGAGCGCTCGGAGATCCACGCCGAGATGGCGATCATCGCCGTCAGGCCCTGGCCCATCACATAAAGGAATGGACCGTCGAAGCCGAAGGGCATGGCCAGCGCGCTCAACACGGCGAACGGCATGACGATCAGTGAGACGATCGGCATGACCGCCAGATTGGCCAGCAGGCTGAGCGGCGACACCCGCTGGAAGTGCCAGATCGCAAACAACAATGTCGCGCTGCCCGCGATGAGCGACGTTATAGCGGCGCCGCCCACTCCAACCGCCACTTTTCGCGACACGAAGCCGAGAAACGAACGCTTTGCCGGCGGCGCGGTCGTTTTGCCGGCGCGATAGTCGGCAAAACCGGCATAGGCGCCGACCAGCGCGGCGGTGGCGGCGAAGGACATCTGGAAGCTCGGGCCGACCACTTCGTGCGGCGAGACAAGGATGACGGCGATGGCCGAGATCGCCAGGTTGCGCATGGTGAGCGCCGCGCGGTCGAAGAGCACGGCGGCGAGCATCACGGCCAGCATGATGAAGCTCCGCTCGGCCGCCACCACGATGCCGGAGATCACGAGGTAGGCGGCGATCGAGAACAGCGCGATTGCAGCGGCATATTTCTTCACCGGCCGGCGCGACGAGAAATCCGGAAACAGCGCGAAGGCGCCGCGCAAAAGGACCATGATCGTGCCGGCGACCAGCGCCATATGCAGCCCGGAGATCGAGATGATGTGGTAGATGCCGGTCCGTCGCATCGACTCGTTGATGGTTTCCGGAATGCCGGCGCGGACGCCGACGATCAGTGCGGCTGCGATCTCGCCTTCGGATCCGCCGATGGCGCTCCTGATGTGATCGGCGATCCCTTCGCGCGCGTTTTCCACTGCCGATGCGACGCGCGCGCCAAAGGGCGCTTCCGCTGGCGCAATCAGCTTTGGATCACCCAGGAAAAAGCCGCTGCCGCCGATCCCGGCAAAATAGCTGTCGAATGAAAAGTCGTAGCTGTCCGGCCGAACCGGGCCGGTCGGCGGCAACAGCTTGGCATAGCCGGTCAGCATCGACCCGGCTGTCATGTCGGGCGGGATCCTGCGCGCCGAAAGCCTGACGCGGTCCGGCGCGTAGCGCAGCTTCGGATGCTCCGTGGAAATCAAGTCGATGGTCAGCCGGACACGGCCATTGGCCATCGCCTCGGCGGTGACGAGGCGGCCCGTCAGCCGTGTCTGGATTTCCGAGCCCAGCATCGGGGTCGCCATTCGCCATGTCTCGACCTTGGCCGCGAGAAAACCCAAGGCGCAGAAAAACGCCGCCATGAAGACAAGGTGCGTTCTGTGCCGAGAACGCGAGGCCGTCGCGCAGACAGCCACCAGGGCCACCGCCGCAAGCGGCCTGTAGAGATCCGGCTCAGCGCTCAGCGAGAAGTAACAGATGACGCCGGCGGCCAGAAACACCGGCACCAGCAGGAAGCCGATGCCGCGGTCGAGCTCGGTGGCGGCAGCAGTGCCGATGCTCCGGCGCAGTGCGGGAAGCGAGGCGCGGCCAAGCTGTTTGCGGATACGGCCGACGCTCGCCGTTGGCGAGACCGGCCGTATTGCGCCGTCACCGAGCGGCATAAGCTCGGTAGATGACCGCGGCTCCGGGAACGAAACCGGCGCTGTCTCTTCGGGCGTGGCATGGGCAAACATCAGGCGTTCGCTGACGCCAGCTGTCGTTCCCCCGCCCTCCTCCGCGCCCCGGCCACGTCCAGCCATCGGGTCTGCCCCTTGCGCCCCAGACCGCCTATGCTACATGAACGCCGGTCGCGTGGAAGTCCGCGCGAAACATGCATTTTTTCAGTGCTTCCTCGAGAGTTCCATGTCCGACAAGGTCGTCACCCGTTTTGCCCCCTCGCCCACAGGCTACCTGCATATTGGCGGGGCGCGTACGGCGCTGTTCAACTGGCTCTATGCCAGGCACACCGGCGGCACGATGCTGCTGCGCATCGAGGATACCGATCGCGAGCGCTCCACCGAAGCTGCCACCGCCGCCATTCTCGACGGGCTGACCTGGCTTGGCCTCTCCTGGGACGGCGAGGCGGTCTCGCAGTTCGAGCGCGCGCCGCGTCATCGCGAGGTGGCCGAGGAGCTGGTGCGCATGGGCAAGGCCTATTACGCCTACGAGACGCCGGCCGAGCTCGAGGCGATGCGCGAGGCGGCCCGGGCCAAGGGTCTGCCGCCGCGCTACAACGGCCAGTGGCGCGACCGCGGCCCCTCCGAGGCGCCGGCAGGCGTCAAGGGTGCGATCCGCATCAAGGCGCCGACCGAAGGCGTGACGATCGTCAACGACCGCGTGCAGGGCGAGGTGCGCTTCCCGAACAAGGATCTCGACGACTTCATCATCTTGCGTTCCGACGGCGTCCCAACCTACATGCATGCCGTCGTCGTCGACGATCACGACATGGGTGTCACCCACATCATCCGCGGCGACGATCACCTGACCAACGCCGCGCGCCAGACGGTGATTTACAATGCCATGGGCTGGGATGTGCCGTCGATGTCGCACATCCCGCTGATCCACGGCGCCGACGGCGCCAAGCTGTCAAAGCGGCACGGCGCGCTCGGTGTCGAGGCCTATCGCGCCATGGGTTATCTGCCCGAGGCTCTGCTCAACTACCTGGCCAGGCTCGGCTGGAGCCATGGCGACGACGAGGTGATGTCGGTCAAGGACATGATCGCGTGGTTCGACATCGGCGACGTCAACAAGGGCGCGGCGCGCTTCGACTTCGCCAAGCTCGAGGCGCTGAACGGCGTCCATATGCGCAAGATGGATGACCAGGCGCTGTTCGACATCTTCGTCGCCACCTTGCCCTATCTCGAAGGCGGCCCGATGCTCGCGGCAAAGCTCGACGACAGGCGCAAGGCGCAACTGCTTGCCGCCATGCCCGGTCTCAAGGAGCGGGCCAAGACCCTGGTCGAGCTGGTCGACGGAGCGGCGTTTCTGTTCGCCGAGCGGCCGTTGCCGCTGGATGAGAAGGCGGCCGGCTTGCTCAACGCGGATGCGCGCGCGATTCTGCGCGGCGCGCATGGCGCATTGTCTGCCGTCGAGGGCGACTGGAGCGCCGCCTCGGCCGAGGCTTCGATCCGCGACTTTGCGCAGGCCGGTGGGCACAAGCTCGGCGCCGTGGCACAGCCGCTTCGGGCCGCGCTGACCGGCCGCAGCACCTCGCCCGGCGTGTTCGACGTGCTTGCCGTGTTGGGTCGCCAGGAAAGCCTGGCGAGGATTGGAGATCAAATCGATTAGGAGCGAACTGGCCCAAGAAGATTGGCATTGAAAGGTGTGTTTCGCAGTGCAACATTAGGCCTTGGCCCAATCTGGCACGCACCTCCTAAAATGCGATGGCAAGTTCGCGCATTCCGGTGATTTCGACGTGTCGTCTGCAGGAATTGCCTTGCCGGCATGAGAACATAAAGGAGTTTGCAATGAGCGAAGCTGCGACAAAACTGGAACCGAGCGGCAAGGCGCATGAGTCGACCGCCAGGCTCGAACTTGCCGGCAAGACCCATGAATTCAAGGTGCGAAGCGGGTCGACCGGACCTGACGTGATCGATATCGGCGCGCTCTACAGCACGACCGGCGTCTTCACCTACGACCCCGGCTTCACCTCCACGGCAAGCTGCGAGTCGGCAATCACCTTCATCGACGGCGATGCCGGCATCCTGCTGCATCGCGGCTATCCGATCGACCAGCTTGCCGAACATGGCGACTTCCTCGAGGTCTGCTACCTCCTGCTCTACGGTGAACTCCCGACCAAGGCGCAGAAGGAGGATTTCGACTATCGCGTGACGCGCCACACGATGGTGCACGAGCAGATGTCGCGCTTCTTCACCGGCTTCCGCCGCGACGCGCATCCGATGGCCGTCATGTGCGGCGTGGTCGGCGCGCTATCGGCCTTCTATCACGACTCCACCGACATCTCGGATCCCTACCAGCGTATGGTCGCTTCGATGCGCCTGATCGCCAAGATGCCGACGATCGCGGCGATGGCCTACAAATACCACATCGGCCAGCCATTCATTTACCCGAAGAACGAGCTGAACTTCGCCGCCAACTTCCTGCACATGTGCTTTGCCGTGCCGTGCGAGGAATACAAGATCAATCCGGTGCTGGCGCGCGCCATGGAGCGCATCTTCATCTTGCATGCCGACCATGAGCAGAACGCCTCGACCTCGACCGTCCGCCTCGCCGGCTCCTCGGGCGCCAACCCGTTCGCCTGCATCGCCGCCGGCATTGCCTGCCTGTGGGGTCCGGCGCATGGCGGGGCCAACGAAGCAGCCCTCAACATGCTGGGCGAGATCGGCCATGTCGACCACATCCCGGAATTCATCGCACGCGCCAAGGACAAGAACGATCCGTTCCGGCTGATGGGCTTTGGCCACCGCGTCTACAAGAACTACGATCCGCGCGCCAAGATCATGCAGAAGACGGCGCATGAAGTGCTGGGCGAACTCGGCATCAAGGACGATCCGTTGCTCGACATCGCCATGGAGCTGGAGAAGATCGCGCTGACCGACGCCTACTTCATCGAAAAGAAGCTCTACCCGAATGTCGACTTCTACTCCGGCATCACGCTAAAGGCGTTGGGCTTCCCCACCACCATGTTCACCGTGCTGTTCGCCGTTGCCCGCACCGTCGGCTGGATCGCGCAGTGGAAGGAAATGATCGAGGATCCGCACCAGAAGATCGGCCGCCCGCGCCAGCTCTACACCGGCGCCACGGAACGCGATTACGTGCCGATTGCTAAGAGATAGGGAATAGTGAGTAGGCAGTAGGCAGTAGAAAGAGAGCCCCTACTGCCTACTGCCTACTGCCTACTGCCTACTGCCTTCCTGATACACCCCATCACCACTTCGGCGGCGATCTCGCCCGAGGGCCGCTCGGTCGTCATGCGCCGGGCGATCTCTGCAAAGCCCGCCTTTTGCCAAGCGCGCATGCCGGTGTCGGCAAACAGGGCTTCCAGCTGCCGGGCCAGGTTTTCCGGCCTGACATACTGATCGTAGAATTCCGGCACCAGCGCGCGGTCGGATATCAAATTGGGCAGCAGTGCCGACCACGTCGTCACCATATGCTGCAGAATCTGGCGCGCGATCGGGTCGAGCTTGTAGCAGGAAACCATCGGAACGCCTGCGAGCGCCAGTTCCAGCGAAACCGTTCCAGACGCGATCAACGCCGCATCGGCCTTGCCGAAGGCTTGCCATTTGCGCTCCGGCTCGGTGATGATTTCCGGCTTGTCGTCCCAGCTCGCGACCGAGGCCTTCACCAGTTCGGCGACATGCGGCACCGTCGGCAACAGCAAGCGCAGGCGGTGGCCGCGTTGGCGCAGCGCCGACATCGCCTTGCCGAAGGGCTCTATCAGCCGGCGAACTTCGCCGCGGCGCGAGCCGGGCAGCACCAGCACCGTCTTGACGCGGCCCTCGGCGAGGTCGCGCGGCTGGCTCTGCGCCTTGGCGGCGCCGAGGATGCCCGGATCCTGCGTCAGCCGGTGGCCGACATAAGTGCCCGGCGGCCCGCCAAGACGGGCAAGCGCCTTCACCTCGAACGGCAGGATGCACAGGATGTGATCGACATAGGGCTTCATCGCCACCGCCCTGCCCGGCCGCCAGGCCCATACGCTCGGGCAGACATAGTGGACGATCGGGATGGCCGGCGCCGTTGCGCGGACCTTCTTCGCGACGCGCAGCGAAAAGTCCGGACTGTCGATGGTGACCAGGCAATCGGGCCGCTCGGCCGCGATCATCGCCGCCGTCTGGCTGATACGGCGCATCAGCCGCGGCAGGTCGCGCAGCACCGCGCTAAAACCCATCAGCGCGATTTCGCCACCGTCGAAGAGCGGGTTCAGTCCCAGCTGCTGCAAGTGCCTGCCGCCGATGCCCACGAGTTGCACCTTGCGGCCGGTCGTGCGTTCGAGCGCCCGCACGATGTCGGCGCCGAGCAGATCGCCGGATTCCTCGCCGGCAACGACGGCGATCTTGAGCGGCTTGTCAGAGACCATTAGCCGGCTCCCCATTGGCCATCTGCGTCGCGGGCAGGCCGACAATGAACAGGCCGAGCGCATTGGCGCGTGCCAGCGTTTCCGGGCCCTCGAGAATGAGCGAACGGCCGGCTTCTACGGCTATGCCGGCAAGGCCTGCCGCATGCGCAGCCTCGATGGTCTGCGGGCCGATCGTGGGCAAGTCGGCGCGCAATTCCTGGCCCGGCTTGGCGCATTTGACCAGCACGCCGCGCGCCTTGCCGGCCAGCCTGCCGTGGCCGCGCAATTCCCGCGTTCTGTCGAGCAGGCCGGCGGTGCCCTCAATGCCTTCCAGCGCGACAGCTCGGCCTCCGATCGCAATCGCAGCCTGGCCGATATCGAGTGCGCCGATGGCCTTGGCCGCCTTACGGGCGGCTTCGATGTCACGCCAGTCGGACTGGTTTGGCCCGATCGCCGTCAATGGACCTTCGCCAGCCGTCAGTTCCGGAACGACTTCGTGCGCGCCGACGACCTTGACGCCTCGCTTTTCCAGGCCTCGGGTCAACACCTTCAGCAGGCCGTCGTCGCCGCGTCGCAACGCTCTGACCACGGAGGGAATTATCGCCAGCAGACCAAATGTCGGCTTTATCCTGCTCAGCCGGGGCCTGCGCTTGATCTCGCCGGCCAGGACAAGGTGCGTGATGCCCCGGCGCTTCAGCAACGGAAGCAGCAGCCCGATATCTTCCAGCGCGAGTTTTTCCTGATCGTAGGCCGCGAAGTCCGCCTCGCGGTCGACCTCACCGGCGGCGATGATGATGAAGGGCACAAAACCGTGCTTGACCAGGCCATCGGCGACTTCGACGGGCAGGCTGCCGCCGCCGG
This sequence comes from Mesorhizobium sp. B2-4-6, assembly GCF_006442775.1. Lineage (NCBI taxonomy): Bacteria > Pseudomonadati > Pseudomonadota > Alphaproteobacteria > Hyphomicrobiales > Phyllobacteriaceae > Mesorhizobium > Mesorhizobium sp. B2-4-6. Next base: position 278,235 of record NZ_VFVI01000002.1, read on the forward strand.
CAATAATGCCGACCTTCGAGCCCGGCGCGAGTTGGAACCCTGAAGCGGCGGGCTCAGTCCTCGTCATCGCCGCTGTCATCGTCGCCGCCACCTCTGAGCGATGGGACGGCAAAGTGTCGCTTGTCGCGACTGGTGATGAAATCGATGATCTTCATGGCCGTTGGCGACCCGGCGAACTCGGCCTTGGCGAGTTCCACATTCTCACCGACGGTGCGGGAACGATCGAAAATCGTCCTATAAGCCTTGCGCAGCAGGTAGATCTCGGAACGCGGCAGACCGGAGCGCTTGAGACCAATGATGTTCAAGCCGCGCAGGCTGGCGCGGTTGCCGACGGCAATGGCGTAGGGAATGACATCGCCGACAAAAGCCGAGCAGCCGCCGAGAAAGGCGTTGTCGCCGACGCGCACGAATTGGTGAACCGCACTTAGGCCGCCGATATAGACGTTGTCGCCGATCTCGCAATGTCCGCCGAGCGTCGCGCCATTGGCGAAGGTGGCGTTCTTGCCGACGACGCAATCATGGGCGATGTGGGCGTAGGCGAGGAAGTTGCCGTTGTCGCCGACAGTTGTCTCGCCACGGCTGATGTCGGTGCCGACATGCATTGTGACGCCTTCACGAATGGTGCAGTTCGCTCCGATGACCAGGGTGGTGCGACCGCCCTTGTGCTTGGTGTTTTGCGGCGGCCCGCCGAGCGTCGCCATTGGATAGACCTTTGTCCCGGCCCCGATGGTCGTGGCGCCCATCACCGACACATGGCTGGCCAGTTCGACGTGGTCGCCGATGATCGAATCGGCGCTGATATGGCAGAAGGGTCCGATGCGGACGCCTTCGCCGAGCCGGGCTCCTTCTTCGACGACTGAGGAAGGATGGATGGATGTCTCGACTTTCATGAGCATTTCGAACCGTCAGCCGGTAACCATCATGGCCGAAACCTCGGCTTCGGCGGCTTTCGCGCCGTCAACCATCGCCTCGCAGGCGAATTTCAGCAGGTTGCCGCGTTTCTTGATCTTTTTGACGTGGATCCTGAGCTGATCGCCCGGAACGACCGGCTTGCGGAATTTCGCGTTGTCGATGGTCATGAAATAAACCAGCGACGGCTTCTCGGTGTTGAGGCTGCGAATGCAGATCGCGCCCGCGGTCTGGGCCATGGCCTCGATGATGAGCACACCGGGCATGACCGGCTGCTGGGGAAAATGGCCCTGGAAATGCGGCTCGTTGATGGTCACGTTCTTGATGCCGACAGCGGACTCGTCGCCGTCTATGTCGATGATGCGATCGATCAGCAGGAATGGATAGCGATGCGGCAGGAGCTTCATAAGCCCCATGATATCGACCGCGTCGAGTGTCGTTGCTACCATATCAGCCATTTCCGTCGCCTTGCTTGCGCGTCCTGGCCATCTTGCGCAGCATCGCTATCTCGCGCATGGCTTCCGCCATGGGCTGCGCCGGGTAACCTCCCCAGATCTCGCCTGCCGGCACGTTGTTCATGAATCCACTTCTCGCGGCAAGCTTGGCCCCTGGCCCGATGGTCAGATGATCGGCGAGGCCGACACCGCCACCCATGGTGACGTTGTCGCCGACGACGACGGAACCGGAAATACCCGAAAGCCCTGCTATAATGCAATTGCGGCCGATGCGAACATTGTGGGCGATCTGCACCAGATTGTCGATCTTGGTGCCTTGGCCGATGATGGTGTCGGACATCGCGCCACGGTCGACGGTCGAATTGGAGCCGATCTCGACATCGTCCTGGATGATGACGCGGCCGATCTGCGGCACACGTTCGGGTCCTTTGGCGCCGCCGACGAAACCGAAACCATCCTGGCCGATCCGCGCGCCGCCATGGATGATGACGCGATTGCCGACAAGCGCATATTGAATGCTGGCGCCGGGGCCGATGAAACCGTCGCGGCCGATCTGGCAGGAACGGCCGACAACCGCGTGGGGCGCAACGACCGTGCCGCTGCCGATGGATACGCCGGGACCGATCACGGCGCCGGCCTCTACGATCGCCCCGCCCTCGATATGCGCGGATGGATCGATGAACGCATGGGGCGATATGCCGATTTCTCCGGTCATTGGCCCTGGAGTCGCGGCCTGCGGAAACAACAGGCGCCCGACCATTGCGAAAGCCTGCTGCGGACGCGGATGCATGAGCACGGCGATACCCGGCGGCGCCTTGCTGGCAAAATCGGCAGGGCACAGCACCGCGGCTGCCCTGAGCGACTGCATCAAGGCGAAATTGCGCTTGCCGTCGACAAAGACGAGCGCGCCGCTGCCACCCTCGTTGGCGGGAGCCAGCGCCTCGATGGCAATTTCAGCCTGATCGGAATCGAGCAGGCTGGCACCGGTCAGATTCGCGACCTCGCCGGCCGTATACCGGCGTGAAGGCGCGAAGAACACCGGATCGGTCATTCCAGAAGCTATATCCAGCTGGGTCGGATCGGTCCACCCCCGGGCCGTCAGCCGGCCCGGAACCATCGCAACCACGAAATTAGAAGCGGGTGGCGATACCGAAGTTGAATTCCTGCACGTTGTCGGTCGACTCTTTCTTGACCGGGATCGCATAGTCGATGCGGATCGGGCCGAACGGAGAGGCCCACATCAGGCCGACACCGACCGAGGCGCGCAGCTTCATACCAGCCGAATCCGTGTCGACACCGACAAGCTTGTTGCCATAAAGCGTGGCCGCATCCGCAAAGACGGCGCCGCGCAGGCCGAAGCTCTCAGGAATGACCGGAAGCGGGAACTGGGCTTCTGCGGAGGCGTTGAAATACGTCGTGCCGCCGAGATGGTCACCGCTACTTCCACTAGCCACGGGACCGATGCCGCCATACTCAAAGCCGCGGATCATGCGATCATTGCTCTGGAAGAGATCGAAGATACGGAGATCGCCACTGCCGTAGCCCGCAAGGTAGCCTGCGCCGCCGGAAACCAGGCCGACGATATCAAGCTGCTCGGACAAAGTCTGGTAGACGCTTGCGCGACCCGTAAACTTGACCCATTTGGCGTCGCCACCCAAACCGGCGAACTCGGTCGTACCGGTGATATAAAGGCCCTCATGCGGGTTCTTCATATCGTCGATGGTATTGTACACCAAACCCAGACTGACAGATGATTTCAGCCAGGGGCTCTCCGCGATGCCAGCTTGGATTGCCGGCGAAACATTACACTTCCCAGGGTCTAGCACACCGCTGGTCAAGCAATTGTCTGGGTAATCATACTTCTCTTGCGAGATATTGTAGGCCAGCTGCGTCGAAATGTTGTCGGTGATCGGCAGGCCAAACCGAACGGTCGCGCCGGTGGTGTCCGTATCGTAGTGATCATACTCGCGGGTCGACTTGTAGATGTCGAAGCCTGCCGCGATGCGCCGGCCGAGGAAGTAGGGCTCGGTGAAGGAAAGGGCGAAGTCGCGCGAATTCTTACCGCCGCCGGCCGACAGCTTGATGTACTGGCCGCGGCCGAGGAAGTTGCGCTCGGTGATCGAACCTTCGATGGACGGGCCGGGCGTGTCGCCGCCGGTCGAATAGCCGGCGCCGACCGAGAACTCGCCGGTCGACTTCTCGACCACGGTGACCACGAGCACGACCTGGTCAGGGGCAGAGCCCGGAACCGTCGAAATGTCCACGGACTGGAAGTAATCAAGGTTTTCCAAGCGCTTCTTCGCGCGCTGGATGAGAACCTGGTTGAAGGCGTCGCCTTCGCTGACATCGAATTCGCGACGGATGACATAGTCGCGCGTACGGTCGTTGCCGCGGATCTCGATGCGCTCGACATAGGCCTTGGTGCCCTGGTCGATGGTGTAGACGACCGAAATGGTGTGGTTCTCGAAATTACGGTCGCCGCGCGGCGTCACCTGGGCGAAGGCATAGCCCGAGCCCGCGACCTTCTCGGTCAAGGCGACGATCGAATCCTCGACGTCCTTGGCATTGTAGACGTCGCCCTTGCGGGTCTCGACCGCGGATTCCAGCGACTTCGAGTCGACCTCGGGGATGGTGCTTTCAACGCTGACGTCGCCGAACGTATAGCGATCGCCTTCCTGCACGGTGATGGTGACCGTGTATTTGTTGGTGGTATCGTCGAGCTCGCCGACGGCCGAGACGACCTGGAAGTCGGCATAGCCGTGATTGTAGTAGAAGCGGCGCAGCAACTCCTGGTCGGCGCGCAGCTTGTCCTCGTCATAGACGTCGTCGCGCAGCACGAAGGAGAGCCACGACGAGCGCTTGGTGTTGATGACGTCCGACAGGCGGCGGCTGGAATAGGCGTGATTGCCAACGAAATTGATCGCCGCGATCTGGGTGCGGCCGCCTTCGTTGATGTTGAAGACCACGTTCACGCGGTTGTCGCCGAGATCCATGATCTGCGTGGTCACCGCGGCGTCGTCACGGCCGATACGCTTGTAGGCGGCTTTGACCGATTCGACATCGGCATCGAGCGCCTGCTGCGAGAAGGTCGCGCGCGGCTTCAGCTGGATGGCGGCCTGGAGCGCGTTGTCCTTCAGCTTCTTGTTGCCCTGGAACAGGACCTGGTTGACGACCTTGTATTCCGAAACCTTGACGACCAGGCTCGAACCGACCTGGTTGATCTGAACGTCCGAGAACAGGCCCGTGCCGAACAGCGCCTTGACGGCGTCGTCGATATCGGAGCTGGAGAAAGGCTTGCCCGGCTTGATTGAGATGTAATTGCGGATGGTTTCCGCATCGACGCGCTGGTTGCCGCTGACCTCGACACGCGAAATGACCGCGGCCTCGGCCACCGACGTGGCGGCGAACTGCACTGCGAGCGCGCCTGGCACGACCAGAGCGGCGGACAAAGCCGCCGCGGAAGCGGCGCTCAGAAACTTGGATGCTGCCTTCATCGGGCTTTTGTACCTTTTTCTCGTAGTCCCCACGGCGAGAAAACCGGACGTGCGGTATTTCCCTTACCGTATTAACCGGATTTTCCCTACACGCAAGGCTCCCGGTTAATTTGTATTTACTTAACCGTATCGCGTGGCTTTCGCGTCACGCATATCCCCACGCATGGTAAACGGCATCTCAATATGACCGGAGCTGAAGCCAAATTTCTTCATGATTTCAGCACCCAAACAGATCGTTCCAAAACACGAAGCCCATGAAGCCGAGCACCAGGAACAGCCCGGTCCGGTAGGCCATCTCCATCGTTCGCTCCGAAACGGGCCGCCGTATGACGGCCTCCACGCCGTAGAACAAGAGATGGCCGCCGTCGAGAGGGGGAATCGGCAGGAGATTGAGGAATCCTATCCCGACTGACAGAAATGCAACAAGCTGCACCAGCCACTCGAAGCCGAGCTTGGCCGCCTGACCCGACATTTTCGCGATCTTGATCGGACCGCCCAGCTGGCATTTGTCCTCGCGTCCAAGCGCAAAACGTTGCAGGAACTGGCCGGTGCGCTCGATCACATGCCCGGTTTCCTGCACTGCCGCCACCACGGCGCCGGCCGGCGTATAGGAGATCAGGCGCGGCTGGCCGAGCTCGGCGTTGTTGACGACGCCGATCACCGCGACCTTGATCTTGTTGCCCAGCGCGTCCTGCTGCTCCATGGGCTCCGGCGTGGCCGTAACGTCGATTTCCTTGCCGTCGCGCAGCATGGTGAAGGCGATGGCGTCGCCCGCCCGGCCCGAAACCAGCCGTTGCACGTCGGCGAAGGTCTCCACCTTGCTGCCGTCGACTTTGACGAATCGGTCGCCTGGCTGGATTCCAGCCTTTTCCGCTGGGCTGCCCTTGGTGACTTCGGCGACTGTCGGCTCCAGGACCGGACGGCCATAGAGCGAAAACAGCACCGCGAACACGACGATCGTCAGCAGGAAATTGAACAGCGGCCCCGCAACGACGGTAGCGGCGCGCTTCCAGATGGGTTGCGTGTGGAAGGCGACCTCGCGCTCGGCTTCCGTCAGCGATTCGAGCTCTTCCGTGCTCGGCTGGCTCGATGTCGCGTTCATGTCGCCGACGAATTTGACGTAGCCGCCAAGCGGAATGGCGCAGAGCTTCCAGCGCGTGCCGCGGCGGTCGTAGAAACCGAAGATCTCAGGGCCGAAGCCGATGGAAAAAGCCTTCACGCCGATGCCGCACCAGCGGCCGATCAGATAGTGGCCCATCTCGTGGACGAACACGACCACGGTCAGCACGAACAGGAACGGCACCAGCGTGCCAAGGACGAAGCCTTGTGTGCTGAACACCGCGTGAAAGATGTCGTTCAAGTCATGCCCTCAAGTTCGCCCGCACGCGACACTCCACCGCGACTGTGGCATCAATCCGGGCGAATCCGTGGCGCGCGCCATTTTTCGCCTTACTGCTGCGTCGTTCAGTTCGGAAACAGCCCCAGTGCCGGATGCTCGGCGCCCGCCGCGATCCAGCCCATGACGTACAGCGCGAACGCGGCCGCGACAAGCCCGTCCACCCTGTCCATGACGCCGCCATGGCCGGGAATGAGATTGCTGGAATCCTTGGCGCCGTGCCGGCGCTTGACCCATGATTCGAAAAGATCGCCGATCTGCGAAACGATCGAAAGCACCAGGGCGACAAGCCCAAGCTGGACGAGATTGCCGGCCCCGGCCGCAACCGCCAGCAGCAATCCGGCGACAACGCCGCCGGCCGCGCCGCCCAGCGCGCCGCTCTGCGTCTTGCCGGGCGAGATCGACGGCGCGAGCTTCGGGCCGCCGACCGCGCGGCCGACGAAATAGGCCGCAATGTCGGTCGCCCAGACCACGGCGAACAGGAAGAGAATCGCAATCACCCCGGAATGACTGTCGTCACGGACATAGGCGAGCGAAAAGCCGGAAAGAGCCGCATAGGCCAGTCCAGGGGCTTCCCACGGCGCAGGCCCTCCGACGCGGGCGGCAATGGCCGCGACCGCCACAAGAATCGCGACAAGCAAGAGCAGCCACAAAGCCGGCACGCCGGCGATCAGCGCGCCGATGAAAACCAGAATCAGTGCTTCCGGCAGGAAGCCGAGAGCCGCCCCGCTCGCGGGGCGCGCCATGCGCGTCCATTCATAGAAGATCAGCGCCGCTATTCCCGCGCAGAACAGCCGAAACGGCAATCCGCCGAGCCAGGTGAGCGCAAGCGTCAGCGCCGCCATCACGATTGCCGAGATGACGCGCTGCTTGAGATTGCTCATGCGTGGCGGCGTCTAAAGCGCGACGTCGCGGGCGGCAAGCCCGCCGAAGCGTCGTTCGCGCCCGGCAAAGTCGCGCAAGGCGTCGGCCAGATGCTCGCGGCTGAAGTCCGGCCAATAGCAAGGCAGGAAGATGAGCTCGCTATAGGCAGCCTGCCAGAGAAGGAAGTTCGACAGCCTGAGCTCGCCGCTGGTTCGGATCACCAGCTCAGGATCGGGAATGCCCTTTGTGTCGAGCGACGCGGCAAAACTTTCCGCCGTGATCGCGTCGCTCGCCATGTCGCCGCGCGCGACGGCATCCGCCAGCTTGCGCGCAGTGCGCACGATCTCGTCGCGGCCGCCATAGTTGAAGGCGATCACCAGCGTCAGCGACTCGTTGCCGGCGGTCAGCGATTCGGCCTCCTGCAGCAGCCCCCTGATATCGGGCTGCAGCCCCTCTTTGTCGCCGATCACCCTCACCCGCACGCCGTTCTGATGCAGTTCCGCGAGATCGCGGCGGATGAACAGCTTCAAAAGCCCCATGAGGTCGCTGACCTCGGATTTCGGCCGCGACCAGTTCTCCGAGGAAAAGGCGTAGACGGTCAGGTAGGATATGCCGAGCCCGGGCGCGGCGCGGACCGTCTTGCGCAGCGCCTCGACGCCGGCGCGGTGCCCGGCAAGGCGCGGCAGGCCGCGCGCCTTGGCCCAGCGTCCGTTTCCATCCATGATGATCGCGACATGCGCGGGCGTTGCCATGGTCTCGCTTTCGGGCCGGAAAACCTGACCCTAAACCTGCATGATTTCAGCTTCCTTATCGGAAAGCAGGTGATCGATGGTGCTGATCGTCTCGTCGGTCAGCTTCTGCACCTGGTCGGAGCGCTTGCGCTGATCGTCCTCGCTGATGGTGCCGTCCTTCTCCGCCTTCTTGAAGAAATCCATGCCGTCGCGCCGCACATGGCGCGCCGCGACGCGGGCGTTCTCGGCGTAGCCATGCGAAATCTTGACCAGTTCCTTGCGGCGCTGCTCGTTGAGTTCCGGCAGCGGAATCCTGAGATTGGTGCCGTCGACGATCGGGTTGAAGCCGAGATTGGCTTCGCGGATGGCGCGGTCGACGGCGCTGACCATCGATTTGTCCCAGACCGAGACCGAAATCATGCGCGGCTCCGGCACCGTCACATTGGCCACCTGGTTGATCGGCATCGTCGTGCCGTAGGCCTGGACCTGGACGGCGTCGAGCAGGTTGCTGGACGCGCGGCCGGTGCGCAGCGAGGCCAGGTCGTGCTTGAAGGCGGCGATCGCCCCGTCCATGCGTCGCTTCAGGTCTTCGAACTCGCCATTCATGATCATCTCCTCGACCCGTTCGCCGGGTTCACTGCTTGTGCCGTCGTCCCGTCCGCGGTTCCGTCTGACGGATCCCGGCCTCGGTTATTTGTCCGCGACGACCGTGCAATGGCCGCCGCCCCTCAGAATATCGCCGAAACCACCTTTTTCGTGGATCGAATAGACGATTATCGGAATGTTGTTTTCGCGCGCAAGTGCAATCGCGGCGGTATCCATGATCGCAAGCCCGCGTTTGATGACTTCCGCGTGGCTGATGCGGTCGAAACGGACCGCGTTCGGGTCCTTCTTGGGATCGGCCGAATAGACCCCGTCGACCTGCGTGCCCTTGAACAGCGCATCGGCGCCGATCTCGGCGGCGCGAAGGGCCGCGGCCGAATCGGTGGTGAAGAACGGATTGCCGGTGCCGCCGGCGAAGATGACGACCTTGCCCTGGTTCATATAGGCGGTTGCCTGGCGCTGCGAAAAGCTCTCGCAGAGTTCCGGCATGGCGATCGCCGAAAGCACGACGGCGTCGACGCCGATCTTGTTGAGCGAGGTGCGCAGCGCCAGCGAGTTGATGACAGTGGCGAGCATGCCCATGTGATCTCCGGTGACGCGGTCGCCACCCTTCGAGGCCACGGCGACACCACGGAAGATGTTGCCGCCGCCGATGACGACACCCACTTCCACGCCCAGCGCGCGCGCCTCGGCAATGTCGGCGGCGATACGGTCGACCACGGAGACATCGATGCCGAAATGCTGCTCGCCCATCAACGCTTCGCCGGAAGCTTTCAGCACGACACGTCGATAGAGGGGCTTCACCGTCATCTCATTCCTCGAATATTTCGGCGCGGCAATTTTGGAGGCAAAACCGCCCCGCTTCATCCGGCGATGCGGTCATGACGGGTTGACCCGATACACGAAGGGCGCGGCGATGTCACGCCGCGCCCTCGTGCAAAATCCCGGGCTTTTCGGTCAGCTGCTGCTGATGCTGACGGCCTCGCCCTCGATCGTCACCGGTGGTGCAAAGCCGGAAGGCTTGTCGCCGATCACCCCCCCGCCGGCCACCCTGACCTGTATCTCGGGACCGAAATAGGAGTACGGGTACGGCGCCCGAACGCGGCTCACCTTATCGAGCCGCTGGCGAAGCTCAACGGGAATAGAAAAATCCAGCGCCGCTAGATTGTCCCGCAGCTGAGCGACCTTCGTCGCTCCGAGGATGACCGTGGCGACGCCGGGCTGTGTCGCCACCCAGTTCAGCGCAATTTGAGCCATGCTGCGGCCGAGCTCGGCGGCCACCTTTTCGAGTTCGGCCACGATCGCCCAGTTGCGTTCGCTGAATTTCTGGAAACTCGGATGGGTGGTGTTGCGAAAGCCGTCAAGCCGTCCGGCATTGCCCGCTTGTGTCGGACGGTATTTGCCGCTGAGCAGCCCGCTCGCCATCGGGCTCCACACCATGATGCCGGCGCCGTGACGCATGGCGAAGGGCACGAATTCGTGCTCGATGTCGCGTTGGGCCAGCGAATATTCGAGCTGCAGGGCGCAGATCGGCTCATAGCCGCGCAGTTCGGCGATCACCTGCGCCCGGCCGGCATACCAGCCCGGCACGTTCGACAGGCCGATGTGGCGCACCTTGCCCGCACGCACCAGGTCGTCCAGCGTGCGCAGGACTTCCTCGGCCGGCGTCAGCCTGTCCCACACATGCAGGAGATAAAGGTCGATATAGTCGGTCCCGAGCCGTTTCAGCGAGGCGTCCACGGCGCGCAAGATGTTCTTGCGGCCATTGCCGCCTGCATTCGGATTGCCGGGATCCGAACTCATGGTGAATTTGGTGGCGATCACCGCCTTGTCGCGCAGGCCGCGCTCGGCGACGAACTCGCCGAGCCAGGTCTCGGCGGTGCCGCCCGTATAGAGGTCGGCCGTATCGAAGAAATTGCCGCCCGCTTCGACATAGGCGTCGAACATGGCGCGGGCGGTATCCTTGTCAGCGCCCCAGCCCAATTCGGTGCCGAAAGTCATCGTGCCCAGCGCCAGCCGGCTCGCTCTCAGGCCACTGTTGCCGAGCGTGTAATAGGTCATTGTCATGGACGTCTCTCCAATCCGGGTCCGATTGACGGCGCGTTATGAGCCGGGGGTCGCCTTGACCCAGGGATTGCCGCGCTCATGCGTTATCCGGAACGCGAAGCCGTCGACTTTCCAGCCGGTGCCGGAACGCGTCAGGTGGTGCTCGTAGGTGCCCCAAACTTCCCAGAGCGGGTCGCCGTTGCCTTCCATCCGGTTCCAGGCATAGCCGTTGGAGCGAACCGTCGCCGCACCGGCGTCGAAGGACACCTGATGGTTGGTGCGCAGATGCAGGCTGGTCTTGCTGCCCTTGAGGTTGCCCGCCCAGGCGCCGATCAGGTCGTCCGAGGCGATGTTGGCCGCGGGCTGTCCAGACAGAGTGCTGAAATCGGCGGTGACACGCTCGGCGAAATAGCTGCGCGCCAGCTTCCAGTCCTGCGCATCCACCGCGCGGTCGATGGCGTCGGCGATGCGGATGACGGCACGCTCGTCGGCCAGGGCCTGCCAGCCGGCCGGTTCGGCACCGCCAGCATCCACCGGCGCCAGCACTATTCCTGCAGCAAAAGCTACATGTCTCAACAGGTTCATTTCGTCTCTCCTTGGCCAATCAGCCCGCCGCCGATGTGTTGACGCCAATATGAGCCGGCTCGGGAGCATCGATAAGATTGCATTGTTCGCAAAGACTGTGCGATGTCATTCATGAATGGATCGCGACCTGCTTAGCCATCTTCCGGTCATCGTCGCTGTCGCGCGACGCGGCGGCTTTGCGCTTGCCGCGGCCGAGCTCGGCATGAGCGCTTCGGCGGTGAGCCACGCGGTGCGGCTGGTGGAAGAGCGCATCGGCCAACCGCTGTTTGCGCGTACGACGCGCAGCGTTTCGCTGACCGAGGCAGGCAAGGCGCTGGTGGAGACGGCGGCCCCCGCCCTGCAGGACATCGCCGAGCGGATGGACCGGATCCGCGGCGTGAAGGGAAGGCCGGCCGGCCTGCTCAGGATCAACGCTTCCAACATAGCGATCCCCCTGGCGGTGACGCCGGTGGTCGCGGCCATGGCCGAACGCTATCCCGACGTGACGGTCGAGATCGTTGCCGACCAGGGACTTATCGATATCGTCGGCAAAGGTTTCGACGCCGGCATCCGGTTGGGCGAGATGATCGCACAGGACATGGTCACCGTCAGGATGACGCCGCCGTTCAAGGCCGTGATCGTCGCCTCTCCCGCCTATGTCGGCAAGCACGGCCGTCCACGCGACATGGCCGATCTCGCCAATCACAACTGCGTCGGCTACCGGCTGGTCCGATCGGGCGCGCTTTACCGCTGGGATTTGAACGACAGCGGCAAGGATGTCGTCGTCGAAACGCGCGGCACGGCCGTCGTCACGGATTCGCTTGGCGCCATCGATCTGGCGCTGGCCGGCCTCGGGCTCGCCTACGTCTTCGAGCCGCTGGTGCGCGCCGACCTGGCAGCCGGTCGTCTCGTCCAGATCCTGCCGCAGACGGCGATCGAGGAGCCCGGCCTTTTCCTTTACTTCCCGCGTCGCGCATCGATGGCGCCGAAGCTCAGGGCCTTTATCGACACCGCACAAGAAATCGGCCGAGCATCCATGCGGACACCCGGCCGAGTTGCCTGAGCTCGTGAGCTCTTCACCTTAAGGGAAACGCCGAGCGCTCCCCTCGGATCGGAGCTATTTCTTGACCGCCGCCGCGACTTCCGCCGCGAAGTCGGTCGTTTCCTTCTCGATGCCTTCGCCCAGCGCGTAACGCAAATAGGCGGTGATCTTCGCCGGAGCGCCGATCTCGTTTTCGGCATCCTTCAACGCCTTCTCGACGGTGATGTCGGGATTGAGCACGAAGGCCTGCTTCAAAAGCACGACCTCTTCATAGAACTTGCGCAAGCGGCCCTCGACCATCTTCTCGATGATCGCTTCCGGCTTGCCCGACTGGCGCGCCTGATCGGAGAAGATCGCCTTCTCGCGCTCGACCAGCGCCGGGTCGACTTCCTCGGCGCTCAGCGCGACCGGGTTGCTGGCGGCGACATGCATCGCCACCTGGCGGGCAAAGGCGTTGGCCGCATGCTCGTTGCCGGTGGTCTCGATCGCGACCAGCACGCCGAGCTTGCCCAGCCCATCGGCAACCGCGTTGTGCACATAGGTCGCCACCGCGCCATGCGGCACGGTGAGCTTCGCCGAGCGGCGGAAATTGATGTTCTCGCCGATGGTGCCGACCGCGTCCTTGACGGTCTCGGTGACCGTCTTGTCCGAGCCCGGATACTTGGCCGCGGCAACCGCCTCGGTCGCACCATAGGCGAGCGCGACCTTCGCGACATTGCGGACCAGTTCCTGGAACTGCTCGTTGCGGGCGACGAAATCGGTCTCGGAATTGACTTCGACAACCGCGGCCTCACGCACGCCGGCATCGACGCCGATCAGGCCCTCGGCGGCGGTGCGCCCGGCCTTCTTGTCGGCCTTCGAGATACCCTTCTTGCGCAGCCAGTCGACGGCCGCTTCCATGTCGCCGTTGGTCTCGTTCAACGCCGCCTTGCAGTCCATCATGCCCGCGCCGGTCAAGTCGCGGAGTTCTTTGACCTGTGCAGCCGAAATCGTCATTGTCGCCTCTTTGTTTCAAATGCGCCGACGCACCATCGGGACTCGATGATGCGCTCGGCAAAAGCGCTTTAGCGCGCCAATTTATTGGAAAGATGAAGGCCGGGACCCGGCCTTCCTTATCAAGCTTCCGGAGCTTGGGCGGCCGGAGTGTCGAGCGCGGGCTCGACCGGAGCCTCGGCCGAAGCGCCGATGTCGACGCCGAGCGCGCCCTGCTGGCGCGCGATGCCGTCGATGGCGGCCTTGGCGATCAGGTCGCAATAGAACTGGATGGCGCGGGCCGCGTCATCATTGCCGGGGATCGGGAAGTCGATCTTGTCCGGGTCGCAGTTCGAATCGATGATGGCCACGACCGGAATGCCCAGGCGCTTGGCCTCGAGGATCGCGATCGCTTCCTTGTTGGTGTCGATGACGAACATCAGGTCCGGCGTCGAGCCCATGTCCTTGATGCCGCCGAGAGCCTTGTTGAGCTTCTCGCGCTCGCGATCGAGGTTCAGGCGCTCCTTCTTGGTGAGGCCCTGGGCCTCGCCGGCGAGCGTCTCGTCGAGCTTGCGCAGGCGCTGGATCGAATTCGAGATCGTCTTCCAGTTGGTGAGCATGCCGCCCAGCCAACGCGAGTTGACATAGTACTGGGCCGAACGCTGCGCGGCGTCGGCAACGATGTCGGACGCCTGGCGCTTGGTGCCGACGAACAGCACGCGGCCGCCCTTGGCGACAGTGTCGGACACCTGCTTCAGAGCCTGATGCAGCAGCGGCACCGTCTGCGACAGGTCGATAATGTGAATGTTGTTGCGGGCGCCATAGATGTAAGGCGCCATCTTCGGGTTCCAGCGGTGGGTCTGGTGGCCGAAGTGAACGCCAGCTTCCAAAAGCTGGCGCATGCTGAAATCTGGCAGAGCCATTCTTTAGTTCCTTTCCGGTTGGCCTCCACGGACACAGGCATTTCGGACGTATGTCCTGATGCCACCGGAGGTTTCAGCCGGATTTTTCCCGGGCAGACACCAAAGTCCGTGTGTGGAATGAGCGCGCATATAGAGGGGAAGTCTCATAAACGCAAGCCGGGAAAACGCCCTTACCTGCGGCGATCCGCCCAAATCTCAGCGTTTTAGCTTGCCGTTCGGCACCCTGACGCGGCGAAAGATCGCGACGATTTCCTCGCGGCTGCATTCGATGGCGCCAAGCCGAACCGCGCGATCGCGCTCGAAGCCGGTGATGTCGTAATGCGGCGCCGACGTCTTGGGCGGCCCTTGATAGGAGGAAAGCTTGAGGCCGAGTTCGGTGGCGAAGCGATGCAGCTCGTCCGTGTCGTCGGCAAGGAGATGGCACCAGCGGTGGCCGGCCCATTTCCAGATCGCCGCATCGACATAGACCGCCATCATGCTCGCCGCATTCGGTGAGCCTCACACATGGCGTTCGCAGGCCAGGCGTGCAAGCCGGGTCGGCCACCGTCGAAGCGCTGCTATTTCGACGCCGGGCAAGGCTTGGTCTGGTCGAACAACGACAGGTTCACCAGCTTGCCGGTCATCGAGAAGTCGCCATAGTCCATGACGAGGTCGCGAGTAATGCCGTTCTCGTGCAGCTTGAAGCTGATCCGGTACTCCGGCACCTCCTCGCCGCTTTTGTCGGTATCGTCGAAATAGGCGATGTCGACCGGCCAGTATTTGTCGGAGGCGAGCTTGGCCAGCGCCGGCGCTTCCGGATCCGTCTTTTCTGCGTCCGTCTTCTTGCCGACGATGACGGTGGTGGTCATCACCTTGTTGGCATCCTCTGAGCCGTCGAACAGATTGGTCTGGTAGAAATTCTCGCCCTTCTCGGCCTTGCCGATCAGCTCGACCAGATGCTGAGTCGGAAACTGCGTCGCCGCGAGATCGAGGCTGCTCTTCTCCGGCTTGTCGATATCGACCTTCAGGCCCTTCGCTTCCCTGGTCGCCGTGCCCTTGACTTCCTTGTCGAGGTTCTGGTCGACAAAGGATTTCGTCACGAAGGAAAAGGTCTTGCCTTCGGCGTCCTCGAAAGTCGTCGTCTGCTGGTCGGTCAGCCTGGTGTTGTCGCTGGTGACGATCTGCGTGACGAAGCGGAACTTGACCGTATAACCTTCGCAGGCCGAGCCGTTGAACTCGTAGACCATGCGGCCGGTGATGCCGGTAATGCCTGAACGGTCGGAGGCCTTGCTGAGCGTGAGATCGTAGACGGCGCGATGCGCCTGCAGCGCGGGCACCGCAAAGGCCGGCGCCATCGGAAGCGCCGCCGAGAA
The DNA here is from genome assembly GCF_006442775.1 of Mesorhizobium sp. B2-4-6. NCBI lineage: Bacteria > Pseudomonadati > Pseudomonadota > Alphaproteobacteria > Hyphomicrobiales > Phyllobacteriaceae > Mesorhizobium > Mesorhizobium sp. B2-4-6. The sequence continues at coordinate 293,586 of NZ_VFVI01000002.1, forward strand.
ACAGGCGGCGGCGAGGAAAAGGCGCGTTGCGCGCATGCGTTGCTCCGATCGTCGCGGCCGGGGGGCAGGCCGCAGGGAAAGATGGTCCAGCTTAAAAAAAGTCGTGGCGGAAGCGAGGCAAAAATAGCAATTTCGGCCCCGCCAACGCGGCGTCTTCCAGCAATAGGGAAAACCAATGAGCGAAACAATCGAAAAGCGGCTAAGCGATCTTGGCGTCACCCTTCCGGCCGCCGCCGCGCCCGCCGCCAACTACGTGCCCTATTGCCGCACCGGCAACACGCTGTTCACCGCCGGCCAGCTGCCGCTGAAGGACGGCAAGTTGCAGGCAAGCGGACTGCTCGGCCGCGACATCGACACGGCCGCCGGCAAGGAAGGCGCGAAATTCTGCGCCATCAACATCCTGGCGCAGGCCAAGGCAGCACTCGGCGACCTCGAAAAAATTAGCCGCCTGGTCAAGATCACCGTCTTCGTCGCCTCCGCCCCGGATTTCGTCGAACAGCATCTTGTCGCCAACGGCGCCTCCGACTTCCTGGTCGCGGCACTCGGGGAGCGCGGCAAGCACGCCCGTTCCGCCGTCGGCACCGCCTCGCTGCCGCTCAACGCCGCGGTCGAGATCGAAGCGATCTTCGAAGTCGCGTGAGGTTCGAGATGACCGATCTTTCCTGGCTGATCGCGCAGCCTGTCGCACATCGCGGCTTCCACGACATGAACAAGACGCGCTGGGAAAACACGCTGTCGGCCTTCGCCGCGGCGGCCGAGCGCGGCTATGCCATCGAATGCGACGTGCATATCTCTTCGGACGGCGTTCCGGTCATCATCCATGACGGCGATCTGAAACGCCTGACCGGCCAGGACGGCTTCGTCTGGCAGCGCACCGCGGCCGAACTGGCGACGCTCAAGATCGGCGGCACCAAGGACCACGTGCCGACACTCAAGGAAGCGCTCGACCTGATCGACGGCCGCGTGCCGCTGGTGGTAGAGCTGAAAGGCGTTCCCGGCCACGATGCCGGGCTGGTGGCGACCGTCGGTCGGCTGCTCGAGCGCTACAAGGGCAAGGTGGCGATCATGTCGTTCGATCACTGGCTGATCCGCGACTTCGCCAAGGACGCGCCGGGCATCCCCGGCGGGCTGACCGCCTATGGCAGGGACAATCAGTCGATCGAGGCGCATTTCGCCATGCTCGCGCACGGCCTCGCCTTCACCTCTTACGCCGCTGGCGACCTGCCCAACCCCTTTGTCAGCTTCGTGCGCGAAAAGCTGAAAATGCCGGTCATCACCTGGACCGTGCACGACCAGCCGGCGGTCGACCTCACTTTCAGATATGCCGACCAGATGACCTTCGAGGGCTTCGAACCCGATCTGGTCAAGGTCGCATGAGGCGGTGCCTGAAACGTGACTTGTAGCAGCCTTGAGGACGCTTAAATAAGCCGCATGGATCAAGGCGACAACGACGATGGACGGGCAGCGAACGCGGATTATGCGATCCGCGTCGCGGCGGGCATCGGCGCCTTCACCTGCAACGAGTGGGACAGCTTTGCCGGAACCACGCGCGGCGACAAAGAAAACGGCTACAACCCGCTGGTTTCTTTCGCTTTTCTGAGCGCACTGGAAGATTCCGGCTGCGCCGTGCGGCGCACCGGCTGGCAAGGCCACCATCTGCGACTCGAAACCGCGCAAGGCAGGCTTCTCGGCGCCGTCCCTTGTTATCTCAAGTCGCACAGCCAGGGCGAATATGTCTTCGACCATGGCTGGTCGGACGCCTTCGAGCGCGCCGGTGGCCGCTACTATCCCAAACTGCAATGCTCGGTGCCGTTCACGCCGGTCACCGGCCCTCGCCTTCTGGTCGGCAAAGGCGAGAATGTAGGTGCCGTGAGAGCCGGACTGGCGGAAGGCCTGAAACTCGTGACCGACAAGCTCGGCGTCTCTTCCGCGCATGTCACCTTCGCCAACGAGCCTGATGTCGCGACGCTGGAAGCGGCAGGCTTCCTGCATCGCACCGACCAGCAGTTCCATTTCTTCAACGAAGGTTTTTCGAACTATGACGACTTCCTCGCCACGCTTGCCTCGCGCAAGCGCAAGGCGATGAAGAAGGAGCGTCGCGAGGCGCTTGCCGACGGCATCTCGATCGACTGGTTGACCGGGAAGGACATCACCGAAAGCGCCTGGGACGATTTCTTCGCCTTCTACACGGATACCGGGGGCAGGAAATGGGGCCGGCCCTATCTCAACCGGCAGTTCTTCTCCCTGATCGGCGAGCGCATGGCCGATGACATTCTTCTGGTGATGGCCAAGCGCAACGGCCGCTACATTGCCGGCGCCATCAACTTCATCGGTTCCGACGCGCTTTATGGGCGCAACTGGGGCTGCATCGAGGACCACCCCTTCCTGCATTTCGAGGTCTGCTATCATCAGGCAATCGACTTCGCCATCGAGCGCAAGCTCAAGGTGGTGGAGGCCGGCGCGCAGGGCGAGCACAAGCTGGCGCGCGGCTACCGGCCCGTGACCATGCATTCGGCGCACTACATTTCGCATCCCGGTTTGCGCAATGCCGTCGCCGACTATCTTAGGCGGGAGCGGCGCGAAGTCGAGCGCATGGGCGAATATCTCGAAGAGCACACACCCTTCCGCAAGGACCTCGCAGAATAAGGTCTCGCGGTCAGTGCGGCTTTCGGGCGGCGATCGGAACCAGGAACGAAAAGCAGGCGACCAGGAACAGCACCGCGCCGGCAAGCGCCAGCAAATCGCCGGCGCGCCATGCTGCGGCGATGAAAAACATTGCCGATACGATGAACAGCAGCCAACCGGCGACGACCCACTTCATGATTGCTCCGTCCTAGATTGCCGCATCAGACGACAAATGTCGGTTCTCAAGCAATAGCAGAGCCTGCCGTCGAGAGCTGCCTATAATATTGGCCAAGCAACGAAGCCGGCTCAACGCCTGCCGTTTACCGAATTGGTGGAATCCGCTAAGTCATCGCCAGGGGCATTGGTGCGCGAGCACCTTGAGGTTGGCATGCTGTTTTGGGCATCTTGGGGCGTCGGGCAATGGCTCGATGTGGCGGGGCTTGCGGGCGCGCTGCTGTTGACCGTCCGGCTCGAAGGCAAGCCGGGAACCTGGCCTCTCGGCTTCTCCACCTTCCTCCTTCTCTTTGCTTTCCTGCACCTGTTTTTTCCAGGCGCGATCGTCGCGCTCTGGATGACGCTCATGCTGACGGCCATCATCGGCATCTCGCCTGAGCGCCTTGCCGCCCATCGGCGGCTTCGCTACACCGGATGGAGAATGCAATTGGGAGTGTCACCCCATGGCCGAAGCCTATGATCCCGGCAACATCTTCGCGAAAATCCTGCGCGGCGAGATTCCCTCGCACCGCGTCTACGAGGACGACGCGGTCGTCGCCTTCATGGATGTGATGCCGCAAGGCATGGGCCACACGCTGGTGGTGCCCAAGGCGCCGTCGCGCAACATGCTCGACGCCGATCCGGCAACGCTCGGCCCATTGTTCGGCGTGGCGCAGAAAGTTGCGGTCGCGGTGAAAAAGGCCTTCAACGCCGACGGCGTCACCCTGATGCAATTCAACGAACCGGCTTCCGGGCAGACCGTCTACCATCTCCATGTCCACGTCGTCCCGCGCTTCGAGGGCGTACCGTTGAAGCCGCATTCGGGCCAGATGGAGAAGCCGGAGGTGCTGGCCGAGAACGCCGGCAAGATCCGGGCAGCGCTGGGAAGCTGAACGGACCGACGCTCAGGCGGTCGGCAAATTCGCCAATGTGTGGAAAGTCATTGGCGCCGGTCCCGCGATGAGCCTCTCGGGCGCAGCCGAGGCGGCGTCGCTTGGGCGCAGGCGTCGACGCCGAGATTGATCCACACACCCTCGAATGTCTCCTGGATCGCCGCGGCGACGCTCGATTTTCCCGAGCGTGGCGCGCCATTGAGGATGATGATCTGTCCGGCTTCCAAGCGGTGCTCCTTTCAACGAAAAAGGCCCCGTTTCCGGGGCCTTTTGTATTTCAAGCGAGGGCCTGTCAGCCCTTGCGCGGCAGTTGCGGCACAAGGCTGCGCTTGTTGCCGTCCTTGCCTTTCGGCTCCTGCTTCTGCGCCACCGCCTTCTTGGGCGCAGGCTTCTTGGCGACCGCCTTCTTCGGCTTCGGCGCGTCTTCCGGCTCTTCCTTCTTTGGCTGCACCGGCGACTCGTCGGCGAGCGATTCGAGCTTCAGGCCGGACTCGCCGGTTTCCTTCTTCTCGACAGTGACGCGCACCGTGCCGCCCTTCTTGAGCTTGCCGAACAGCACCTCGTCGGCCAGGGGCTTCTTGATGTGCTCCTGGATGACGCGGCCGAGCGGACGTGCGCCCATGCGCTCGTCGTAACCCTTGTCGGCCAGCCAGGCGATCGCGTCCGGCGACAGGTCGAAGGTGACGCCACGCTCGGACAGCTGCGCCTCGAGCTGCATGACGAACTTCTGCACCACCTGATGGATGACCGGCACCGGCAACGAGCCGAACGGGATGATGGCATCGAGGCGATTACGGAACTCCGGCGTGAACAGCCGGTTGATCGCCTCGACGTCGTCGCCTTCGCGCTTGGTCGAACCGAAACCGATCGCCGCGCGTTGCGCATCCGACGCGCCCGCATTCGTCGTCATGATCAGGATCACATTGCGGAAGTCGATCTGCTTGCCGTTGTGGTCGGTCAGCTTGCCGTGGTCCATCACCTGCAGCAGGATGTTGAACAGGTCCGGATGCGCCTTCTCGACCTCGTCAAGCAAAAGCACGCAGTGCGGATGCTGGTCGACGCCGTCGGTCAGCAAGCCGCCCTGGTCGAAGCCGACATAGCCGGGAGGCGCGCCGATCAGCCGCGAGACGGTGTGGCGTTCCATATATTCCGACATGTCGAAGCGGATCAGCTCGACGCCAAGCGAGGCGGCAAGCTGCTTGGCGACTTCCGTCTTGCCGACGCCGGTTGGCCCTGAGAACAGGTAGGAGCCGATAGGCTTCTCCGGTTCGCGCAGGCCGGCGCGCGCCAGCTTGATCGCCGAGGTCAGCGCGGTGATGGCCGTATCCTGGCCGTAGACGACGCGCTTCAGCTCGATATCGAGCCCCTGCAGCACCTTCTCGTCATCTGCCGAGACCGTCTTCGGCGGGATGCGCGCCATGGTGGCGATCGTCGCCTCGATCTCCCTGATGCCGATCGTCTTCTTGCGCTTGGCTTCCGGCACCAGCATCTGCGAGGCGCCGGTCTCGTCGATCACGTCGATCGCCTTGTCCGGCAGCTTGCGGTCGTTGATGTAGCGCGCCGACAGCTCGACCGAGGCCTTGATGGCTTCGCTCGTGTAGCGGACCTTGTGGAACTCCTCGAAATAGGGCTTCAGGCCCTTCATGATCTCGATGGCGTCCTCGATGGTCGGCTCGTTGACGTCGATCTTCTGGAAGCGCCGCACCAGCGCGCGGTCCTTCTCGAAGAACTGGCGGAATTCCTTGTAGGTGGTAGAGCCGATGCAGCGGATGGCGCCGGACGACAGCGCCGGCTTCAGAAGGTTCGATGCATCCATGGCGCCGCCCGAAGTGGCGCCCGCCCCGATCACCGTGTGGATCTCGTCGATGAACAGCACAGCGCCCGGATAATCCTCGAGCTCCTTGACGACCTGCTTCAGCCGCTCCTCGAAGTCGCCGCGATAGCGGGTGCCGGCCAAGAGCGTGCCCATGTCGAGCGCGAAGATGGTGGCATCCTGCAGCACTTCAGGCACGTCGCCTTCGACGATGCGCTTGGCCAGGCCTTCGGCGATCGCCGTCTTGCCGACGCCGGGGTCGCCGACATAGAGCGGGTTGTTCTTGGAACGGCGGCACAGCACCTGGATGGTGCGGTTGATCTCGCTGTCGCGGCCGATCAGCGGGTCGATCTTGCCGGCCCGCGCCTTGTTGTTGAGATTGACGCAGTAGGCCGTCAGCGCGTCCTGCTGCTTCTTCTTGCCGCCCTCTTCCTGCGGCTCGGCGCCATTCTGGCCGCCCTGCTCGTCCTCGGCGCCGCGCGGCGTGCGCGACTCCGAAGCGCCCGGGCGCTTGGCGATGCCATGCGAGATGTAATTGACCGCGTCGTAGCGGGTCATCTGCTGTTCCTGCAGGAAATAGGCGGCATGGCTCTCGCGTTCGGCGAAGATGGCGACGAGCACGTTGGCGCCGGACACTTCCTCGCGGCCGGACGACTGCACATGGATCACGGCGCGCTGGATGACGCGCTGGAAACCTGCCGTCGGCTTCGAATCCTCGTCGTAACCGGTGACGAGGTTGTCGAGCTCGGTGTCGATATAGGTGAGAACCGTATGCTTGAGCTCGTCGAGATCGACGTTGCAGGCACGCATGACGGCGGCCGCCTCGGTGTCGTCGATCAGGGCGAGCAGCAAATGTTCGAGCGTCGCATATTCATGATGCCGCTCGTTGGCGAATGTCAGCGCCTGATGTAGCGCCTTTTCCAGGCCTTGGGAGAAAGCCGGCATGTTACCTCACTTCTTCTCCATCACGCATTGCAGCGGATGCTGATTCTGTCGGGCGAAATCCATGACCTGGGACACTTTGGTCTCGGCCACCTCGAATGTGTAGACACCGCACTCGCCCACTCCATGATTGTGAACATGAAGCATGATGCGTGTGGCGGCCTCGCGGTCCTTTTGGAAAAACCGCTCCAGGACGTGAACGACGAACTCCATCGGCGTGTAGTCGTCGTTCAGAATGAGGACCCGGTAGAGACTGGGCTTCTTGGTCTTGGTTTTGGTGCGCGTGATGACAGCGGTGCCGCGACCGGGATCGTTGCGGTCTCCGTCACCTTGCATTCGCACCACGCCTGCCGTGGCAGTCAAACCGATCGTCACGTAGTCCAGCCTTTTCGAATCCTCATGCGAGTTCAACATGTAGGTTCTCGATGAACGATTTTAAGCCCTTCTGTTTAGCTGACAATATGGCTAGGTGGGCAAACCTCAGCGAATTTCTCAATCGTGAATGCGGTTAATGTGCATCGAGTTGCGATCGCGCATGAAAAAACCCGGCCGCGTTTCCGCGACCGGGCCTTTTCGACTGGCCGGCTGGCCTTGTCGGGTGTGATCGGGCGAAATTACTTCGCCTTGGCGACCACCGATTCGAAGGGCTTGTAAGCTTCCTTGGCGAGTTCGGCATAGAGATTGCCGATCTTGCTGGCCTCGGCCACGAAGCTCTCATAGCTCTGCTTGGCATAGTCGGTCTGGATCTCGACGGCCTTCTCGATCGACTTGGCCGCGAACAGCTTCTCGAAGGCAGCGCTGCCGGCTTCGAAGCTCTTCTTGGTGTATTCGCCGGCTTCGGTGGCGATCGCCTGAGCGCCCTTGGTGAGCGAGGCAAAGCTCTTCAGCCCGGTGTCGGCAAATTCCTTGCCGTATTTCGAGAAGTCCTCATAGGTCTGGGTCATTTCATGCTTCCCTTTGGTTGAAACGCCCTTTTGGCCCCGGGCGCCCTTGTGCAATGCACCTCAATATATTGTGCAATGCACAAAAGGTCAAGAATCCCTTGGGTAAACAAGGGTCCAGCGCCGGCGGCCGGTAAAATTCGATTAAAGAGAAGCTCGATTTGCCGAAAAATGGTGAACGCTGCGGTTACCATAAACGGATTGGTAACGCTGGGCGCGATAGCTTGGCCGGAAGCGAGGCAGGCACTCCCTTTGCCGCCTCCGGGGCAACGAAAATTCAGGGTAAGTAACGGTGCGTCAGGCGTTGTCGGGCTTCGTCTCCAAATCTTCTCTCTCCTTCAAGGCAATCATGGTTGCCGCGCTCGCGGTGACGATTGTCGCCGCCGATGTCGCTTCGGCTCTTGCGGCAAGGTCCGCGGCCATCGTCGTCGACGCCAAGACCGGCAAGGTGCTTTATTCGGCCGATGCCAATGGCCGGCGCTATCCGGCTTCGCTCACCAAGATGATGACGCTCTATTTGACCTTCGAGGCGTTGGCGAAAGGCAGGATCAGCAAGAACACGCCGGTTCCGTTTTCCGCGCATGCCTCCGCCGAGGCGCCGACCAAGCTCGGCGTTCGGCCCGGCGGCTCGGTTCCGGTCGAGACCGCTATTCTCTCGATCGTAACGAAATCGGCGAATGACTCGGCAACCGCGCTCGGCGAAATGCTCGGCGGCAGCGAAGACAATTTCGCCCGCATGATGACGGCCAAGGCACGCCAGCTCGGCATGAACGGCACCGTCTTCCGCAACGCCAACGGCTTGCCCGATCCCGGCCAGTTCACCACGGCGCACGACATGGCCATGCTTGGCATCGCGCTGCGCGAGCACTACCCGCAATATTACGGCTATTTCTCGCAGCGCTCGTTCCTGTATGGCCGCCAGCGCATCAACGGCCACAATCGCCTGCTTGGCCGCATCAAGGGTGTCGACGGCATCAAGACCGGCTACACCCGCGCCTCGGGCTACAACCTCGTCTCCTCCGTCGCCGACGGCGATCGCCGCCTCGTCGCGGTGGTAATGGGCGGCGCTTCCGGCCGCAGCCGCGACAACCAGATGGCCGCGCTGATCAACACCTATCTGCCGCGCGCCTCGACGCGCGGCGGTGGCGATCTCATCGCCAAGGGCGGCAACAATCCGATCCAGACCTTGGCCAAGGTCTTTTTGCCCAAGCATGACGCGCCCACTCCGGACGCCAAGCCGGTAACGGATGACACTGTCGTTGCCTCAGCCGGCGATGATGTCCAGGACGACGCCCAGCAGGTGGCCGAGGAGATGAAGCCGGTCATCAAGGTCAAGAAGGTGAAGACGGTTGCCGTCGCCGCCATGGCGCCTGCCCCTGAATCCCAAGAGACCTCGCCCCAGGTCGTCACCGCCTATGCCGAACCCGCGCCGGCAGCGCCCGCGATCGATCCGGTAAAGACGTCGTCGGTGCCGTCCGGCTGGGTGGTCCAGGTTGCCTCCTCGCCGACGAAAACGGGGGCCCAGGCGCTGCTCGATCAGACCGCTAAGCAGGCGCCGGGGATCCTTGCCGACGCATCGGGCTTCACCGTCGCATTCGACAAGGACGGCACCACCTACTACCGCGCCCGCTTCGGCGGCTTCGGCTCGAAGGGCGCCGCCTGGAAGGCCTGCGATGCCCTGAAGCGCAAGAAAATCTCGTGCTACGCCGTCGAGCAATAGGCGGCTGTTGAATCTCCCGGAAGGTACCGGCGTCGAAGGAGACTAATCGTGATTGGAGAGCAAGACGTCCTTGGCTTCATTGATCCGCGCCGCCAGGACAGACGTGCCGCCGACATCGGCGTTCAGGCGCTGCATCAGGCGGCGGTGCGCCTTGCGGATATCCGCCGCGGCAGCCCCCGCTTCAAGACCAAGGACCTTGTAGGCCTCCTCCTTAGTCATGGCGCCCGCACCTGGCGCAACACCCAGCCCTTCGCCACCGTGAGGCTGCGCGTCCTTGCGCCAGACGGAAAAACGGCCGTCAAGATACGTCTCTAGGAGCTGGCGGCTCTCCGGATCGGGACTGAGTTCGCCATGAAGTTGGCGCAGGTCCGTCAGTCCCATGGCCCCCAGCATCTTGCCTTCATAACGCCCGGCCAGGACAAGCCCCTCGAGCCTGCCGCTGTCATGGTCGAGGTCCATTTCGAGCGCGGCGGTGCGCACCGTCGAATGCTTGGAGGCGGCCGCCCGCGCCGGAGGCCGCCTCGTGCGTATCCATCCGACCCAGGCCAGCGCCGCGAGCAAAAGCAATCCGCCGATAAGGCTGCGGCCGAAGATCAGCATGGGCGCGCCGACCAGCCCCAGGAAGGCCGGCCCAAGCGATCTGAGACCGTCGGCCATCCTTGCCGCGTCCGCGCGCACAAATAGCATCGCGGCGCCGAAAAGCACCACGAGCATCGCTGCCAAAGCAAGGATCACGCCCATCGATTAGCACCGCCATAGGGACGACCGAGCATAGAAATAGGATGGGACCAAGGTCCGGCGCTTGCAAGTCCCACACCGGGCGAGCCGAAGGGCCAGCGCCGCGGGCGGTAAACAAAGCCGCGCTAGAGCAGACCGAGCTCGGCGAGTTCGAGCCTCAGCTTCGGCGGCATCTCGGCCAACGCCGGCCCGCCCTTGCCGAGATCGGCCGGCGCATCGGCAGGCTTCAGGTAGCGCCAGCCCTGGAAGGCGCGGCGCGGCTGCCAGTCGGTGCGCACGACCTCGGGATCGAGCATCAGATGACAGCGGCCGATACCTTCATCGTCGGTGAAGGGCCGGATCTCCGTGATCAGTTGCCGGCACTGCACGCTGCCCTTGATCACCCAATAGAGCGAGCCGCCGTCGGTGATCTCGCCGCCGCGCGTCGGCACCATGCGGGTGGTGTGCCAATGCTCGGCCGGCTCGCCGGCGCGTCGCCGCTCATCGAGGCGGAAGGCAATCCACTCCTCGAGGTCCTCGACGCTGTCGCAGCCGACGCACAGTTTGATGAGATTGAGTGACATGCCCCAAGATTTAGCCGCAAGGGTCGACGCGTCAACGCCTTGAGCGACTTCTCCACAGGGCCAGCCTGGGAGTCTCGATGAGACCTCAGCACTCGACGACGTTGACCGCCAGGCCGCCGAGGCTGGTTTCCTTGTACTTCTCGTTCATGTCGAGGCCGGTCTGGCGCATGGTTTCGATCGCGGCGTCGAGCGGCACGAAATGCGTGCCGTCGCCCTTGATGGCCAAGGAAGCGGCCGTCACCGCCTTCACCGCGCCCAGCGCGTTGCGTTCGATGCAGGGCACCTGCACCAGGCCGCCGACTGGATCGCAAGTCATGCCGAGATGATGCTCGAGCGCGATCTCGGCGGCGTTCTCAACCTGCTCGGGCGTGCCGCCCATGACGGCGCACAGGCCGGCGGCGGCCATCGCCGAAGCCGAACCCACCTCGCCCTGGCATCCGACCTCGGCGCCCGAGATCGAGGCATTGGATTTGATGATGCCACCGACGGCGGCGGCCGTCAGCAGGAAGTCGCGGATGCTCGGCTGGTCGGCTTCGGGATGGAAATGCAGCCAGTAGCGCAGCACTGCCGGCAAGGTGCCGGCGGCGCCATTGGTCGGCGCGGTCACCACGCGCCCGCCGGCGGCGTTCTCCTCGTTGACCGCCATCGCGTAGATCGACAGCCAATCGTTGGCGAGCAAGGGATTGGGCCTGTTCTGCTGCCACTGTTCCTGCAGTTTGTCGTGCAGCTGCCGCGCGCGGCGGCGCACCTTCAAACCGCCCGGCATGATGCCGTCCTGCGACAGGCCGCGATCGATGCAGCCCTTCATCGCGCCCCAGATCGCGTCGAGGCCTTCGTCCAGCTCCTCGCGCGACATATGCTTTTCCTCGTTGGCGCGCTTCATCTCGGCGATCGAAAGCCCGCTCTTGGCTGCCATCGCCAGCATTTCGACGGCATTCTTGAAGGGGTACGGCACGTTCTTGCCCTCGGTCGTCACCGAGCCCTTTGCCTTCATGCGCTGCAGCTCTTCCTCCGAAACGACGAAACCGCCGCCGATCGAATAATAGATGCGCTTGAGCAGCAGCCGGTCGGATGCGTCATAGGCATAGAAGGCCATACCGTTGGCATGACCGGTCAGCGGCGTCTTGCGGTCGAGCGCGAGGTCCTTGGCGGGGTCGAAGCGGTATGCCGGATGCCCGGGCGGCGAAATGCGCTTCTCCGCGCCGATGCGGGCGACTATGCCGTCGGCCTCGTCCGGATCGACCGTCTGCGGCGTCTGGCCTGCCAGGCCCAGGATCACGGCGCGGTCCGAGCCATGGCCGATGCCGGTATAGGCAAGCGAGCCGTGCAGGCTGGCGCCGATGCGATCGACCTTGACGCCGGCGGGGCGCGGCCAGTCATCGGCCAGTATCTCGTCGAGGAACCGGCGCGCGGCCGTCATCGGCCCCATCGTGTGCGAGCTCGACGGGCCGATGCCGATCTTGAACAGGTCGAAAACCGAAAGGAACACGGGGTCGTTGTCTCCTGAGGGTCGCTTGAAACCTACATATAGGAATTCCCGGGATGTTTCCGCTGTTTTGCATGCCGCGGCGCGGCGGCTGCCGACCTTGTTTGCTCCGCCAGCGACATCACTTCAACTCGGGCCTGCGCGCCGTCTTCTTCTCGGTCGGCTATCTCGGCTGGTTCGTCGATCCGGTGGTGTTCGTGGTGTCGACGCTGGTGCTGTTTGCCGTGCCGGTGCGCCGTCAGTTCTTCTTCGCGGCCCGGCAGGCGGTGCTCGGTCAGCCGCCCGGCCCGGGGAAGAACCGATCGATCCTGCCGGACAGCCTGTAGGCGAAAAGCCCGATCCACTCGCGCACCGCAATGGTGCTCGCTTGCACCGAGTCGACCGGATTGTCGCGGTAGAAGCCGACGCCTTCCCTGCCCGAGGTGCGATAATCGACCGGCCACGGAATGGTCGCAAAACCCGCCTTGTCGAACAGCGCCTTGGCGCGCGGCATGTGGAAAGCCGAGGTGACCAGCAGCCAGGTCTCGCCCGGTTTCGGCTCGACGAGATTCCGCGAGAAGACGGCATTCTCGTAAGTGTTGCGGGATTTGTCCTCGAGGATCATGCGATCGGCCGAAACGCCTAAAGCGCCGAGCAGCCGCGGTGCCGTGTCGGCGTCGCCCTCGCCGTCGAGGAAAAGCGAACCGTTGCCGCCGGACACCACGATCTTCGCTTGGGGAAAGTGCCTCGCCAGGATCGCGGTCTCGACCATGCGGTCGCCGCTGCTGTTCAACTCATAGCCACCGCGCGCCAGGTTGATGGCGCCCTCGAAGCCGCCGCCAAGCACGACGATGCCGTCGACCTTTTCCGGTAGTGGCGGCTTGGGGAAGCGTTCTTCGAGCGGGGTCAACATCATCGCGCCAATCGACGTCCAGCCCGAAAGCATCAGGATCAGAAAAGCCAGCACGCTGCCGGTTGCAGCCAGCCGCCGGCGCCCGAACAGCGCCGCAAGCAGGCCGGCGAGCAGCAGGAAGACGGCCAGATTGATCGGCTGGATGAAGAACCAGAGAATCTTGGAAAGATAGTAGAACACGCTTGGCACCTACCGCGCAGAGGAATGGTTGGTGGCGGTAAATCGCCTAACGGCTTCCGCCACCGCTTCAGCTTCGGGCCGGCTCAGTTCCCGGCCAAAGGAGATTGAACCTGTTGCGCCGGTCAAACGGACAACTTCCTTCAGTCCGGCCTCGTCCGTCGGATAGGCGTGATCCAGGATTTCGACCGAAAGCGGTCCGCTGAAGGTCAGGGAAGCGCGGTTGGAAAGCGGGCTGCCCCCGGATTCGCGGAGCACGGCGGTTCTTGTGACGCGCAATTCCTCTCCGGCGGAGGCCAGCCACAGCAATTCCTTGCCGAGGAAATAGGCGAACAACCCGACGACAGCCAGGAATGAGAGAAGACCAACCAGGCCCATCGCGATCGTCGCCGGCGACCGGTCGAAGAGCCCCCAATACGCGGTGACGGCGACAATCCCGACAGAAAGCAGAACAAAGCCTGTTCTTATGGTCGAACGCCGCGGCGGGTTGCCGATGATCAGTTCGCCTGCCGTCTCGACAATGGATATGCGAGACGGGGCCGACATCCTACCACCATTTCTCCGGCTGGAATCTGCCTGCGGCCTTTTCGATCACATGCGCTGTCTGGAACAGCGTTTCCTCGTCGAACGGGCGACCGATCAGCTGCAGGCCGAGCGGCAGGCCCTTGCCGTCGAGGCCGGCCGGCACGGAAATGCCGGGAAGGCCCGCCATGTTCACCGTCACGGTGAAGATGTCGTTGAGGTACATCTTGACCGGATCGGAAGCCATGTCCTCGTCGGCCACACCGAAGGCAGCCGACGGGGTCGCCGGCGTCAGGATGACGTCGACGCCGGCGGCGAAGACGTTCTCGAAGTCGCGCTTGATCAGCGTGCGCACCTTCTGCGCCTGCAGATAGTAGGCGTCGTAATAGCCGGCCGACAGCACATAGGTGCCGATCATGATGCGGCGCTTGACCTCGCGGCCGAAACCGGCGGCGCGCGTCTTCTCATACATGTCGATGATGTCCTTGCCGGGCACGCGCAGGCCGTAGCGCACGCCGTCATAGCGGGCGAGGTTCGACGAAGCCTCGGCGGGCGCCACGATATAGTAAGCCGGCAATGCATATTTGGTGTGCGGCAGGGAGATATCGACGATCTCGGCGCCGGCATCCTTCAGCCAGGCGATGCCCTTCTGCCAGAGCGCCTCGATGTCTTCCGGCATGCCGTCGACGCGGTACTCCTTCGGAATGCCGACCTTCATGCCCCTGACCGGCTTGCCGACCGCCGCTTCATAGTCCGGCACCGGACGGTCGACCGAGGTCGTGTCCTTCGGATCGACGGAAGCCATTGACTTCAACAGGATGGCGGCATCGCGCACGTCGCGCGCGATCGGTCCGGCCTGGTCGAGCGAGGAAGCGAAGGCGACGACGCCCCAGCGTGAGCAGCGCCCGTAAGTCGGCTTGATGCCGACCGTGCCCGTGAAGGCGGCTGGCTGGCGGATCGAGCCGCCGGTGTCGGTGGCGGTGGCGCCCGCGCAGAGGAAGGCGGCCACGGACGATGCCGAGCCGCCCGACGAGCCGCCCGGCACCAACTGGGCATTGTCCAAGGTCCGCGCCGTCTTCGTGCCGCCGGCGGAAACAAAGCCACCGTCACCCTGATGCGTCGTCGGCATCACGACCGTGTCGAGGCGCGAGCGTCGCCACGGATTGATCACCGGGCCGTAATAGGAGGTCTCGTTCGACGAGCCCATGGCGAACTCGTCCATGTTGAGCTTGCCAAGCATGACGGCGCCGTCGGCCCACAGATTGCTGGTCACGGTCGATTCGTAGCGCGGCTTGAAGCCGTCCAGCACATGGCTGCAGGCCTGGGTGTGGATGCCTTGGGTGGCAAACAGGTCCTTGATGCCGAGCGGAATGCCTTCCAGCGCGCCACCCTCGCCCGTGGCGAGCCTGGCATCGGAAGCCTTTGCCATGTCGCGCGCCTTGTCGGCGGTGACAGCCACATAGGCGTTGAGCACGGGATTGGCGCGATCGATCGCCGCGAGATAGGCCTCGGTGATCTCGGCCGCGGTGATCTCCTTGCCGCGCAGCTTGGAGCGGGCCTCGGAAATGGTGAGATGTGTGAGATCGCTCATCAGGCAAGGCTCTTTTCGTAAAACACCGACCACTCGGAGTCGGGATAATCCAGAACCGGTCCGCAACGCGAGAATCCGGCGCGCTCATAGACGGTCCAGGCGGCAGGATGCCGGTCGCCGGTTTCGAGAACCAGGCGCGTCAGCCCTTCCTGCCGGGCAAGCGCCTCGACCCGTCCGACGATCTCGGCGCCGATCTTTCTGCCGCGATGCGAAGGCCGCGTATACATGCGCTTGACCTCGCCGGTGGCATCGTCATGGCGCTTGAGCGCGCCGCAGCCGACGGCAAGGCCGTGGTCGCGGGCGATGAATACGGTCGTATCCTCACCCGCCATCTGATCGACAGTGGGATGATAGCAATGCTCGGGCGGCGTCAGCTCGAGCAGCGCGGCGTTGAGTTCGGCGACCAGCGCACGCACGTCGTCCTGCAAAGGCGTCTCGATGGCGATCTCGACAGCCACAGCCTACTCCACCACCTTCGGAACGAGGAAGAAGTTCTCTTCCGTGGCCGGCGCGTTGGCGACGATGTCGGCGGCCTTGTTGCCGTCGGTCACGGCATCCCGGCGCTTCTTCATCTCCATCGGCGTGACCGAGGTCATCGGCTCGACGCCCGAGACATCGACCTCGTTCAATTGCTCGACGAAGCCGAGGATGGCGTTCAACTCGCCGGTCATGCGCTCGGCGTCCTCCTCGCTTACCGCGATACGGGCGAGGTGCGCGACGCGCTTCACGGTCTGAAGATCAACGGACATGTTCTTTTCGCCTCGGGAAAACCAGTGCGGGCTATAGCGGCGCCGCGCTCAGCGCGCAACATGGATGATGCCGGAGCGATCGGCACGCGGCCGCCCGCCCGGCTACCGAGGCAGCGCCACGCCTTCGCAACGATAGTAGCTGCCGCCGTTGCCGGACCGCCCGCCCTCATCGTCGACCGGCCGGACCGAGACAAGGTCGATCTGTTTTGCGCTTACCTGGGTGAAAGCACCTCCGGAAACACATGGTCGGGTTCCCGGCAGATCGCGGTCACGGCCTAGCTCGGCGCGCTCTGTGCCTTGCAGAGCTGGAGGAACTCGCAATTGTACTCGACCCCTCGCAATCCCTCAGCCGTCAGCACGATGTTGCCGGCGTCGATCACGGTCTGCAGCGTCTCGTTCTTGGCCTTGTAGCAGAGTTCCTCGGATTGCAGGTAGACGCCCTCGATGAAATCGTCGGCCGCCGGCGCCGGCGTTGCCGCGACCAGCATCGAAACGCAAAGAGTCTGTCTCAAGACCGTGATTTTATTCGAGATTCCTGACGGAGGAACCTAGATCATGATCGCCTTGCCTATTTCCGGCAACGCCACCTTGACGCCCGACCCTTCCATGCCGGTGACGAACTTGTCGGCGGTCTGGTCGATCATCGAGAAAGTGCCGAAATGGCAGGGAACGACTGTGTCGAAGCCGAAGAAGCGGCGGCAGGCAAGCGCCGCCACCGCGCCGCCCATGGTGAAGCGGTCACCGATCGGCACGATGCCGATCTTCGGCTCGTGCAGTTCGTTGATCAGCCCCATGTCGGAGAAGATGTCGGTGTCGCCCATGTGGTAGAGCGTCTTGTCCTCGGGAAAGTGCAGGACGAGCCCGCCCGGATTGCCGAGATAGGTGTTCGTGCCGCCCTCACCGCCGAAGGAGGACGAATGCAGGGCCTGGACGAAAGTGGTGGTGAACGGCCCGCAATCGACCGTGCCGCCGAGATTGCCCGGATTGATCTTGTCGCCGCTGACGCCCTGGCCGACGAGATACATGCAGATCTCGAAATTGGCGACCAGCATGGCGCCACTTTTCTTCAGCACTTCGACCGCGCCGCTGACATGGTCGTTGTGGCCGTGGGTCAGGAGCACATGGGTCACGCCCTCAGCCGGCCCTTCCCAGCCGCCCGTCCAGGACGGGTTGCCGACCAGATAGGGGTCGATGAGAATGGTGGCGTCCTTGGTCTCGACGCGGAATGCCGAATGTCCGTACCAGGTCAGTTTCATGAATACTTCCTCGATTTTTCCGTTGCCGGAAGATAGAACGCTCCCGGCAAATTGAAAGTAGCGCGGCGCTTCTCACCGTCAAAAGAATGTGTGACGCCCGGATGTCAGGAAAAGCCGTTGGGCATTATTTCAATCGAGGAACTGCCGGAACGGCTTGCCGGCGGCAGGACGCTCGCCGGGCTCGATCTCGGCGACAAGACGATCGGCGTGGCGGTTTCCGATCGCGGGCTGTCCTTCGCCCATCCGCGCCCGGTCATCCTACGCAGGAAGTTTTCGCTCGATGCCGCCCAGTTGCTCGCTCAGTTCGAGAAGGACAATGTCGGCGCCATCGTGCTCGGCCTGCCGGTCAACATGGACGGCTCGGAAGGGCCGCGGGCCCAGAAATCGCGCGCCTTCGTCCGCAACATGGCGCCGCTGTCTGACCTGCCCTTCGTGCTGTGGGACGAGCGGCTGTCGACGGTCGCTGCCGAACGCACACTGATCGAGATGGATTTCTCGCGCAAGAAGCGCGCCGGCAAGATCGATTCGGCGGCCGCCGCCTTTATTCTGCAGGGAGCGTTGGACCGGCTTCAGTCGCTCGGCCGAGCGGATCGGAGCTGATATCGCCCAACCGGCGCTGCCTGATCCATTCGGCGATGTTGCGCCGGCGGCGGAAGGCCCAAAGCCCCATGAGCAGGAAAAAGTCGAAAATGCAGGTCCGCGCCACCATGCCCGGGATAATGGCCGGATCGATGCCCAGCATCTGGCCATAGAGCTCGAAGACGAAATCATGCAGCTGGCGGCTCAGCATCACATAGCCGAAATTCATGTCGTTGAGCGACAGGAAGAACCATCCCCAGAAGATCGCCATCGGCGCGGCCCAGAGTGCGAACAGCGTGCGCATCAGCGGCTGCCCCCTGGCTTGCGCTCCGGGCGGCCGGATATGCGGGAAAGGAGCGAGCTGTGCGCGGCGCCCATCGCCATGCGCGAGGCGGCGCGAACATCGCCCTCCGGCAAATTCATTGCGGCGAAGGTGGAGCGCCGTTCGGCCAGCACGGCGACGTAGGAAGCAAGCAGCGCCGTCATCTGGATGGCGACGATCATGAACAGGCCGTCAATGCCTTGCGCCACGCCGCCGATGAGAATCACCGAGAGCAGGAAAGATGCCGAGATGAAGGCGATCCGCGCCACGCTCTCGCCCGCGTCCGGCCTTGCCGCCGCGTTCAGCAGCGTTTCGACGAAGGTCCAGCAGAACAGCACCGCGACGGTCAAAAACGCGACCGAAAGCGGCGCGACCACGACGGCATTTTCGAACTGCGGAAACCGGTTCCCCTGGATTGAGAGGCCGAGCACACCAAGCGCCGCCGCTATGCCGCGGCTGCCGTCCATGCAGATATAGGCAAGCAGGGCGAAAACCACCGCCCAATGCAAGGCCAGAACTGAGCTCAACACGTGCCGCATACGCTTCCCGCTGGCGGAGCTCGGGGGGTCATGGTTAACCGTTCCCTACTCCAGCAAGCGGAGATTGGGCTTTGCAACGGTTCGCCGCAACGGAAACCATTTGTTAAGGTTAACAGCTATCCACAGATCGGCAATCCGGCTTTGGGGCATGATGCCGAAAAGCCGGATCAGGTCACCGGCGGATAAAGCGTGTCGATGATCATGCGCGCGTCGTGGCGCGAATCGAGCATACCGTAGGTGGTGCGCCACTGGCCGCCGAGCCGGGTTTCGACGAAGGCGTCGGCGATCCGCCCTGCCCCCAGCCTGCGAAGCTCCGCCGCGGCGGCCGAAAGCGCCAGCTGTTCGGTGAGCAGGCGCGCCGAACCCTGATCGGTCGCGGCGACCTGCATGGCGGCTTTCAGCACGCCGATGGTGCCGCGCCCGCCGGTGCCGAGATCGCGGTCGATGCCGGTTAGCACCTCCTCGAATAGGCCGGGCGCGCGGCCAAGCACGCGCAGCACGTCGAGCGCCATGACATTGCCCGAGCCCTCCCAGATCGCGTTGACCGGCGCCTCCCGGTAGTAGCGGGCAAGCGGCGCTTCCTCGACATAGCCGTTGCCCCCAAGGCATTCCATCGCCTCATAAAGCAGCTGCGGCGCGATCTTGCAGACCCAGTATTTGACGACAGGCGTCATGGCGCGGGCAAAGGCCGCTTCGCCGCGATCGCTTGCCGCCTCGTCGAAAGAGCGCGCCAGCCGGAACGACAGCGCCGTGGCCGCGGCGACATCGAGCGCCATGTCGGCCAGAACCCGCTGCATCAGCGGCTGGTCGATCAGGCTGGAGCCGAACACCTGGCGATGACGCGTGTGATGGACGGCCTCGGCGAGGCCCGCCCGCATCAGCGCCGACGAAGCGACCGCGCAGTCGAGCCTGGTCAGCGTCACCATGTCCATGATCGTCTTCACGCCGGCGCCCGGGTCGCCGACCATCTCCCCGATCGCGTTGACGAACTCCACCTCAGACGAGGCGTTCGAGCGGTTGCCGAGCTTGTCCTTCAGACGCTGGAAGCGGAAGCCGTTGCCGGAGCCGTCGCCCAGGATGCGCGGCACGAGGAAGCAGGACAGTCCCTCCGGCGCCTGACCGAGCACCAGGAAGGCATCCGACATCGGCGCCGACATGAACCATTTGTGGCCGGTCAACCGGTAGAACCCGCTTCCCGTGCGCTCCGCCCTGGTGGTGTTGGCGCGCACATCGGTGCCGCCCTGCTTCTCGGTCATGCCCATGCCGAGCGTCAGTCCGGTCTTTTGCACCGGAGGCTTCTGTGCCTGGTCATATTTGCGCGTCGTCACGCGCGGCGCCCATTCGCGGAAAAGCTTCGGACTTGCCATCAAGGCCGCCAGCGAGGCGCTGGTCATGGTGATGGGACAAAGATGCCCGGTCTCGAGCTCGGCGGTCAGATAAAAGCGCGCCGCCCTCACCTGATGGCGACGGCCGATCTCGGCATCGCCGTTTTCCCACACGGAAGAATGCAGCCCGCCAGCGACCGAGCGGCGCATCAAGGCGTGATAGGCCGGATGGTATTCGACCAGGTCAAGGCGGCGGCCCTGGCGGTCATGCGTCCGCAATTTCGGCGTGTCGGTGTTGGCGAGGCGTGCGAGTTCCTGCGCCTCCTGCGTCATGACGAACCGGCCAAGCCCGTCGAGATCCTTGCGCACGGGGTCGGAAAAACGCTCGGCAAGCTGGATGAGCAACGGATCGCCCCGCCATGCGTTGCCGCCCGTCAACGGCGGCGGCTGGTTGATCACCTCGTCGGTCAAGCCCAATCCTTCGTTTGGCAGGGAGGTCCTATCATTTTCAAGGCCGCGGTCGCGAATCCGAAGCCACTGGGCCTTATAGCCCAAGCCATGCAAGGCGCGCGACGAAAATACCGGGGAGAACGCTCGCAATCCAAAGCTGGCGCTTGCGGCAGGCCGGACCGCACCCTATAGCAGCGCCTTGAGATGACCGACGCTTCGTCCCTGCCGCTCTTTCCCCACCGCCATCTTCTGGGCATCCGCGATCTTTCCCCCGCCGATATCGAGCTGCTGCTCGATCGGGCGGACCAGGCCGTGGCGATCTCGCGGCAATCGGAAAAGAAGACCTCGACGCTGCGCGGCCGAACCCAGATCAACCTGTTCTATGAGGCGTCGACCCGCACGCAATCGTCCTTCGAACTGGCCGGGAAAAGGCTTGGCGCCGACGTCATGAACATGGCGGTGGCAAGCTCTTCGGTGAAGAAGGGCGAGACGCTGATCGATACGGCGATGACCCTCAACGCCATGCGCCCGGACATCCTCATCATCCGCCACCAGTCGGCCGGCGCGGCGGCGCTCCTGGCGCAGAAGGTCGGCTGCTCAGTGGTCAATGCCGGCGACGGCGCGCACGAGCACCCGACGCAGGCGCTGCTCGATGCGCTGACCATCCGCCGCGCCAAGGGGCCGCTGTCGAAGCTGATCGTGGCGATCTGCGGCGACATCCTGCATTCGCGCGTCGCCCGCTCCAACATCATGCTTTTGAACGCGCTTGGCGCGCAGGTGCGCGTCGTCGCGCCCTCGACATTGCTGCCGTCCGGCATCGACAGGATGGGCGTGATCGTCGCACGCTCGATGGCCGAGGGCCTGAAGGATGCCGACGTCGTCATGATGCTGCGCCTGCAGCGCGAGCGCATGGAAGGCGCGTTCGTACCGTCGATCCGCGAATATTTCCACTATTTCGGCCTGGATGCCGAAAAGCTGAAGGCCGCCAAGGACGATGCGCTGGTCATGCATCCCGGTCCGATGAACCGTGGCGTGGAAATCGCCTCCGAAATCGCCGATGGGCCGCAAAGCGTCATCCAGGAACAGGTGGAGATGGGGGTCGCCGTACGCATGGCGGTCATGGAAGCCCTGCTCGACCCGCGCCGCAACCATGAGGGGCGCGGCGCATGAGCGTGACCGTCTTCAGCAAGGCGCATATTGTCGACCCGTCGCGCGGCGTCGACG
The DNA here is from genome assembly GCF_006442775.1 of Mesorhizobium sp. B2-4-6. Taxonomy (NCBI): domain Bacteria; kingdom Pseudomonadati; phylum Pseudomonadota; class Alphaproteobacteria; order Hyphomicrobiales; family Phyllobacteriaceae; genus Mesorhizobium; species Mesorhizobium sp. B2-4-6. The sequence continues at coordinate 315,146 of NZ_VFVI01000002.1, forward strand.
AGATCGGCAGCGTCATCGTCGACGGCCGCAGAATCGTCGCGGCCGGAAAGGCGGCATTGAACCAGGGCGTGCCGGAAGGTGCCGCCGTCGTCGACTGCGCCGGCAAGACGATCATTCCGGGCCTTGTCGACGCGCGCGTGTTCATCGGCGAACCAGGCGGCGAACATCGCGAGACCATCGCCTCGGCAAGCGTGGCGGCCGCCGCCGGCGGCGTCACCTCCATCGTCATGATGCCGGACACCGATCCGGTGATCGACAATGTGGCGCTGGTCGAATTCGTGCTGCGCACGGCACGTGACACCGCAAGCGTCAATATCTTTCCGGCGGCCGCGATCACCAAGGGCCTCGAAGGCCGCGAAATGACCGAATTCGGCCTGCTGCGCGCAGCCGGCGCCGTTGCCTACACCGACGGCCGCCACACGATCGCCAATGCGCTGGTGATGCGCCGCGCGCTCACCTACGCCCGCGATTTCGGCGGTGTGATCGCGCATGAAACCCAGGATGCCGACCTCGCCTCGTCCGGTGTGATGAACGAGGGGCTCTACGCAAGCTGGCTTGGCCTCTCTGGCGTCCCGCGCGAGGCCGAGCTCATTCCTCTTGAACGCGACCTGGCACTGGCCCGGCTGACCGGTGGCGCCTACCACGCCGCCAAGATCTCGTCGGCGATGGCGGCCGGCGCGGTGAACAGGGCCAAGACCGACGGCGCCAATGTCACGGCCGGCATCGCCATCCACAACCTGTCGCTCAACGAGAACGACGTCGGCGAATACCGCACCTTCTTCCGGCTGACCCCGCCCTTGCGCGCCGAGGACGACCGGCTGGCGATGATCGAGGCGATCAAGGACGGCACGATCGACATCATCGTCTCCTCGCACGACCCTCAGGACGTCGACACCAAGCGCCTGCCCTTTGCCGATGCCGCCGCCGGCGCCATCGGGCTGGAGACGCTGCTTGGCGTAGCACTTCGGCTCTACCACAATGCCGACGTGCCGTTGCTGAGGCTGATCGAGACGCTGTCCACGGCGCCGGCAAGACTGTTCGGCCTGCCGGGCGGCACGCTGAAGCCGGGCGCGCCGGCCGATCTCGTACTTGTCGACGTCGACGAGCCGTGGATCGTCAGCGAAAGCGGTCTGCGCTCGCGCTCGAAGAACACCTGTTTCGAAGGCGCGCGCCTGCAGGGCAAGGTCTTGCAAACGATGGTTGCGGGACGCTCGGTGTTTTCCGCATAGACCATCCATCGCTTTGAACCCTGCCTGGCCTGCCCCTGCACAGAGTTGCTTGGCGAACCCTCCCGACTCTACCATTATACCATTGTGACCAACTGATGCCTGAGCAGGCCTAGCTCTTGCAAATCACGGTTGCATAACGCACAGTATCTCAATCCTGGAGCGAGCAACCGGAGCGACAGGAAATAAGGGGGAACAATGGGTTACGCGGTCGCGCTCGTCTTCGGCTATCTGCTCGGCTCGATCCCGTTCGGGTTTCTGATCACCCGCGCGGCCGGGCTCGGCGACGTTCGCAAGATCGGCTCCGGCAATATCGGCGCGACCAATGTGCTGAGGACAGGCAATAAAGGGCTCGCTGCGGCCACGCTGCTGCTCGATGCGCTGAAAGGCACGGCCGCGGTGCTGGTCGCCGGGCATTTTTCGCCGGACCTCGGCCTGTTGGCCGGCTTCGGCGCCTTCCTCGGCCATCTTTTCCCGGTCTGGCTCGGCTTCAAGGGCGGCAAGGGCGTCGCCACTTATCTGGGTGTGCTGCTCGGCCTTGCCTGGCAAGGCATGCTCGTCTTCGCCGTCGTCTGGCTCGCTATGGCCTTCCTGTTTCGCTATTCCTCGCTGGCGGCGCTGGCGGCGGCGGTCATTGTGCCGATCGCGCTCTATTTCATAAGCACGCCGCAGATCGCCGGCCTGTTCGCCGTGATGAGCCTGATCGTCATCGTCAAGCATCATGCCAACATCTCGCGGCTGCTGGCCGGCACCGAAGGCAAAATCGGGGCGAAGGGATGAGCGCGCCGGCCGCCGGCCCGCGCCTCAGCGACCGGCAGCGGCTTGCCTGGCTTCGCCTGATCCGCACGCCCAATGTCGGCCCGGCCTCGTTTCGCGAGTTGATCAACCGCTTCGGCTCGGCCGAAGCCGCGCTTGAAATGCTGCCCGAGCTGATGATATCCGGCGGCGCCAATCGTATCCTCCGCATCCCTTCCGTCGCCGAGGCCGAAGCCGAGCTGGACGCCGCCCGGCGCGCCGGCACCCGCTTCGTCGGCATCGGCGAGGCCGATTATCCGCCCTTGCTGAAGACCCTCGACAATCCGCCGCCGCTGCTGGCGGTGAAAGGCGAAGGCGCGGTCTTCCGCCTGCCGGCGGTGGCGATCGTCGGCGCCCGAAATGCCTCGCTGGCCGGCATCAAGATGGCGCGCATGCTGGCAGCCGATCTCGGCCGCGAAGGCTACGTCATCGTTTCCGGCCTGGCGCGCGGCATCGACACGGCCGCGCACAAGGGCAGCGTTTCGACCGGCACCATCGGCGTGCTGGCCGGCGGTCTCGATGTCCCTTACCCGCCCGAAAATGCCGGCCTGTGCGACGAGATCGCCGATCGTGGCGGCGCCATCGTTTCGGAAATGCCGTTCGCCTGGCAGCCGCGCGCCCAGGATTTCCCGCGCCGCAACCGCCTGGTCGCAGGCATGGCGCTTGGACTGGTGGTGGTCGAGGCCGCGCAGCGCTCCGGCTCGCTGATCAGCGCCCGCCTCGCCAATGAAATGGGCCGGCTGGTCTTCGCCGTGCCGGGCTCGCCGCTCGACCCGCGCGCCGCCGGCTGCAACGCGCTGCTCAAGGACGGCGTCACGCTCGTCACCGAGGCCGCCGATGTGCTCGGCGCGCTGGCGCCGCTTGCCGGCACCCGGGCTCCAAGAACCGCGCCGATTGCCGAGGCGCCCGACATATCCGCCATGCCGCCGCCCGGCGAAAACGACCGCGCCGATGTGCTGGAAGCGCTTGGGCCGACGCCGACCGCCGTGGATGACATCATCCGCCATACCGGACTGAGCGCCGCGCAGATCGCCATGGTGCTTCTGGAGCTCGACCTCGCCGGAAGGTTGGAACGCCATGCTGGCGGGAATGTCTCGCTGGTTCCGGGAGGGAACTGAACTGGCTGCGATAATTGTCACAGAACGCTTGGTGATCAGCCCCGCATACGAATTCTGAGGAGCATCTTGCGAATGAACAGTGGCACCATGCCGTTGTAGAGACCGCTCACTTCGTCAACGAAGCGCGAGAGCCGGAAAACTCGATCGTCTATTTGGCGCAGGATTGCATGATTGCCCGGTCCGCCCTGGATCAGGTCTGCAGTCGATTGGCTCAGTGCCGTCAACAAGGCGGAATTGCCTTCCAACGTCTTCGTGTTTGCACGCAACAGCTCCCTCATCGTCAGTTGGTCGATTGCGTCCGGCCAGCCATGCATCTCCTTGACGATTCGCAACCATTTGCGATGCGGGATGGACACGGCAATTTCTTCGATCCAGGACGCAGTTCCCAGAGCCACCTCTTCGGACGTCGCGCGAAGCCCCGCATGCAAAACTTGATCATAGACGCGCAGATGCTCGTCAATGAAGTGGGGCGAGCCCGCCATGTCGCGGAAGTAGGCCGAGACGGTCGCAGCATCATCTGCATTGTAGCTGCAGATCGCAGCCATCAAATTTTCTGCCGTGGTCGGCCTGTCGAGTAGACTCACCCCAAGGTTGGCCCGCCGCCACCTTTCCATGTTGCCGGTATCGAGCATCCCGGCAAAACCTCGTGCATCGCAAACCACGACCGAGCAGCCCACCGCCGCGGCCTCGATGGCCATGCGCGCGGTGGCGAACACGACGTCATAGGCGAGAAGGTCCTTTTCGATCTGATTGGAATACCGGTTTGTGGCGGGGCCTAGTTCGTCGAGTTGGACACCTGTTCTGGCGCAGGCCACCCGCACCGCTTGCTGATGATCAAAGTTTTTTGTCAACAGCAGACCGCGCTTGGGACTAGCCGGAAGCGGCGGGCGAGGCCTGAACCGCTCAAGATCAACAGCGTTGTAGATGAGGTCAAGTTTGTCTTCTGGAATTCCTCTGGACAGGCACTTCGCCCTGCAGGCCTCGTCTACTGCGATCCAATGGCAAATCTGGGGATGAGGTATCGGCGCCTCGATTTCGAAGAACGAGCTGTGGCAGGAAAAGACCGCGGGCACGTCGGGAAATCTTGCCAGGGCCGTCAGGCAAGGCGTCAGATGCTGACCGTGGATGATGTCGGGCTTGTCGACGATCTCGGCAACCCGATCGACGACGTGATGGCCTCGCCGCCGCATTCTGTCGGCCATATCGCCGAGATTTGTAGTGAGCAGCATCGTTTGGTGGCCGGCGGCGCGTAACCCGTCGGCAAGCAATTCAACGACAGATTCCGTTCCGCTATTTTGTGCCACTGACAGGTTGGTGATGAGAACACGCAAGATAGGCTCCTTGCCGGCTGATCGCCATCGTCGATGACAGCAAATGCGGTCAATGTCTTAGTGAGAACAATTCGGCCCAACAAGTTCCCCGGTGGCGTGTCACTGGTGCAGAACGCCGATATCGATTGCATGTGGCAACCAAAAAATTGGAGCAACTCCATGGGTAGCAGACTCCAAAATGTGCTGATCCTCGCGCATCCGGGACACGAGCTCAGGATTCATCACTGGCTCGAAATCGCCAAGCCGAGGGTTTATCTTCTGACCGACGGGTCCGGCGGCCGCCAGAGCGCCAGGACCGAATATTCCCGCCAGATCGTCGAGGCGTCCGGGGGAACGCCGGGCTCGGTCTTCGGCGAAATAACCGATGCAGCTTGGTACAGCGCTCTTTTGGCCGGCGACCAAACATTCTTTCTCGATATATTTGCCAGGATCAGCGCGGACATTGACAGCGCTGAGGAAGTCCAGGTCGTATCAGACGCCATTGACGGCTATAACCCGGTGCACGACTTGGCCTTCGTGTTTGGCAGCGCCGTGAACATGCTGCTGCAAAAGACACGCAAGGGGCATCCGCAGCTTTGCTCGGCCGCCGTACCCAACGTGCCCGGCACGGTTCAGCTGGAAATCAAGCTGGACCGAACAGCTCAGGCAAGAAAGAAAGCCGCGATCGAGGACTACATTCCATTGGCCGATGAAGCGCGCCTGATTCTTGCTCGCGACCCCGACTGTCTCCATCGTGAGCGCCTCATAGCACAGCAGCCCGACTGGACGGCCCAGACGCCCGAATGGGAGCGGATCGGACAAGATCGGGTGTCAAAGGGGATCTATGATCGCTGCATCACGTACAAGGACAATGTCCAGCCGATCGTTCGCCTCCTGATGTCACAGCCGGATCGATAGTCATGGACCGCGACCAGCGCTTGGCGCCACAGGGAACCGCTGAGATCTAACCTGACCGTGCTTCTACCGGAACAGTTACTTCGACGCTTCCGGATTGCCGCGGCGCAGATGAATGTCAAATCCACTCCAGATTGATGTCGCGGATGTCGTCTTCGGCAATGCGCTGCCTGATGCGATCGAGCCGGCGCGCAATGTCGGTCGCTATTCTGTCATGGGTCTCCACCAGGAAAGCGCCGATAGACTGCTGCAGGCCCGCATCCAATATGGCTTCCAGGCATTCGGCTTCGCCTATCGGGATACCGCGCGATCACGCTACCGGAACAGGTATTTAGACACTTCCGGATTGCCGCGGCGCCACATCACATTGTCGAGGAAGTAGTGGTGCACGTTGATGAAGATCAGCACGATGAAGAAGAACAGCGAGGAACCGAGGACCTGGCTGTCGTACGGGATCAGGGCGGTCAGCACGAAGGGGATCAGCCAGAAGCCGAGATAGCCGAGAGCGCCACCGCCGATGATGAACCCCAGCACCCGCAACCTGTAGCGGGGCCCAAGCACGGATAGTATCTTCGGCTCCGGATCCCGCGCGGCGTCCGAGACGTCACGCTCGACATTGGTCTGATAGCGCCACACCACGGCCAGATATTGCAGCGAGTGAAGCGCCGGCACCACGAGCAGCCAGAGCGGGTTAACCCTGGCGATCAGGATCCAGAGATAGAGTGACGCGACATAGGCCACGATGCCGTTGTAAGGCAGTCCGCCGCCATTCCTTCGCCAGCGGTTGACCAGCATCAAAAGCGTGGCCGCCGTCGATCCGACGGCCGCCAGCACGGCAATGTCGGTGATCCAGGACGGCGCCGCGAAGGTGTAATATTGAAGGCCGTAATACTGTCCCTGCGTCACAGCCGTATTCGTCTGCAGCCAGGCCAGGATCCACACCGCGTAGCTGTTGACAAGCAGCACCTTCTTGTCCCGGTCATCGAAGAATTTGCGTTTCAGGACGGCGTCGACCATCAGCATGCCGTAGCCTTGCTTGACGTAGTGCCAGCCGACGAAGAAGAACATCGCGTTGGCCGCGAAGCCCAGCAGCCGCGTGTTCGACGTCGCCGCGCCATAGGCAAAGAACAGCGCCATGATCGCCGGAACGATGACGCCGGCGAAAATATAGCGAAGCTGCAGGCTCCTGTCGTAGCCGTCGCCGCGCGCCTTGCGGCCGAAATTGCGGTAGAAAATCTGGTAGGAGTGGGCGAAGTGCGGATAGTTCACCAGATAGGCCACGACGACCATCGTCGCGGCCAGCGGACCTTCATACGCGCGAGGCACGAAGAACAGCACCGGCAGGATCAGAAACGCGCTGCCGCCCAGCATGAGGAAGTCGGCGACCGGACCGAAAAGATATTTGCCAGGCGGCGTCGTCGCCTTGGGGGCCTCAGCGTCTACCGAAAGGTCGAGTGTCATCCTGGAGCCTCCCTCGGAGGCGCCGAGTTTAACCACGACCTTATCCAGGGACAAGGCAACACGGCAGTATCACCCTTGTCTTGGGGAAGTCACCCCATCAGGCTGAGGCGGTCGAAGCGATCTTCATCAGCCGCTTTCTGGCCTCCGCCACTCGCTTCTTCTCCGACCTTATGCGGTCGCACAGCGCGAGATTGATCCCGACGCCACATTCTTCATCCAGCATTTCTTTTGCATGATTGAGCGAAGTCTCTGCGCGCTTGACACGCAGCCTGGCTCTATCCATTTCCAGATTTAATACGTCCACTCTCTGCATCCCGAATTGCAGTCCCTTCAACAGGGAAACAGCCGCGCATAAGTTTTTGTTCCGATTGCCGGGGCGCAGACGACATTCCCTGCGTCGATCGCCCCGGATATGGAAGCGTCGGTAGGTTTGCTCCGGCATCTATTCGGTTGTTGAAAATTTGGTGAGCGCGATGGGATTCGAACCCATGACCTACTGATTAAAAGTCAGTTGCTCTACCGGCTGAGCTACGCGCTCCCGCGGGCTCGAAACGCCGCCCTCGAAATTGCGCGGAACATAGGGAGAGTGCCGCGGCCGGTCAACCGGAAAAAGATGGCCGCCAGCCGGAGTTATCAACGGGTCTGGCGAATTCTGGCGACTGGCGATCAAGCATCCGGGGTGCCGAGTCCGATGGCTCGCTTCGATCTGCCTCGGTATCTCAGAAGCTCCTGAAATAACAATGGTTTGAGATTCAAAGGGGAACCATCGCGGTCATTTTCCGTTTCTCCGGCACAGGGACGTCAAACCATCCTCTCAAGGAGAAGAACAATGAAAAAGATCGTGTCGGGCTTGCTTGCCGCCGCCTTGTCGGTTTCGTTCGGCGCCGCCGCGGCAGTCCCCGCCAATGCCGCGCAGATGTTCGTGCCGCAGGCTTCGCCGGCCTCGTCCGACGTCCAGAAGGTAGCAGAACGCGACTTCCGATGGAGGCATGGCGGTCATTGGCGCGGCGGCCAGCGTTTCTCGCGCAATAACGGCATGTACTGGAACGGCCATCGCGGCTATCGTGAATATCGCCACGGCTATCGTCGTCATGGCGACTACTGGTTCCCGTTGGCTGCTTTCGCCACTGGCGCGCTGATCACCGGCGCCATCGTCAACAGCGAGAACAACCGCGTCTATCGCGGCAACTCGCACGTGCAGTGGTGCTACGACCGTTATCGTTCGTATCGCGCCTCGGACAACACCTTCCAACCCTACAACGGCCCGCGTCAGCAGTGCATGTCGCCCTACTGACGGCCTCCAGTCAGTACCCAGGGTCGTTGACTGAGCCCGTGCCTCTCGAGGCACGGGCTCTCTCGTTGTGTTAGTCAGCCGGATTTCAACAGCGCACCCACAGGTCAGCTTGCCCAGCTAATGCTTTTGAGAATCAGATAAAGACCTACGCCGTCATCTGGAGGAGAGCGATAGGCTCCGCAAGCGTTGCAAATCCGAGTCACTGCTGAGGTCAGTTTCCAGCCGAGCGCATCAAGATCTTCGTCCGTCACATAGTCCCGAGTTAACTCGCCGATGCCGTGCTTCTTACCGAAAGATCGGGCTGACTGGGCGTCAGTTATGAATTCCGAAGGCCAATTCGAATTGGCCCAAGCCCAGAGCCAATTGCCAGCTTTAACGCTCGTTGACCCAGCAATTTGGATGTCCGAGACGACCTTGACGACGCCTTCTTCTGAGAAAAGGAGCTTTCCAGCCTTCAGGTCGTAATTATAGCGAGACCAACTGCCAAGGCGGAAGTCATCCTGCAGGCGCCTATTTTTCGCTCGAAGTTGTTCGAACGCCTCTTCACGCCAGGCAGCATACCAGTCTGGGTCCATTCCCCTCACCCTGCACGCTGACTGACAGCTCCTTATTGCCCACTCAACGTCCTGCGCACCGCATCGCGCCATCCGGCCAGCTTCGCCCCGCGCACGGCCGCATCCATCTGCGGCATGAAGCGCCGTTCAAGCGCCCAGCTCTTGGCAAATTCCCTTGCCTTCGGCCATACGCCGGCCTTCGAACCGGCGAGCCAGGCGGCGCCAAGCGCCGTCGTCTCCAGGATCGTCGGACGGTCGACCGGCGCCTCGAGAATATCGGCGAGCCGCTGCATGGTCCAGTCGGACGCCACCATGCCGCCGTCGACGCGAAGCACCGTCTTGGCCGAGGCGCCTTTCCAGTCCTTGCGCATGGCGTCGAGCAGGTCGCGGGTCTGGAAGGCGACCGATTCAAGTGCGGCGCGCGCGAACTCGGCCGGGCCGGAGTTGCGCGTCAGGCCGAAGATAGCGCCGCGCGCGTCCGCGTCCCAATGCGGCGCGCCGAGGCCGACAAAGGCCGGCACCAGATAGACTTGTTGCGCCGGGTCCGCGGCCGCCGCCAAGGCGCCGCTTTGCTCGGCCTTGCCGATCACCTTGATGCCGTCGCGCAGCCATTGCACGGCGGCGCCCGCGATGAAGATCGAGCCTTCCAGCGCGTAGGTGGTTTTGCCGTTGAGCCGATAAGCGATAGTGGTGAGCAGGCGATTCCTCGAACGCACCAGGTCGGCGCCCGTGTTGAGCAGCGCGAAGCAGCCGGTGCCGTAGGTGGATTTCATCATGCCGGGCTCGAAGCAGGCCTGGCCGATGGTCGCCGCATGCTGGTCGCCGGCGACGCCGAGGATCCGCATCTCGGCTCCGAAGAGGCTCTTCTCGGTGACGCCGAAATCGTCGGCGCAATCCTTCACCCGCGGCAGGATCGCTGCCGGTATGTTGAGGATGGAAAGCAACTCGTCGTCCCAGACATTCTTCTCGATATTGTAGACCAAAGTGCGCGAGGCGTTGGTCGCATCGGTAGCGTGCATCTGGCCGCCGGTCAGCCGCCAGATCAGGAAACTGTCGATGGTGCCGGCGAGCAGCTCACCCTTCTCGGCGCGCTTCCTGGCGCCCTTCACCTTGTCCAGCATCCAGGCGATCTTGGTGCCGGAGAAATAGGGATCGAGCAGCAGGCCGGTCTTCTTCATGAATGTCTTCTCCAATCCCTGCTTCTTCAGCTTCTGACAGAGCGGCGCGGTGCGCCTGTCCTGCCAGACGATCGCGTTGTGGATCGGCTTGCCGGTCGCCTTGTCCCAGATGACGACGGTCTCACGCTGGTTGGTGATGCCGATCGCGGCGACATCCGATGCCGTGCGGCCGGCGGCTTTCAACGCCGATTTCACCGTGGCGAGAACGCTCGCCCAGATGTCTTCCGGGTCATGTTCGACCCAGCCGGAAGCCGGATAATGCTGCATGAACTCCTGCTGGCCGGTGCCAGCGACCTTCATTTTGTCGTCGAACAGGATGGCCCGGGTCGACGTCGTCCCCTGATCGATGGCCAGCACAAAACCGCTCATTCCGCATCCTCCCACTTCTCATGCAACAGGGGAGACGGCAAAGCCGCCTCCCCCGCACTTCCTACATGGGCAAACACGCCCGCGTCATGCAGTTACTGCTGCTGCCAGCTCTTCACCAGTTCGTCGTAGTTGATGGTGATCGGCTTTTCCTTCTCGTTCTCGATCTTCAACTGAGGAGCGAGATTGCCTTTCTTGACCGCGTCGGCGTTCCAGTAGGCTAGGTCGTGCTCTTCGGCCATCTTCGGGCCGATGTCGCCCTGGACGCCCGACTTCTCGATGCGGCTCATGACCTTTTCCTGCTCGGCGCAGAGCGAGTCCATCGCTTCCTGAGCCGACTTGGCGCCGGACGAGGCATCGCCGATCGCCTGCCACCAGAGCTGGGCCAGCTTCGGATAGTCAGGCACGTTGGTACCCGTCGGCGACCACTGGACGCGGGCCGGCGAACGATAGAACTCGATCAGGCCGCCGAGCTTCGGAGCGCGCTCGGTGAAGCTCTTGTCGTGGATCGTGCTCTCGCGGATGAAGGTCAGGCCGACATGGCTCTTCTTCACGTCGACCGTCTTCGAGGTGACGAACTGCGCATAGAGCCAGGCGGCCTTGGCGCGATCGTCCGGCGTCGATTTCATCAGCGTCCAGGAACCCACGTCCTGATAGCCGAGCTTCATGCCGTCCTTCCAGTAGACGCCATGCGGCGACGGCGCCATGCGCCACTTCGGCGTGCCGTCGTCGTTCAGCACCGCCTTGGCGCCGGCGTCGACCATCGAAGCGGTGAAGGCGGTGTACCAGAAGATCTGCTGCGCGACCGCGCCCTGCGCCGGCACCGGGCCGGATTCAGAGAAGGTCATGCCCTGGGCTTCCGCCGGAGCGTAGGCCTTCAGCCAGTCGAGATATTTCTGGATCGAGTAGACCGCCGCTGGGCCGTTGGTGTCGCCGCCACGCGCCGTGCAGGAGCCGACTGGGCGCGAATTCTCGTCGACCTTGATGCCCCATTCGTCGACGGGCAGGCCGTTTGGAATGCCCTTGTCGCCATTGCCGGCCATGGACAGCCAGGCGTCGGTGAACCGCCAGCCGAGCGACGGGTCCTTTTTGCCGTAGTCCATGTGGCCGTAGACCTTCTTGCCGTCGATCTCACGGCCGGTGAAGAATTCGGCGATGTCCTCATAAGCCGACCAGTTGACGGGAACGCCTAGGTCGTAGCCGTATTTGGCCTTGAAGTCGGCCTTGTTCTTCTCGTCATTGAACCAGTCGTAGCGGAACCAGTAGAGGTTGGCGAACTGCTGGTCGGGGAGCTGATAGAGCTTCTTGTCGGGCGCCGTCGTGAACGAGGTGCCGATGAAGTCCTTCAGGTCGAGGTTCGGATTGGTGACGTCCTTGCCTTCATTTGCCATCCAGTCGGTCAGGTTGCGCACCTGCTGGTAGCGCCAGTGCGTGCCGATCAGGTCGGAATCGTTGACCCAGCCGTCATAGAGGTTCTGTCCCGTCTGCATCTGGGTCTGGATCTTTTCGACGACGTCGCCTTCCTGGATGACGTCATGCGTGACCTTGATGCCGGTGATGGCGGAGAAGGCCGGCGCCAGCACCTGTGACTCGTATTGGTGCGTGGCGATGGTTTCCGAAACGACCTTGATGTCCATGCCGGCGAACGGCTTGGCTGCGTCGATGAACCATTGCATTTCCTTTTCCTGATCGGCGCGCGAAAGCGTCGAAAGGTCGCCTATCTCCTTGTCGAGAAAGGCTTTTGCCTCGTCCATACCGGCATAGGCGTTGCCCACGCCGAGCAATAGGACAAGGGCGGTCGTCGATGTTAGAAGTTGCCGTCGCATGTGTCTCCTCCAGTCTTAGGTTTCAAGTGCATTCCGGGGCGGCCGCCAGCACGCGGCCGCTCCGGCTATTCCCCCTCTATACGTATCGGAACACGCCAACGGCGTAGACCACGGAGAGAGCGAGAGCCCACCACAGGTTGGGTCCTACCAGACCCAGCCAAGCGAGATGGATGAAGGCGCTGCCAAGCAGCGACAGGAACAAACGATCGCCGCGCGTCGTCTCGAAGCGCAGCACGCCGACGCGCGGATTGCCGCCGGGCGAGACATATTCCCAAACGCCCATGCCGCAGAGCATCAGCGCGATGACGATGAAGAAAGCAGCCGTCGGCCACGTCCACGCCATCCAGGAGAAGTCGAGGTTCATGGCTTAGACCCTCCCCAGGGCAAAGCCCTTGGCGATATAGTTTCGCACGAACCAGATGACCAAAGCGCCGGGGATCAGCGTCAGCACGCCGGCGGCGGCGAGCAGGCCCCAGTCCATGCCGGCGGCCGAGACGGTGCGGGTCATGGTGGCGGCGATCGGCTTGGCGTCGGTGGTGGTCAGCGTGCGCGCGATCAGGAGCTCCACCCACGAGAACATGAAGCAGAAGAAGCAGGCGACGCCGATGCCGCTCGCGATCAGCGGCATGAAGATCTTCACGAAAAAGCGCGGGAAGGAATAGCCGTCGATATAGGCGGTTTCGTCGATCTCCTTCGGCACGCCGGACATGAAGCCCTCGAGGATCCACACCGCCAGCGGCACGTTGAACAGGCAGTGCGCCAGCGCCACGGCGATATGGGTGTCGATCAGGCCGAACGCCGAATAGAGCTGGAAGAATGGCAGCGCGAACACCGCCGGCGGCGCCATGCGGTTGGTCAAAAGCCAGAAGAACAAATGCTTGTCGCCAAGGAAGCGGTAGCGCGAGAAGGCGTAGGCCGCCGGCAGCGCCACCGCCACCGATATCACCATGTTCATCACCACATAGGTGATCGAGTTGATGTAGCCCGAATACCAGGACGGGTCGGTGAAGATGGTGCGATAGTTCGCCAGTGTCGGATTATGCGGGAACAGCGTCAGGGACGACACGATCTCCGCGTTGGTCTTGAAGCTCATGTTGATGAGCCAGTAGATCGGCAGCAGGATAACGATGATGTAGACCGTCGGCACGATCCACCACCAGCGCGATTCCTCGCCGCGGCGGCGCATCAGCCTCGCCACCTCGTCCTGCGACAGCGCGCTGCCCACCTCGGTGACCGCTGTCTCGCTCACGCGCGTCGTCTCGTTGGCGCCCGCCATCTCAGCGCTCCGCGTCGTAATTGGTCATCACGGTGTAGAACACCCACGACAACAACAGGATGATCAGGAAGTAGACCAGCGACATTGCCGCCGCCGGACCGAGGTCGAACTGACCGAGGGCAGTCTTGACGAGGTCGATCGACAGGAAAGTGGTCGAATTGCCGGGGCCGCCGCCGGTGACGACGAAGGGCTCGGTATAGATCATGAAGCTGTCCATGAAGCGCAACAGCACGGCGATCAGAAGCACACGCTGCATCTTGGGCAGCTGGATGTAGCGGAACACCGCCCAGCGCGAGGCGCCGTCGATCTTGGCCGCCTGGTAGAAGGCATCGGGAATCGAGACCAGCCCGGCATAGCAAAGCAGCACGACCAGGCTGGTCCAGTGCCAGACATCCATGATGATGACGGTGACCCAGGCGTCGATCGGATCCTGAACGTAGTTGTAGTCGATGCCAAGCGCATTGACGTAATAGCCAAGCAGGCCGATGTCGTTGCGGCCGAAGACCTGCCAGATCGTGCCGACGACGTTCCACGGGATCAACAGCGGCAGCGCCATCAGCACCAGGCAGACCGGCACGCCCCAGCCCTTCTTCGGCATGTTGAGCGCGATGAAGATGCCGAGCGGCACCTCGATCGCCAGGATGATGAAGGAGAAGATCAGGTTGCGCACCATCGCTTCCCAGAAGCGGTCGGCGTGCAGCAATTCCTCGAACCATTCGGTCCCGGCCCAGAAGAAGACGTTGTTGCCGAACGTGTCTTGCACCGAATAGTTGACGACGGTCATCAGCGGGATGACGGCCGAGAACGCCACCAGCACCAGCATTGGCAGCACAAGGAACCAGGCCTTGTTGTTCCAGGTCTTGTCCATCTACGCCCCCATCTCGACGCGCCAGGAATCGGCATAGATGTTGATGCCGGCCGGATCGAAGCGGACTTTCGGCTCGGCAGGCACCTCGTCGTCCTCGCCGATCACCGCGGCAATCTCCCTGCCTTCCAGATTGGCGCGCACGACCTTGTGGCGGCCGACGTCCTCGACCTTGGAGACCTGCACCGCCATGCCCTCGCGGCCGAGCCGCACATATTCGGGACGGATGCCGAGCTCGACGGCGCCGGCTTCGGCCTTGGGCACGCCGGGCAATTCGATGCGCTGCGCGCCGAGCGTCGCCGTTCTGCCCTCGAATGCGACCGGCAACACGTTCATGCCCGGCGAGCCGATGAAATAGCCGACGAAAGTGTGGCGCGGCCGTTCGAACAGCTCCGCCGGCGTGCCGATCTGGACGATCTCGCCATCATACATCACCACGACACGGTCGGCGAAAGTCAGCGCTTCGGTCTGATCGTGCGTGACATAGACCATTGTGTAGCCAAAGCGGCGGTGCAGTTGCTTGAGCTGCGAGCGCAGCACCCATTTCATATGCGGGTCGATCACCGTCAGCGGCTCGTCGAACAGGATGGCGTTGACGTCCGAGCGCACCAGGCCGCGTCCAAGCGAGATCTTCTGCTTCTGGTCGGCAGTGAGCCCGCGCGCTTTCTTTTTCGCCAGCGAAGCGAGATCGATCATGTCGAGCGTCTCGCGCACCTTGCGGTCGACATCCGTCTCCGGCACGCGGCGGTTGCGCAGCGGGAAAGCCAGATTGTCGTAGACGGTCATGGTGTCGTAGATGACCGGGAACTGGAACACCTGCGCAATGTTGCGTTCCTGCGTCGACAGGTTGGTGACGTCACGACCGTCGAACAAAAGCCTGCCGTGCGAGGGATGCAGCAGGCCGGAAATGATGTTGAGCAGAGTGGTCTTGCCGCAGCCCGACGGCCCGAGCAGTGCGTAGGCGCCGCCCTCCTCGAAGGTGTGGTGCACTTCCTTCAGCGCGAAATCGGAATCCTTCTGCGGGTTGGGCAGGTAGGAATGACGAATATGATTGACCTCGATGCGCGCCATCGTTTGCTCCTCACGCCGCCAGCTTCGACGCCGTCACGGCGCGGCCGTTCTGGTCGAACACCATGATGTGGCGCGGATCGATGAACACCTCGACCTCGTCGTCCGTCTCGAAATCGAGAATGCCATGCGCAAGCATGACCCAGCGCGCATCGGCGAAATCAAGATGGACGAAGCTTTCCGAGCCGGTGATCTCGGTGATGGTGACCTTCGCCCGCACCGGCGCAGCGGAAGCGTTCGGCCGCTCCAGCGACAAATGATGCGGCTGGAACCCGATCGTGTAGCTGGCGTCGGGAATGCCGTTGAGTTCCGTCGGCACCGGCAGCTTGACGCCGCCTTCCAACAGAAAATCCGATCCCTTCTTGGAGAGCACGATGGTATTGAGCGGCGGATCGGCGAAGGTCCGCGCCGTCACCAGATCGACCGGCTTGCGGAACACTTCGACCGTCGGGCCGAATTGCGTGACGCGGCCTTCCGAAAGCGTCGCCGTGTTGCCGCCGAGCAAAAGCGCCTCGTGCGGCTCTGTCGTCGCATAGACGAAGATGGTGCCGGCGGCGGCAAAAATTTTCGGCAGCTCGGCGCGCAATTCCTCGCGCAGCTTGTAGTCGAGATTGGCCAAAGGCTCGTCGAGCAGCACCAGGCTGGCATCCTTGACGATGGCGCGGGCAAGCGCGGTGCGCTGCTGCTGGCCGCCGGACAGGTTGAGCGGCGTGCGGTCGAGATAGGGCGTGAGCTTCAAAAGCGCCGCCGCATTGCGCACCTCCTTGTCGATCTTCGCCTGATCGAGGCCGGCCACCCGCAGCGGCGAGGCGATGTTCTCGTAGACGGTCATCGCCGGGTAATTGATGAACTGCTGGTAGACCATGGCGACATTTCGCTTCTGCACCTTCTGTCCGGTGACATCCTTGCCGTCGAACCAGACCGAGCCGGAAGTCGGCGCGTCGAGGCCCGCCATCAGTCGCATCAGGCTGGTCTTGCCGGAAAGCGTCGGCCCGAGGAGCACGTTCAGCGAGCCGTGCTGGAGCGTCAGCGACACGTCGCGGATATGCTCCTGCGCGCCGATGGTCTTCGTCACGTTCCTCAGTTCCAGCATCACGCCTCCTCCCAGGCCTTGCGCATCAGCGGCCGATCCTCATTCCGCCGCCGCGACGTGACGGTTGCTCAGTCCGCGCATGAATTCTTCCAGCGCCGCCGTCTGCTCGCGGCTGAAATGCAGGCCGCGCTTGGTGCGGCGCCACAGCACGTCCTCGGCGGTGACCGCCCATTCGTTTTCGGCCAGATAGCGCACCTCGGCCTCGAAAAGGTCGGCGCCGAAATTGCGGCCGAGATCGGCATTCGACTTGGCGAGCCCGAGCAATTTCTCCGCCCGCGTGCCGTAGAGCCGCGTAAACCGGCGCGCCAGCCGCTGGTCGAGGAACGGATAGGCGTTCTTCAGCCTGGCGACCTGGGCATCGAAGCCGGTCGCGGCGAAATCGCCGCCAGGCAGCGGCGCGTCATGCGTCCAAGGCTTGCCGCGCTTGCCGAGAAAACCTTCGATCTTCTCAAGCATCGATTCCGCCAGCCGGCGGAAGGTCGTGATCTTGCCGCCGAAAGCGTTGAGCAAGGGCGCTGCGCCCTCCCCGCCCTCGGCCTTCAGCACATAGTCGCGCGTCGCCTCCTGCGCCTTGGAGGCGCCGTCGTCATAGAGCGGGCGCACCGCCGAATAGGTCCAGACGATGTCGGAACGCTTCACCGGCTGCGCGAAATATTCGCTTGCCGCGGCGCACAGATAGTCGATCTCGGTGTCGGAAATCTTCACGTCGTGCGGATCGCCCGGATAATCGCGGTCGGTGGTGCCGATCAGCGTGAATTCTTCCTCGTAAGGGATGGCGAAGATGATGCGGCCATCCTTGTTCTGGAAGAAATAGGCGCGCGGATCGTCGAACTTCCTATGGATGACGATGTGGCTGCCTTGCACGAGGCGGACATTGTGGACGTCGTTCTGGCCGACGGCGGTCGAGAGCACGTGGTCGACCCAGGGGCCGGCGGCGTTGACGAGAAGCCGCGCGCGAACCTCTTCGATTTCACCGGTAAGCACATTCTGCACTTTTAGGGTCCAAAGCGCACCGTCGCGCCGCGCGCTGACGACCTTGGTGCGGGTGCGGACAATGGCGCCCCGGTCTGCCGCGTCGCGGGCGTTCAGCGCCACCAGGCGCGCGTCGTTGACCCAACCGTCCGAATATTCGAAAGCCTTGCGGAACAATGGCTTGAGCGGCTTGCCTGCCGGGTCGCGCGTCATGTCCAGCGTCTTCGTCGCCGGCAACAGCTTGCGCCCGCCGATATGATCGTAAAGGAACAATCCCAGCCGGATCAGCCAAGCGGGCCTGAGGCCTTTGGCATAAGGCAGAACGAAGCGCATCGGCCAGATGATGTGCGGCGCGTTCTTCCACAGAACCTCGCGCTCCATCAGCGCTTCACGCACCAGCCGGAATTCGTAGAATTCGAGGTAGCGAAGACCGCCATGGATGAGCTTGGTCGAGCCCGACGAGGTTCCGCTGGCGAGATCGTTCATCTCGGCGAGGTATACCGAAAACCCACGACCAACGGCGTCGCGGGCTATGCCGCAGCCATTGATGCCGCCGCCGATGACGAAAATGTCATGGATCGGAGATGCGTCCAAAGAATCCTCCAACGATTTCGCATTGCACCATTTTTGTGTTTTACGAAACCGCAGCGGAATTATTTCGAACTCAAACCGAATGTCAAACGAAATATCGCAGATGCGTGAGTCGGCCGTAATATGCGGCTATTCGAGCGCCGTCTCGATAAGCCGGACCTCGGTCTCCTCGCAAATCTTGCGGATCGACGGGATTTCACAACGATCGGTGATGAAGGTATTCACCTGCGAAAGATGGCCGATCCGAACCGGCGCCGTGCGCTCGAATTTCGTCCGGTCGGAGACCAGGATAACGTGGCGGGCATTGGCGATGATGGCCTGCGCAACCTTCACCTCGCGGAAATCGAAGTCGAGCAGAGCGCCGTCATGGTCGATCGCCGAGGCGCCGATGACGGCGTAATCGACCTTGAACTGACGGATGAAATCGACGGCCGCCTCGCCGACGATGCCGCCGTCGGAACCGCGCACCACGCCGCCGGCGATCACAACCTCGATCGTGGGATAGATGCGCATCCTATTGGCAACGTTGATGTTATTGGTGATGACCATAAGCCCGTTATGGTCGAGCAGCGCCTTGCTGACGGCCTCGGTGGTGGTGCCGATATTGATGAACAGCGAGGCATTGTCGGGAATCAGCCGCGCCGCCGCGCTGCCGATCGCCTCCTTCTCGTCGGCGGCAATCTTGCGCCGTGCCTCGTACTCCATGTTCTCGATGCCGGACGGGAATAGCGCACCGCCATGGATGCGGGTGAGCAGCCGCTGATCGCACAGATCGTTGAGGTCCTTGCGGATGGTCTGCGGCGTCACATTGAAATGCGTCGCAAGGTCGTCGACCAGCACCCGACCATGGTCTTTCGCCATCTGGATGATCTCGGCATGGCGTGGCGAAAGAAACATCGCGCGTCCTCCATTTTCGTTTTTTTCGTCTATATCGGAAAACGAAAGCGAAGAAAAGGGATAAGCCGGCTAACGAAAATCACCTGGTTGCAAAAGGCAAACCCAGTGCGGAACACGCCTGCCGCCTCAGGATGGACGCCGCGCAATCTCGATTATGACGTCGAACGCCGCGTCGACATCGGCTGCCGTCGCCTCGAATTGCCCCGCCTGAAAGCGGATCGCCACACGCCCATCGACCCGCGTTTGCGTCAGGTAAATGCGGCCATCGGTGTTGATGGCATCGACGAGGCGAAGATTGTGCTCGTCCGGATCGATGCCTGGTGCCGCGCGATGCCGGAACGAGAAAAGCGACAGCATCGGTTCGCTGCTGAGCTCGAAATCCGCCTCCCTGGCCAGCCGCGCGGCAAGCCCTTCGCTCCAGGCGACATGGTTTCTTATCATGTTGCGCAACCCTTCGAGGCCGTGGGCACGCAGCAGGAACCAGAGCTTCAGCGCCCGGAAACGGCGCCCGAGCGGCACCGACCATTCCGAATAGTTGATGATGCCGTCATGGCCTCGGGTTTTCAGATAGTCCGGCTTGATCGCCAGCGTGCGCACCAGGTCTTCCGGTTGGCGCACGAACTGGGTCGAGCAGTCGAACTGCGCCCCCAGCCACTTATGCGGATTGAAGACGATGGAATCGGCGCCCTCGATGCCGGTCCAGAAATGCCGGTGTTCCTGGCAGATCATCGCCGATCCGGCCCAGGCGGCGTCGACATGCAGGTAAAGCCCGTGCCGCTTCGCGACCGCGGCCACCGCTGCGATGTCGTCGGTTCCGCCGGTGCTGGTGCCGCCGACGCAGGCGATGATGCCGGCCGGCAGCAGCCCCGCTTCGCGATCGGCGACGATCGCGGCTTCGAGCGCCGCCGTGTCCATGGCGCGAAAACGTCCGCCGACCGGGATGCGGACGAGGTTTTCCTCGCCGATGCCGGAAACCCAGATGGCGCGATCGATCGAGGTATGGACCTGGTCGGAGGAATAGACACGCAGCTTGCCCTGCCCGGCCAGCCCCTTTTTGTTGCCCTCCCAGTCGAGTGCGCGCTCGCGCATTGTCAGCACCGCCGCAAGCGTCGCCGACGAGGCCGAATCCTGGATGACGCCGGAAAAACCCTCGGGCAGGCCGAGTGCCTGGCGCATCCAGTCGACGATGCGCGTCTCGAGCTCGGTCGCCGCCGGCGAGGTCTGCCACAGCATGCACTGCGCAGCCATCGCCGAGACCAGATATTCCGCCACGACCGACACCGGCGCCGCATTGGCCGGGAAATAGGCGAAGAAACGCGGGTGCTGCCAATGCGTCATGCCCGGCACGATCTTTTCTTCGAAATCGGCGAAGATCTTGTCCATCGGCTCGGGCATTTCGGGCGGCGAAACCTCGATGCTCCTGAAAACCTCGCCCGGCGCGATCGCCGGCCGCACCGGACGATCGCGTAGGCCGGCGCGGTAATCGGAGCCCCAATCGGCTGCCCGCCTCGACCAGTCGCGGAATTCCTCATTGTCCATAATTTCCTCCCAGCTGCCGCCCATGTCGGCTAACCGAACCGCTCTCAACTTTTGATTAACATGTTAAATATATTGAGGCAACGGCTGGATCGCAGGGCCCTACCCCGGAAAATCCGGCAGGTTTGAAAAAGCCAATTTCAGCGCGTTGGACCAACCATCCGAAATGGTGCGGTAGTAAGGATCGTCATGGCCGATCCGCCGGTTCAGCCCCACCTTGAACGCATCCTGTTCCATGAACAGAAGATCGAGCGGCAGCCCGACCGAAAGGTTGGATTTCAGCGTCGAGTCGAAGGATACCAGCAGCAGCTTCACCGTCTCCGCCAGGCTCATTGTCCGGTCATAGGCACGGATGATGATCGGCTTGCCGTATTTCGTCTCGCCGATTTGGAAGAAGGGCGTGTCGTCGGTCGATTCGATGAAATTACCTTCCGGATAGATCATGAACAGCCTGGGTGGGCTGCCCTTGATCTGGCCGCCGAGGATGAAGGAAGCATTGAAATAGGAGTCCGCCTTCTCGCCGTCGGGCGACGCATGCGCGATCGCTTCCTTGACCGTATCGCCGACCAGCCGCACCGTCTGGTACATGGACGGCGTCTCGAGCAGCTTCCCATGGCGGTCGCCGACCGCCTTGTTGCGCTCGTCGAGCAGGCTGACGACGGCCTGCGTCGTGGCAAGGTTGCCCGCCGACATCAGCACGATGACGCGCTCGCCGGGTTTTTCCCACACATGCATCTTCTTGAAGGTCGATATCGAATCCATGCCGGCATTGGTGCGCGTGTCCGACATGAACACGAGGCCGCGATCGATCTTGAGGCCGACGCAATAGGTCATGGTCGCTCTTCTGCTAACGATTCCGGCGCAGATTACTGCTCTACCGTGACGGTCACGGCAAGCTTCTCTTGCGCCTGCCCCAGCAATATCCCCGACACCGGCGAGGCATCGCGATAGTCGCGTCCCGTCGCCACCCGCACATAGCGTTCGTCGGGAGAGATACCGTTCGCCGGGTCGAAGGCAACCCATCCGAGCCCGACGACATAGGCCTCGGCCCAGGCATGGCTTGCCGCCTGCTCGACGGCAGCATCCATCATCAGGTAGCCGCTGATATAGCGGGCGGGAAAACCAAGCGCGCCCGCCGCGGCGATGAAGATGTGGCTATGGTCCTGGCAGACGCCCGATTTCAACGCCAGCGCCTCCTCCGCCGGCGTCACGACGCTGGTGGTGCCCGGCCTGTAGGCGACGCGTTCGCCGATAGCGCCCATCAGCCGGTGCAGTCGCTCGATCTCGGTGCCCTGTCCGACCGCGCCGGCCAATTCGCGGATGCGCTCGCCGGCAGTGGTGAGCTGCGTCTGCTGTGCGAACAGCCAGAGCGGCGCAAAGCCCTGATGTGGGCCCGTCACGCCCGCCGTATCATGTGTGGTCACATCTCCGGCGGCCTCGACGGTGATCGAGTTCTGGCCGCTCTCGGCGCTCACCAGCCGCGTGTCGTTGCCGAAATGGTCGGTGAAGCGCACCTCCTCGCGAGCGCCCTCGACCTTGATCGCCCAAGAGTCGACGGTCTGCGTACGCCCGCTGGAAGGCAGCAGGCGCAGCCGCTGCAGCAGATACTGCACCGGCTGATCGTAGCGGTACTCGGTGCGATGGGTGATCTTGAGCCGCATAGCGCTCGCCCTCGGCTGTGCTCAATAGAACCGGTAGTCCTGGGCGATCTCGTCGCCCAGCCTGGTGTTGTCGCGAATGAACTCTGCCAGGAACTCGTGCAAGCCGTGGTCGAATATGTCCTTGATCGACCCTCTCTTGAGCAATGCCTGGATCTTCTCGGCCGTGGCATGGCAGGCATGGTGCTCACCATAGTCGTCGGCGAGGAATTTCAGATGCTCGCCGAGGAAGCGGTAGCAGAAGGTCAACGAGCGCGGCATGCGCACGTTGAGGATCAGATAGTCGGCGATGTTCGTCGGCTTGTAATCGGCTTCGTAAACCCAGCGATAGGAGCGGTGTGCCGACACCGAGCGCAGGATCGACTCCCATTGGTAGTTGTCCAGCGTCGAGCCGACCCAGGACAGCGAAGGCAACAGCACATAATATTTCACGTCGAGGATGCGCGCCGTGTTGTCGGCGCGCTCGACATAGGTGCCGAGTTGCGAGAAATCGAAAATCTCGTTGCGCAGCATCGTGCCGTAGAACGAACCGCGGATCAGCGCCGTCTCGCGCTTGATGGCATCGAGCACCGTCGGCAGGTCGCGTTCGTCGATCGGCCTCGCCAGCATGCGCTTCAGCGACATCCAGGCTTCGTTGATGCTTTCCCAGGTCTCGCGCGTCAGCGCCGTGCGCACCATGCGGGCATTGTTGCGCGCCGTCTCGATCGACGACATCGTGCTCGACGGGTTCGATGTGTCGCGCAGCAGGAAGTCGGAGACGTTGGCCGCGGTGTAGTCCTGGTACTTCCGGCTGAAGGTGATGTCCGAGCCGGCGCTGAGCAGCACCGAGTTCCATTCCTCCGAAGCGCTCTGCGTGCGCGTCAGCGCCATGCGCAATCCCGCGTCGACCAGGCGCGCCATGTTTTCGGCCCGCTCGATATAGCGGTTCATCCAGTAGAGACCGTTTGCGGTGCGGCCGAGAAGCATGTCAGGCCCTTCGGGTTAGCGAATAGGGAATAGGGAGTAGTGAGTAGTGAATTTTCGAACTTCGACCGAATGTGGCATTGCTCTTTCCCCTACTGACTATTCACTATTCACTAATCACTCATCTCAATCATCCAGCACCCAGGTGTCTTTCGTGCCGCCGCCTTGCGAAGAGTTCACCACCAATGAGCCTTGCTTCAGCGCGACACGCGTCAAGCCGCCCGGCACGATCTGGATGCGGTCGGACACCAGCACATAAGGCCTGAGATCGACATGGCGCGGCGACAGGCCCTTCTCGGTCAGGATCGGGCAGGTCGACAGCGCCAAGGTCGGCTGGGCGATGTAGTTCGAGGGCTTCGCCTGCAGCTTCTTGGCAAACTCCTGGCATTCCTTCTTGGTCGCCGCCGGGCCGACCAGCATGCCGTAGCCGCCGGAGCCGTGCACTTCCTTGATGACGAGTTCGCCGATGCGCTCGAGCACATATTTGAGGCTGTCCGGCTCCGAACAGCGCCAGGTCGGGATGTTGCCGAGGATCGCCTTGCGGCCGGTGTAGAACTCGACGATCTCCGGCATGTAGGAATAGATCGCCTTGTCGTCGGCGATGCCGGTTCCCGGCGCGTTGGCGATGGTGATGTTGCCTGCGCGGTAGACATCCATGATGCCGGGCACGCCGAGCGCGGAATCCGGCCGGAAGGTCAGCGGATCGAGGAAGTTGTCGTCGACGCGCCGGTAGAGCACGTCGATCTGCTTGTAGCCCTCGGTCGTGCGCATCGCCACATGGCCGTCGACGACGCGCAGATCCTGCCCTTCGACGAGTTGCACGCCCATCTGGTCGGCGAGGAAGGCGTGTTCGAAATAGGCCGAGTTGTAGGAGCCAGGCGTCAGCACCGCGATGGTCGGCGCGCCCTTGCTGCTTTGCGGCCGCACCGCGGCGAGCGACTGGCGCAAAAGCTGCGGGTAGTTCTCGACCGGCCGGACCTTGATCTTCTGGAACAGCTCCGGAAAGAGCTGCATCATCGTCTCGCGGTTCTCCAGCATGTAGGAGACGCCGGACGGCGTGCGGGCATTGTCCTCCAGCACATAGAACTCGTTCTCCGAGATGCGGACGATATCGACGCCGATGATGTGGGTATAGACGCCGGCCGGCGGCCTCACCCCGATCATCTCAGGCAGGAAGGCCTCATTCTTCGCGACAAGCTCCCTCGGCACGCGCCCGGCGCGCAAAATCTCCTGGCGATGGTAGATGTCGTCGAGAAAGGCGTTCAGCGCCTGCACGCGCTGTTCGATGCCTTGCGTCAGCCGGCGCCATTCCTGGCCGGAGAGGATGCGCGGGACGATGTCGAAAGGGATCAGCCGCTCGGAAGCTTCCTGCTCGCCATAGACGGCAAAGGTGATGCCGGTCTTGCGGAAGACGCGCTCGGCGTCCTGCATTTTCTGGGTAAGCCTGGCTGGGTCCTGCTCCTTCAGCCAGCGATCGTAAGCCTCATAAGGTCTTCTCAATCCGGAGACTTCCGGAAGCATTTCGTCGAACGCTGCCAATCACGTACTCCCCTCTGGACCATTTCACTGGCCTCGCCGGAGAAAATCAAGCGCAATCGGTGATTTAAGACGCGATGGCGGCCGCTCTATGCGAATTGCCTAAATTTAAGGCATGAACGGCAAGGCCGGATCAGTTGCTGCTTCCCGGCGGGGCATCGCCAGTCCGTCAAAACGCCCGGAAGGTCACGATCGTGAAGGTGTCCTTGATTCCAGGCAGAATCTGCACCCGCTCGTTGACGAAGTGGCCAACGTCTTCCTCGTCGTCGATATAGAATTTGGCGAGCAGGTCGTAATTGCCGGCGGTCGAGTAGATTTCGGAGGCGATCTCGGCATCGGCAAGCGCGCTGGCGACCTCATAGGACTTGCCCAGGTCGCACTTGATCTGCACGAAAAATGCCTTCATTGCCCGGTCCTGCCAGCCTGCTTCACGATTAAGCGGCCCTTGTGGCAGACTGCCGCCCGGCTTTCAAGCATCAGCCGGCGCGCGCCGTTCTTAACGACCGCCCAAGCAGGGCGCTCCGGCGTCGAAAGGGCGAAATCTTGCGAAGGGATGAAACCGCCGGGCATCGAAGCGCGTATGTTAGATTGCATTCGTCAAGCGAGTTCCGGGAGGCAGGCCATGCGCCGCGTATTGTTCGCACTAGCTCTTGTTCCGATGTGGATAGCCTCGCTTGCCTTTGCCGGCGATGACGAGATCAAGACCGCGCAGGCAGTCATCGACAGCCAGTTGAAAGCCTTCATCACCGATGACGGCGCCACGGCCTACAGCTTCGCCGCGCCGAACGTGAAACAGATCTTTCCGACCGTGGATACCTTCATGAACATGGTGACGAACGGCTACGCGCCGGTGCGCAAGCCGCGGTCCTATTCCTTCGGCAAGGTCGAGCAGACCGCGCCGGGTTCGATCGTCCAGCAGGTGCTGATCGTCGGGCCCGACGGCAAGGATTATGAGGCGGTCTATACGCTGCAGCAGCAGGCGGACGGCAGCTTCAAGATCACCGGCTGCAGCCTGCGGGCCTCGACTTCGGTCAGCACCTGAGCCCGCCTGGCATGATCGCTCAATCCCGGCGGCTATACAGTGTCCAGCCCAGGCCGGAGAGGCCCCAGAAAGTCGAGGCTGCGGCTCGTTCGTAGGCAAGCGCGCAATCGAAATCCACGCGCTCGGGCTGCTTTTGGGGATCGCCTTCGAGAATGAGCCACTCCGCGCGCCCGGCACAAATCTTGTCCTGGGTGACGAGCGATGCCTGGCGGCCCATGCGCATGGCGAAATAATCGACCACCATGCCGGTGCGGAAATCAGCGTTGGTGGCATATGTGGCGGCGCCGCTCTTTGTCACCTCGCCCACCATGTCGGAATAGGAACCGCGCCCATGCTCATAGAAACGGGCCAGCAACGCCGCGTTGCCGCCCGCTACAAGCATGAGCATCCCGGCGGCACAAAGCCTTCTCGTACCGCCGGCGTCGAAGCCGCGTCCGATCATGTCCCCGGCCCAAAGCAGCAACAAGGTTCCGCTGACGATGAAATAGCGCGGGAATTCAACATTCGGCAGATGCGCCACCGCCATCAATGCGGGCAGCCCGACGATGCCGATGGCATAGAGACTGGCCCGGCGATCGCGCGGGACGCCTGCATATGCCAGAACCAGGACGCAAACGATCGCGACGCATGTCCAGTCGCCGATCCAGTCCGGCAGGCCGAAAAGATAGCGGATCATTCCACCATAGCCGGCGGCGAACCTCTCAAGCGAGAAAGACGAAAACCCGCCGACATTGAAGCTGAACAATCGCGCGCCCACGAGTATTGCCGTGGCGAGCGGAAGCACGGCAAGGAAAGCAGGCAGGAAGGCCTGGATAACCTCCCGGTTGACGACAATCAGGCTGCGGCTGCGTCGCCAGCTTAGCCACATCGTCCAGGCCGCGAGCACCGCTACCGTTTCGGTCATCGTCAGATGGGAAAGGAAGCCAAGCAGAATTGCGACGGCAAAGGCGGCGCCGTAGAGACCACGCTTGTCGAACCAACGCTCCAGAAGAGCCACGGCAACGAGTGTGAACAGCACCAGGCCGGCATAGCCACGCGCCTCCGAGCCGTAGTGAACCATCGGGTAGCTCACTGCGAACAGGAGCCCCGACGCAACCATGGCCCAGCGTCCCCGCGATATCGCCGCGGCCACGATGACGGTGCATGCACCCAGCGTTATCGACAGGCCGCGCTGGACGAGTGGCGCGGCATCGGGGCCGACGACATACTGATATATCGAGTTGAGGAAGTGATTGTTGTCGTGGTTTATGCGCCAGAATATCTGGTCGACCGACGTCAGGGGCCTCAGCAGCGTGATGCTCCAGATCTCGTCATGCCAGAGATCGCCGCGCGCGCCGAGCAGGCGCAAGGTCAGGCCGGCAAGCACGACCCCCGAAATTACAAGTAATAGACTGTAGCTCCATCGCCGGGTCGCCGCCGATCCAGGCCGATCAACATTAGCAATTGCTACATTATCGTCAACGATCGACGCGTCTATTTTTACCAAAGTCGTGCCGCCCTTCGCCTCGATATGGCAAGGGATACTTACTCTTCATCTGATTTATGAAAAGTTTTCCGACGGCTTCTCTGATCAAAGGACCGGGATATCGCCTCTCGCCCAGCCTTCGGTGATCTCGGCGGCGCGCGCTTCAAAAGCCTGCGCCTCGATGGCCGCCCGGATGTCCTGCATCAGCCTCTGATAATAGGACAGGTTGTTCCAGGTGAGCAGCATGGCGCCGAGCGCTTCCTGCGAGCGCACCAGGTGATGCAGGTAGGCGCGCGAATAATCGCGCGCGGCCGGGCAGTCGCTTTCTTCGTCGAGCGGCCGCGGATCGTCGGCATGACGGGCGTTCCTGAGATTGACCTTGCCGCGGCGCGTGTAGGCAAGGCCGTGCCGGCCGGCACGCGTCGGCATCACGCAGTCGAACATGTCGATGCCGCGCGACACCGATTTCAGGATATCGTCCGGCGTGCCGACGCCCATCAGGTAGCGCGGTCTGTCGGCAGGCAGTTCCGGGCAGGTGATGTCGAGCATCTCCAGCATCACTTGCTGCGGCTCGCCGACCGCCAGCCCGCCGACGGCATAGCCTTTCAGGTCCATCGCCTTCAGCGCCTGAGCGGAGCGCACGCGCAAGGCCGCGCTGTCGCCGCCCTGGACGATACCGAACATCGCCTTGCCCGGCTGGTCGCCGAACGCCGTCTTGCAGCGCTCGGCCCAGCGCAGCGACAATTCCATCGCGCGCTCGATCTCCTTCGGCTTGGCCGGAAGTGCGGTGCATTCGTCGAGCTGCATCTGGATATCGGAATCGAGCAGTCCCTGGATCTCGATCGACCGTTCCGGCGACATTTCGTAAGGCGCGCCATCGATATGCGAGCGGAAGGTGACGCCCTGTTCGGTCAGCTTCCGGAGCTTCGACAGCGACATCACCTGGAAGCCGCCGCTGTCGGTCAGGATCGGATATGGCCAGCGGGCGAACTCATGCAGGCCGCCGAGCCGGGCCACACGCTCGGCGCCGGGGCGCAGCATCAGATGGTAGGTGTTGCCCAGGATGATGTCGGCGCCGACGCCACGCACCTGGTCCATATACATGGCCTTGACCGTGCCGCCGGTGCCGACCGGCATGAAGGCCGGTGTGCGGATCCCGCCGCGCGGCATCGAGACCAAGCCGCGCCTGGCCTTGCCGTCACCGGCAAGCACCTTGAAGGAAAAAGTCTCAGCCATTGAATTCCTTGTCGTGCACCGGCGCGCCGGGCGCCTGCTCGTCGAGCGACTGCCGGTAGCGGATGCAGCCGCGCATGAATTTCGGCCATGGCGGCACGGCGATCGACGGCTCGGTCCTTTCCGGCAAAAGGTCCCAGAGGTCGGGGTGATGCCAGCACAGATCATGCCCGGTCGTGTCGCGATGCGCGCGGATGCCGGCGCGCAGCTTCTTCACTTCCGCGATCAGGACATCGCGGTCCATGCCGTCGAGATCATCGTCCATCGCTCGTCTCCGCTCGGAAAAGCAGGCTGGCATCGCCGTAGGAGTAGAACCTGTAACGGTTCTCGATGGCATGCGCATAGGCCGAGCGCATCGTCTCCAGCCCGCTGAAGGCCGAGACCAGCATGAACAGCGTCGAGCGCGGCAGATGGAAATTGGTCATCAGCATGTCGACCGTGCGGAAGCGATAGCCGGGCGTGATGAAGATGTCGGTAGTCCCGGACCAGGGCTCGATTCTGCCGTC
The DNA here is from genome assembly GCF_006442775.1 of Mesorhizobium sp. B2-4-6. Taxonomy (NCBI): domain Bacteria; kingdom Pseudomonadati; phylum Pseudomonadota; class Alphaproteobacteria; order Hyphomicrobiales; family Phyllobacteriaceae; genus Mesorhizobium; species Mesorhizobium sp. B2-4-6. The sequence goes on from NZ_VFVI01000002.1 coordinate 343,890, forward strand.
GCTGCGCGCAGCACTTTCCAAAAGCCGCAACGATGTCGTGCCGACGCAGACGATCCGCCCTCCCCGTGCCTTGGCCGCGTTGAGCGCCGCCGCCGTTTCCGGGCTCACCGAGCCGGTCTCGGCATGCATCTTGTGATCGGCCGTGTCGTCCGCTTTCACCGGCAGGAAGGTGCCGGCGCCGACATGCAGCGTGACGAAGCGGCGCTCGATGCCCTTGGCGTCCAGCGCGGTAAACAGCTCCGGCGTGAAATGCAGGCCGGCGGTGGGGGCAGCGACCGCGCCCTCTTCCCGGGCATAGATGGTCTGGTAGTCGGCGCGGTCGCGCTCGTCGTCGTCGCGCTTCGAGGCGATATAGGGCGGCAGCGGAATATGGCCGACGGCGTGCAGCGCCTCGTCGAGGAACGGCCCGGAAAGGTCGAAACCGAGCAGCGCCTCGCCCGCCTCGCCCTTTTCGAGCACCGTGGCGTCGAGCTGGCCGAGGAAGCAGGAATTACCGTCATGGCCGAAATGGATGCGGTCGCCCGCGGCAATGCGCTTGCCCGGCCGCATGAAGGCCTGCCAGCGGTCCGGCGCCACCCGCATGTGCAGCGTCGCCTCGACCTGCGCCACCGCCTCGCCGCGCTTGCGCATGCCCCTGAGCTGCGCCGGGATGACCTTGGTGTCGTTGAACACCAGCACGTCGCCTTCACGCAGCAGTGACGGCAATTCGCCGACAAGGCGGTCTTGCGGCGTCTCGCCCGTTTTGACGACCAGAAGCCTGGCGCTGTCACGCGGCTCAGCCGGGCGAAGCGCGATGCGCTCTTCCGGCAGGTCGAAGTCGAACAGGTCGACGCGCATCAGTAGAGCCGGATGAGCAGCGCCCCGGCAAGCAAGAGCACGGCGCCGGCGACGCGACCAAGCGAGATTTCGCGCACCGCCACGCCGAGGAAGCCGGCACGGTCGATCAGCATGCCGGCGATCAGCTGGCCGGCGACCAGGAAGGCCATCAGCGCCGCGGCGCCGATACGTGGCGTGAGGATCGTCGACAGCGTCACATAGAAGCCGCCGAGCATACCGCCGGCGACGAACAGCCATGGAGCCGGCGCCTTCCAGTCGAGCTCGATGCCCTGCAGCTTCACCACCGAGATGGAGATGATGCCAAGCACGATGGCGCCGGACAGGAAGGAGAACGCCGCGGCGGCCACCGGCAGTCCGAGGCCGCGCGCCAATTGCGAATTGATCGGCGCCTGGATGGCGATGAAGGCGCCGGACAGGATGCCGAGCAGGGACCAGACAGCGCCCATCATCGTTCCGCCCTTACTTGACGTCTGCCGCGACTTTGAGCGAGACGATCTTGTCGGGATCCTGCACAGGCTCGCCGCGCTTGATCTTGTCGACATTCTCCATGCCTTCGATGACCTGGCCCCACACCGTGTACTGGCGGTTGAGGAAGGCGGCATCGTCGAAGCAGATGAAGAACTGCGAATTCGCCGAATTCGGGTTCTGGGCTCTGGCCATCGAGCAGGCGCCGCGTCCGTGATTGGCGTTGGAGAATTCGGCCTTCAGGTCCGGCTTGTCGGAGCCGCCCATGCCCGCGCGCGACGGCGCATAGGTGGGCTTGCTCGAATTGCCGAACTTGACGTCGCCGGTCTGCGCCATGAAGCCGTCGATGACGCGGTGAAACACCACGCCGTCATAGGCGCCTTCGCGCGCCAGCTCCTTTATGCGGGCAACGTGGCCGGGCGCCAATTCAGGATACATTTCGATGACGACCTGTCCCTTGGTCGTTTCCAGGATGAGCGCGTTCTCGCGGTCCTTGATCTCAGCCATGTCACAAAATCCTTTTGAAGATGAGGAGGTTATTTGCCGTCGGCGGCGATGCGAACCTTGATCATGCGGTCGGGGTCGGTGACCGTTCCGTTGTCGGCCTCGTCGCCCTTCTTGATCTTGTCGACGAGGTCCATGCCGCCGACGACCTTGCCGACGATGGTGTACTGGCCGTCGAGGTTCGGCGCCGGCGCGAACATGACGAAGAATTGCGAGTTCGCCGAATTCGGATCCTGCGAGCGGGCCATGCCGATCACGCCGCGCGTGAACTGCTCGCTCTGCGAGAACTCGGCCGGCAGGTCGGGAAGATCGGAACCGCCGGTTCCGACGGCTTCGGGGTTGAAGCCCTTCTTCATATTGCCGAATTTGACATCGCCGGTCTGCGCCATGAAGCCGTCGATGACGCGATGGAAGGCGACGTTGTCATAGGCGCCGTCGCGCACCAGCTTCTTGATCTGCGCGACATGCTTGGGCGCCAGATCGGGACGCAACGCGATGGTCACATCGCCGTCCTTCAGTGTGATGATCATGGTGTTTTCCTTGTCGGCGGCGACGGCCGGCATGGATGCCGCGAAAAGGCCGGCAAGCACGACGAGGAACGAAGCGAGCTTCTTCAGCTGCATAGGAATCTCCGGGAAAGCCTATTTGGTGAACTTGGCGGTGAGCGCGCCGGCGACGGCGGCTGGCACGAAAGGATGGATGTCGCCGCCCATCGACGCAATCTGGCGCACAAGTGTGGCGGTAATGGTGCGCACGGACGGGCTGGCGGGCAGAAAAACCGTCTGCAACTCCGGCGCCATCGTCTCGTTCATGCCCGCCATCTGCATTTCGTAATCGAGATCGGTGCCGTCGCGCAGCCCCCGGATCATGATCGAGGCGCCGTGCTTTCGGGCCGCCTCGATGACCAGTCCGTCGAAGGAAACGACCTTGATGCGACCGCCGTCGCGGCCGAACTCGGCCTTGGTTGCCGCCTCGATCAACTCAACGCGTTCCTCGAAGGAAAATAACGGCTTCTTGCCCGGATGAATGCCAATCGCCGCGTACACGGTATCGGCCACCGCCAGCGACGCTTTCAGCACATCGAGATGGCCGTTGGTCAGCGGGTCGAAGGAGCCGGCATAAAGGGCGGTGCGTTCGGTCATGGCAGGCTTCTAGCGAGCCTCTCGAACAAAGGCAAATCCCATCGATTGCCCGGCCGTGAACCTTTTCGCGCCGATGAACGACAGATGAATGCGACGATCACGAACGTTTCACGCAGCGTTCACTAAGTTGCCGCTTCAAGGGATGAAACCAAATCCCCATCTCATCGTTGTAAGTGCAGGAGAACACGCAAATGCTGATCTACATGCTCGCCACTGCAATGACCATTGTGATGCTCATCGCCACCGCATTCGGGTTGCATCAGGAAGCAGCGCGGGTACGCGTCAAGGCCAACACCAAGCGGCTCGATGGTTTCGCCCATCGCAACGTTTACCGCCGCCATTGATCCGACCATGACCGGGCCGGCCAAAGGGCCGGTTAAGCCGAGCGAAGCTTATTCGCTTCCGCTCATATCGTCCGCGCCGGTCTCGCTCGAAAACACCTCCTCGACCTCATCGTCGCCCTGCGGCTCCGAAATCCGCTCCACCGACACGACCTTCTCGTCTTCGGCCGTGTTGAAGATCGTCACGCCTTTGGTGGCCCGGCTGGCGAAGCGTATGCCGTTGACCGGCACGCGGATGACAGTGCCGCCGTCCGAAACCAGCATGATCTGATCGTCATTGCCGACCGGGAAGGTCGCGACCAGGCGCCCGATCTCAGCTACCTTCGACACATCGGTGGCGCGGATGCCTTTGCCGCCACGGCCCGTCAGCCGGAAATCGTAGGAAGACGAGCGCTTGCCGTAGCCATACTCGGTCACCGTCAGCACAAGTTTTTCATGCGCCTTGAGGAACTCGTAGCGCTCTTCGGAAAGCTCGGCTTCCTCGCCGATTTCCTCATTGGTGAGCGCAATCTCTTCCTCCTCGGCCGCGCCGCCGGCGGCAAGCCGGCGCTCGGCCGCGGCACGCTTCAGGTAGGCGGCGCGCTCGGCGGGTGACGCATCGACATTCTCGATGATCGACATCGAGATGATGCGGTCCGTCTCGGCCATGGTTATGCCGCGCACGCCGACGGAATTGCGGCTCTGGAAGACACGCACATCGGAGACCGGGAAACGGATGCACTGGCCGGAATTCGCCGTCAGAAGCACATCGTCATTGTCGGTGCAGGTCTCGACGCCGAGGATCTCGTCGCCCTCTTCCTCCAGCTTCATGGCGATCTTGCCGTTGCGGTTGACCTGGACGAAGTCGGACAGCTTGTTGCGGCGCACGGTGCCACGCGTGGTCGCGAACATAACGTCGAGCTCGCCCCAACTGGTTTCGTCCTCCGGCAGCGGCATGATCGTCGTGATACGCTCGCCCTGCTCGAGCGGCAGCATGTTGATCAGCGCCTTGCCGCGCGATTGCGGGTTGCCGATCGGCAGCCGCCAGACCTTCTCCTTGTAGACGATGCCGCGCGAGGAGAAGAACAGCACCGGCGTGTGCGTGTTGGCGACGAACAGGCGGGTGACGAAATCCTCTTCCTTGGTCGACATGCCGGAGCGGCCTTTGCCGCCGCGGCGCTGCGCCCGGTAGAGCGAGAGCGGCACACGCTTGATGTAGCCGGAATGGCTGACGGTGACGACCATGTCCTCGCGCTGGATCAGGTCCTCGTCTTCCATATCCGAACCGCCGTCGGTCAGCTCGGTGCGGCGCGGTGTGCCGAACTCGTCACGGACCGCGATCAACTCATCCTTGACGATCTGCTGGATGCGCGCGCGCGACGACAAAATATCAAGGAAATCAACGATTTCAGCGCCGATCTGGTTCAATTCATCGGCGATCTCGTCGCGGCCGAGCGCGGTCAGGCGCTGCAGGCGCAGGTCAAGGATGGCGCGCGCCTGTTCCTCGGACAGATTATAGGTTCCATCCTCGTTGATGCGGTGGCGCGGATCGTCGATCAGTTGGATCAGCGGAGCGACGTCGTGTGACGGCCAGCGCCGCTCCATCAACTGCTCGCGCGCCGTCTGCGGATCCGGTGCGGTGCGGATCAGCTTGATCACCTCGTCGATATTGGCCACGGCGATCGCCAGGCCGACCAACACATGCGCCCGCTCGCGCGCTTTCCGCAGCAGGTATTTGGTGCGGCGGCTGACGACTTCCTCGCGGAAGCCGACAAAGGCCTTCAGCATGTCGATCAGCGTCAGCACTTCCGGCTTGCCGCCGTTGAGCGCCACCATATTGGCGCCGAACGAGGTCTGCAGCGGCGTGAAGCGGTAGAGCTGGTTGAGGACGACGTCGGCCACGGCGTCGCGCTTCAACTCCACGACGACGCGGTAGCCCTGGCGGTCACTCTCGTCGCGGATGTCGGAAATGCCCTCGATGCGCTTGTCGCGCACCAACTCGGCCATCTTCTCGATCATCGAGGCCTTGTTCACCTGATAAGGAATCTCGGTGACCACGATGGATTCGCGGTCATTGCCGCGCTGCTCGATCTCGACGCGACCGCGCATGACGATCGAGCCGCGGCCCGTCGAATAGGCATTGTAGATGCCCGAACGGCCAAGCACGATGCCGCCGGTCGGGAAATCCGGACCGGGCACGATCTCCATCAGCGCCGTCAGGTCGATTGCTGGATTGTCGATGAGAGCGATGGCGCCGTTGCAGACTTCGACGAGATTGTGCGGTGGAATGTTGGTGGCCATGCCGACGGCGATGCCGCCGGAGCCGTTGACCAGAAGGTTCGGGAAACGCGCCGGCAGCACCTTGGGCTCGCTGCCGGACGCATCGTAAGTATCCTGGAAATCGACGGTTTCCTTGTCGATGTCCTCCAACAGTTCATGCGCGACCTTGGTGAGCCTGGACTCGGTGTAGCGCATCGCCGCCGGCGGATCGCCGTCGATCGAGCCGAAATTGCCCTGACCGTCGATCAGCGGCACGCGCAGCGACCAGTCCTGCGCCATGCGCACCAAAGCATCATAGATCGAAGCGTCGCCATGCGGATGGTATTTGCCCATCACGTCGGCGACCGGCCGGGCCGACTTCACATATTTGCGATTCCAGTGGTAGCCGCTCTCATGCGAGGCATAGAGGATGCGGCGATGCACGGGCTTCAGGCCGTCGCGCACGTCGGGCAGCGCGCGGCTGACGATCACGCTCATGGCGTAATCGAGATAGGAGCGCTGCATCTCCTCGATGATTGAAATCGGCTCGATGCCGGTGGGGCCGCCGTCCGGCCCGCGCGGTGTCTTCTGGTCGGTCAAATCAGGTCACAATCCAGTCGGGAATCACTGCATGCTTATATAGGAAGCCTTGCCGAAACTCCAATGTCGGCCGGACTTTTCCAGAGACAATTTTGATGGTAATTTCAAATGGATACCGCTGATTGCGACGATATGGCCACAGTCGTTTTCGCCGTCATGCGGCAAGGTCGGCGATGGATCGGGCAAAAACCGCAAGCGCAATGAACCTGGCCTCATGGTTGCCTTTGCGGGCGCTGAGCGGCTGGAGTGTCAGAGACCTCAACGGCGATCTGGCGGCCGGCATCACGCTGGCCGCGATCGCCATTCCCGAGCAGATGGCGACGGCGCGCCTCGGCGGTTTCGCGCCGGAGATCGGTTTCCTTGCTTTCGTCGCCGGCTCGGTCGCCTTCGCGCTGTTCGGCGCGAACCGCCATTTGTCGGCCGGGGCGGATTCGACGATCACGCCGTTGTTTGCCGGCGGGCTGGCGCTGATCGCCACATCCGGCTCGCCGCATTATCTGGCACTGGCGGCCATGCTGGCGCTGATGGTGGGGCTGCTGGTGACGCTCAGCGGCGTTTTCCGTCTCGGCTGGATTGCCGATCTCCTGTCCGTGCCTGTCACGACCGGTTTCCTTGCCGGCATTTCCGTCCATATCATCGTCTCGCAACTGCCTTCTTTGCTCGGCCTGCCGGCGGAAAGCGGCGAGACGGTTCGACGCGTCGGTGAAATCGCTGCCAATCTTCATCTCACCAATCCATGGAGCCTTGCGCTCGGGCTCGGCGTGTTCACCCTCGTCTTCGTGTCGGAGCATATCAGCGCCCGGATCCCGGCGGCGTTGATCGGTATGGTTCTGGCGACGTTTGCAGTCATCGCCTTCGACTTGAAGAACCGGGGCGTCGAAGTGCTCGGCGCCTTGCCGAACGGGTTGCCGGCCGCAGGGATGCCAACCGCCGACTTCCAGGACGCGCAGGCGCTTGTCCCGCTCGCGCTGCTGATCGCCATCGTCGTCATGGTGCAGACCGCGACCACCAGCCGCTCCTTCGCGCCGCGGAACGGCGACGCGCCCGATATCAACCGCGACTTCGTCGGCGTCGGCGCGGGCAGCATCCTGGCTGGGCTGTTCGGCGCCTTTGCCGTGAACGCCAGCCCGCCGCGCACGGCCATCGTCGCCCAGACGGGAGGTCGTTCGCAGCTGTCGGGCCTGATCGCGGCGGCCATCGTGCTCGCGCTCGGCGTTTTCGGCGGTGGCCTGCTTGCCAACGTGCCGCAGGCCGCTTTGGCCGGGGTGCTGATGTTCGTGGCCCAGCACATCCTGCGCTGGCAGGTGTTCGCCAAGGTCTGGCGCCAGGCGAAAGTCGAGTTCGCGCTGATCCTGATCACCATGATCGCCATCGTCGTGCTGCCGATCGAAACCGGCGTCGCGATCGGCATCGGCCTGTCGCTGCTCTACGGCATCTGGGGCTCGACGCGCACGGAGCCGATCGCGCTGGCGCAGGTACCGGGAACCTCGGTCTGGTGGCCGCCGAGCGATTTCAGTGCCGGCGAGCAGCACCCGGGCGTGCTGGTGGCGGCGTTCCAGGCGCCGCTTTCCTTCGTCAACGCCGACCGTTTCAAGCGTGGCCTGAGCGACCTGATCGACGCCAGCGAGGGCGTGAAGCTGGTGGTGCTGGAAGCCAGCAACATCGTTGAGATCGACTACACCGCCGCCCAGGCGCTGATCGACACCATCCGCCATTGTCGCGACAAAGGCGCGGTCTTTGCTATCGCTCGCATGGAATCGCTGCGCGCCCAGGCGGCGCTCAAGCGCTTCGGCATCGCCGAAATTGTCGGCACGCAACGGATCTTCCACAGCGTCGATGCGGCGATCAAATCACTTGGTCCGGGGGAAACCGCAGCGGCAAGAACAGGATGACGCGCCATGATCGACCCCCGCGAACCCATTGTGACCCCGGTCCCAGTCGAGGAACTGAGGCCGACCCAGATCACGGTCGGCATGAGGGAAGTCGCGTTGAAGCGCCAGATGATCCGGGCGCAGGACGCCAAGAAGAAGACCGGTGCTTTTCTCGGCAGGCACATGGTGCCGGTCGTGCTGGGCCCCAAGAACCGAAACTACGTCACCGATCATCATCATCTCGCCCGCGCCCTGCTCGAGGAAGGCGTCAAGGACGTGCTGGTGACCGTGATCAGCGACCTGTCCGCGCTCGACAAGGACGCGTTTCTCTTCGTGCTCGACAATCGCGGCTGGATGCACCCGTTCGACGAGAACGGCCGGCGCCGCGACTACGCGGCGATCCCAAAGACGATCGGCGAGCTGGTCGACGATCCTTACCGGAGCGTGGCGGGCGAACTGCGCCGTCTCGGCGGCTTTGCCAAGGACACGACGCCGTTCAGCGAATTCATCTGGGCGGATTTCCTGCGCCGGCGTATTGACCGCGATGCGGTTGCGAAGAACTTCGACAAGGCGATGAAGGATGCCTTGGCGCTCGCCAGGAGCAAGGACGCGGACTATCTGCCTGGCTGGTGCGGCCCGACATCGTATTGACGGCGTATCCGACCGACGCGGATTTTGCTAGCCAATGCGGCGGGCGCGATAGGCGCCGGGAGCTTCCCCCATCTCGCGCCGGAACCGGCGGTTGAAGGTCGACAGATCGTTGAAACCGGCGTCGAAAGCGATCGTCGAGATCGCGGCATTTGACGTGCGCAATTGCACCGCGGCGCGGTGCAGCCTCGTCCTCAGCAGGAACTGGTAGGGCGTCATGCCGGCGACGTGCCGGAACGTGCGCAGGAAATGAAACGGGCTGGTCGCCGTGCCGTCGGCGAGCTCGGTCAGCGACAATGGTCGTTCGGCGTTGAGTTCGATCAAGCGCACCGCCTCCGCAACGCGTTTCTGGTCGCGCCGGCTGGGCGTCCGGGCAGTCGTGGAAGACCCGGTCGCGGCTGCGGCGACCGCGCCGGCCATGCGCAGGGCGAGCTCTTCGAATGCGTCGCCGGTGCACGTTTCCCGTGCCGCTTCCGCCTCGGCCAACAAAGGCGCCAGCGCCGGCAAGGGCGGCAGGCGCGGATCGGCGAAGCCCAGTTGCTTCGCGCCCGGCAGTTCGGCCACGACGCGCTCCAGATAGGCCGGCGAGAAATGGAAGGAGAGGCAGCGGTCGCCGGCGCCGTGCTCATGCCCGCATTCGTAGCAGGCGCCGGGGTTGCCGAGCAGGATGGCGCCCGGCGCCAGCATTGCCGTGCCCTGGCTCGTGCGATAGCGGAACGTGCCCCTGGTCACCGCGGCGACGCAGAAGCTCGGATGCTCTTCCTCGAACGGCCTGTCGCCGGCGACTGCCGTGCAGATCACGTCGGACACCTGCCAGCCATGTCCGCAAGCCAGAGTTTTCTGCGCTGTGGTCATGGCTGAAGGATAGCAATTTTTCCCAAGCGAAGAACCCAGCCGTGCCGCTATTGCTCGGCCTCTCCTGACAAACGAGGCAGCAACAATGACCGATCCCTTTGCCGAGGCCCTGCACAGCGACGGCCCCACCCCGGATCTCGCCGAAAAGCTGAAGCTCTATGGCCGCTTCATCGGCGCCTGGACCTTCGACGCTACGCGCATTCTCGAGGATGGCACCAGGCTGACAGGGCGCGGCGAGGTGCATTTCGGCTGGGTTCTCGAAGGCAGGGCCGTGCAGGACGTCTGGATCCTGCCTGCGCGCGACGCCGGCCCCTCCCCGTCGCTCGGGCCATGGACCTTCTACGGCACGACGTTGCGCGTCTACGATCCCGGTGCCGACGCCTGGCACATCTTCTGGAGCGATCCGCGCAACCAGTATTACAGCCGGCAGCTCGGCCGCGCCGAGGACGACACCATTATCCAGGTCGGCGCCGACGGCACCGGCGCGTCGGTGCGCTGGAGCTTTTCGCGCATCACCGGGAACTCGTTTCGCTGGCTCGGCGAACGCTCGCGTGACCACGGCTTGACCTGGCGCATGGAGGTAGAATTCCTGGCCCGCCGCATGACTCCCGCCTGAGCGATCAACCAATTGTAATCATGGAGGAACAATGCTTGACCATGTCTCGATCGGTGTCCGCGACGCCGGCGCTTCGAAACGCTTCTACGACGCCGCGCTCGAGCCGCTCGGCTATTCCTGTCTCAGCCAGTCGCCCGGCTCCCTCGGTTACGGCGCCCAAACAGTCCAGCTTTGGGTGAACGACGCCGAACGGCCGGTACCGGCCGAAGCGGAGTCTGGCTTGCATTTCTGTTTCTCGGCGTCGACGCGCGCCAGCGTCGACGCCTTTCACGCCGCGGCATTGCATGAAGGCGGCAAGGACGACGGCGCGCCCGGGCTTCGGGCGGCCTATGGGGACAACTACTACGCCGCCTTCGTTATCGACCCGGACGGCTACCGCCTGGAAGCCTTTTGCGGCAGGCCCGAATAGCCGGCTGTTTTCCCCTTCCGCGCTGTTTCCAGCGCCCTGGCTTTGCTCTACCAATTGAAAGCTCGGGCTTCGCCCGGTGGGAGGGGACCAGCGATGCCGAGCTTCGACAGCCTGTTCAACGCCTTCGTCACCATCCTGGTGACCATCGACCCGCCTGGGCTGGCGCCGCTCTTTCTTGCCGTGACACGCGGCATGAACCGCGAGGAGCGTCAGCAGGTCTCGGTCCGCGCCTCGGTCATCGGCTTTCTGGTGATGGCGCTGTTTGCCGTCGCTGGCGCCTCGATCCTGTCGGTGTTCGGCATCACACTGCCGGCCTTCCGCGTCGCCGGCGGTTTTCTCTTGTTCTTCATCGCCTTCGAGATGGTTTTCGAGCGCCGCCAGGACCGCAAGGAGAAGATCGGCGACGTCGCCATCACCAAGGACATGATCCACAACATCGCCGCCTTCCCACTGGCGATCCCGCTGATCGCCGGGCCGGGCGCGATTTCGGCGACGGTGCTCCTGTCGGGATCCTTCCAGGGTTTTGGCGCGCAGGCAGCGCTGGTCGGCATCATAGCGATCTGCCTGGTGATCACGTTTCTGGTGTTCGTGCTGTCGGAACGCATCGACCGCATCCTCGGCCAGACCGGCCGCTCGATCCTGACCAGGCTCCTGGGCGTGATCCTCGCGGCGCTCGCCGTACAGTTCGTGGCCGACGGTGTGAGGGCGCTGATGGCCGCTTAGTTCATCGGCCGCGAGCAACTTACCCTACTGCCCTACTGCCCTACTGCCCTACTGCCGCCGTTTCGACCACTTCAAAATCATGCGTGATGGTCGCCGTCTTCGCCATCATGGCGCTGGCCGAGCAGTATTTCTCGATCGACAGATCGATCGCGCGTTTCACCTTGTCGTGCGACAGGGCACGGCCCTTGACGATGAAATGCATGTGGATGCGCGTGAACACTTTTGGATCAGCTTCGGCCCGGTCGGCGTCGAGCTCGACCACGCAATCCTCGACCGCCTCCCGGCCTTTTTCAAGGATGTGGACGACGTCATAGGCCGAGCAGCCGCCGGTACCGATCAGCACCAGTTCCATCGGGCTCGGTCCGGGTGTCCGGCCTTCCGGCCCGTTCGCCGTGCCCAGCACGACCTTGTGGCCGCTGCCGGATTCGCCGACGAAGGTGCGTTCCTCGACCCATTTGACGCGTGCTTTCACGTTGATCTTCCTTACGAGGTTCCTGCCGCCCTATTGTCCGAACACGACGGCATGCATGATCCGGCCGGGCAGCAGCGTGAAGATGCCGGCGCCGACCAGCGCGAACAGATAGAGCTTGATCATGGCGCCGCGATGCGCGGCTACCTTATGCGTGTGCGCATACGAAGGCGCCAGCGGCACGGTGACCAGCACCAGGATCGACAACAGATGGATCGGGCTGAACGGACCGACGAACCGGATTTGCTGGATCCAGAAACTGGATATGGTGATGGCCAGCATCAGCGTCACCCAGGCATAACCCATCACCCGGTGCCGCGTATTGCCCTTGGGCAGCGCCAGCTGGGCGCCGCCCACAGCGAGCGCGGCGAAGGCCGCTAATGCATGCCATGGAATGGGAGGAGGCGCCGACAGAAGCGGTCCGAGCGACATCGCGCCTTCCCTTCAGACGACCATTTCGAGACGCTTAGAACGGGATCTCGTCGTCCAGCTCGCGCGACGAGCCGCCGCCACCGCCGCCCCTGGAACCGCCACCGCCGCCACGGCCTTCATTCGGACCGGACTGGCCGAAATCCGAGCCACGGCTGCTGCCGCCGCCGGAATAGTTGCCGACCTGGCCGCCGCCGCCCTCGCCGCGCGCGTCGAGCATTTGCAACTCGCCCCGGAATTTCTGCAGCACGACCTCGGTCGTGTATTTGTCGGCACCGGTCTGGTCTTGCCATTTGCGGGTTTGCAGCTGGCCCTCGACATAGACCTTCATGCCCTTCTTCAGATACTGCTCGGCCACCTTGGCGAGCTGGTCGTTGAAAATGACGACGTTATGCCACTCGGTCTTTTCCTTACGCTCGCCCGAGTTCTTGTCGCGCCAGCTTTCCGACGTGGCGATGCGAATGTTGACGACCGGATCACCGGAATTCAGGCGGCGGATTTCAGGATCCGCTCCGAGATTGCCGACCAGAATGACCTTGTTGACGCTACCCGCCATCTTACTTCTCCGCGCTCATCCGAAACAAATTTTAAGTCGCTCACCTTACAGCTTGCGGGTCGCCGCCGCCCGCACAGGCTGGCTTTTCCCACAAGGTTTTTGTTCTCTTTTCGTTCTAGTCATGGCCGCAGCCTCTGTCAAGGAATGTCAGCAACAGGTAGTATTCCTGCGCAGGAAACAAGGGGGACATCGGAATGAACATTGTTTCGCATGAGGACCAGCCGCGCGAAACGTGGCGAGCCGGAGTCGAAACCCGCCTGCATGTTGCCGCCGTCAATGGCGCGACCGGCCTTTGTATATTCGAGCAGTGGGTCGGATCAGGTACCGGCGCGCCGACGCACGCGCACACGGCCGAGGAAGTGCTGACGGTGATTGCCGGCGAAGCCGAAATGTGGATCGACGACCGACGCGCCGTGCTCACGGCCGGGCACTCGCTGATCATTCCCGCGCACTGCAAACATGGCTTTCAAAACGTCGGTTCCGGCACGCTTCACATCCAAGCCGTGCTCGCATCGCCGGTGTTCGAGGCAAGCTTCGACGGAGCCGCGGCGCCGGTGAGACGCTGGACATCTTAAAACAACACTTGCCAAATCAATAAGTATCGGCTTATGCTTTTGTCATGATCGAAGCAGAGATTTTCCGCGCTCTGGCCGACCCGACGCGACGCACCGTCTACGAGCAGCTGACCGCCGGCGAGATGAGCGTGAGCGAACTGCGGGCCGGCATGAGCGTGTCGCAGCCCGCGGTCTCCCAGCACCTTGCCGTGCTGCGCGCCGCCGGCCTGGTGGTCGAGCGGCGCGCCGGCCGCAACGCCTATTATCGCGCCGACCCGCAAGGGCTCGACCCGCTGCTCGGCTGGATCGAACGCTACCGCGCCTTCTGGCCGGAACGCATCGAGAAGTTGAAGACCGTTCTGAAGGAAATGGACCAATGACGGCTATAAAACACCCGACAGCGGCCAAGGCGCCGCTCAGCTTCGAATGCGACCTCCCCGAGCCGCCGGAAAAAGTCTGGCGGGCACTGACCGAGCCGGAGCTGCTCGCCGCCTGGATGATGCCGAACGACATGAAGGCCGAAGCCGGCAGCCGCTTCGCCTTTGCCGGCCCGGATGCGCCGATCGAATGCGAGGTGCTCGAGGCCGAGCCCGGCAGGCTGCTGCGCTATTCCTGGCGCGAGCGGCCTGGCGCGGACGATGGCGAACTCCCGGCCTTCGACAGCATCGTCACCTTCACGCTGGCGCGCACCGCTTCCGGCGGCACGCATCTCAGCATCGTCCATGACGGCTTCGCGCGGGCAGCGCAGCCTCTCATCGCCATCTCGGGCGCCGGCTGCGGGCTTTCGCTCGATGCGCGCAAAAATCCAATCGCCGCCAATGCGCCCTGCATGATGCTGCGCGCGGCCTGATCAGATCGAGGAGAAAGCGATGAGCATTGCCAATCTGGTGCCGATGGTGATCGAGCAGTCGAGCCGCGGCGAACGCGCCTTCGACATATTTTCGCGGCTGCTGCGCGAGCGCATCGTCTTCATCAACGGGGAAATCAACGACAGCGTCTCGGCGCTGGTCTGCGCGCAGCTTCTGTCGCTGGAATCCGATCATCCCGATAAGGAGATCTCGATCTACATCAACTCGCCCGGCGGCATGGTGACCAGCGGCTTCGCCATCTACGACACCATGCAATACATTTCCTGCCCGGTGTCGACGGTGTGCATGGGTTTTGCCGCTTCGATGGGCTCCTTCCTTTTGATGGCCGGCAACCCGGGACGGCGCATCGCGCTGCCCAACACCCGCATCGTGCTGCATCAGCCGCTTGGCGGCTTCCAGGGCCAGGCTTCCGACATCCAGCGCCATGCCGAGGACATCGTGCGCACCAAGCAGCACATGACCGAGCTCTACGCCAAGCATTGCGGCCGGACCTATGAGGAGGTCGAGCGCACCCTCGACCGCGACTATTTCATGAGCGCCGCGGAAGCCAAGGACTGGGGTCTCGTCGACCACGTCTACGACACACGCAAGAAAGCTGCCTGATATCGCAGGCCGGACGCGCGGCAAATTGATCGCCCTGCGTCTGGCATCGCTCCAGCCGCGCCTCTATAGTTCGGGCATGCCCAAGCTGCTGCAAACCAGACTTTTGTGCGTTGCCGCCGCCGCGCTTGCAGGCGCGCTGGTTGCCGGCACCGCGCTTGCCGACGACAGCTCGTCGCAGAAGCTGCCCGGCGTCAGCGGCGACTACCGTATCGCCAAGCCGGCGCCGCAACCGGAACCGGACGACGCCCTGCCGGCCGGCAACGACGGCTCCTTCAGGATCGGCAATACCGATGTCAGAATCGGCGGCAGCATAACGATCGACATGGCCACGGGCGGCATGAAGCTGCCGAACCGCTGAGCGTCCTGCCCCGAAAATTTGCCGGATTGGGTGGTGCCCCTCAGCGCAGTCGGCGCCTGTGGCGATGCAGACCAAGAACGCAAGAGCGCAAAAATGCAAGCCCCATCCCTGCTGCGCAGATGGATGGGGCTTCATGGATCTGAAATCCAACTTTAGCCGGGAGTGTACTGCCGGCGTTCTGTTTCGGATGCAACGCGGCGTTCAGCCGACGATCCGACTGTCGTCTCTGATTGTGGGGAATCGGCAAGTCACGGTTTGTCGGGCTGGCGTTTCAAGTCTGCCCTGGCACTTATGCCCGCCGCGGCTCCATCTCCGTGTGGAGCCTCAAGGGACTGTCCGGTGGCGTCATGCTCCGCTCCTGGGTCCGTTGCGACAATGTCGTTCGAAGCGCTGGTCGCTATCGCCTGCGGCGTCTCGCAGGCCGCCAGTTGGGCGGCGAGGCCATCGAAAGACGGCCGGCTTCGTTGACGCTTTTGAGACTGCTCCCCTCCGTCCGACACGTCAACCGTTGAATAGCCGGTTACCGAAAAATGTGATCGGCGGGAGGTTACGTCCAGGTAAGAGGTTACGTCCGGTAAGTCGGGCGCCTTCGTGAACCGGTTCGGACGCGACGCAGGTGCTCTTTGTTTCCGCAGTTTTGTCAGGAGCGTGTTCGGCCTTTGTTCTTTCCGCTTGCCCGCTCGCGCGAAAGGCGGTTAAACGCTAGTTGTCGAGATGTGTGGCGTCTCTCGACGCGGCGGCAAAACAACCTACATAAGGGATGGCCGGGACAACCCCGCCCAATCCAGCAAATTCCAGATCTGAGGCGGCGACCGGCGATGGCCGACCATAAATACCTTTCCATTCGCGGGGCGCGCGAACACAATCTCAAGAACGTCGATCTCGACCTGCCGCGTGACAGCCTGATCGTGATGACCGGGCTGTCAGGGTCCGGCAAGTCGTCGCTCGCTTTCGACACCATCTATGCCGAGGGCCAGCGCCGCTATGTCGAGAGCCTGTCGGCCTATGCCCGCCAGTTCCTGGAGATGATGCAGAAGCCGGACGTCGACCAGATCGACGGCCTGTCGCCCGCCATCTCGATCGAGCAGAAGACCACCTCGAAGAACCCGCGCTCGACGGTCGGCACGGTCACCGAAATCTACGACTATATGCGGCTGCTGTTCGCGCGTGTCGGCATTCCCTATTCGCCGGCCACCGGCCTGCCGATCGAGAGCCAGACGGTTTCGCAGATGGTCGACCGGGTGCTCGCGCTCGACGAAGGCACGCGCCTGTTCCTGCTGGCGCCGATCGTGCGCGGTCGCAAGGGCGAGTACCGCAAGGAACTGCTTGAGCTGCAGAAGAAGGGCTTCCAGCGCGTCAAGGTGGACGGCGTCTTCTACGAGATCGCCGACGTGCCGGCGCTGGACAAGAAGTACAAGCACGACATCGACGTCGTCGTCGACCGCATCGTCGTGCGCGGCGATCTGGCAACCCGGCTTGCGGATTCGATGGAGACCGCGCTGAAGCTTGCCGAGGGCCTTGCCGTGGCCGAGTTCGCCGACCGGCCGCTCGACGCCAGCCTGACCGGCGAGGACTCGGTCAACAAGTCGAAGAACGAGACGCATGAGCGCATCCTGTTCTCGGAGAAGTTTGCCTGTCCGGTGTCCGGCTTCACCATTCCGGAGATCGAGCCGAGGCTGTTCTCCTTCAACAACCCGTTCGGCGCCTGCCCGACCTGCGATGGCCTCGGCAGCCAGCGCGCCATCGATCCCAACCTCGTGGTGCCGGACGAGAACGTTTCATTGCGCAATGGCGCCATCAGCCCGTGGGCGAAGTCGACCTCGCCTTACTATGCGCAGACGCTGGAAGCGCTGGGCAAGGCTTATGGCTTCAAGCTCGGCGACAAGTTCAAGGACCTCAGCGCGGAGGCGCAGGACGCGGTACTGCGCGGCACGGGCGAGCGCGAGATCACCTTCCAGTATGACGACGGGTTGCGCTCCTATAAGACGACCAAGACTTTCGAGGGCGTCATCCCCAATCTCGACCGGCGCTGGAAGGAAACGGAATCGGCCTGGATGCGCGAGGAGATCGAGCGCTTCATGTCGGCCACCCCCTGCCCGGCCTGCAACGGCTACCGGCTGAAGCCGGAAGCGCTGGCGGTGAAGATCGGCGGCAAACATATCGGCGAGGTCACGGAGCAGTCGATCCGCAAGGCCGATCAATGGTTCACCGATCTGCCGGGTGAGCTCAACGACAAGCAGAACGAGATCGCGGTGCGCGTGCTCAAGGAGATCCGCGAGCGGCTGCGCTTCCTCAACGACGTCGGCCTCGACTATCTGACGCTGTCGCGCAACTCCGGCACGCTGTCGGGCGGCGAGAGCCAGCGCATCCGGCTGGCCTCGCAGATCGGCTCCGGCCTGACAGGCGTGCTCTATGTGCTGGACGAGCCGTCGATCGGCCTGCACCAGCGCGACAATTCACGCTTGCTCGAAACGCTGAAGCATCTGCGCGATATCGGCAATACGGTGATCGTGGTCGAGCATGACGAGGACGCCATCCTGCATGCCGACTACGTCGTGGACATGGGCCCTGCCGCCGGCATCCATGGCGGCGAGATCATCGCTCAGGGAACGCCGCAGCAGGTGATGGCCAATCCCAATTCGATCACCGGCAAATATCTGTCGGGTGCGCTCGAAGTGGCGACGCCTGGCGTGCGGCGCGAGGCGAAGAAAAACCGGCGCATCAAGGTTGTCGGCGCGCGCGGCAACAATCTGAAGAATGTGACGGCGGAAATCCCGCTCGGCACCTTCACCGCGGTCACCGGCGTGTCGGGCGGCGGCAAGTCGACCTTCCTGATCGAGACGCTGTTCAAGGCGGCCTCGCGCCGCATCATGGGCTCGCGCGAGCATCCGGCCGAGCATGACCGCATCGAGGGGCTGGAATTCCTCGACAAGGTCATCGACATCGACCAGTCGCCGATCGGCCGCACGCCGCGTTCCAACCCGGCCACCTATACCGGCGCCTTCACGCCGATCCGCGACTGGTTCGCGGGCCTGCCCGAAGCCAAGGCGCGCGGCTACCAGCCGGGCCGCTTCTCCTTCAACGTCAAGGGCGGCCGCTGCGAGGCCTGCCAGGGCGACGGCGTCATCAAGATCGAGATGCACTTCCTGCCCGATGTCTATGTCACCTGCGACGTCTGCCACGGCAAGCGCTACAACCGCGAGACGCTCGACGTCGTGTTCAAAGGCAAGTCGATCGCCGACGTGCTCGACATGACGGTCGAGGAAGGCGTCGACTTCTTCTCCGCGGTGCCTGGCGTGCGCGACAAGCTGGAGACGCTGAAGCAGGTCGGCCTCGGCTACATCCATATCGGCCAGCAGGCGACGACGCTGTCGGGCGGCGAGGCGCAACGCATCAAGCTCGCCAAGGAATTGTCGCGCAAGGCGACCGGCAAGACGCTCTACATCCTCGACGAGCCGACCACCGGCCTGCACTTCCACGACGTCGCGAAGCTGCTCGAAGTGCTGCACGAGCTGGTCGACCAAGGCAACACGGTGGTGGTGATCGAGCACAATCTCGAGGTGATCAAGACCGCCGACTGGGTGCTCGATCTCGGCCCCGAAGGCGGCGACGGCGGCGGCGAGCTGGTGGCGTCGGGCACCCCGGAAGCGATCGTGCGCGAAAAGCGCAGCTACACCGGCCAGTTCCTGAAGGAGCTTCTGGAGCGCCGTCCCGGAGGCAAACGCGAAGCGGCCGAGTGATGACGAACAACGGTCTCGTCTCCGTCGAAAGCCGCTTCGGCGTCACAGAGACGATCGATAGGCTCGTTGAAACCATCACGCGCACCGGATTGCGCGTCTTCGCACGGATCGACCATGCCGCCGGCGCGCATGAGATCGGTGCGCCGCTGCGCCCGACCGAATTGCTTATCTTCGGCCATCCCAAGAGCGGCACGCTGTTGATGCAGGACAAGCAAACAGCCGGCATCGACCTGCCGATCAAGGCGCTGGCCTGGGAGGACGAGCAGGGCAAGGTCTGGCTGTCCTACAACGACGCGCACTGGCTGGCGGAGCGCCATGGCCTCGGCGACGCCAGCCGCGACGCCGTCGCCGCGATTGCCGCCGGCTTGAAAAAGGTTGTCGCCGCCGCTGCCGGAGTGGACCAATCATGAGACTGGCCCGCCCTGACGATCTCGCCGCCGTCGTCGCGCTAACCACCGAAGCCTATGCGCCTTACACGCCCATCTTCGGCGGACCACCGGTCCCGGTCACCGAGGATTATGCGCCGCGCATCGAGCGCGGCGAGGTCTGGCTGCTGGAAGAAGGCTCACAGCTCGCCGGATTGATCGTCATCGAGCGTCACCCCGACCACGCCATGATCTTCAGCGTCGCGGTTTCGCCGGCCTTCCAGGGCAGAAAGTTGGGCATTGCGTTGCTCGGCTTCGCCGACGAGCAGGCGCGGGCGTGGGGCGTGCCGGAAGTGCGGCTCTACACCAATTCGCGCATGGAGCGGAACATCGCGCTCTATGCGGCCTACGGCTATCGCGAAACGGGTCGCCGGCCCAACCCGTACCGATCAGGATGGATCCTGGTCGATATGGCCAAGCCGGTCGACCGAGCGGCCTGATCGCATTTCGAACGGAGGAGGAAGATGATGAGCCAAGGAAAGATCCGCTCCGGCATGGGCGGCTGGACTTTTGAGCCCTGGGATACCTCCTTCTATCCGGAGAAGCTCGCCAAGGCCAAGCAACTGCACTATGCCAGCCGCCAGGTGCCGAGCATCGAGGTCAACGGCACCTACTATTCCAGCTTCAAGGAACCGACTTTCGTCAAGTGGGCCAACGATGCGCCGGACGGCTTCGTCTTCTCGCTCAAGGGCAACCGCTTCGTCACCAATCGCCGCGTGCTTGGCGAGGCGGGGGAGTCGATGATGCGCTTCCTCGGCTCCGGCGTCGCCGGGCTCGGCGAGAAGCTCGGCCCGATTCTGTGGCAGTTCGCGCCGACCAAGAAATTCGACGCCGACGATTTCGAAGCTTTTCTCAAACTTCTGCCCGAGAAGCAGGACGGCGTGCCTCTGCGCCACGCGCTGGAGGTGCGCCACGACAGCTTCATCGTGCCGGAGTTTCCAGCGCTCGCCCGAAAATACAACGCGGCGATCGTTTATGCGGACCACGCCAAATATCCGGCGATCGCCGACATCACCGGCGATTTCGTCTACGCGCGGTTGCAGACCGGCAGCGACGACAACCCCGACTGCTACACGCCGAAAGGCCTCGACGAATGGGCGGGGCGGACAAAAACCTGGGCTGAAGGCAAACAACCCGCCGACCTGCCGCGCGCCGATCCGAAGACCGATGCGCCGGTCAAGCCGCGCGACGTGTTCGCCTACTTCATCACCGAGGGCAAGGTGCGCGCGCCGTTCGGCGCCATGGCGCTGATGAAACGGGTGGCGGGCTGATAGGGGCAAATCCCGCAATCTTCACGGCTATCGTAACGTAATCGATACTTCCTTGCTGCACTAATACATCTACGCCAGGTTGCAGAGGCCCGGTGCCGGCAAGGACGCGTGCATGCTGCTCGACTACAATTCATTGCTGCTTGCCGTCGGCTTTTCCGCCGCTTGCCTCAGCCTCACGCTGTTCGGAACATGGCTGACCGCCCGTTCCGACAAGTTCCTGCTGACTTGGGCGATCAGCGTGCTGGTCGTCGTGGCCGAGGTCTTTGTCTACGACGCCTATATCGAAAAGCCCGGAACGGCGCTTGGCGTGCTGACGCTGGCGCTGCTCTTGCTGGGCTTCTCGGTCATGCTGGGGGCCGCCCATCAATTCAGGACCAGGCGTTCGCCCTTGCCGCTCATCGCGCTTGGCGCCGGCCTGTCCTTCGCCCTGGCCCTCCCGCCGATGGCGCTCGGCTATGACGGCCTGGGCTTCATCCTGGAGAACGCGCTGGCCGCGCTGCTTTTGTTCGGCGCCGCGCACGAATATTGGCGGGGCCGCGCGGAAGCGCCCGTCCATCTCATCGGCGTGGCGCTGCTCTATTCGCTGACGGCCGCATCCTTCGTGCTGTGCGCGGCCGTGCTGGCATGGGACGGCAAGCTCGTCCTCGGCCGTGCGCCGAGCAATTGGGCGGAGGATCTGAGCCTCGTCATCGTCATCGCCTCCATGACCGGCATCGGCGCATTGTCGCTGGCGCTCAACCAGGGGCGGCTCGCCCGCCATCATCAGCGCGAGGCGCAGACCGATGCCTTGACCGGGTTGCTCAACCGCCGCGCGTTATTCGACCTTCACGGCAAGACACCCGTCGGCGCTTTCACGGCCGTGGTGGTGTTCGACCTCGACGGCTTCAAGGCCGTCAACGACCAGTTCGGTCATGCTGCGGGAGACGAGGTGCTGAAGGTCTTTGCCGAAGTGCTCTCCGCCGATCTGCGCCCGAGCGACGCGGTCGCCCGCATGGGCGGCGAGGAATTCGCCATGGTGTTGAGGCGCACTTTGCCCGAGACAGCCGAGGCGACGGCCGAACGTGTCAGGGCCACCTTCGCCGCGCGCACGGTGGAGACAGAGGCCGGGCCATTGCGCTGCACGGTCAGCGCCGGCTTCGCCCTCGGCAGCACGGACGGCATGAGCTTCGACAAAGTGCTCAGCGCCGCCGACAAGGCGCTCTATGCCGCCAAGCGCGGCGGCCGCAACCGCGTCCTGGATTTCCGCCGCGCCGGTTGAGTTTTACCGCCGCGTGCGAACTCTCAATGGTGCGAGATCACTTCGTTGAAGGCGTCGAGATCGACATAGAAAACCTTGGTGATCTCATCCAGGAGATGATCCTCGTCATAGCCTTGCGACATCAGGATGTTGATCGCGGTCATGATATCGACGCGCTCGGTGAGACGCCGCTTTTGGTAGTCCTCGACAAAACGTTCCATCGCCGTCCCCTGGCAAGATTCTTTTTGGACGCATTGACCGACAATCACTGCGGGGAAAGCTAAGCAGGCTTGCTTGCGTGGAACTTGCGGGCGGTTTCCGCGCGCCTTCCCCTCATTCGCGACTGGATACGGAAAGCGGCCGACTCACCAAGGCCGGGAAAAGACTAGCATGCGGTATTCGACGTACCAGAGCCGTCGAACACTTCGTCATCCTTGGGCATAGCGATGCGAAGCGGAGCGAAGACCCGAGAGTCCATTCCGTTACTTCGAAGCATCACCAACGGTGCAAAAACGTAGGGCGGCAGGAGCGAGGTTGAACGGCCATTACTTTATACCGCCGCATCATCCGGCATCGGTGCGCGACGTCGCTGCGCCCCTTGCTTCGCCCAAGGATGACGGCCGGCACTACACTGTCAGGAACTTCCGCACATCCGCCCGGTCGAGGTCCTCGGCCGGACCGGTATGCACGATCTGGCCGCGATCCATGATGTTGACCTCGTCGGCAAGCTCCCGGCAGAAGTCGAGATATTGCTCGACCAGAAGCACCGCGATCCCCGCCTGGTCGCGCAGATAGCGGATGGCGCGGCCGATATCCTTGATGATCGAAGGCTGGATGCCTTCGGTGGGCTCATCGAGCACCAGGAGCTTGGGCCGCATCACCAGCGCCCGGCCTATGGCGAGTTGCTGCTGCTGCCCGCCGGAAAGGTCGCCGCCGCGGCGCGACAGCATCTGCTTCAAGACCGGGAACAGCTCGAAGACATGCGCCGGAACATTACGGTCTGCACGCCTGAGCGGCGCGAAACCGGATTCCAGGTTCTCGCGCACCGTGAGCAGCGGAAAAACCTCCCTGCCCTGCGGCACGAATGCGATGCCCGACCGGGCGCGATCATACGCCGCGCTCCGGTCGAGCGCCTTCCCCTCGAAGGCAACGCTTCCGCTCGTCAGCCGGTGATGGCCGACGATCGATCTCATCAAACTGGTCTTGCCGACGCCGTTGCGGCCGAGCACGCAGGTGATCTTGCCTGCGCCCGCCTTGAGCGAGACGCCGCGCAGCGCCTGGGCGGCGCCGTAGTGGAGCGTGGCATTGGAGACTTCGAGCATGATTCAGCCCCTTCTCCAGCGCTTCAAAATAGCGAAATCGAAACGGTGGAACGGAACCCGCCAGATCATCCTTCACCGCCCCAGATAGACTTCGACGACGCGCTCATCGGCCGATACGAAATCGAGCGTGCCTTCCGACAGCACCGAGCCCTCGTGCAGGCAGGTGACCTTGACGCCCAGCTCGCGCACGAAATGCATGTCGTGCTCGACGACCACCACCGAATGGTCGCGGGCGATATCCTTGAGCAGGCGCGCGGTCTCCTCGGTCTCGGCGTCGGTCATCCCGGCGACCGGCTCGTCGACGAGCAAAAGCTTCGGGTCCTGCGCTAGCAGCATGCCGATCTCCAGCCACTGCTTCTGGCCGTGGCTCAGATTGGCGGCGAACTCGTCGCGCTTGTCGCCGAGGCGGATGATGCCGAGTATGTCGTCGACGCGCCGTCTCTCGGCTGTCGAGCGGCGATGGAACAGGGCCGGAAAGATCGAGCGCGGCCCCTTCAGCGCCAGCATCAGATTGTCCTCGACGCTGTGGCTTTCGAAGACGGTCGGCTTCTGGAATTTGCGGCCGATGCCCATCATGGCGATCTCGGCCTCGTCGTGCCGGGTGAGATCGACCTGGCCATCGAAGAACACTTCGCCTTCGTCCGGCCGCGTCTTGCCGGTGACGATGTCCATCATCGTCGTCTTGCCGGCGCCGTTGGGCCCGATGATCGCCCGCATCTCGCCCCTGTCGAGCACCAGCGACAGATTGTTGATGGCGCGAAAACCGTCGAAGGAGATCGAGACGCCGTCGAGATAGAGGATGGTGTTGGACTTGCCCATGGATCGCTCACTCCGCCGGCTGCGGCTCGGGATTGGAGGCCGACCATGCGCCAGGCGTCCTCGCCGCCGAGCGCACGATCTTCGGTGCGGTGACCTCACCGTCGGTTCCAGCCTCCTCGGCAAGCGAAGCCGCGCGCATCGCCCTGGCATTGCCGCGCCAGCTATCCCACATGCCGACGATGCCCTTGGGCAACAGCAAGGTGACGGCGACGAACAGGCCGCCCAGCGCGAACAGCCAGAATTCCGGCAGCACGCCGGTGAACCAGGATTTTCCGGCATTGACGAGCAGCGCGCCGATGATCGGACCGACAATGGTGCCGCGGCCGCCAACGGCGGTCCAGATCACCACTTCGATGGAGTTGGACGGCTCGAATTCGCCCGGATTGATGATACCGACCTGCGGCACGTAAAGCGCGCCGGCGATGCCGGCCATGATAGCGGAAACGACGAAGGCGAACAGCTTGACGTTCTCCGCCCGCCAGCCGAGGAAGCGGGTGCGGCTTTCGGCGTCGCGCACCGCCATCAGCAGCTTGCCGTATTTGGAGCGCACGATCGCCGAGGTGATGAAGACAGCGAGCGCCAGCGTGACGGCACTGGCCGCAAACAGCGCCGAGCGTGTCGTATCCGCCTGGACGTTGAAGCCCAGAATATCCTTGAAATCGGTCAGGCCGTTGTTGCCGCCAAAGCCCATGTCGTTGCGGAAGAAGGCGAGCAGCAGCGCATAGGTCATCGCCTGGGTGATGATCGAGAGATAGACGCCGGTGACGCGGCTGCGGAAGGCGAACCAGCCGAAGACGAAGGCAAGCAGGCCGGGTACCGCAAGCACCATCAGCGCCGCGAACCAGAAATGGTCGAAGCCGTGCCAAAACCAGGGCATTTCCTTGTAGTTCAGGAACACCATGAAATCCGGCAGGATGGGATTGCCATAGACGCCGCGCGAACCGATCTGGCGCATCAGATACATGCCCATCGCATAGCCGCCGAGCGCGAAGAAGGCGCCGTGGCCGAGCGAAAGAATGCCGCAATAGCCCCAGACCAGGTCGAGCGCGAGCGCCAGCAGCGCGTAGCAGAGATATTTGCCGACCAGCGCCACGATGTAGGGCGGGATGTAGAAGGCGCTTTGCGGCGAGACCGCCAGGTTGAGCAGCGGCACGATGATGGCTGCTGCGAGCAGCGCGAGGATCGTGACGGCGATACGGCGGTCCGCCGAAAGGAAGCGCCGGGCGATCATGCTTCCACCGCCCGGCCCTTCAGCGCGAACAGGCCGCGCGGACGCTTCTGGATGAACAGGATGATCAGCACCAGCACGACGATCTTGCCGAGCACGGCGCCGGCATAGGGTTCGAGGAATTTGTTGACGATGCCCAGCGAAAAGGCGCCGACCAGCGTGCCCCAGAGATTGCCGACGCCACCGAAGACGACGACCATGAAACTGTCGATGATGTAGCCGCGCCCGAGATTGGGCGAGACGTTATCGATCTGGCTGAGCGCGACACCAGCGATGCCGGCAATGCCGGAGCCCAGCGCAAAGGTCAGCGCGTCAACCCAAGGCGTGCGGATGCCCATGGAGGCGGCCATGCGGCGGTTGGCGGTGACGGCGCGCATCTGCAGGCCCCACGGCGTGCGCTTCATGACGTAGAGCAGCACGGCAAACACGGCGAGCGCGAACACCAGGATCCACAGCCGGTTCCAGGTGATCGCCAATTGGCCGACGTCGAACGAACCCGACATCCAGGACGGATTGCCGACCTCCTGGTTGGTCGGGCCGAAGATGGTGCGCACGGCCTGCTGCAGGATGAGCGAGACACCCCAGGTGGCGAGCAGCGTCTCCAGCGGGCGGCCGTAAAGGAAACGGATGACGCCGCGTTCGATGGCAAGCCCGACAAGTGCGGCGACCAGGAAGGCGAGCGGCAGCGCGATGACCAGCGACCAGTCGAACAGGCCGGGAAAAGAGGTGCGGATCACCTGCTGGACGACGAAGGTCGTATATGCGCCGAGCATGACCATCTCGCCATGCGCCATGTTGATGACGCCCATGACGCCGAAGGTGATGGCAAGACCGATCGCGGCGAGCAGCAACACCGACCCGAGCGAGATGCCGTACCAGATGTTCTGGCCGGCATCCCAGATCGCCAATGTCGAATTGATGCTGCCGATCGCCGCGCTTGCCGCCCCCTTGACGGCGCCCTGCGTACTGGCCTCGACCGAGGTGAGCAGCGAAACCGCGTCGCGGTCGCCGCGCGCCGCGATGACCGGAATCGCCGCCAGTCTGTCGGCCTCCGGCTTGTCGGAGACCAGGACCGACGCGGCGCGGGCCTGTTCGAACAGAGCCTTGCCGCCAGGGACCGTCTCGGCGGCGATTGCCGCATCGAGCGGCTCGATGTTTGCCGCATCGGGCGTCTTGAACATGGTCGCAGCGGCGGCAAGGCGCACGCCCGGGTCCTTGGCGCGCAGCGTCAGCGTGCCCAGCGCATCGCGGATGACCCGGCGCAAGCCATTGTTGACCTTGATCTTGGTGAGGTCGGCCTTGGCGGCTTCGGTCGCCTTTTCGCCGCTTAACGGATCGATCAACTCGACGGCGTCGCCTGTCTCTTTGCCGACGAATATCTGGGAGTCAGTTTTGCGGATGTAGAGATTGCCGTCGGCAAGCGCCGAGAGCGCGCGTTCGACGGCGGGATCGCCGCTGGCGGTAAGCTCGTGCACGACCGCTTCGGTGGCGGAGAAATTGGTGGCAGTCGCGAATTTGGCGATCACGGCGCGAAGATCGGTCTCGGCCGCGCTTGACGGCAACAGGCTTGCCACCGCCAGCAGCAACGTCAGGCCAAGTAAGCGCAACAGGATCATCGCCTCAGCAGTCTCGCATGGTTGAAAGTTTCTGCCCGGGCGGGCCGGAGAGACTGGCCCGCCCGGGCTGCGGTCTCGGGTCGCGGGGCCACTCCGCGACCCGGTCCGGGAGGATCAGTTGGTTCCCTTGCCGCCGCACTTGCCGGTGGCGACATTGAAGTTGCCGCAGGACAAGGGCGCGCGCCAATCGGAGATCAGGTCCTTGGAATCAGGCAGGTAGTCGGACCATTCGTCGCCCATCACCAGGCCAGGCGTCTGCGAGACGGTCTCGAACTGGCCGTCGGCCTGGATTTCGCCGATCAGCACCGGCTTGGTGATATGGTGGTTGGGCATCATCGTCGAATAGCCGCCGGTCAGGTTCGGCACCGACACGCCGACCATGGCGTCGATGACCTTGTCCGGATCGGTGGTGCCGGCCTTCTCGACCGCCTTCACCCACATGTTGAAGCCGATATAATGGGCTTCCATCGGGTCGTTGGTGGTGCGCTTGTCGTTCTTGATGAACTTGTGCCAGTCGCCGATGAACTTCTTGTTCTCGGGCGTATCGACGCTTTCGAAATAGTTCCAGGCGGCGAGATGGCCGACGAGCGGCGCGGTATCGAGACCGGCCAGTTCTTCCTCGCCGACCGAGAAGGCCATGACCGGAATGTCCTCGGCCTTGATGCCCTGGTTGCCGAGCTCCTTGTAGAACGGCACGTTGGCATCGCCATTGACGGTCGAGACCACGGCCGTCTTCTTGCCGGCCGAACCGAATTTCTTGATCGCCGAAACCTCGGTCTGCCAGTCGGAGAAGCCGAACGGCGTGTAGTTGACCATAATGTCCTCGTCCGGCACGCCCTTCGCTTTCAGGTAGGCTTCGAGGATTTTGTTGGTCGTGCGCGGATAGACGTAGTCGGTGCCTTCGAGCACCCAGCGCTTCACCGAACCGCCATCGGCGCTCATCAGGTAGTCGACAGCCGGAATGGCCTGCTGGTTCGGCGCCGCACCCGTGTAGAAGACATTGCGCTCGCTCTCCTCGCCCTCATACTGGACCGGATAGAACAGGATGTTGTCGAGCTCCGAGAACACCGGCAGCACCGATTTGCGCGACACCGAGGTCCAGCAGCCGAACACGGCCGCGACCTTGTCCTTGGAAATCAGCTCGCGCGCCTTTTCGGCGAAGAGCGGCCAGTTGGACGCCGGATCGACCACCACGGCTTCCAGTTTCTTGCCGAGCAGGCCGCCCTTGGCGTTCTGCTCGTCGATAAGCATCAACATGACGTCTTTCAGCGTCGTCTCCGAAATCGCCATGGTCCCCGACAGCGAATGGAGGATGCCGACCTTGATCGTGACTTCAGCCGCCTTGGCGGAAGCCGATGCCAGCAGACCGGCCGCGACGACGCCCGCCGACAGGATTTTTGTAATTTTCGCGAAGTTACCCCTCATATGACACACTCCCAAGCGTGATTGTTTGCATCGCAACATACACTGTGCAAGCGACGTGCCAGACGGAATGCGCTCGACGGAATTTCAGGATAACGAAGAGATTACAGGCGGTTATCCGGTAGCCGGGAAACTTTTCGCATCCACTGCAATGCAGCGGGTTGAGAAAAGTTTACGCAATGCTGCCTAGATTTTGCCCAAATGTCAAAAATGCCTAAACTTTCACCATGAAGGCAAAGTCGGGCTGATTAGCCCTGTTGCGGGCCTATGGCAAAATGGGGCAAGGTCGCCGCGCAAACGAGCGACGTCATGGCCCGAACGATCCTGAGTTTCCTGCTTCTTGTCTCCGCCGCCGGCGGCGCGCGCGCCGATTTCACCGACGGCAAGTTGCCGGACGGCGCCTATCACTGCGAGGTCTACCTGCTCGGCCTGTTTCTCAATCTCGGCGACATCACCATCAAGGGCAATGTCTATAGTGGCCCGGTGACCTTTGGCGCTTCGGGAACCTATAACTACCAGATGAATCCCAATGGCGAGATCACCTGGCTTGGTCCGCTCGGCGGCTACACCAGCGGCGGCAATTCGATCTCCATGACCCAGGCGACGCTGGACGACCCAAGCGGTCCCTCCTTCGACATCATCATGAAGCAGCAGGACGGTGCCTTCACGGCCTCGACCTGCACCAGGAGACAGCCCGCATAAAAAAGGCGCGGAACCCTCACGGGTCCCGCGCCAGCAGGCAGTCGGGAGGTCAGATAGTCTTTGCCGACATCTGGGCTGCGATGTAGTCGGCCTGGCGGATCGCCAGCGTCACGATGGTCAGCGTCGGGTTCTCCGCGGCACCGCTGGTGAACTGGCTGCCGTCGGAAACGAACAGGTTCTTGATATCGTGCGACTGGCCGTGCTTGTTGACCACGCCGTCCTCCGGCTTCTCGCTCATCCGGTTGGTGCCGAGATTGTGGGTGGACGGATAAGGCGGCGTCGGGAAGGTCCGCGTTGCGCCGACCGCGGCGTAGAGCGCCTGGCCCTGCTTATAGGCATGCTCACGCATTGCCTCGTCGTTCGGATGGTCGTCGAAATGGACGTCGGCGATCGGCATGCCGTGTTCGTCCTTCTCATCCTTGTGCAGCGTGATACGGTTCTCCTCGCGCGGCATGTCCTCGCCGACGATCCACAGGCCCGCCATGTGGTCGTAATGGTCGAGCGCGGTGGTGAAGGAGCGGCCCCAGCCGCCGGGGTTGAGGAAGGCCGCCATGAACGGCAGGCCAAGCGACAAAGTTTCCATCTCATAGCCGCCGACGAAGCCGCGCGAGGGATCGTGGCGCGCCTCGTCGCGGATGATGCCGGCCATGGTTGTACCGCGATACATGTGCACCGGCTTGTCGAAGATCGCATAGACCGAGCCGGTGGTGTGGCGCATGTAGTTCTTGCCCACCTGCCCAGATGAGTTGGCAAGCCCATGCGGGAATTTGGACGATTCCGAATTGAGCAGCAGGCGCGGGCTCTCGATCGAATTGCCGGCGACCGCGACGATGCGGGCTTTCTGCTCCTGCAGCTTGCCGTCCTTGTCGGCATAGACGACGCCGGTCACCTTGCCTGAAGCGTCATGGCTGATCTTGATCGCCATCGAGTTCGGCCGGACTTCCAGATGCCCGGTCGCCTCGCCCTTCGGGATTTCGGTGTAGAGCGTCGACCATTTGGCGCCCCATTTGCAGCCCTGGAAGCAGAAGCCGGTCTGCTGGCAGGAGTTGCGGTCGTCGCGCTCCACCGAATTGATGGCCATGTTGCCGGTATGGCACTCCTTGTAGCCGAGCTTGTCGGCGCCGGCCTTGAGCACCTTGAAGTTGTTGTTGCCGGGCAGCCGCGGCCAGTTGTTGGTGCCTGTCACACCGACATCGATGCCTTTTTGCGCCAGCTCATTGCCAAGCGTGCCGCCGCCGGCGCCGGAACCGATGATGACGACCACGCCGTCGTTCTTGAGATCAAATGATGCTGCCATGGTTTCCTCCCATGAAATCTATCGAAAAACGGTTCGGGACATCGCGCCTTACAGCCACTCGATGTCGTTGAAGCCGCGCGCGATGTAGCCGCCCTTGGAATAGGACTCGCCCTCGTAACCGAAGATCGGCCACAGCTCCTTCTGGTTGTAGAGGCTGACGACGAGGCCACCGCGCACCGCCTGGAAGAACGGCGTCTTCTCGATGCCGGTGAGCAGCGCGACCCGCTGTTCTTCCCAGCCAAGCCCGCGATAGCCGCCCTTGCCGGCCTTCTTGTCGAGCTCGGCGATGCCCTTCTCGATCAGTTCCTTGTGGGCCGGGTCCTTGGCTGCCGTCTCGTCGTGGCCCTTGACGGCAATGGCGTAGTATTTGTCGGGCACCTGGTCGTGCGGATAGATGTCGCGCGCCACCTGGATCAGCGTCGCCATCGTCTCGGGCTTCAGCGCCGAGGTTTCGAGACCCCAGGCATGTTCGGGGCTGATGACGGCGCTGCCGGAGATGATGAGCAGCGCACCAGCGCCGCCGCGCTTCAAAAGCTCGCGCCGCGAAAGCCCGGCTTTCTTCTCGTAGCCAGGTTTCTTCTCGTAGACTGTGACCATGATTTCCTCCCTGCTTGCTGTTCGCACCCCGAGAGAGTGCCGTTGCTGGCGCCGCGCCCCTCCGCGGCGAATATCCCCTATTGGAAGCGCCCTCCCCGCTGCAGGACCTCGATCTTGTAACCGTCGGGATCCTCGATGAAGAAGAAGCGGGCGATCAGCGCTCCGTCGCGGTTGAACTCGACGATCTTCCTCGGATTGAGGCCGAGCGCGCCGACCCGGTCGTGCTCGCTGTCGAGATCGGCGACCGAGACAGCGAGATGGCCGTAGCCGTCGCCGAGCGCATAGGGTTCGGTGCGCCCCTTGTTCACCGTCAGCTCCACCTCGAATAGCGAGTCGCCATTGCTGAGATAGATGAGCGTGAAGGTCTCGAAATCGAGCCGCTGCGCGACCTCGAGGCCGAAGGCCTTGTTGTAGAAATCGACGGACCGCGCCTCGTCGAGAACCCGGATCATGGAATGGATCGCCTTCGCCAAATCGGTCTCCGCAGCTTCAGGTGCTTACGGAAACGATTATGCGCGCCGGCAAAAAAAGGTGGTGGCAGCCGATTACCACGCACGGAATTGGAAAACGGCTAGTGTCGCTCCAGTTTTAGCTGCATGCCGCCCAAAAGCCTGCCGCGGTTTTGGGGACCGGCATGCAGCAAACAAAGGCTTGAAGCTCGGCGCGCCGAAACGGTTTCAAGCGGCGCGCTTTAAGGACGAAAGTCCGATTGCCGTTGCCGGCCATTGGATCGAAAATGACAAACGCAGGCAGTGTTCAAAAAGGCGCCGGCAACTCAATCGGCGCCCAAGACAAACAAGAACGGGAGGTACCGATGTGCAGAGTCTTTGCCGGACAGGATCCGGAAGGCTACCGGCAGATCAACAGGTCGATCCGCATCGACGGCCATTCGACCAGCATCCAGCTCGAGGCGACATTTTGGGGTCTTCTTGACGAGATCGCCGACAGCCAGGGACTGACGACGCCGAAATTCATCTCGAAGCTCTATGACGAGGCGATCGAGATCAACGGCCAGATTCCGAACTTCGCTTCGATGCTGCGCACCACCTGCGCGCTCTATCTGCGGGGCCATCGCCCCAACGCCGAGGAGCAGGCTGCGTTGAAGCAGGAAGCCGCCTGACCAGCGGCACGGGTGAATTCCCCTGGACAGGCCAGGCGGCGGAGCGATCCGCCCATCGACAGGTTATTGCATCCATCTAAAATACAGGCACAACGGACAACGGCGGCAGGCCTAACCAACGATTGACGATGCGCTTGACGGACAGTCTATCTTTCCGCAGGCTGGCAACAAATCGAGCTATGCGGCTTGAACTTTACAGTTTCCGTCATCTTTAACTTGGGCGTGATTTCCCGAGGCAGGCAGCTTTATTTTCGAGGCACCTAATATGAGCCATCGCTATCCTATCAGGATGAACCGGCGTCTTTTCCTCTCCTCTGTCGCCATGCTGACGATCACAGCTCCAGCCGTGAGCTTCGCGCGAACGATCTCGGGCTCCCTGCCCTGGGAGCCGATGGCTTCGGATCCGCCGGCGCGGGTCATCCCCGGCGCGTGGCAGTTCTTCACGCCGCAGGAAGCGGCTCTGGTCGAGGCCATTGTCGACAGGCTGGTCCCCCACGACGACCTCAGCATCGGCGGCAAGGAGGCCGGCTGCGCCGTCTACATCGACCGGCAACTGGTGGGCGCATTCGGGACATCGAGCCGGCTCTACACGCAGGGGCCGTTCAAGCCGGCATTGCCGACACGGGGCTACCAGGGCGAAGCCAACCCGGCACAGCGCTACCGCGCCGGACTGGCGGCCATGGATGCCTTCCTGAAACAGCGCGACGGCAGGACATTCGTCGAGCTCAAGCCGGAGGAACAGGACGCTTTCCTCACCGAGATGGAAGCGGGCAAGGTCGATCTGCCCAACAGTGTCAAGGCCGCCGGATTCTTCGGGCTTTTGCTGCAGAACACGATGGAGGGCTTCTTCGCCGACCCGGTCTATGGCGGCAACAAGGACATGGCGTCGTGGCGCATGCTCGGCTTCCCGGGCGCCCGCTACGACTACCGCGATCATGTCGCCAAGCACAATCAGCCCTATCCGCTGCCGCCGGTGTCGATCACCGGCCGCCCGGAATGGCTGGGCAAGGGAGCTTGAGCCATGACCAGGATTTTGCCGCGCAAGGATGTCGTCATCGTCGGTCTCGGCTGGACCGGGGCCATTCTTGCCAATGAACTGACCGACCAGGGCCTCGACGTGCTCGCCATCGAGCGCGGCCCTTGGCGCGATACCGCGACCGACTTCAACATCGGCTATGCGCAGGACGAGCTGCGCTACTCGATTCGTCGCGATCTCTTCCTGCAGCCGGTCGTTGAAACCATGACGATGCGCAACGACCGCTCGCAGACGGCGCTGCCGATGCGCGATTTCGGTTCCTTTCTGCCGGGCAATGGCGTCGGCGGCGCCGGCGTCCACTGGAACGGCCACACTTGGCGGTTTTGGGATTCCGACTTCAAGACCAGGACCAATCTGACGAACAGATACGGCGCGGCGCGGATCGCCGATCTCCAGGTCGAGGACTGGGGCGTCACCGGCGCCGAAATGGAGCCCTATTACGACCAGTTCGAATATCTGGCCGGCATCTCGGGCAAGGCCGGCAACATCAAGGGGCAGCTTCAGGAAGGTGGCAACCCGTTCGAGGATCCGCGGGCGCGCGACTACCCGAACCCGCCGATGCAAATGACCTACGCGCCGACGCTCTTTGCCGAGACCGGCCGGTCGATGGGGCTGCATCCGTTCCCGACGCCGTCGGCGAACATGTCGCGCGCTTACACCAATCCGCTCGGCGTCACGCTCGGCCAATGCACGTACTGCGGCTTCTGCGAACGCTTCGGCTGCGCCAACTATTCCAAGTCGAGCGCCCAGACGACGGTGCTGCCGGTGCTGATGAAGAAGGCCAATTTCGAGGTCCGCACGGACAGCGAGGTGCTGCATGTCGACCTCGCCGCCAGCGGCAAGTCCGCGCGGGGAGTCACCTATGTCGACTCTTCCGGCGAGGCATATTTCCAGCCCGCCGACTTGGTGCTGCTTTGCGCCTACGGCCTGCACAATGTCCGGCTGATGATGCTGTCGGGCATTGGCGGGATCTATGACCCCAACACCGGCGAGGGAACGGTCGGGCGCAACTACTGCTACCAGACCAACGCCGGCGTGCAGGTGTTCTTCGACGACAAGAACTTCAATCCGTTCATCGCCGCCGGCGCGCTCGGCCAGACGATCGACGATTTTAATGGCGATGCCTTCGATCATGGCGGGCTCGATTTCGTCGGCGGCGCCGGCATCAACTGCATCCCCACCAACGGGCGTCCGATCGGCACGCGACCGACGCTTCCCGGCACGCCGAAATGGGGCAGCGCCTGGAAGAAGGCCACGGTCCAAGGCTACAAGAGCACGCTTTCCTTCTCTTCGCAGGGAAGCAGCTACGCGACGCGCGCCAACTATCTCGACCTCGATCCGACCTACAAGGATCGCTTCGGCCGCCCGCTGATGCGCATGACCTTCGACTTCCCCGACAACGACATCCGGATGTCGAACTATCTCTGCGACCGGATGGAGGAGATCGCCAAGAAGCTCGGCGGCAAGCAATACGCCGTCGGCCGGCGCAAGAAAGGCTGGGACAGCGTGCCGTACCAGAGCACGCACAACACCGGCGGCGCGATCATGGGGACGGATCCCAAGCGCAGCGCCGTCAATGTCTTCCTGCAGAGCTGGGACGTCCCGAACGTCTTCGTCATCGGCGCCTCGGCCTTCCCGCAGAACGCCGGCAAGAACCCGACCGGAACGGTCGGCGCGCCGGCCTTCCGCGCCGCCGACGCCATCCGCAACCACTATCTGCGCGATCCCGGCGCGCCATTGGTGCAGGCATGAAGACGCTCGCTCTCACTCTTGCCGCGGGTTTTGCCAGCTTGGCCGTTGGCCCCGCCATCGCCGCCGACCAGGCTGACCAGATCATTCGCGGTCAATACCAGGCCGTGCTCGGTGACTGCGCCGGCTGTCACACGAAGCCCAGCGGCAAGCCGCTGGCCGGGGGGCTGCCGCTCGAAACACCGTTCGGCGCGCTGGTGCCGCCAAACATCACGCCCGACAGGGAGACCGGCATCGGCAACTGGAGGGAAGCCGATTTCCGCAACATGATGAAAACCGGCGTCGGCCATAACGGCGTGCGGCTTTATCCGGCGATGCCCTACCCGGCCTACACCAGGATGACCGATCGGGACATTTCCGATCTGTGGGCCTATATGACGACGGTCGAGCCGGTTTCGAACAAGGTGGAAGCCAACCAGCTGCCGTTCCCGCTCAACGTCCGGCTGTCAATGTGGGGCTGGAACCTGCTCAATTTCAGCGAAACGCCTTTCACGCCGAATCCATCCAAACCGGCGGAATGGAACCGGGGCGCCTATATCGTTCAAGGCGCTGGACATTGCGGCACCTGCCACACGCCGAAATCCTTCCTCGGCGCCGACAAGGACAGCGTCTTCCTGCAGGGCGCGTCGCTTCAGGGCTGGTTCGCACCGGACATCACCAACAATGCGCAGTCTGGTCTGGGGAAATGGTCCGAGGACGACCTGATTCAGTACCTCAAGACCGGCGTCAACGCGCATTCGATCGCATCGGGTCCGATGGCCGAAGCGGTCGAGAACTCGACCTCGAAGATGACCGACGCGGATCTGAAAGCCGTCGCCGTCTATCTGAAGAGCCTTGGTTCGGATACCGGCAATGTACAATCGGCGAAACCTGAACAGGCAAGGATGGTGACCGGCGAAGCCATCTACCGCGACAATTGCTCAGCGTGCCACGGCGGTGACGGCGCTGGTGCCGGCGCCCTCTTCCCGGCGCTCAGCAACAACTCGATCGTCGCCCAGGGCAATACGGAGACACTGGCCCGGCTGGTCCTGGCGGGAAGCCAGGCCGTGCGTACGGAGCATGCGCGCACGACCCCGGCGATGCCATCCCTGGCCTGGCGGTTGAGCGACCAGGAAGTCGCCGACGTCCTCACCTATGTGCGCAACAGCTGGGGCAACGCCGCTCCGATGGTTTCGTCTGGCGATGTCGCTGCCGTGCGGAAGGAATTGACGCAATAATCTAGTCGGCTGCGGCGACTTCGAGCGCCAGCCGGGTCATGTCGGTGAACAAAGCCTGGCGCTCCGAATAATCGGTCAACTCGCCGGTGGCGATATGATCGACGACGGTGAGCAGTGACAGCGCTCGCGCGCCGAACTGCGCCGCAATCCGATAGAGCGCACTGGTTTCCATATCGACGGCCAACGCTCCCAGCGCGATCGGCTCGTCGAACCGGGCACGGCCGGCGGGATGATGAAACACGTCGCTGCAGATCGTGAGACCCGCGCTGCAGGCGATGCCGAGATCGGCCGCGCGCCGCAGCGCCAGCGCATGCAGCGCATGGTCCGGGCCCGCCGGCTGGTAAAGCCCGAACACCTGTCCGCTGATTGCGCCCTCCGCCCGCACTTCGCTGGAGATGACGACGCCGCGCAGGGGCACATCTTCCGACAAGCCGCCTGATGTGCCGGTGCGGATCAGCGTCTTCACGCCATGATAGTCGAGCAGTTCGTGGGCGTAGATCAGGAAGGATGAAACACCGATGCCGGTCGCCTGGATGCTGACCGGCTTGCCGCGGAACCGGCCGGTGAAGCCCAGCGCGCCTCTTCGGCGGTTGACGCAGCGCGGCGCCTCGAGAAAGGTTTCCGCCATCCATCGGGCGCGCTCGGGATCGCCCGGCAAGAGCACCGTTTCGGCATAGGCCCCCCGGCCCGCCTCGATATGCGGCGTCACGCGCTACCACCCCCATGATAGACCCATCCGGTCGCCATCATGACAGGGTCATAGCAATGCGCAAGCGCTGGCTTACTTGGAGCAATTCTAGGAAAAGTGTGAGCGGTTGGGCTCGCGGCTTCGCCGTAGTTTTCCGCCCGGAATTGCGTGAGCGGTTCAGCGTTTTCGTGAAACGCTGAGACGCTCTAGGATTCCAGCACATCCTTGACGATCGTCGCCAATTGCTTGAGCGAGAACGGCTTCGGCAAGAAGCCGAAATGCGCGTCGGCCGGCAGGTTCTTGGCAAAGGCGTCCTCGGCATAGCCCGAAACGAACACGAACTTGATGTCCGGTTGGCGTTTGCGCAGCTCGCCGAGCAATGTCGGCCCGTCCATCTCCGGCATCACCACGTCGGAGACGACGATGTCGACCTTGCCGCCGAGCGCCTCGAACACTTCCAGCGCCTCGACACCGGACGACGCCTCGTGGACGGTGTACCCGCGCGAGATCAGCGCCCTGACGCCGCCCATGCGCACGGCGT
Source organism: Mesorhizobium sp. B2-4-6 (assembly GCF_006442775.1). Classification (NCBI taxonomy): domain Bacteria; kingdom Pseudomonadati; phylum Pseudomonadota; class Alphaproteobacteria; order Hyphomicrobiales; family Phyllobacteriaceae; genus Mesorhizobium; species Mesorhizobium sp. B2-4-6. The sequence continues at coordinate 381,004 of NZ_VFVI01000002.1, forward strand.
CCTCGTCCTCGACCAGAAGCACGGTGGCCGAGCCGGAAAGATCCTTGGCCGTATCGGCCGGCTTGGTCGGAGCCGTCGCCGCGGCCGGCGCCTCGCCGGGCTCTGCCTGCTTCTTCACCTCGGCGATGTGGCGCGGCAGGAAGATACGGAACACCGTGCCCTTGCCGACCTCGGAATCGCAGAAGATGAAGCCGCCGGTCTGCTTGATGATGCCGTAGACCATCGACAGGCCGAGGCCGGTGCCCTTGCCCACTTCCTTGGTCGTGAAGAACGGCTCGAAGATCTTCTTCAGCACGTCGGGCGCGATGCCGCTACCGGTGTCCTCGACGTCGACGAGCACATAGTCGGCCGGCGCCAGCTCGCGATAGGCGAAGGACTTGCACTCGTCGGAGGTGACGTTTCGGGTGCGCACGGTGATATCGCCGCCGCTCGGCATGGCGTCGCGCGCATTGACGGCGAGATTGACCACCACCTGCTCGAACTGGCCGATATCGACCTTGACCGGCCACAGGTCGCGGCCGTGGTCGATCTTCAGCTTGATGTCGTTGCCGACCAGCCGGGCGAGCAGCATCCTGAGATCCGCCAGGACATCGGTCAGGTTGAGCACTTCCGGCCGCAGCGTCTGCTTGCGCGAGAAGGCCAGCAATTGCCGCACGAGCGAGGCCGCCCGGTTGGCGTTCTGCTTGATGTTCATGATGTCGGGGAAGGACGGGTCCGACGGCCGGTGGTTGGTCAAGAGAAGATCGGACGCCATGATGATGGCGGTCAGCACGTTGTTGAAGTCGTGCGCGATGCCGCCGGCGAGCTGGCCGACCGCCTGCATCTTCTGGCTCTGCGCCATCTGGCCCTCAAGCGCTTTCTGCTCGGTGGTCTCGACTGCGTAGACGATCGCCGCTTCCTCGGCGCCTTCGCTGCCCGCGCTGTCGGCGACGGCGTTGACGTAGAAGCGGATGTGGCGCTCCTCGTTGCCGGGCAGCACGGAGTCGATCGGCTCGATATTGGCCTGCCGCTGCCGGGCCTTCTCGAAGGCTGCGGCGAAAGCCGGCCGGTCGCGCTCGTGAACGATGGTCTCGAACCGCACCCGCCGGTCGACGGCGTCGCGGTCGACCACGGACGAAAACAGCTGCAGGAAGGGCGCGTTGGTGCGCAGGATGCGCCCGCTCGCATCGACGCCGGCAATGGCCATTGGCGTCGAGTTGAAGAAACGGGTGAAGCGAACCTCGGAGGCTCTGAGTTGCGCGGAAGCGTCCTCGCCCTGGGTGCGGTTGAGGACGATCGTGCGGGTCGGGCCGTTCAAGCCTTCGCGGCTCGCCGAAACGCGGTGCATGAAGCGCACGGGCAGCGCCTGGCCGCTCATGGTGGTGAGGTCGAGGTCGATGACGGCGTTGCGGGTGGTGCCTGGGTCGGCTTTGACCGAGCGGACCAGCGCCATGCCGTCGCCGGCGATGATTTCCGGCAGCGTGATGGCGCCCGGCGTGAAGGAGGCAAGGTCGATGCCCAGCCACTCGGCGAGCGTGGCATTGATATAGGTGACGCGGCCCTCCTGGTCGGCCGAGAAGAACCCGGCCGGCGCATGGTCGAGATGGTCGATGGCTTTCTGCAGGTCGAGGAAGAAACGCTCCTGCTCCGCCCGTTCCTGCGAGATGTCGGCGAGTTGCCAGGCCAGCATCGGCAGCCTTTGCCCGGGCATGCTGAAGGCACGGGCGCGGGCGCGGTACCAGCGCGCGCCGGGCTCGGCACCCGGCTTGATCGACTGTGCCAGCCGGAACTCGCCGTCGCCGGCCTGGCCGTCGCGCAGGCCCGACGCCAGCCGGTAGATCGTCATCGAGGCCTCGGGAACATCCGAAAGCAGTCCTTCGACGGTCTTGAGATCGGCGGCCGAGGCAGCACCCGTCATATCGGCATAGGCGCGGTTGGCGTAGACGACGCGGCCCTTGGTGTCGGTGACCACAAGGCCCTGCGACATCGAGTCGACGAAGGCTTTCGACAATTCGTCGCCAGTCGAACGGGGCGCGATCTGCACGAAGCCGATCGCCGTCGCGAACAGGAAGCCGACGCCGATCATGGCGAGCACGCCGAGCATGCCGAGCAGGAAAGGATCGCCGAGACGCTCGCGGAACAGTCCGAAGACGATCGCGGCGCCGGTCAAGACGACGATGAAGACGATGAGCCTAGTGACGGCGCCCGGACGCGTGTTCTGGTCGACGATCGGTACCGGATAGAAATCGCCGCGCGCTTCCTTGGCCATGTTCCCCCTGCTCGTGATTCCGGTGTCCGACGGGCGCGGACGGCCGGTTGAATCACATTCTCCTGTAACGGAAAAGGCCCCGGCGGCAAATGTCCGATAAAATCAACGATTCATGTTTCAAACTGTTCACGATGGGTGATGTGAACTTGCGGTCGCTGGTCCCAACGGTCTAGTGTCCCCTCACTTCAAAGATGGCGATTGGGGTGCACCGATGCAGTGGCTGGATAATGTGGCGGGCCCGGGTTATGTCGCCGCAATCCTGTGGACGGTAGCGGCCCTCATCCTGCTGGTTGTCGTCCTGCTCGCCATCAAGGTGGTCCGCAACCTGACCTTCGGCACCTTCGTCGCCGGCGGCAGGAATCGCAAGACGCGGCTTGCCGTGATGGATGCCACCGCCGTCGACAGCCATCGCCGGCTTGTCCTGGTGCGCCGCGACGACATCGAGCACCTGATCCTGATCGGCGGGCCGACCGATGTCGTGGTCGAGCGCGATATCAGGCTGGCGGCGCCGCGTCGCCCGGCATTGACGGGCGACGGCGGACAACAGCAGGCAGCAGCCACCGCCCAGCGCCCGCGCGCCCCGCAACCGGCGCCCGCCCCCGCCAAGCCGCCGGCGCCGCCTGCCGCCCAGCCAGCTGCCGCCACACGTCCGCGCGTGCCGGCGCCCGCCCCCACCAAGCCGGCGGCGCCGAGCCAGCCGACGGCCAAGGTCACGCCGCTGCCGGGCTACGGGACGACGAACGGCGGCACCAAATATGCGCCGCCGCCCTCAAGCGACTCCATCGACGACACGCTGATGCACGAACTCGAGACCTCTCTCGACGACCAGCATTCCCAGCCGGCAATCGCCAAGCCCGCGGCCAAGCCCTCGCTCGATGACGAGATGACCAAGCTCCTTGGCGAGTTGGGCAGCCACAAGCGCTGACCGGCCACCCGCGCAAGCGAGCTCTTCGCGCCCTTGTCGGCAAAGACAAATGGAGCGCTGAAAAACAAAATGGCCGGAAATCCCGGCCATTTTCGATGTTCTTGCCTGCTGGATTGCGTCAGTCGTCGCGATAAACTTTCTCGCGACGCTCGTGGCGCTCCTGCGCCTCGATCGACAGTGTCGCGATCGGACGTGCGTCGAGCCGCTTCAGCGCGATCGGCTCCCCGGTCTCCTCGCAATAGCCGTAGGTGCCTTCGTCGATGCGCTGGAGCGCGGAGTCGATTTTCGAGATGAGCTTGCGTTGGCGATCGCGGGCGCGCAATTCGATGGCGCGGTCGGTTTCGGAGGAGGCGCGATCGGCTAGGTCGGGGTGGTTGGCGTTTTCCTGCTGCAGGATTTCGAGGGTTTCGCGTGCTTCGCGGAGAATGTCGCTCTTCCAGGTGATAAGCTTTTGACGGAAGTACGATTTTTGCCGTTCGTTCATGAACGGCTCGTCTTCGGAGGGTACGTAATTGGCGGTAACGATATCGTTCATTCGACTCACCCAACAACCCCAAATTTGGCGCCTATATATTCGGGGACAAGAGCCTGCACAAGCGCTATCGGCGACAGTTTCACGCAATTGTTAGTCTCGCATCGGCGGCCCGCGCGATGACTTTGTTTCAACCACACAAAACGAATTCGCACATGATTCGTTGCAGTTGCTGGCGCCGGCCATTGTGCATGACATCGTTCTGGTGACTAATCGCGCTTTGCCAGCAAGGCGGCGTCACGGGGGGTCCGGTTGAGCAGACTTTATCTGTTGCGGCATGCCAAGGCCGGCTGGGCGCTGCCCGGAGTGCGCGATTTCGACCGCCCGCTCGACGAATCGGGCATGGCCGATGCCGAAGCGATCGGAGAGGCCATGCGGGCCCGCGCCTACGTGCCGGACGTCACCCTTTGCTCCAACGCCAGGCGGGCAAGGCAGACGCTGGAAGGCCTGGCGGAGCGCACCGACACCGGACGGGTCCTGTTTTTCGACACGCTCTACAGCGAGGATGCAGCCGGCTATCTCGACATCATCCGCAAGAATGGCGCAGCCAACTCGGTGCTGGTGATCGGTCACAATCCCATGACCGAAGACCTGGCGATGGCGGTGTCCGGAGATGGCGAGCAGGCGGCGCGCGGGATGATGAATCACGGTTTTCCGACCTCCGGCCTTGCCGTGGTGCGCTTTCCCGGCAACCTTGCCCAAGCGGCGCAGGGCAACGGCTATCTCGAAGCCTTTCTCACGCCCGCCGACCTCTGAGGCCATTTCAAACGCGCGGTCCAGGGCCTATATCGGGCGCTGACGCCCAACCAGAGGCCCGATTTGGCATCATCGCTGACCAATTTCACCGACGAGGCGAGGATTGCGCTCGACACGTTGTCGGGCCGCGCCGCCGGGCTCTTCTCTCCGTCATTGCGTCTTGGCGTCACCGGCCTTTCCCGCGCCGGCAAGACCGTGTTCATTTCGGCCCTCGTCCACAATCTCATCCATGGCGGACGCCTGCCGCTCTTGGAAGCGCAGAAATCCGGCCGCATCGCCCGTGCCTTCCTCGAGGAGCAGCCGGACGATGCCGTTCCGCGTTTCCAGTATGAGGATCATGTCGCGGCATTGGTGAACGACCGTGTCTGGCCGGACTCCACGCGCGCCATCTCAGAACTGCGGCTCACCATCGAATATGAGTCGGCTTCGGGCTGGAACCGGTTGTTTTCAGCCGGAAAACTATCCATCGACATCGTCGACTATCCCGGCGAATGGCTGCTCGACCTGCCGCTGCTTGGCAAATCCTTTGCCGACTTTTCGCGCGAGGCGGTCGAACTGGCCGCCCTGCCCCTCCGCTCGGACCTGTCGCAGGCATGGCGCGAACTGGCCTCCGCCATCGATCCCGATGCCGACGCCGACGAGATGACGGCGCGGCGATTGGCCGAAAGCTTCGCCGCCTATCTCAAGGCCTGCAAGCTCGACGAACGCGCGCTGTCGACGCTGCCGCCCGGCCGTTTCCTGATGCCGGGCGATCTCGAAGGCTCGCCGGCGCTGACCTTCGCGCCGCTGATGACGCTGTCGCAAGGCCGGCCGCGCTCCGGATCGCTGCAGGCCATAATGGAACGCCGCTACGAGGCCTATAAGACGCATGTCGTCAAACCGTTCTTTCGCGAGCACATCGCCCGCCTCGACCGGCAGATCGTGCTGATCGACGCCATGCAGGCGTTGAATGCCGGACCGGCCGCCATGGCCGATCTGGAGCGCGCCGTCACCGAGATCCTGTCCTGCTTCCGGCCCGGACGGGGTAATTTCCTCACCGACTTCTTCTCGCGCCGTATCGACCGCATCCTGGTCGCCGCGACCAAGGCGGACCATCTGCACCACGAAAGCCATGACCGGCTGCAGGCGATCGTTCGCCGGCTGACCGACCGCGCCGTGGCGCGCGCGAATTTCAGCGGCGCCGCCGTCGACGTCGTCGCCATGGCCGCGGTTCGCTCAACCCGCGAAGGCACGGTGAAGCAGGGCCGCGAGACGCTGCCCGTCATCATCGGCACCCCGCTGAAGGGCGAGAAGATCAACGGCGAGACATTCGACGGAAAGACCGAAACCGCCATATTCCCGGGCGATTTGCCGGAAAAAGTCGACGCGGTGTTCGACAATTCCGGATCGCCGCCCGACAGCACCGAACCCGCGATCCGCTTCGTGCGTTTCCGCCCGCCGAAACTCGAACGCACCGCCGAAGGCGTCACGCTGTCCTTGCCGCATATCCGGCTCGACCGCGCGCTGCAGTTCCTGATCGGAGATCATCTGGCATGACCGCGCCCCGCAAACCGGCGGCCTTCCGCATCGAGCCCGAGACCGAGGCGCCGCCGCAACCACAGCGAAACCGCGTCGCCGAGGAGCAGCCGGCGCGCAGGCCACGTGCCGCGCGGGCTGATGTGGCGGTCGTGATCCCCTCGGAGGTCGACGTCTTCGACGAACCGGACATCGAGGCCGCGGTTCCGCCGCCGGCGACGGCGCCGAGAAAGCGCTCGCTGCTTGCCCGGCTGTTCCTCGGTGCTCTGAGCGTGCTCCTCTCGCTGGCGGTCGGTCTTTGGGCCGACCAGCTGATCCGCGACCTGTTCGCGCGGGCCGAATGGCTTGGCTGGCTGGCGGCCGGCATGGCGGCGATTGCGCTGCTCTCGCTGCTCGTCATCCTGATCCGCGAATTCCTCGCCATCGCCCGCCTGGCCGAAGTCGAAAAGATGCAGAAGCGGGCCCTGGATGCCGTGGCGCGCGACGATCCCAAGGCGGCGCGTGCCTTGGTCGACGAACTCTCGGCCTTCGTCGCGGCAAAACCCGAGACCGCCGCTGGGCGCCGCTCGCTCGCCGAACTGCGCGGCGAGATCATCGACGGCGCCAATCTGGTGCGGCTTGCCGAGACCGAGATCCTGTCGCCTCTCGATGCCCGCGCGAAAATCATGATCCTCGAGGCCGCGAAGCGCGTGTCCCTGATCACGGCGGTCAGCCCGCGCGCTCTGGTCGACATCGCCTATGTCGTGTTCGAGGCCGGACGCCTGATCCGGCGGCTCTCCGAACTCTACGGCGGCCGCCCAGGCACGCTCGGCTTCTTCCGGCGGGCGCGCGGCGTGCTCGCGCATCTGGCGGTGACCGGCTCGATCGCGGTGGGCGACAGTTTCGTGCAGCAGATCGTCGGCCATGGCCTGGCCGCAAAACTCTCGGCAAAGCTCGGCGAAGGCGTGGTCAACGGCATGATGACGGCGCGCATCGGCATCGCCGCGATGGAAACCGCCCGCCCCTTGCCGTTCATCGCCGTCAAACGCCCCGGCCTAGGCGATTTCCTCTCGGCGCTGACGTCGTTCGCGGCGCGAAAGAACAGCCAAGACGACCGATAGGGTAAACGCGTGACCCGCCACGGGTGACGAAGCATTAACCAATCTTCTGCATGGTCAGTCCGGTCCCAAGAATAGACTCTTTCGTGCCGGGTGTCGTCGATGAGAAGCGTAATCCTGTCCTGCGTTCTGCCTGCCACCATTGCGATTGCCGCGCCGCTCGGACTGGTCGAAAAGGCCGTTGGCGCAGAGCCGGACAAGCAGTTTTTCCGCTCCGTCGAAGGCAGATGGGTCGGCCCTGGCGAGATCATCGCCGGCAAGTACAAAGGCACCAAATTCACCTGCGATTTCAACGGCTCGACGCCCGCCAGCAAGCTCGGCATGACGCTTGACGGCGGCTGCAGGGTCGGCGTGTTCACGCAAAAGATGTCGGCCAGCGTCGAACGCAAAGGGCGCGATGGTTACAGGGGCACCTTCATGGGCGGCTCGACCGAAAGCGGCATGGACATTGTCGGCGGCAATGTCGTCGACGCCCAGAAAGTCGTCTTCACCATCAACCGCAAACAGTTGAACGGCGTCATGCAGGCGCGCGTCCCCGACGGCAATTCGATGACCGTGACGGTGGCCGTGCGCGTCAACAATCAGCTGGTGCCGGTGATCGGCATGAGCCTGAAGCGGATCGATCCGGTCGAAGTCGGCGCCATCGCCAAGAACTGATCCGGCGCGGTTCCGGCCGCCCGCGTCCGCCACCCGCAAGAAGACGGTTCACGTTAAAGTCGGGAAGTGGCAGGCCACTTTGCGGCCTGGACGATATTCCTTCAGTTCCGGCCGCTCAGAACGGCACCGTTCCGCCGCGATCGGGCATCGCGGATGGAAGCGGCACCCGGATGGAGGCTTCAGCGGGCTTGGCACGTCGCCGGTGAGGATGATGCGCTTGCGCGCGCCCGCAGGCGTCGTCTCGACAATGGGAACCGCCGAGATCAGCGCCTGGCTGTAGGGATGAGCCGGCGTCGCAAAGACCTCTTCCGCCGGGCCTTCCTCGACGATCGAGCCGAGATACATAACCGCGATGCGTGTCGAGACCTGGCGCACCACGGAGAGATCGTGGGCGATGAAGATATAGGTGAGCTTCAGCTTCTCCTGCAGATCGGCGAGCAGGTTGACGATCTGGGCCTGTACCGACACGTCGAGCGCGGAGACCGGCTCGTCCAGCACGACAAGGTCGGGATTCAACGCGATCGCCCGCGCGATGCCGACGCGCTGGCGCTGGCCACCGGAGAATTCGTGCGGATAGCGCACCATATGGTCCGGCAACAGTCCGACCAGTTCGAACAGCTCCGCCACCCGCGCGGTGATCTCTTTGGCCGAAACCTTGCCATGAATGCGCAGCGGCTCGGCGACGAGATCGCCGACGCGCCGGCGCGGATTGAGCGAGGCCGAGGGATCCTGAAAGACCATTTGCAAGCGCCGCCGCAGCGGCCTCAGATCGGATAGCGACTTCGAGGTGATGTCGTCACCTTCGAACAGAAGCTTGCCGTCGGTGATGTCGTAGAGCCGGACCAGGCAGCGCGCCAGCGTGGACTTGCCGCATCCGGATTCCCCGACAAGGCCCACTGTTTCGCCCCGCCACACGGTCAGCGAGACGTTGTCCACGGCATGGACCGTCCGCCTGCCCTCGGCGGAAAACCGGGTGCCGATCGAAAAGCGTTTTGCCAGCGAACGCGTCTCGAGGATCGGGCGATCTGTGTCTGTCATCGGCTCGCTCATGCCTGCGCCACCCGAAAGCATGCCGCGGCATGCGCGCTCGCGCCGAGACCTGGCTTGCCAGCCTCGCAAGGTTCGTAACGGACCGGGCAGCGCGGGCCGAAGGCGCAGCCTTGGGGCAGCCGCAGCAAGGAAGGCGGCGAACCGGGGATGGCCGGCAGGCGGCGCGGTTTCTGGCCGGTCAGCGGCGGGATCGAGCCGAGCAGCGCACGCGTATAAGGGTGTCGCGGATCGGAAAACAGCTCCGTGCGGGTGCCGCGTTCCACCACGCGGCCGGCATACATGACCATGACCCGGTCGGCGAGCTCGGAGACGACACCCATGTCATGCGTGATGAAGACCACTGCCGATTTGTGCTTCGCCCGCAATTTGCGAACGAGGTCGAGAATGCCGGCCTGCACGGTGACGTCGAGCGCGGTGGTCGGCTCGTCGGCCACCAGCAGCGCCGGATCGCAGGACAAGGCCATCGCGATCACCGCGCGCTGCCGCATGCCGCCGGAAAGCTGGTGCGGATAGCGCGACATCGCCTCGTGCGGGTTGGGGAAATTCACCTCCGCCAACAGCTGCTCGACGCGCTCCATCGCCTTGGACTTGCTGAGACCGCGATGCGCCCGGATCTGCTCGGCGATCTGCCAGCCGATCGTGTAGACCGGCGTCAGCGCCGTCATCGGATCCTGGAAGATCATCGCGATCTCGTTGCCGCGCAGACGACGAAGCTCGCGCGGCGGCAAGCCCACGAGTTCGCGGCCCTTGTAGCGGATCGAACCTTCGATGGTGGCGTTCGGGTCGGTGATAAGCCCCATCACGGCAAGCAGCGACACCGTCTTGCCCGAGCCGGATTCGCCGACGACGCCGAGGATCTCGCTTTCCTCGAGATCGAAGGAAACGCCGTCAATGGCCCGTACCGGTCCGTCATGCGTGCGGAAGGACACTTTGAGATCGCGCACCGACAGTATCATGATGCCCTCAGGCGCGGATCGAGGAGGATGTAGACGAAATCGACGACCGCGTTGGCGATCACCACGAACATCGAAGCGTACATGACCGTCGCCATGATCATCGGCAGATCGAGGTTCTGCAGCGCGTCATATGTGAGCTTGCCGATGCCGTGCAGGCCGAACACGACTTCGGTGAGCAAGGCCGAGCCGCCCACCAGCGCGCCGAAGTCGAGGCCAAACAGGGTGACGAAGGCGATGAGCGAGGTGCGCAGCGCATGGCGAAACAGGATGCGGGTCTCCGACAGGCCCTTGGCGCGGGCGGTGCGGATATAATCCTCCTGCATGGATTCGATAATGGCCGCGCGCAGCACGCGCCCGTAAATGCCGATATAGAGGATGGCCAGCGTGATCCATGGGATGACCAGCGTCAGGAACCAGCCCTTGGGATCGTCGGAAAAGTTCTTGTAGCCGAGCGGCGGCACCCAGGAGAACGCCCAGCTGTCGTGATAGCGGCTCTGGGTCATCAGGTTCATCACCTCGCCCAGCCAGTAGACCGGCATGGAAATGCCGAGCAGTCCCAAAGCCATCAGCAGCTTGTCAAGCCAGCTGTCGCGGGTGGCCGCGGCGACGATGCCGATGATGATGGAGACGACCACCCACAGGACCGCGGCGCCGAACACCAGCGAAAGCGTGACGGGGATCGAATCCATGACGGCCGGCACAACCTTCCAGCCGCGGTTGACGAATGAGGTCAGGTCGCCGGTGACGAAGATCTTCTCCATCATGCGCGTATATTGCACGTAGAGCGGCTGGTCGAAGCCGAAGCTGTGGCGCACCGCCGCCAGCACTTCCGGCGAAGCGTTGCGGCCCGCGATGCGTGCGGCGGGATCGGCGCCGGGCGTGGCGAAGAAGATCAGGAAGACGACGACGGAGATGCCGAACATCACGAACAGCATCTGACCGAAACGGCGCAGGATGGCATAAAACATCAGTCGCGCCCCAGCCGGACCTTGGAGCGCGGGTCGAGTGCATCGCGCAGGCCGTCGCCGAAGACGTTGAGCGCCATGACGGAAACGGCGATCGCCAGGCCAGGCACCAGCGCGACCAGCGGCCTCGTATAGAGCAGCGCCTGCCCGTCCTGGATGATGGTGCCCCAGCTCGCGGCCGGCGGCTGCACGCCGATCGACAGGAACGAAAGCGCCGATTCCGTCAGCATGTTCAGCACCATCATCAGCGGCACGAAGACGATGAGGGTGGTGGTGATATTGGGCAGGATATCGCGCCACAGGATGCGCCAGCCCGGCACGCCGAGATTGATCGCTGCGAACACGAACTCGCTGTGGCGCAGCGCCAGGACCTGCCCGCGTATCGGACGCGCGACATAGGGTATATAGACAATGCCTATGATGATGACCGGCAGCCATAGGCTGCCCGATTGGATCTCGATCGGCCCGATCGCGATGCCTTGCGCGATGGTGACGATAGAAAGCGAGATCGCCAGCAGATAGATCGGGAACGCCCAGAGCACGTCGAGCAGGCGCGACAGCACCGTGTCGGTGATACCGCCGAAATAACCCGCGATCAGTCCCGCCATCGTGCCGACGATCAGCGTGAAGAGGGTGGCCGCGCCCGAGATCAAAAGCGAGTTCAAGCCGCCATAGAGCAACCTTGCCATGACGTCCCGCCCCTGGCTGTCGGCGCCGAGGAAATAATTGCCAAGCCGCCAGGTCGGGCCGATCGGCGTGTAGCCAAGCCCCAGTCCCTCGGTCGACTGTTCCATCACCGGAACGTCGGCGCCGTCGATCTGGATGACGGCGTCGAGCGTCGAGGCGAACGGATCCGTGCTCGCCCATTTTGCGTAAAGCGGCGCGCTGAAACAGGCGAGGACGATGATGAGGAACACGGCCAGGGACGCCATGGCGGCCCTGTCCGTTGCCAGCTTCGCGAACGCGACGGCCCAGGGCCCTCGCGTCTTGCGCGGCATGGCGGCGACTTGGCTGGACACGATATGTGCCTTCCGCGGTTCGTTACTGCACCCAGGATTGCGTGATAATCCAGTTGAACTGCGGGTTGAACTTGAAATTGCCGATGCGCTTGCTGACGAAATCAAGCCGCTTCGGCGTGAACAGACCGACCGCCGGCGCATTGTCGGTGACCTGCTTGTCGATCGCCGCCCACAATTTGTCGGCCGCCTTCTGGTCCGTTACGCCGAGGTCCAGCGCCTTCTGCATCTGCGCGTCGATGTCCTTGTCGCAGAAGCCGGAGATGTTGATCGAGGCGTCCGAGCCTTCGCGATAGGAGGCGCAGCTGAACAGGATGTTCAGGAAGTCCGACGCCGCGGGGTAGTCCTTGTACCACTGGGTGACGGACATCTGCACTTTGTTGTTGGTGTTCTGGATATACGTGAACTGCAGGTTGGACGAGATCGGCTTGACGTCGGCGACGTAGCCGATGTTGGTCAGCACGCTCTGCAGATAGACGCCGATCGACCGCGAGATCGCCGTATCCTCGACGATGATGGTCACCTTCTGGCCCTTGGTGCCCGATTCCTCGACGAGCTGCTTGGCCTTGTCGACATCCGGAGCCGACCATTTGGCGCCAGGGTTCTTGGTGAAGGGGCAATAGTCCTCATGTCCGGGGAAATCCGGCGGCAGGACCTGGCAGACCGGCGAGGCCAGCACCTTGCCGCCGAACAGTTTGACCAGCGTGTTGCGGTCGACCGCATAGGCGACGGCCTGGCGCGCCTTTTCATTGTCGAACGGAGCCATGCGGGTGTTCAGCGGCGCGTACCACCACGCCGAAAGCGGCGAGATATGCAGCTGGTCCATGGACTTGCTGCCGAGTTCGCCGAGGCGGTCGCTGGGCAGCGCGTCGAACATCCAGTCCGCTTCGCCGTTTTGGATCGCCGTTACGGCCGCCTCTTCCGACAGGCCGAAATCGTACTGCACGACATCCGGATAGCCGTCCGGCTGGGCTTCCTCGCTCCACTGTTTGAAATTGGGGTTGCGGGAAACCGTCATGCCCTTGTTGGGATCGAAGGCCGAGATCATGTAGGGGCCGGTGCTGGGGATCGGCTTGGAGCCCGTATCCTCGGCCGGCGTGTCCGCGGGCAGGATCACGGCATGCGGCAAGGCGAGCTTGTAGAGGATCTCGGCGTCCGGCTTGGTGAGATTGAGGGTGATCGTGCCGGCCGCCTCGTCGGCGACGACGCCGCCTTCCAGCGTGCAGCTCTTGGTGTCGGCCAGGCATTTGTCGGCGCCGACAATGCCGGCATAGAAGGTGCCCGACGTCGGGCCGGAAATCTTGAAGATGCGCTGGAAGGAGGCGACGACGTCCTTCACGCCGAGGTCCTGGCCGTTGGAGAACTTGATGCCCTTGCGCAGCTTGAAGGTGAAGGTCCTGCCGTCATTGCTGACCTCAGGCAACGCCTCGGCCAGGTCGGGAACGATGGAAAAACCCTCGACGCCCTCGGCTTTGCGGAAGGCGACCAGGCCGTCATAGATCGGCTGGTACATCTGCCAGCCCTGGTCCGTGTAGTTGATATGCGGATCGAGCGTTCCGGCCGCCGATCGGGCAAGAAGGCGAATGGTGCCGCCGCGGTGTTCCTTGAGATATTCGGCGTGCGCCGGAGCGAGCCACGAGCCGGCCAGCAATGCGGCGGCTGACGCCGCCAAAAGCAGTTTCTTCATGTCGTCATTCCCCTTTTCAGTTGTCGTTGTCGTCCAGGAAGTTTCCCACCACCCGCATGCAGAGATCCTGCTCCTCGACATGCGGCATGTGGCTGGAGTGCTCGAATATCTCCCAGCGCGATCCCTTGATGCCGTCCTTGAAGGGCTGCACGGTCGCGGGCGTTGCTTCGTCGTAACGGCCGGAGATGAGGAGTGTCGGAACCTCGATGGCCGGCAGGCGGTCGATGACGCTCCAGCTCTTCAGCGTTCCGATGACGTGGAATTCGTTCGGGCCGTTCATCACATTGTAGACGGTCGGATTGCGCACGATCTGGGCAAAAGTCTCCGTCACCTCGGGCGGGAACGGCACGACCCGGCAGACATGCCGTTCGTAGAACCGCATCGTCGCTTCCTGGTAGGCCGGATCGCCCGTCGTGCCGGCCTGTTCGTGCTTCGTCAGCGTCTCCTGCACCTTCCTGGGCAGATCGGCGCGCAACCGGTTGGCCTCCTCGACCCAAAGCTTCATGGAAGCAGGCGAGTTGGCGATGGTCAGCGACTTCAGGCCCTTCGGGCGGGTCACGCCATATTCGGCACCCAGCATGCCGCCCCAGCTTTGACCCAGCACATGGAAGCCGCCGCGGATGCCGAGATGGTCGACGAGGTTCTCCAGTTCGTCGATGAAGAGCTGGGGCGTCCAGAAATCGGCGCCCTTTTCCGGCAGCAAGGTGGAATTGCCGCAGCCTAATTGGTCGTAGTGGATGACGGCGCGGCCGCCCCGGGCGAGAAGCTTGTAGGCATCGACGTAATTATGCGCGGCGCCCGGGCCGCCATGCAGGATCACGACTGGAGCCTTGCCGGCATCGAGCGCGCCGCTGATCCGATACCAGGTTTCATAGGCGCCGAAGCCGGCCCGCCCTTCCTTGCTGACGATCTCGGACGGCATTGTGGTTCCCTGCGTGGTTGAAGACATCCCGCCGTCGCCTAGTTCGCCGCCTGGCCGGACTGCACCCACTCTTCCAGCATCTGCACGCCGAAAGCCGTGGCGCCTTCCCGGCCCAGCGGCTGGTCCTTATCGGCCAGTTCCTTGCCCGCAATGTCGAGATGCACCCAGGGACGATCCTCGGTGAAATTGCGCAGGAAGGCCGCGGCATAGGGCGCGTCGCCATCCTCCATGTCCTTGGCGTGATGGCGGATATCGGCGAAGGGCGATTGCAGCCCCTCGTCATAGGCCCGGTCGAGCGGCAGCTGCCAGAACCGCTCGCCAACCTTTTCCCCGGCCGCGATCATCCGTGAGGCGATGGTGTCGTCGGTGCTGAAAAGGCCCGCGAAGACCGAGCCGAGGCCCCGCATCACCGAATAGGTCAGCGTCGCCAGGTCGACGATCACCGAGGGGTTGAAGCGCGAGGCGGCATAATAGAGGCAGTCGGCCAGGATCAGTCGGCCTTCCGCATCCGTGTCGAACACTTCCACGGTCTGGCCCGACGCTGTCGTGATGATGTCGCGCGGCTTGAGCGCGGTGCCGGACGGCATGTTCTCGGCAATGCCGAGCACGCCGACGGCATGCACCGAGCTGCCTTGCCGGGCGAGCGCAATCAACAGGCCGACCACCGCGGCCGCGCCGCCCATGTCGGCCTTCATGTCGAACATCTGCTCGCCGCGCTTGATGCACAGGCCGCCGGAATCGAAACAGACGCCCTTGCCGACGAAAGCCAGTGGCTGCGCGGGAGCGCCTTTGCCGCGATAGCGTAGGACGGCGACACGCGGCGACCGCGCCGAGCCGGAGCCGACGGCCAGGATCGCATTCATGCCAAGCTCCTTCAGCCGTGCCGCATCGAGGATCTCGACATCGATGCCGGCCTCGCGCAGCGGCTCCAGGTGGTCATGGAAATTGTCGGGGTGGAGATGGTTTGGCGGCAGGTTGACCAGTGTGCGCGCATATTCGACACCGTCCGCGATGGCATCGACCCGCGCCAGCGCCGCCTTCAGTTCCGGACCGGCCGCGCCGATCAATTGCACCCGCAAAGTGCGGTCGGCGCCGGCTCCCTGACGCCGATTGCGCATGTCGAAACGATAGCGCCGAAGCCGCATGCCGAGCGCAACCCGCGCGAGGACTTCCGCTGCAGGCAGGTCGACATCGGCGAGCGGGTCCAACACGAGGGTGGCCGCGCATTCGCCCTTGCCTTCCAGATGCGCCGCAAGCAAGCCGCCGGCTCGCGCCAGGGAAAGCGTTGTTACGGCCTCGGCCCTGCCCAAGGCCAGCACCACCACGCGCCGGACCGGTACGGCCTTCGGCGCGATGACATCGAGACAGGCGCCGGATTCCTCAAGCGCGGCCGGCTCGGAACACGCGCGGGACAGGATCCCGTCCATCTCGGCATCGAGCGCCGCTGCCCGGGGCCCAAAACCCGTGTGAGCGGTTTGCAGGATCACGACGACGGAGGTTTCCGCGGAAATCTCCGTCGTCGTCTCGAAGACCGGCACTGGCGACTGAGGCATAAAGCTCGTTCTCCCATTTGCGGGGCGGCTCCTGCCAGATCGGCTGCGTCATGCGCAAACCTCTCCCGCAACCGATGCAAACCGATGAGGCCGGTTCGCGCCGTTGGGAAAATGGTATCGGAGTACCCAAATAATTGTTTTCTGACGGCGACTTAGTCGCTCTTGCCATTTGGGTATCCCCGAACCGGCCAGGCGATCAAACGCCAATTTTGCCCAAGTCGATTGACAAAAACTCAACTGACAATTCATGATCGGTCAATGGCACTGCCCTCACTCAATGGCATGCGCGCTTTCGAGGCCGCCGCGCGTCTCGGCAGCATCAAGGATGCAGCCGAGGAGCTGCATTTGACGCCCTCGGCCGTCAGCCGCCACATTCGCGCGCTTGAAAGAAACCTCGGCCAGGACCTGTTCGAGCGCGGCTTTCGCCAGATCACCCCAACCATCAGGGGCTCATATTATGCCCGCTCTCTCTCGGAGGCATTCGAGGCCATCTGGCGCGCCACCGACGATGTCAGCTTCGTCGATGGGCCGGGGCACGGCAGGACCCAGCGTGTTAGGGTGCTCTGCGTGCCGGCGGTCCTGAACCTTTGGCTGGCCGACCGGTTGCCGAATTTCCGCAAGCAGCATCCGGCCGTGGACCTGGAGATCTCTACCTCGGGCAAGCGCGCCAACTTCGATTTGGCCATTGTCGACGAGTTCGTCTACAAGGCCGGCCCCGCCCTGACGCTGCTGATCCCGCTGGTCCTGACCCCAGTCTGCGCGCCCTCGCTGCTCGAAGGACCGGTGCCGCTCAGAACGCCCGCCGACCTCGTCAATCATCATTTGATCCACGAATGCGAGAGCATGCGCTGGCGGCGCTGGCTGGAGCAGGAGGGCGTTCTGGACACCACGCCGAAATCCAGCACGACGCTCGATGACTGCACCTTGATCATGCGTGAGGTGATAAACGGCGCGGGGATCGCTTTGGCCGATACCATGATGGCTCAGGACCTTCTGCAGCAAGGCAGGCTTGTCGCTCCTTTCAGCGCCCGCCACACCTATCCCGCCGGCATCTATCTGCATCAGCGCCGCAGCATCGGGAACAAGCCCGGAACCGGCCTGTTCCAGGATTGGCTGCTCGCCGAGATCACCGACCATAAGCGCGCGATGGGTATCGCGTAGCGTATCTCGGAAAGCGCTGCCGACCGAAGTGCTGCGCAAGAAAAAGGGCGGCGGCCAAATGGCCGCCGCCCTCGCATTCGCCGACGGTTTGGCTCAACCCTTGATGGTGGCGGTCAGCTCGTCATAGGCCTTGCAGGCTTCGTCGAGTGTCGTCGCTCCCTGATATTTGGTCGTCACGGCCTGCACCTTGGCGGTCAGATCGGCCGCCTTGCTCGGATCCTTGGTGATGGCTTCCTGGAGGGCGGCGGCCATGTCCTGCGCCTTCTTGGCAGCGATTTCCTGCGTGCATTCCGGCCCCTTGGAGCAAGCCGAACCGGCCAACGCCGCGACACCGACGGCAATGAGCAAAAACTTCTTCATATCAATCATCTCCTAAAAAAAGGCAGCCGCCCATCGCCGCTGCCTCCGATGGCCGAAGCCGAACGTGCCATAACCTCTGATTGTGGCGTTACGCAACGACCGGGCCGTGTCAACTTGTGTAACGCGGTTGCAACAGGCGTTTGCCGCGGAACCTGTAGCTTCGTATCCTGCGGCGTGCCCTGCTCTTCCAGCCAGTCTCCGCGCCCTTGCCTCTCGCTCCCGGGGCATGCAAGGAGTGCTTCCGATGCATGTCGCCCAGAAGCGCGCAGCGGTTCTGGGACAACGACATACATCAAATCAAAGACCTAAAGCACGTCGCCTGAATCCGTTTCAGAGAGACGCGCTTTAGAGAATGGGATGACAGGCATGGCGGTTGAGGCGTCGAGCAGCGATCTGGTGCAGGTGGTGGCGCTGCTCGCCGCGGGCGTCGTCGCCGTGCCGATTTTCAAGCGTATGGGGTTGGGCTCGATCCTCGGCTACCTCGCCGCGGGCGTAGTCATCGGTCCGTTCGGCCTGCGCATCTTTTCCGAATCGGAAGCGATCCTCCATGTCGCCGAGCTCGGCGTCGTCATGTTCCTGTTCATCATCGGCCTGGAGATGCAGCCGTCGCGGCTCTGGGGGCTGCGTCGCGAGATTTTCGGCCTGGGTGCCTTGCAGGTCGGCGTCTGCGCCGTGCTTCTGACCCTGGTCGGACTGGCCGGAGGCTTTCCCATCGCACAGTCCTTCGTCGCCGGCGCCGGCTTCGTGCTGACCTCGACGGCGATCGTCATGCAGCTGCTCGAGGAGCGCGGTGAGATCGCCACGCCGAAAGGCCAGCGTATCGTCTCCATCCTGCTGCTCGAAGACCTGACGATCGTGCCGCTGCTGGCACTGGTGGCGTTCCTCGCGCCCGGCGGCGCCGAAACCAGCCTTTCGGAGCGGCTGACCGAAGTCGGCATCGGCATCGCCGCGATCGTTGGACTGGTCGTGGCCGGCCGTTACCTGCTCAATCCGCTCTTCCGCATCCTGGCCGACGCCCGCGCCCGGGAAGTCATGACCGCCGCCGCGCTGCTTGTGGTGCTGGGATCGGCCCTGGCCATGCAGCTC
Source organism: Mesorhizobium sp. B2-4-6 (assembly GCF_006442775.1). Lineage (NCBI taxonomy): Bacteria > Pseudomonadati > Pseudomonadota > Alphaproteobacteria > Hyphomicrobiales > Phyllobacteriaceae > Mesorhizobium > Mesorhizobium sp. B2-4-6. The sequence goes on from NZ_VFVI01000002.1 coordinate 399,490, forward strand.
TCCGGCCTGTCGATGGCGATGGGCGCCTTCCTCGCCGGCGTGCTGTTGTCGGAATCGACCTTCCGCCACCAGCTCGAAGCCGATATCGAGCCGTTCCGCGGCATCCTGCTCGGCCTGTTCTTCCTTGCGGTCGGCATGTCGCTCGACCTTGGCGTCGTCGCCCAGAACTGGCGGCTCGTCGCCGTCTATGTCGTCGCGTACATGGTCATGAAGGCGGTCGGCATCTACGCCGTCGCGCGCATTCTGAAAAGCAGCCACCGCGAGGCGCTCGAACGCGCCGTCTTCATGGCCCAGGGCGGCGAGTTCGCCTTCGTGCTCTATTCGTCCGCCGCCGCGGTCGGCATCATCGACGGCCAGGCCAACGCCACGCTGACCGCCATCGTCATCATCTCCATGGTGCTGACGCCCTTGGCGATCATAGCGCTGCGCTACCTGACCCCGCGCGACGAGCAGTCCCTCGACGGCGTCGACATCGCCGACGGCCTCACCGGCAGCGTGCTGATCATCGGCTTCGGCCGCTTCGGCCAGATCGCCAGCCAGCCGCTTCTGCTGCGCGGGATGGACGTCTCGATCATCGACAACGAAGTGGAGATGATCCAGGCCGCGGCCGATTTCGGTTTCAAGGTCTATTACGGCGACGGCACGCGGCTGGACATCCTGCATGCGGCCGGCGCCGGGCGCGCCCGCGCGGTGCTGATCTGCGTCGACAAGCCGGACGCCGCCGTGCGTATCGCCCAGCTGATCAAGGCCGAATTCCCTCTGGTCACGATCCTGGCGCGCGCCTTCGATCGAGGCACGGCGCTGCAACTCGTGCGGGCCGGCGTCGACTATCAGCTGCGCGAGACCTTCGAATCGGCGCTGGTCTTCGGCGGTTCCGCGCTGGAGGCGCTGGGCGTCGATCCGGAAGAAGTCGCCGAAGTCATCGAGGATGTGCGGCGGCGCGACGAAGCGCGCTTCGAGACGCAACTGGCCGAGGGCGTGCGCGCCGGCCAGCGTTTCCTCAAGGGCAATATCGGCACGCCGATCCCGACGCCGCTCACCCAGCCGCGCCGCGCCGGCCGGGCGTTGAACCAGGAAACGGCCGTCGTGCTGAACCAGGCAGAGACCAAGAACTGAGGGGCAACGCATGGCAGAGCTCGATCCGCGGGCGCTTTCCGTCACCAGATTCTGGCGCGATGCGGGCGGGGACGCCTGGTTCGAGAAGAACGACGCCTTCGACGCGGATTTCCACAGTCGCTTTCTGGAGCTGCATAGCGCCGCCGCGCGGCGCGAGTGCGACCATTGGAACACGCATGCCGAAGGGTCGCTGGCGCTGATGATCCTGCTCGACCAGTTCCCGCGCAACTGCTTCCGCGGCACCGGCCATATGTTCGCGACCGATCCGCTGGCGAGATACTTCGCCGACAAGGCAATCGCCGCAGGTCAGGACCTGGAACTGGAAGAACTGGTTCGCGTCTTCCTCTATTTGCCCTTCGAGCATTCCGAATTGCTGGCCGACCAGGAATGGTCAGTGCAACTCACAACCGCCAAAGCGCCCGAATACCTCAAATACGCCGAGGAGCATCTGCAGATCATCCGGCGCTTCGGCCGTTTTCCGCACCGCAACCGGATGCTTGGTCGCGCGACAACCGCCGAGGAACAGGCATTTTTGGACGGCGGCGGTTTTTCCGGCTAACCAGCCGGGTTTTAGCCGAGCCACCATTCGCGGCCGGACGGCAGCCGCTCGATACCGGAAATATCGACGGCGCCGAGCCGCTCCGACACACTCCTGCCGGCGACCGAAAGCGCGGGCGCGATCTCGGCCAGCGGCGCCAGCACGAAAGCGCGCTCCAGCATGCGCGGATGCGGCACTTCGAGCCCGGTCTCATGGATCACCCGGTCGCCGAAAACCAATATGTCGATATCGATCAGGCGCGGCCCCCAGCGCTCCTCGCGCACGCGCTTCAACCGCCTCTCGACGTCGAGGCAAAGGTCGAGCAGCGCGCGCGGCGAGAGAGCCGTTTCGATCGCGGCGGCGGCATTGAGGAAATCCGGCTGGTCGAGCTTGCCCCAGGGCGGCGTGCGGTAAAGCGAGGAGACGGCGGTGACGCGCGTCGCGTCGTCGCCGTCCAGTATGCGCAATGCCGCGCCCATGGACTTCGCCGGCTCGCCGAGGTTGCCGCCGAGACTGAGGTAGACGGCGCTATTCTGGCCAGACAACTGTCACCTCGACATAATCGAGCACGCCCGGCACCGGCGCGTTCGGTTTGCGCACGGTGATCTCGGCCTTCCTGATCTGCGAAAACCTGGCCGTCAGCGCCTTCGCGACCTCCAGCGCCAGCGCCTCGATCAGGAAGCGGCGATGTCCGGTCACGATCTTCTCGATGACCGCGAAGGCGACGCCGTAATTGACGGTATCCTCGATGGAATCCTCCGTCAGCGGACGGCTGGGCTCGACCGTCAGCACGGCATCGACATAGAAACGCTGGCCAAGCGTCTCCTCCTCGTCCAGCACGCCGTGGCGAGCGAAGAAGGCGCAGTTCTTCATACGGATGACGTACATGATCAGTGTCCGGGAGGAAGCTCGGTTTCGCGTTGAAGCATAGCATCGGTCACCGCCAGCGCATCCACGTTGATTGCGACATCGTGGACGCGAAACAGGTCGGCTCCCTTCAAGCGCAGGATGACGCTGGTGGCAGCCGTGCCGGCTGCCCGTTCGGCGGGCTCGCGCCCGGTCGCGGCGCCAATGAAGCGCTTGCGCGAGGTTCCGGCCATCAACGGGTAGCCGAGCGCCCCGAGCTCGGAAAATCGCGCCATCAGGTCGAGGTTTTCCTCCGCCGTTTCCTTGGCGAAGCCGAAGCCGGCATCAAGCACGATCTGGCCGTCGGCGACATTGCCGGCGCGCGCGATCTCCAGCGATCTGCGCAGGAAAAGGAACTGGTCCTCGATCACGTCGGCCAGCTTCTGCCGTTCGCGCCCGGTATGCATGATGACGAGCCCGGCGCCGGTCTCGGCGGCGACGCGCGCGATGCCAGGCTCACGCTGCAGGCCCCACACGTCGTTGACGATATGGGCGCCGGCGGCAACCGCCCGCCGCGCCGTATCCTCGCGATAGGTGTCGACCGAAATCAGCGCCTCGCCGGAAGCGGCGAGCGCCGCGACGACCGGCAGCACGCGCGCCTGCTCTTCCTCGGCCGCGATCGGGGCGAAACCCGGCCGCGTCGACTCCCCGCCGACGTCGATGATCGCCGCGCCCTCCTTGACCATGCGGCGCGCCTGCTCCTGCGCTTTCTCAGGCGCTATGAACAGGCCGCCGTCCGAAAAACTGTCGGGCGTGACGTTCAGGATGCCGACGACGACCGCCTTCGGACCGAGGTCGACATAGCGCCCATGTGCCAGCTGCCATCGCCTTGTCGTCATCATCCATCAACCATGCGTGATCCGCGACATCAATTCCGTTGCGCTGGCGACGGCCCTAAAGCAAGGTGCGTGAAGAGGCAATATGATGAACCGATCGCTGCTCTGCGCCCTGATGCTCGCATTGACCGCCATGCCGGCGGGCGCGGCCAGTCTGGTCAAGACCTACAGCTATTTCAGCGTCGGTGGCCGCACGCTCGACGATATCCAGAACCAGCTGTCGAGAAACGGCCCCGAGGTGAAGAGCACTGGCTCGCGGCATCCTGGCGCCACGCAGATGGCCTTCACCACCCGCATCAGCTACGCGCAGAGCGCAGGGGCCTGCCGCGTCGCCGACGCGGCCGTCACCGTGAAGGTCAAGGTGATCCTCCCCGAATGGCGGCGCCCGCGCAAAGCCGATCCCGACGTCAGGCTGTTCTGGGACACGCTGTCGGCCGACATCAAGCGGCATGAGGAGCGCCATGTCGAGATCGCCAAGAATCATGCGCGCGCGCTTGAAGATGCGCTGAAGGCCGCCCCCGTCCAGAAGACTTGCGAACAGGCGAAAGCGAAGGCCGCCGCGATCCAGGCGGCCGAGCTCGCCAGGCACGATCAGGACCAGTTGCGCTTCGACCGCGTCGAGAGCGCCAATTTCGAAAGCCGTATCCTTCGGCTGATGCGCTACCGCATGGAGCGCGTCGAAGCCGGCCAACTGCCGCCGCCTTGACTTGAGAGCCAGCCCCATCCCGGGCCAATTTCGTCCAAGCATGGTGCCAGACCGGAAAAACTTTCGAGTGGCGGTCGAAATCGGCCTATATCGCACGACATATAGCGGGTTCGAAGCAGCCCCCGGGGCCTCGAACAGTGACGAGAAATGACAGACGCCAGGCATGACGGGTCGGCCGCAGCCGTTTTGGCGCGCTGAGCATCAGCCTTTGAAAGAATGACGCATGGACCAGACCGTCGAGAACCAGGCGATGGCGCCGAAAGCCGCGCCGATGATGAGCGAGAGCGAGAAAAATGCCATCATCGGCGGCGTGCTGTTGTCGATGTTGCTGGCGGCCCTTGATCAGACCATCGTAGCCCCTGCCCTGCCGACGATCGCGCGCGCCCTCGGCCATGCCGAGTATCTGCCGTGGATCGTCACCGGCTATCTCTTGACCGCGACCGCGATGGCGCCGCTCTACGGCAAGATTTCCGACGTCTACGGACGCCGCCCTGTCATCTACGCTGCCATCCTCGTCTTCCTGCTCGGGTCGCTGGTCAGCGCGCTCGCGCCCAACATGCTGGTGCTGGTCATCGGCCGCGCCATCCAGGGCGCCGGCGGCGGCGGTCTCTTCGCTCTGGCCCAGACGGTCATCGGCGATCTCGTGCCGCCGCGCGAGCGAGCGCGCTATGCGGCCTGGATCTCCGGAACCTGGGCGGTCGCCAGCGTCGCCGGCCCGCTGCTCGGCGGCGTATTCGCCGAACATTTGCACTGGTCGCTGATTTTCTGGATCAACCTGCCGATCGGCTTCCTGGCCATGGCCATCATCAACAACCCGTTGAGGAAGCTGCCGATCGCGGCCAGGAATCACCGTATCGACGGCCTGGGCGCGGTGCTGCTGGTTATCGCCACGTCGCTGCTGCTCCTGGCGCTCAATTGGGGCGGCAGCGCTTATCCCTGGTTCTCCCGCGAAATCCTTGGGCTGGTCGCCTGCTCGGTCGTATTCTGGGCCTTCTTCGCGCTGAGGCTGCTAAGGGCGGCCGAGCCTTTGGTCTCGCTGGAAGTCTTGAGCAACCCAATCGTGCTCGCCGGCACAATATCGATGTTCCTGCTTCAGGCCGCCAATATCGGCGCGTCGGTATACCTGCCGGTCTATCTGCAATCGGTCGTCGGGCTTTCGGTCAGCGAATCCGGCACGGCGATGCTCGGCCTTTTGCTGGGCACGGTCGCCGGCGCGACCTTCAGCGGCCGCACCATCCCGCGCTTCGTCCACTACAAGCGCATCGCCATGATAGGCGTCAGCCTGGCCATCGTCAGCATTGGCGTGCTCAGTGCCACTGCGGAACACGCCTCGCTGCTCGAGGTGGAAATCCTGACCACTCTGATCGGCCTGGGCAGCGGCACGACATTCCCGGTCGCCACCGTCTCGGTCCAGAATGCCGTCGATCGCGCGCATCTGGGGGTCGCGACAGGCGTGCTGACCTTCCTGCGCACGCTGGGCGGCGCGCTGGGTGTCGCCTTGCTTGGCGCCGTCGCGCTCGGCTACGGCCTGCCGCTCTCCGCCGAAGGCTCGCAGACGCATATCCAGCTGGCATCGGCGTTGCCGTTCGCGATGATCTTCGTCGCCGCCGGCATCATGCTCGTTCTGGCGCTTGTCGTGCTCTTCCTGATGCCGGAAAAGGAACTGCGCGGCCGCGACGAGCACGCCGCGCCCGTGCTTGCGGAATAGGTGTTAAGATTCAGATGCTGCCGTTCGCAAGCCGGCGTCACCTGAATATCAATCCGCGCTTAGTCGTGAACGCCGAGCTTCTTCTGCAAACTGGTTGACGAGGTCGTATACTGGAAAACGATCCGCTCGCCCGGGCTGACGATGCGCTTGGCGGCCTGCGCCATCAGTGCCACCTCATGGAAGCCTGACAGGATCAGCTTGAGCTTGCCGGGATACCAGTTGATGTCGCCGACGGCGAAGATACCCGGGATCGACGTCTGAAACTTCTCGGTGTCCACCGGGATCAGGTTCTCGTGCAGGTTAAGGCCCCATTCGGCGATCGGCCCGAGCTTCATGGTGAGGCCGAAGAATGGCAGCATGCGGGTGCACGGCACCTCGACGTCGCCGTCCGGGCCGCCCTTGATCGTCGCCGACGCAAGCTGGCCGTCGGCGCCGGCAAGGCCGCTGACCTGACCGACCAGGAATTCGAGCTGCTTCATTTCCTGCATGGCATACATCTTGTTGACGCTGTCGGGCGCGGCCCTGAATTCCGGACGGCGATGCACCAGCGTCACGCTTTTGGCGATCGGCTGCAGGTTGAGCGTCCAGTCGAGCGCCGAATCGCCGCCGCCGACGATGACCAGGTCATGGCCGCGGAATTCCTCCATGCGCCGGACGGAATAGAAGACGCTCTTGCCTTCATAGGCCTCGATGCCCGGAATGGGCGGACGCTTGGGCTGGAACGAGCCGCCGCCGGCGGCGATCACCACCACCTTGGCTTCGAACACCTCGCCTTCGTCGGTCGCGACGCGAAAGGTGCCGTCCTCGAGCTTTTCCAGGCTCGACACCATGCGATTGAAGGTGAAGTCCGGCTTGAACGGATGGACCTGCTCCATGAGCTTGTCGACCAGCCCTTGCGCGGAGATCGTCGGCCAGCCGGGAATGTCGTAGATCGGCTTTTCCGGATAGAGCTCTGCGCATTGCCCGCCGGGACGGTCGAGAATGTCGATCAGATGGCATTTCATGTCGAGCAGGCCGAGCTCGAACACGGCAAACAGGCCGACCGGCCCTGCCCCGACAATAAGAACGTCCGTTTTGATGGTATCGGTCATGCGCTGCGCCCCAATTGGGAATGCTGCGAGACTGCATGAGCTATCGCCCGCTGCCAAGCAGCCAGCGCGAAAGAATATTGGAAAGGCGGCTTTAACCCTGGCGTTCGGGGACCCGAACAATCAGCCCGTCCAGCGCGTCGCGCACCTTGATCTGGCAGGAGAGGCGCGAGTTCGGCTGGACGTCATAGGCAAAGTCCAGCATGTCCTCCTCCATCGCCTCCGGCTCGCCGACCTCTGCCGTCCATGCTTCGTCGACATAGACATGGCAGGTCGCGCAGGCACAGGCGCCGCCGCATTCGGCTTCGATGCCCGGAACCGCGTTGCGGATCGCGTTTTCCATGACCGTCGAGCCGTTTTCGGCTTCCACGTCAAATCGGGTCCCGTCATGGGCGATATATGTCAGCTTCGTCATTGAGTCACCTGAGGAGTCGCAGCCGAGATAATCACTCTACCGGACAAGTCAACTGCGGCGCGAAAGCGCCACGAAATGACGTTTTTCAGAAAGATAGCGCTAGAGCATGATGCCGAAAAGTGTGAAGCGGTTTTCGGGCGACGTCATGCTCTATCTCTTTGATCTAGAGACGGATTCTGATTTCAGGTCGATTCGACCTGAAATCATCCGGCTCTAGCGGCTGATGCCGGCGATGAAGTCGCGCACTTCCTCGATCAGCGTGCCGAGCCGCTTGAGCGCCCGGACGTCTTCCGGCTGCCTTTCGATGATCGCCGCGCAATCGGCCACCGCAAAGGCGCCGATGCCGCGCGCCGAGCCTTTCAAGCCATGCGCCAGAAGCACCCTTTGCCTAGGGTCGGCATCCGCGATCTGGTCGCGGACGGACAGCGACTGGTGCACGAACAGCGCCAGCACCTCGCGTTCGAGGTCACGGTCGCCCATCGTCTGGCGCGCCAGATGGCCGAGGTCGACCGGTCGGGCTCCGGCCGTTCCGGAGGCATCTCCCCCCGGCATGGAAAACGCAATACCACTTTCGCCACGCATACGCACTGCAACTCCATTAAGCGGGCAGACGGGCCCACGAAAATAGGCGCTTCCGGTCGCCAACGGGTTAACGATTGCCGGGGAAAAATGTTGTCACGGAGGCAGCCGGATCACGTCTCCGTTAACCTTATATTTAAAGTTTTACGTATCGCCCGGAATGCATGTTTTCTTTACCCCTGTGTGTCATTACGATACGAAGGTCCATTTTTCAGCCTCCTGCTCGGGATAGACAAGCCAGAATCGGGCCAGAATCAGGCCAAAATCATAAGTCCCGCGGCAGCTAGTACAGGGTAGCGAAGGCATGGCTAAGAAACCAACGACGACCAAGTCTCTCGAGAATGACGTAGCCGCGGAACTGGAAAAGGCGCTTGACCTTGACCTTAACGGCGACGACGGCGGCCTCGATATGGCGGCGTCGATGGAGGATCTCGAAGCACAGATTTCAGCGGCGGCCGATGAACTGGCGCGCGAAGGCCGCAGCCAGAGGACGGAGCCGGCAAATAATCCCCAGCCTGCCGCCACCCAGCCTCCCAGGGCGCCCGCGGCCAAGCCGGCCGAGTTGCGCCCGGTCGAGCCGCGTAATGGGCAGCCGTCCGGCTTTACGCCTCCCGCCGGCTTCACGCCCGCCAACGACGACCGCCAGAAAGACTATAAGACGCTGCTGCACAGCCTCAACCGCCGTGCGTCGAGCACCGTCTACTGGGTGATCGCCTTTATCTCGCTGGCCTGGATCGCCGGCGCCGGCGGCCTGGCTAACCTGTTGTTCGGTCCCGGCATCTGGAAGATCCGCACCTTCGACCAGTTCTTCGCCCGTCCCGAACTGATCGGCCTGGCGGTTGCCGCGATCGTTCCGGTCATCCTGTTCTGGGCGTTCGCCGCCATGATCCGGCGCGCGCAGGAAATGCGCATCGCCGCGCAATCCATGACCGAGGTCGCCTTCCGCCTGGCGGAGCCCGAAAACCTCGCCCAGGACCGTGTCATGATGATTGGCCAGGCCGTTCGCCGCGAGGTGGCGGCCATGGGCGAAGGCATCGAGCGCACCCTGGCCCGCGCGGTCGAGCTCGAAACGCTTGTCCACGGCGAAGTCAGCCAGATCGAACGCTCCTATTCCGAGAACGAGGCCCGCATTCGTTCGCTGGTCGATGGTCTCGGCAGCGAGCGAGAGGCGGTTGTCACGCATGCCGAGCGGGTGCGCGCCTCTATTGCCAGCGCTCACGAGACGCTGCGCGACGAGATCGGCTCGGCCAGCGATATCATCCGTGACTCCATCCTTAACGCATCGACCAAGCTGTCGATGACGATCAACAATTCCGGCGACACGCTGATCGATCGCATCAATGAAAGCTCGACGTCGATCTTCGACTCCGTGGAATCGCGCCTGGACAACATCACGGACCGTCTTTCGACCTCCGGCGAGGCTTTCGCGAGCCTCCTCGACACCCGTATCGCCAAGCTGACCGACACCACGGACGGCCTGACGCGCTCGCTGACCGACCTGCTCGACGACCGCACCAATGGCATGGTCTCGCTGCTCGGCGGCGCGGCGCGCACCTTGAGCTCGGAGTTCGAGACGAGCCTCAGCGGCATCGAACGGACGCTTGCCGAACGCGGCCAGGCGCTGATCAGCGAATTCCAGACCCGCGCCGAGGCGCTCGACACCGGCACGCAGAAGCTCAATGCCGCCCTCGAAGCGCGCGCCCGCCAGATCAACGAGACGATGGTGGAGCGCGCGAAGGAAATCGCCCACGCCTTCGCGGAGAGCAAGGACACGCTGTCGGCGATGATCGATCAGGGCAAGACCCAGATCGGCGCCGATATGGCCGACATCATCTCGTCGACCTCCTCCATGCTCGAAGCCCGCGCCACCGACTTCGCCGGGCGCATGGAAGCGGCCCGGCATGTGGTGTCGCGCTCCTTCGATTCTGACATCCAGCGGCTGGCCAATGCCCGTGTCGGCATCGAGGAAGCGGTCGAGAACCACAGCCGCGCGCTCTCGGAGAGCCGCGAACGCATGGCCACCGCCATGCAGGCAGACCTGGCGAAATTCGCCGAAGGCCGCGCGGCGATCGATTCCGCCGTCACCAACCAGGTGCAGAAGCTGGCGGAAGGCCGCGGCCTGATTTCGCGCGCGCTCGAAGAAGATCTGCGCAAGGTCAACGAGTCGCGCGCCGCTATCGATGCGTCGCTGGGCAGCCATCTGGAGCAGATCGAGGAAGGCCGCAATCGCCTGTCCCAGGCCTTGAACGAAGACTCCGGCAGGCTCGTCCAAGCCCGTACAATGATTGACGAAATGGTCGCCGGCCATGTCGGGAAACTGGCCGAGGGCCGCAACATCCTGGCGCGCGCCCTGGAGGCCGATCTCGGCAAGCTGCAGGACAGCCGCGCCTCGATCGACGGCATTGTCGCCGGTCAGGTCGAGAAGATCGCCGAAGGCCGCGCCGTGCTCGCCAAGGCGCTCGAAACCGACATCATCGGCATCAGGAACCTGATAGAGACGCACTCGAGCAAACTCGCCGAGGACCGCAGCGAACTCAGCCGCGCGCTTGAAAACGATCTGAGCGGCATCCGCGGCCTGATCGACAGCCACGCCGGCAAGCTCGCCGACGACCGCGGCCTGCTTTCGCAGACGCTGGAAGCCGACCTCGCCAAGCTGGCCGAAAGCCGCGCCTCGATCGACGGTCTTGTCGCCGGCCAGGTCGAGAAGCTCGCCGAAGGCCGCGATATCCTAAAGCGCGCCCTGGAAGCAGACCTCAACACCATCAAGGGTGCCATTGCGGGACATTCGGACAAGGTGCTGGAGGATCGCTCGCAGCTGTCGAGGGCGCTCGAAGCCGACCTGCAGGCGGTCAGCGGCGCCATCGCCGATCACCAGGACAGGCTCGCGCAGGATCGCTCGACCTTGTCGAGGGCCTTGCAGGATGACCTCCAGAACGTCAGCGGCGCCATCGCCGACCATCAGAACAGGCTCGTCCAGGACCGTTCGGTGCTGTCGAAGTCGCTCGAAGACGATCTCGCCAAGCTGGCGGAGAGCCGTTCCAGCATCGACGGTCTGGTCGCGGGCCAGGTCGAGAAGCTTGCCGAGGGCCGCGATATCCTCAAGCGCGCGCTGGAAGCAGACCTCAACACCATCCAGGGTGCGATCGTCGATCATTCGCAGAAGATCACCGACCACCGCGCCGTGCTTTCGCGTGCGCTTGATGCCGATATGGCCAATGCCAGCGGCCTCATGCAGACCCATGCCGACCAGCTCTCACAAAACCGTGCGACGCTGTCCAAGGCGCTCGAGGACGATCTTGCCAAGCTCGCCGAGAGCCGTTCCAGCATCGACGGCCTGGTGTCCGGCCAGGTCGAGAAGCTCGCCGAGGGCCGCGACATCCTCAAGCGTGCTCTGGAGGCCGACCTTGCCAAGCTCGCCGAGAGCCGCGCCTCGATCGACGGCCTCGTCGCTGGCCAGGTCGAGAAGCTTTCGGAAGGCCGCGATATCCTCACCCGCGCGCTTGAAGCCGACCTCGCCAAGCTCGCCGAAAGCCGCGCTGGCATCGACGGCCTCGTCGCTGGCCAGGTCGAAAAGCTTGCGGAAGGCCGCGACGTGCTCACGCGCGCCCTTGAAGCCGACCTCGCCAAGCTTGCCGAAAGCCGCTCCGGCATTGACGGCCTCGTCGCCGGCCAGGTCGAAAAGCTGGCCGAGGGTCGCGATATCCTCAAGCGCGCCCTCGAAGCCGATCTTCAGAAGCTGACTGAAAGCCGCTCGGAGATCGACGACGTCATCGCCGGCCATGTCGGCAAGCTGTCCGAGGGCCGCAATATGCTGGCCAAGGCCCTGGAGGACGATCTCGTCAAGCTCGCCGATGCGCGCAAGGACGTCGATCGTTCGGTGTCCGGGCATATCGACCAGATCGCCGCCAGGAGCAGCGACATCTCGGCGGCGATTGCCGCCGACGTCGAGAAGATCGAGCAGGCCTTCAACCGGCAGACCGGTATCATCGAGGAGCGTGCCGGCACCATGGAGCGCGCGCTGTCGAACGGCGTCGACAATGTCCGCGGCGTGTTGGAAAAGACCGCCGTGTTCGTGGCGGGCGCGCTGCGCGACAAGGTCATGGAAGTCACCAGTGCCCTGCATGAGCAGGCCGGCGCCGCTTTCAGCGACGCGGACCGCAAGATCGCCGAACGCGCCGAGCAGACTTCCTCCGCGCTGCTCTCCAGGGCCGAGGATATCGCCCAGGCCTTCGAGGCGGCGGACCGTCGCCTGCATGAGCGCGCCCAGGATACGTCCAACATGCTGATGGCGCGCGCCGACGATGCGTCGAACGCGCTCATGGCCCGCGCCGAGGAAACCGCCGACAAGCTTGCCACCCGCGCCGGCGAGATCGCCAGCACCTTCGACACGGCCGATCAGAAGCTGGTTGCCCGCGCCGTCGAGACGGCGCAGTCGCTGGCCGCCCGCGCCGGCGACATTCTGCGCAACTTCGAAGGCGCCGACGAACGGCTGTCGATGCGCATCACGGAATCGGCCGAAGCGCTGGCCGCCCGCGCCTCCGATCTCGGCCGCATCTTCGACAGCGCCGACCAGCAGCTCATGTCGCGCATTGCCGAGGGTTCGGAAGCGCTTTCCGCCCGCGCAGGCGAAATCGGCCGCATCTTTGACGACGCCGACAACCGCCTGGTGTCGCGCATTGCTTCGACCAGCTCGACCATCGGCGAGCATGCCGACACGATCGTCGGCGCCTTCGCCGCCACCGAGCAGCGTGTCGCAGACCGCGCTCGCCAGACCGGCCAGGAGCTTGCCGTGCATGCCCGCGAGATCGAGCAGGCGCTGGCCGGCGCCGACGAGCGGCTGGCCGCAAGCGCCTCCGCCGCGGCCGCCCGTGTCGAGGACCAGGTCGCGAGCGTGGAAAACCGCTTCGCCTATACCGCCGAGACCATGGGCCAGAAGCTCAACGAGCAGGTCTCCAGCGCCGAGGCCCAGCTCATCTCGCGCGCCAACGTCATCGCCGAGACCTTTACGGCGGTCGGCCAGCATATCGGTCAGAGCACCAACGAGGCCGCGCGCACGATCGGCGCCAACACCCGCGAGCTCAACACCATGCTGGCGGCGCGTTCGGCCGAGATGGCGAAAATCCTCGACGAGACGGCCAAGCCGCTGGTCGAGCGCTTCGCCCAGGGCGGCTCCGAACTGCAGCGCAGCATGGAAGAGGTCACCGAACGGGCGGCCGAGAAGCTGCGCAGCGAGAACACGAACCTCGTCAACGCGCTGGCCAGCCGCACGGCCGAGACCCTGTCGGCCGTCGAAGGCGCGCGTTCCTCGCTTGCCGACAGCGTGGCCGATCTCATCGGCCGCATGACGACCTCCAGCGCGCAGCTCGGCCAGTTGATCGAGCAGGCTGCCGTCAACCTCGGCCAGGTCGAGGAGCGGCTCTCCGGCAGCACGCAGAGCTTCGCCACGACCACGGAGAAGGCCGCCCAGACCTTCGCCAGCTCCGCGCGTCTCGTCGATTCCAACACGACGCGGCTCACCGATCTGTCCTCGGCAACGCTGCGTGAGGTGGCCTCGATCGCGACCAAATTCGACGAGCACAGCCGCCTGCTCTCCAGCGCCTCTAACCTGCTCAGCTCCGCGCAGAGCAATCTCGAGCACACGCTGGAGCGTCAGTCCTCGCTGGAAGACCTCGCCGTCGGCTTGGTCAAGAAGTCCGAAGACCTTGAGAAGGTGATGCGTTCCTTCGAAAACCTCGTCGGCCAGACGATGCAGACCGCGGAGGGGCGCACGATGGAATCGGCGGAAAAGATCCGCACCGCCATCGCCGAGGTCGTCGATTCGGCGACGCGTCGCTTTGCCGACGCGACCGAGGAGATGCGCCGCACCGCGGGCTCGATCAAGAGCGAGCTCGACCTGACCCGCGCCGAGCTGAAGAAGGGCGTCATCGAGATGCCGGAAGAGGCCAAGGAGTCGACCTCGGCCATCCGTCGCGCCGTCGCCGAGCAGATCAATGCGCTCAAGGAACTGTCGGATATCGTTGCGAAATCCGGCCGCAGCGGCAGCAGCGAACAGGGCGAACCGCGCGGTCTGCGGCCTGCCCCGCAGGCGCCGGCCCGCGCCGCCGAGCCGCCGCTGCGTCGCCCACCGTCCCCGCAGCCTCAGCCGCAGCCCACGGCTCGCGCCCCCCAGGCGCCGCTCGCCGAGACCACGCTGCGCGGCACGCTTGACCTCGAACGTCCTGCCGAGGCGCCGCGCCGCGACCCGAACAGCAAGACGCCGCAAGGCGGCTGGGTGCGCGACCTCCTGACCAACGCTTCGCGCGAGGAGGAGCTGCGGCCTGCAGCGCCGGTGGAAGCGCCGCGCGCGACGCCTGCCCAGCGCTCGCCGCTGCATGTCATGGAGTCGCTCAACTCGCTCTCCGTCGACATCGCCCGCGCCATCGACCATGACGCTTCGATCGAGCTCTGGAACCGCTACCGGCGCGGCGAGCGCGACGTCTTCACGCGCCGCCTCTACACGCTCAAGGGCCAGCAGACTTTTGACGAGATCCGTCGCAAGTACCAGGCAGAGGCGGAATTCCGCGCCGCGGTCGATCGCTACTGCGAGGATTTCGAGAAGCTGCTCAAGGATGTCTCGCGCAACGACCGCGACAACATCATGGCGCAGACCTATCTGACGTCCGACACCGGCAAGGTCTACACCATGCTGGCCCACGCCAGCGGCCGCCTGCACTGAAGCCGATCGGCGGACTGAAACAAAAAGGCGGGCCCCGTACCGCCTTTTTTATGTTGGAGTTTGACTGCCTGTCCGGCGCTCAGATCGTCGAATCCGTCCAGCGGACGATATCCTTGGCCGCCTGGCCGAAGGCGTTGTCCAGCGCGCCGACATAAGCGGCGTTGCCGCTGCCGGAGACCGGCGCGCTCGCGGTGAAGTTCTTCGAGGCGCGCACCTCGCCGTTGCGGTCGTTGAGGATGCGCACGAACAAGTCGACATCGGCATGCTCGCCGCCATCGACGCGCACCTCGAAGGAGCGCACCTCGACGATGATCTGGTAGTCGATCGCCAGCCCCTCGCCCGGCTTGCCGACGCCGGCAAAGCTGCCGGAGCGCTGGAAGGTTTCGGCCAGCCTCGCCTGGACGATCAGT
Source organism: Mesorhizobium sp. B2-4-6 (assembly GCF_006442775.1). Lineage (NCBI taxonomy): Bacteria > Pseudomonadati > Pseudomonadota > Alphaproteobacteria > Hyphomicrobiales > Phyllobacteriaceae > Mesorhizobium > Mesorhizobium sp. B2-4-6. The sequence continues at coordinate 414,507 of NZ_VFVI01000002.1, forward strand.
GGCAGCCGGTCCGCCCATTGCGCGCCCTTGAGGAACTGGATCGACCGGTCGGAAGGCCTGATGACGATGTTCTGGCTGTCCAGCGCCTTGAGTGCCGACGGCTGGGCTATCAGGATCTGGCGGCGGCTGTGGGCGTGCATGTCGACCGACGGCGCCGACAATTCAAACGTGTCGAGCGGCGCCGGCTTGCCGCCCAGGGCCGCGCACCCGGCAACCGCAAGCACCAGCAACGCTGCCGCGGACGATCTCAAACTCCCCGCTACCACCCTGACCGACTTCACGCGTGATCCCCGTTGTCCCCGGATCTTACGATCATTTTCTTGGCGGTCGCGGCAGCCGAAGTCAACGCCGTGCCCTTCCATCGAACTGCCGGACCTCGCCGTCGCCGCCGGACAGAATGCGCTGCGGATTGCGGCTAAGGTCAGTCACTGCTTCCTCGATGCGGTTGATCGAGCGCCGGCTGTCCTGCACGAGCGCCTCGACATTCTGCAGGCCCTGGCCGGAGAAGCGCGACAGATTATCGACGATGGTGCCGAGGCGGGAGTTCAACGTATCGGCAACCTGCTTGAAGGATTTCAGCGTCGCCCTGGCATCGGCCATCACGCCGTCAGCCTCGCCCGAGCCGAGGATCTTGTCGACCTTGGCCAGGATGCCGTCGACGCGCACCGAGGCGTCGTTGAGCCGCTGCGCGAGCTGGCGGGCGTCCTTGATGGTCTGGTCGATATCGTCGGAGCGGTTGGCGATCTTGTCGGTCACCTTGGCGATGTCCGAGGCCGCCTTGTCGGCGCTGGCGCTGGCCTTCTGGATGTTGGCCAAAGCGGCCTTGACGTCGGCCGGATCGATGCCGTCGAGCACGCCGTTGACCTTGGCCAATGTCCCTTGCGTCTGCTTGGCGAAATCGTTGATCGAGCCGACCGCCGTGTTGACGTTGCCGATGACCGTATCGAACTGCTTCGAGGTCTCCTTCAGATTCGCCGTCACCGTATCGACATTGGCCACGATGCTCTTGATCTGGTCCTTGTCGACGGAATTGAGCAGGCCTTCGGCGGCCTTCAGCGTGCTGTCGAGTCGGCCCGAGACATTCTTTAGCTGATCCGAAAGCGAGCTCACCGCCGACAGGAACTTGTCGATCCCATCGGAGTTCTTGGCCAGCGCGTCCGAGAAGGTCTCGACATTCTTGACCGTCTGCGTCAGCGGGCCGCGAACGTCCCTGGTGAAGCCTTCGAGCTCGCTCAGCACCTTGTCGGCGCGGGTGAAGATGTTCTGGGCCGTCTGCAGAAGGTTGGTGACCGCCGACGGATTGGCGGTTATCTCGGGGATCCTGCCCTCTTTTTCCGCCTCGTCGAGCAGCTTCGCTTCCTTGGGGTCGGCGCCCCGGAGTTCGATATTGGCCTGGCCGGTCAAGCCGGCAAGGCCAATATCGGCCTGTGTCGACTTGGTGATCGGCGTCATGCGGTCGATCTCAGTGTCGGCAATGGCTACCGTCGGATTGTCAACGTCGATATACACGCGTTTGACGTCACCGACCTTGACGCCGTTGAACAGCACGAAGCTGCCGCGGCCGAGGCCCGAGGCCGAACCTGGAATGCGCACGCGCAGCATTGTCGTTTCGCCTCTGTCGCCGATCGCCGCGGTCCAATAGACGAAGGCAAAGGCCGCCAAGATCGCACCCAGCGTGAAGATGCCGACAATAATGTAGTTGGCTCTTGTTTCCATTGCTCCACTTATGGCTATGCGCGCGCCGCAAGATCAAGTTGCCGGGCGCGTTTTCCGCGGAAATAGGATTTCACCCACGGCTCCTCGCTCTTCAGCATGTCGTCGATCGTGCCTTCGACAAGCACCCTCTTCTTGCCGAGCACCGCGACGTGGTCGCAAGCGGTGAACAGCGTGTCGAGATCGTGCGTGACCATGTAGACCGTCAGATCCATCGTGTCGCGCAGCTTGACGACAAGTTCGTCGAATTCGGCCGCGCTGATCGGATCGAGGCCGGAGGTCGGCTCGTCGAGAAAGACGATGTCGGGATCGAGCGCCAACGCGCGCGCCAGTGCGGCGCGCTTGATCATGCCGCCGGAAAGCTCGGAGGGAAATTTCCGGGCCGCGTCGGCCGGCAACCCGACCAGCTCGATCTTGAGCAAGGCGAGCTCATCCATAAGCGCCCTGGGCAGGTCGAGATATTCGCGCATCGGCACCTGCACGTTTTCCAGCACTGTCAGCGCCGAAAACAGCGCGCCATGCTGGAAAAGGACGCCGAGCCGCATGTCGATGCGCAGGCGGTCGGCGTCGCTCGCCTTGTCGACATCGACGCCGAACAGGCTGATCGTCCCCGATTGCTTCGGCATCAGCCCCAATATGGTGCGCAACAGCACCGATTTGCCGGCGCCCGAAGCGCCGACAAAGCCAAGGATCTCCCCGCGCTTGATGTCGAGCGAGAGCTTGTCGAGGATCAGCTTGTCGTCGATGGCCACGGTGACGTCGCGCACCGAAAGCACGATTTCGTCGTCGTTGGTATCCTGCGCTGCCGCTGCGCCGTTGCCGTTCGCCATCTCAGAACCCGATCGCTGCGTAGAACATGGCGAAAAGCCCGTCGAGGATGATGACGACGAAGATCGACTTCACCACCGATGCGGTCACGTGCAGGCCGAGCGATTCGGCGCTGCCGCCGACCTTCATGCCCTCGACCGAGGCAATGATGCCGATGATCAGGGCCATGAACGGCGCCTTGATCAGGCCGGCAAAGATGGTGCTGAGATCGATGGCGACGCGCAGCCTGTCGATGAACGCGGCCGGTGGGATATCGGAATAGAGCCAGGCGGCGACGATGCCGCCGGCAAGCGCGGCGAAATTGGCGATGATGGTGAGGCACGGCAGCCCGATCACCAACGCGACGAGCCGCGGAAAGACCAGCACGCCGATCGGATTGAGGCCGATCACCTTCAGCGCGTCGACTTCCTCGCGCATCTTCATCGAGCCGATCTCGGCGGTGATGGCGCTGCCTGAACGTCCCGCGAGCATGATCGCCGTCATCAGCACGCCGAGCTCGCGCAGGATCAGCACCCCGACCAGGTCGACGACGAAGATGTTGGCGCCGAAATAGCTGAGCTGGTAGGCGCCCTGCTGGGCGACGATGGCGCCGACGATGGCCGACATCAGCACCACCACCGGTATTGCGCCGACGCCCATGCGATCGATCTGGTTGAAGATCGCGGCCAGGTTGACCGCGTGGCCGCGGCCAAGCTTCATCTGCGCGCCGCGGATCGTGGCGCCGAGGATGTTCATCGATGCGAAGAAATCGTCACGCATCTCATAGACCCGCCGGCCAACCAGCTCCAGCGCGCGCAGGATGACATTGGGCGGCCCGGACGGCCCCGATTCGGGCTCCCGGCGAACCGCATCGCCGACCGCGCCGAGCAGGATCGAGGCGATCTCGCTCTGCCCCTGCAAATGGACCTCGACGCCTTTCTTCTCGAAGGCGCTGGCCAGCCGGTCGATAAGCCAGGCGCCGGCGGTGTCCATCTTTTCGATGTGGGAAAGGTCGAGCATCAGCTGCTTTGCGCCGCTTGTCCCCTCGATCTTGCGCATGTCGGCGTCGACCAGCGCCACGGTGCGCGTCGTCCACACACCGGAAAAGGCGCAGCCCAGCACGCCCCCCTCCTCGCCCACGGCAACGCGTGGCCGATGCTCGGCGTCCTTGGCCTCGCCGCTTGCTTCGCGTTTGCGGATGGTCAACATGGCGTCCTGTTTAGCGTGACCGGACTGGCGTGTCGATTTGCCGGCAGACTGGTGTCGCATAGCCGGAGAAGAAAATTATGGCGCGTGTCATTTCGGTTGAGGCGGAGCGGTTTCCGATTGCCGGCACCTTCACCATCTCGCGCGGATCCAAAACCGAGGCCGAAGTCATCACCGTAACGATCGATGACGGGGGACGTTCCGGCCGTGGCGAGTGCGTGCCTTACAAACGCTATGGCGAAACCATGGAGGAAGTGCGCGCGGCCATCGAAGCCATGTGTGATCGGATCGTCGCCGGCATCGATCGGACCGCCCTGCTTGCGGCCATGTCCGCGGGCGCCGCGCGAAACGCCATCGACTGCGCGTTATGGGACTTGGAAGCCAAGCTCACCGGCACGCCGGTGGCGGTGGCGATCGGGGCCGTTCCGACCAGGCCGCTGGAAACCGCCTACACCCTGTCGCTCGCCACACCGGAGGCCATAGCCGCGCAGGCGCGCGCCAACGCCACGCGGCCCTTGCTGAAGGTCAAGATCGGCGGCGACAACGACATGGCCAGAATCCGCGCGGTGACGGAAGCCGCTCCCGAAAGCCGCATCATCCTGGATGCCAATGAGGGTTGGACCGACGAAAATGTCGAGGCGAACCTCGCTTTCGCCGCGCAACACGGCGTCACGCTGGTCGAGCAGCCGCTGCCGGCGGGCAAGGACGACATCCTGCGCCGGATCGCGCATCCGGTGCCGGTCTGCGCCGACGAAAGCGTTCATGCGGCGAAAGACCTCGATGCGCTGGTCGGCCTCTACGACGCCGTCAACATCAAGCTCGACAAATCCGGCGGCCTGACGGAGGCGTTGAAGCTGCGCGACCGCGCGCGCGACCTTGGCTTCGGCATCATGGTGGGTTGCATGGTCGGCACCTCGCTCGCCATGGCGCCGGCGGTGCTCCTGGCGCAGGACGCGGACTTCGTCGACCTCGACGGCCCGCTGCTGCTTGCGCGCGACCGCGAGCCCGGCCTTGTCTACCGGGGATCGCTGGTTTCACCCCCTGAGCGGGTGCTTTGGGGCTGAGCGGGAAGCGAGGCCTATCAGCACCATGCCGATGATCGCGATCGGGATCATCGCCAGGAAACCGTCGACGCCAAGCCGCTCATAAAGGGGGCCGGAAGCCAGCGTCACTGCCGCCATGAAGAAGCCGTTGAAGAAATAGGCGATGCCTTGCGCAGCACCCGTGCGCTCTTCGGAGATTGTCTCGCCGATCATCTTCTGCAGGCCGATCAACACCATCGCCACCGACACCGAATGCAGCGTCTGAACAACGAAGAAGCCGGCGACGCCCAGGCCGAGCGGCCAGACCAGCGGAAAGGCGATCCAGCGCACGATCGAACCGATACCGGCGATCACCATCACCCTGACGACCGAGATGGACGCAAAAATACGGTTGAAAAACAGGAACATGCAAACTTCGGAGACCACGCCCCAAGCCCATAGCAGGCCAACGACGGAATCGCCGATGCCGATCGATTTCCAATAGATCGAGACGAAGCCGTAGAGGAAGGCGTGACTGGCGGTGATGATGCCGACACCGAGCGTGAAATAAAGGAAATAGGCGTTGAACAGGCTCGGCGCCTTATGCTGGATCTCGGTCGCCGAAAGCGGCGAGGCCTTGCGCGGTCGCCCCATGCGCGGTGCCGCCACTGCCGCGACCAGGGCCGCGCCGAGCGCGATGAAGATGATGGCCGGAACCGCCTGCGGACCGGTGGCCGCCAGGATGAAGCCGCCCACGACATTGGCGCCGAGGTAGGAGATCGAACCCCATTTGCGCATCGCCGTGTAGTTCGAGCCGAAGCGGCGCACGCCCGACAGCGCCAGCGAATCGGCCATCGGCGAATGCGGCGTCCAGACGATCGTCAGCAAAAGCGACACGGCAAGCACGATCGCATAGGTGGCCGGCAGGAAGTAACCGGCGGAGACGACCATCGAGCCGGCGACTAACGCGATATAGACATTGGCGCGGTCATTCGCGCGGTCGGCGAACGCGGTCAGCATCGGCGTCGTCACGACACGCAGGAACATTGGCGCCGCCAGGATGACCGCGATCTGCTCGGCATGAAAACCTTTCGCCTGCAGCCAGAGCGGAAAGTAAGGCAGATGCGTGCCTTGCGACACGAACAGGGTCGCGAAGATCAGGCTCATGCGCAGTTCGAAATGGCTGGGCTTGACAAGCTGTTCGGGCGATAGCGGCGGCAGCGGCATGAATCGATCCAATTTCGCTGCATTCAACTCCATGCAACGTGTCTCGATCCCTAACATGAGGCAAAGCGCGGCGGAACTGCCTAGATCAATCGATCAAGAGCAAAGCTGTTGACGAGCGAGGCCCCTGAGCGGGCGCCCCGCGCCCTGTGTCGGCGCGACCAGGGAAGCAGCGGAAGCGGGAACAGGCCGCTGCATTCAAGCCGCCTGAGCCGCCCTGCCCTTCAGGTCGATGATGTCGACCGGCACCAGCGCGTCGCTGCCTGCCGTGGTTTCAGGAAGCACATGCGCCCAGGTCAGGATCTCCATGCGGCCATCGAAATGCTCGACCACCGCCGTGCAGCTTTCCACCCAGTCGCCGGTGTTGATGTATTGCACGTTGCCATAGCTTTCGATCGCGGCGTGATGGATGTGGCCGCAGATCACACCGTCGACATGCGAGCGCCGCGCTTCTTCCGAAAGCACGGTCTGGAACGAGCCGATGAAGTTCACCGCCTTCTTGACCTTGACCTTGGCCCAGGACGAGAACGACCAGTAAGGCAGGCCGAGCAGGTGGCGCAGCTTGGTCACGACGCGGTTGATCACCATCGCCGTGTCATAGGCATAGTCGCCGAGATAGGCGAGCCAGCGCTGATTGTGCACCACCGTGTCGAACTGGTCGCCATGAATGACCAGCAGGCGCCGGCCGTCGGCGGTCTCGTGGATGGCACGGTCGGCAACGACGATGCCGCCGAAATGCACGCCCTGGAACTGGCGGGCGAATTCGTCGTGATTGCCGGCGATATAGGTGATCGAAGCGCCCTTGCGCGCCTTGCGCAGCAGCTTCTGCACCACGTCGTTGTGACTCTGCGGCCAGTGCCAGCTGCGCCGCAGCCGCCAGCCGTCGACGATATCGCCGACCAGATAGATGATCTCGGCGTCATGATAGCGCAGGAAGTCGATCAGGAAATCGGCCTTGGCCGCTTTCGAGCCGAGATGCACATCGGAAATGAACAAGGCGCGGAAAGTGCGGGGCTCTGGGTCCGACATCACGATTTTACCCTTTGCTTTCGCGTGCCTATGCCCCGATTCATGCAACAACCGTATGACGGTTGCGGTTGGTCCAGCCCAGGCGCTAGCTTGCGCGACCAAAGCACCAGGAGAAAATCACCATGGATCTCGGTATTCGCGGCAAGAAGGCCATCGTCTGCGCCTCGAGCAAGGGACTGGGGCGCGGCTGCGCGATGGCGCTTGCCGAAGCCGGCGTCGACCTCGTCGTCAACGGTCGCAACGCCGAACTGGTGGCCAAGACCGCCAAGGACATCCGCGACCGGTTCGGCGTCAAGGTCATCGAAGTTGCCGGCGACGTGTCGAAGCCCGAGGTGCAAAAAGCGATACTCGCCGCCTGCCCGGACCCCGACATCCTGGTCAACAACAATGGCGGCCCGCCGCTGCGCGATTTTCGCGAGCTCGACCGCGCAAAGATCCTCGAGGGCGTTACGCAGAACATGGTCACGCCGATCGAACTCGTCCAGGCGGTGATCGGCGGCATGGCCAAGCGTGGCTTCGGCCGCATCGTCAATATCACCTCGCTGTCGGTCTATGTTCCAATCCCCGGTCTCGACCTGTCGTCCGGCGCGCGCGCCGGTCTGACCTCGTTCCTGGCCGGCGTGGCGCGCACGGTCATCGACCGCAACGTCACCATCAACAGCCTGCTGCCCGGCAAGCTCGATACCGACCGGCTGCGCGGCCCGCATGAGGCCGGCACCGAGGAAGACCCGGCCGCGGCCGCCGCGCGCAAGGCCCGCATCAGCGCCGACGTGCCGGCAAAACGTCTCGGCACGCCGGAGGAATTCGGTCAGATCTGCGCCTTCCTCTGCTCTGTCCATGCCGGCTACCTCACCGGCCAGAACATCCCGGTCGACGGCGGTCTCTACGTCAGTGCGTTTTGACCACCGCCAATCCAATACGCCTGAGGCTTCCGAGCCAACCGTCTGGAATCGGTTGATTATTTTCGCTCCGGCATTGTGAAGGCCGGGGTCCGCGATTTGCCGTCGCGAAGTCTCGTCGGCACATGCTAAAAGGCTCCAAATCAGGAACAGAGGGAGGGCCGGATGGACGGCGAGAACAAGAAAACGGCCCGGTCGGACCTCGACGAGGCCGCCCTCTTCTTCCACAAGCATCCGACACCGGGAAAGCTCGAAATCCAGGCGACGAAGCCGCTCGGCAACCAGCGGGACCTGGCGCTTGCCTATTCGCCGGGCGTCGCCGCGCCCTGCCTCGAAATCCGCGACGACCCGGCAACCGCCGCCGACTATACCGCCCGCGCCAACCTCGTCGGCGTCGTTTCCAATGGCTCCGCCGTGCTTGGGCTGGGCAATATCGGTCCGCTCGCCTCCAAGCCGGTGATGGAAGGCAAGGCGGTGCTGTTCAAGAAATTCGCAGGCATCGACGTCTTCGACATCGAGATCGACGCGCCCGAGATCGACCGCATGGTCGAGACCGTCGCGGCGCTCGAACCGACCTTCGGCGGCATCAACCTCGAGGACATCAAGGCGCCTGAGTGTTTCGAGGTCGAGGAGCGGCTGAAAGCCCGCATGGGCATCCCGGTCTTCCACGACGACCAGCACGGCACCGCGATCATCGTTGCAGCCGCGGTGCTCAACGGGCTGGAACTGGCCGGCAAGGCAATCTCCGACATCAAGATCGTCACTTCCGGCGCGGGTGCCGCGGCGCTCGCCTGCCTCAACCTTCTGGTCTCGCTCGGCGCCAAGGTCGAAAACATCTGGGTCACCGACCGTTTCGGCGTCGCCCACAAGGGTCGCGTCGAGGAGATGGATCGCTGGAAAGACCCGTATGTGAAGGATACCGAGGCGCGCACGCTGGCCGACGTCATTCCCGGCGCCGACGTCTTCCTCGGCCTTTCCGCCGCCGGCGTGCTGAAGCCGGAGTTGCTGCAGCATATGGCGCCGAAGCCGCTGATCCTGGCTTTGGCCAACCCTAACCCCGAGATCATGCCGGAAGCGGCAAGAGCCGCGCGGCCGGACGCCATGATCTGCACCGGGCGCTCGGATTTTCCCAATCAAGTCAACAACGTGCTCTGCTTTCCTTACATCTTCCGCGGCGCGCTCGATTGCGGCGCCAGCGCCATCAACGAGGAGATGAAGATGGCGGCGGTCCGCGCCATCGCCGCCCTTGCGCGCGAGGAGCCGTCGGATGTCGCGGCGCGCGCTTATTCCGGCGAGACGCCGATGTTCGGCCCCGATTTCCTGATCCCCTCGCCCTTCGATCCGCGCCTCATCCTGCGCATCGCGCCGGCGGTGGCCAAGGCTGCCTGCGACACCGGCGTCGCGACGCGACCGATCGCCGACTTCGCCGCCTATATCGACAAGCTCAACCGCTTCGTCTTCCGCTCCGGCCTGGTGATGAAGCCGGTGTTCTCCTCCGCCAAGGCTTCAAGCGCCAAGCGTGTCATCTATGCCGACGGCGAGGACGAGCGCGTGTTGCGCGCGGCGCAGGTGGTGCTGGAGGAAGGCATCGCAGAACCGACCCTGATCGGCCGCCCGCATGTGGTCGAGGTCAGGCTGAAGCGTTACGGTCTGCGCATCCGTCCGGGCGTCGATTTCGCCCTGATCAATCCGGAGGACGATCCGCGATACCGTCATTATGTCGACCTCTTGATCGAACTTGCCGGCCGGCGCGGCGTGACGACGGAAGCCGCCCGCACCATGGTGCGCACCGACAACACGGTGATCGCGGCCCTGGCACTGAAGCGCGGCGACGCGGACGCGATGGTCTGCGGCCTCGAAGGCCGCTTCGAACGGCATCTGCGCAATGTCTCGCTGATCATCGGGCCTCGCGCCGGCATCAAGGACTGGGACCTGTCGACGCTGTCGATGCTGATCTCGCAGCGCGGCATCGTCTTCCTCACCGACACGCATGTCTCGGTCGACCCGACCGCGGAGGAGATCGCCGAAATGACGGTGCTGGCGGCGGAGGAGATCCAGCGTTTCGGCATCGAGCCGAAGGCAGCGCTTCTGTCGCATTCGGATTTCGGCTCCCGCGATTCGCCGAGCGCGCTCAAGATGCGCCGCGCGGCGGACATCCTCGGCCGCATCGCGCCCGGCTTGCAGTGCGACGGCGAGATGCATGCCGATACGGCGCTGTCGGAGCATCTGCGCCAGCGCGTCTATCCGCATTCCAGGCTGAAGGGCGAAGCCAATCTGCTGGTCTTCCCGAATCTCGATTCGGCCAACATCACGCTGACGGCGCTGCGCGCTATGATGGACGCGCTGCATGTCGGGCCGATCCTGCTCGGCACGGACAAGCCCGCGCATATATTGACGCCGTCGGTGACCTCGCGCGGCGTCGTCAACATGACCGCGCTCGCCGTGGTCGAGGCGGCGCACAAGGCGCAGGCGCTGGTCGATCTGGGTTAGGGTGTGTTGAGGCCTCCCTAGGCAGGCGCGAAGCGGAAATGCCCCGTCCGCCTGAAGACAAATAGCGTGTCCTCCTCGCGGGCGCCCCGGCCGATATTGTGGATGACCAGTGGCCGTTCCGGTGCCTCGGTCGAGCGGTTGGTGGAGACGATGGCGATATGCGTCAGGTTGCCGGGCAGCATCTGGGTGACGAGATCGCCCGGCTGATAGTCGGCAGGATCGTCGCTGACGGCCAGCGAAGCCCCCCCGCCGTTCGAAGAACACGGCGAGATTGGGCACCCTGCGGTGGTCGATGTTCGGATCGGTCGATTTCAAGCCCCAGGCCTTGGGATAGGCGGAGAAATCGGCCACCATGTCCTCATGCACCAGCTTTTGCAGGTCGAGCCGGAAGGCGCGGCGATAGGCGCGGATCACGACATCCGTGCACACGCCCCGGTCCTGGGCGACATCGCCGCCGGGATAGGGGATGCGGGTGTAAGTCGGATCATAGAGCGTGGTGACGCCGATCTGCCTGCGCGCGGCATCGACCAGCCTGAAGGTCCATTCAGGCGTGGCGATCTTCGCCATCGCCTCAGGCGTGGCTTTCCTGGCCATCGCGTGCGGCACCGCCAGGAACAGAAGGCCGAGCCGCAGCGCGGTCCGACGGGTAACCGGGATCATGCACCGCCCCTTTCTTGCAAGCCGAGTTCGCGCAATTGGTCCCGCGCGAAAGCGTCTTTTTTGGGCCCTCGGCGTCTTGCGGCCGGCGACGGAAGGTTGTGTTTCCGGTTGAAAACGCTTCGCGCCGAATTGTTCCTGGGTCCGGTGGGTCCGACTCTGGCATAGTCGATTAACCACGGCAGCGTAGCTTCGGGTCGAACAGGCGATTTGGGGTTTCGGATGAAAGGCGCGGGGTTGAAGCTGACCCAGCTGATGGCGCTGCTTGCAGCGATTGCAGGCTCGGTCGTCGCCGTGACCGGGTCCGAGGCGGCCTCGCGCGCCTGCAGGCAGCTTGAAGCCGAACTCGCCGCGACACGCGGTGGCGGCGGAGGGCCGGTCATCGTACGCAAATATGATGATGCCATCCAGCGACAGCGCGAGCAGCTTGCGAAGGTCCGCAGCCGCGCGAGCGACGCCAATTGCGGCTTCACGCTGTTTTCGCGCAATGTCAGCCAATGCGCGGCGATCAATGCCTCGATCCAACGCATGAACGCCAATCTCGACACGTTGCAAGCCAAGCGCGAGCGGCTCGCCGCCGGCGGCACGCGGCGCGACCGCAGCCGCATTCTGGCGGCGCTCGACGCCAATGGCTGCCGCGACGACGAGATCGCGCCGCGCCACGCCCCGCTTCGGGAGGCGGCCCGCGACAATGGCGGCGGCAATCTGTTCGAGCAGCTTTTCGGCCGCCAGGACCAGCAGCTCGAAACGCCCGATGGCCCCGATATGCCGGACTCGGAGGTGCCGCCCGATGATCCGAGCGTGCGCAACATCCGCCGCGTCATCGACCCGCCGGACGGCATGGACCTGCCCCGGCCGGCCGGCGAGTTCCACACCATGTGCGTGCGCACCTGCGACGGCTATTTCTTCCCGATGTCCAACGCGGCATCCGCCGGTGACTTCGAGCGCGACCAGAAAAACTGCGAATCGAGCTGCCCGGGCACCGAGATGCAGGTCTTCTATTCGCGTGGAATGGACGACGACTCTGGCTCGATGACCTCGTCGGCAACCGGTCAACCCTACAGCGAGCTGGCGACCGCCTATCTCTATAAGCAGGCCAATTATTCACGGCCGCCGACCTGCGGCTGCAACGCGCAGGCCGGCAACTTCACGATCATCGGCGGCAACCCGCCCAATCCCGAACTGTCGCAGCCCGACGGCGAGGCAGCGCCCTTCATTCCCATGCCAGCGTCCAAGCCGGATCCCGGCGCCGATCCGGAAACGCTCGCCAATGCCGAGGGCGGGCTCGACCAAGAAGCGATCAAGCGGCTGACCACCAAGGTGCCGGTGTCGCCGGTCTCGGCGCTGCCGCCGGATCAGCGCAAGGTCAGGGTCGTCGGGCCAGCGTTCCTTCCCGACCCATCAGCGGCAATAGATCTGAAAGCTCCGGCCCCGACGTCCGCCCGGTAAGGGCAAGCCTCAGCGGCATGAACAGCGGCTTGCCCTTGCGCCCGGTTGCTTCCCTGATCTTGCCGGTCCAGTCCTTCCACACCGTACCGTTCCACGGTTCCTCCGGCAAAAGCTCGAACGCCTGATTGAGGAAATCGCGGTCCTCGCCGGAAAACTCGGCCGGTTCCTGCGGGCCCTCACTCAGGATTCGCCACCAGGCGACCGCGTCCGACAGGCGGTCGAGATTGCCGCGCACGGCCATCCAGAACGGCTCGGCTTTGTCGCCGGAAATGCCCAGCACTATGAGCCGGTCGCGCGCTTCCTCGAACGGCATATGATGGATCAGCGTGCGGTTGAGCACGAAGAGCTCGTCCGGGTCGAATTTGGAGGCGGACTTGGACGTCGCAGCCGGGTCGAAATGGCCGGCAAGCTCGTTGAGATCGTGCGCGGCGGTGACGTTTTCCGACGTGCCGACAAGCACCGCCAGCGAACCGACCGCCATCGGCTCGATGCCGTCGTCGCGCAGGCTTTCGATCGACAGCGCGCCGGTGCGCTTCGAGAGCCCCTCGCCCGACACGGTAGTGAGCAGATTGTGGTGGCCGAAGACCGGCGGCTCGGCGCCGAGCGCCCTGAAGATGGCGATCTGCACGCCGGTGTTGGTGACGTGGTCGTCGCCGCGAATGACGTGGCTGACGCCCATATCGATGTCGTCGACCACCGAAGGCAGCGTGTAGAGATAGGTGCCGTCCTCGCGCACCAGCACTGGATCCGACAGCGAAGCGAGGTCGACGGTCTCCTCGCCGCGCACCAGGTCGTTCCAATGCACTTCGGTCCGTTCGGGCTGCAGCGGATCGCCGGTGAAGTTGGGCAGCAGGAAACGCCAATGCGGCCGGCGGCCATCCGACTGGTATTCGGCCACCTGCTCCGGCGTCAGCGTCAGTGCCTCGCGGCCATAGACCGGCGGCAGGCCGCGCGTGCGACGCACCTTGCGGCGCAGATCGAGTTCTTCAGGCGTTTCGTAGCAGGCATAGAGCACCCGCGCCGCCTTCAGCCGCTCGACCGCGGCGTCATAAATCTCGAAGCGGCGCGACTGGTATTCGGTGACATCCGGGAAGATGCCCAGCCAATGCAGGTCGTACAGGATGGAATCGGCATATTCCTGCTTCGAGCGGGCAATGTCGGTGTCGTCGAAGCGCTGGATGAAACGGCCCTTGTTGTTCATGGCGAAAAGCCAGTTGAACAGCGCGGTGCGCGCATTGCCGATATGGATGCGGCCGGTCGGCGATGGGGCAAAACGTACGGTAACTGTCATGAGCGGGGCGTAGCGGATGCTTTTGGTGTTGACAAGGCGCGCCCCCGCGCGAACGCAACAGATAGTGCAAGCCAGCTAAAATGAAAAGCCGACGGCCCGACACGGCTTCGCGGCAGATTGATAAACCGCGTCAAGTGCCTGCGAACCCAAGCTTCCTATGTCCCCGTTATCCACATGTGTGACACACAAGATGTTGGGGTCACAAAAGCTACAAAAACGAATCCTTGACGGGTCGGAACGAGTCGCTTTTTATAGGCCATGCGCTCCTGTTGCGGGCGCGACCGGAGAGTTTCGAGCCCGGTCTTTTTTCCCGGATTTTGTGCGTTTTGCCCGGATTTCCGCCTGTTCACGAGGCCGGCGGAGACGTGGGGATCTTTAGGGCTTGGGTGGACGAAAGGGAGAATTGTCGGTCTGGAAAAAATGATCTGTTAACACTATATTTAGTGTTTGCAGGCAGGCTCGACGCTAGATAGTGTGAACCTCCCTCTACGGAGGGAATCGACAAAAGTTTCAGTTTAGGGACCCGCGAGGGTCGGCCTGCAGCCCGGGCAGATGCTTGGGAAAGCGTCTTGCTGTCTGCGTGCCGGCACTTGCGACGAGGAGAGTGCCGGCGCTGCTCGCAATGCCGGCAAACGGCGGACTGTGCTTTTCGCCTGGTGGGGCAGAAATCCCCAGGGAAAAGCGCTATATATAGATACAAAGGGACCGGACCAATGCGCATCGAGCGTCGCTTCACCAAGCCAGAACAGTCTGCCTATGCGGAGATCGAATTCCGCAAGGCTTTGTCGGAGATCAAGAATCCCGACGGCTCGGTGGTGTTCCGCCTCGATAACATCGATGTGCCGGCGCAGTTCAGCCAGGTCGCGGCCGACATCCTGGCACAGAAATATTTCCGCAAGGCCGGCGTGCCGGCGCGCCTGAAGAAGGTCGAGGAGAACGACGTTCCCTCCTTCCTGTGGCGTTCGGTTGCCGACGAGGCTGAGCTCGCCAAGCTGCCCGAGGCCGAGCGCTATGGTTCGGAAACCGACGCCCGCCAGGTCTTCGATCGCCTCGCCGGCACCTGGACCTATTGGGGTTACAAGGGCGGCTACTTCAAATCCGAGGACGACGCGCGCGCCTTCCGCGACGAGCTCGCCTATATGCTGGCCACCCAGCGCGTCGCGCCGAACTCGCCGCAGTGGTTCAACACCGGCCTGCACTGGGCCTACGGCATCGACGGCCCCAGCCAGGGCCACTTCTATGTCGACCCCTTCACCGGCAAGCTGACCAAGTCGAAGTCCTCCTACGAGCATCCGCAGCCGCATGCCTGCTTCATCCAGGGCGTGCAGGACGATCTCGTCAACGAGGGCGGCATCATGGATTTGTGGGTGCGCGAGGCGCGCCTGTTCAAATACGGCTCCGGCACCGGCTCGAACTTCTCGATGTTGCGCGGCGAAGGCGAAAAACTGTCCGGCGGCGGCCGCTCGTCCGGCCTGATGAGCTTCCTCAAGATCGGCGACCGCGCGGCGGGCGCCATCAAGTCGGGCGGCACGACGCGCCGCGCGGCAAAAATGGTCATCGTCGACGCCGACCACCCGGATATCGAGGACTTCATCGACTGGAAGGTCAATGAAGAGCAGAAGGTCGCCTCGCTGGTGACCGGCTCCAAGATCGTCAAGAAGCATCTCGAAGCCATCATGAAGGCCTGCGTCAATTGCGAAGGCCATGGTGACGACTGCTTCGATCCGGCTTTGAACACCGCGCTGAAGCGCGAGATCAAGGCGGCCAAGAAGGACGCGGTGCCGGAGAACTACATCTACCGCGTCATCCAGTTCGCCAAGCAAGGCTACACCTCGATGTCGTTCAAGACCTACGACACCGACTGGGATTCGGACGCCTATCTCACCGTCTCCGGCCAGAACTCCAACAACTCGGTGTCGCTGAAGGACAACTTCCTGCGCGCCGTCGAGGCCGATGGCGACTGGCAGCTTACCGCCCGCAAGGACGGCAAGGTGCTGAAGACGCTGAAGGCGCGGGATCTGTGGGAAAAGATCGGCTACGCCGCCTGGGCTTCCGCCGATCCGGGCCTGCACTTCAACACGACGATGAACGACTGGCACACCTGCGCTTCCGCCGGTGCGATCCGGGCCTCCAACCCGTGCTCGGAATACATGTTCCTCGACGACACGGCCTGCAACCTCGCCTCGATCAATCTCCTGCCCTACCGCAACGAGGACGGCACGATCGACATCGCGGCCTACGAGCACACCGTTCGGCTGTGGACCGTCGTGCTCGAAGTCTCGGTGATGATGGCGCAGTTCCCGTCCAAGGAGATCGCCAAGCTCTCCTACGACTACCGCACGCTCGGCCTCGGCTACGCCAATATCGGCGGCCTGCTGATGACCTCGGGCATCCCTTACGACTCCGACGAGGGCCGCGCCATCTGTGCGGCGCTCACCGCCATCATGACCGGCGTAGCCTACTCGACCTCGGCCGAGATGGCTTCCGAGCTCGGCGCCTTCCCGGACTATGACCGCAACGCCCAGAACATGCTGCGCGTCATGCGCAACCACCGCCGCGCCGCCTATGGCGACAGGGACGGCTACGAGAAGCTCGCCGTCAACCCGGTGCCGCTGGTCGCCTCCGACCTTAAGCAGCAGGCTTTGGCCGAGCATGCCCGCGCCGCCTGGGACCGCGCCATCGAGCTCGGCGAGGAGCATGGCTACCGCAACGCGCAGGCGACTGTCATCGCGCCGACCGGCACGATCGGTCTCGTCATGGATTGCGACACCACCGGCATCGAGCCCGACTTCGCACTGGTGAAATTCAAGAAGCTCGCCGGCGGCGGCTATTTCAAGATCATCAACCGCGCCGTGCCGGAAGCGCTGCGCACGCTGGGCTACTCCGAAAGCCAGATCGCCGAGATCGAGGCCTACGCGGTCGGCCACGGCAACCTCAACCAGGCGCCCGGCATCAACCCGTCCTCGCTCAAGGCCAAGGGCTTCAGCGACGAGAAGATCGCGGCGCTGAATGCGGCGCTGAAGTCGGCCTTCGACATCAAGTTCGTGTTCAACCAGTGGACGCTCGGCGCCGACTGGGTGAAGGAGACGCTCGGCTTCACCGACGAGCAGCTCGGCGACATCTCCTTCGAAATGCTGCCGGCTCTCGGCTTCTCGAAGAAGGACATCGACGCCGCCAACATCCATGTCTGCGGTGCCATGACTTTGGAAGGCGCGCCCTTCCTCAAGGCCGAGCATCTGCCGGTGTTCGATTGCGCGAGCCCCTGCGGCAAGATCGGCAAGCGCTCGCTCTCGATCAACAGCCACATCCTGATGATGGCGGCCGCGCAGCCCTTCATCTCCGGCGCCATTTCCAAGACCATCAACATGCCGAACGAGGCGACGGTCGAGGACGCCAAGAACGCCTATATGCTGTCGTGGAAGCTGGCGCTGAAGGCGAACGCGCTTTATCGCGACGGCTCGAAGCTCTCGCAGCCGCTCAATGCCTCGCTGCTCGCCGATGGCGAGGAGGACGAGGACGAGGCGGTAGAGCAACTGATCGCCGCGCCCGCCGCGCAGCGCGCCGTGCAGGTGACGGAAAAGATCGTCGAGCGCGTCATCGAGCGCCTCTACCGCGACCGCGAAAAACTGCCGAACCGCCGCAAGGGCTACACCCAGAAGGCCGTCGTCGGCGGCCACAAGGTGTATCTCAGGACTGGCGAATTCGACGACGGCCGCCTGGGCGAGATCTTCATCGACATGCACAAGGAAGGCGCCGCCTTCCGCGCGATGATGAACAACTTCGCCATCGCGATCTCGCTCGGCCTGCAATATGGCGTGCCGCTCGACGAATATGTCGAGGCCTTCACCTTCACCAAGTTCGAGCCGGCCGGCATGGTGCAGGGCAATGACGCGATCAAGAACGCGACGTCGATCCTCGACTATGTGTTCCGCGAGCTCGCCGTCTCCTATCTCGGCCGCCACGACCTCGCCCATGTCGACCAGTCGGACTTCGACAAGACCGCGCTTGGCCGCGGCATCACCGAAGGCAAGGCGACGCCCTTCTCCAAGGGCCTCTATCGCGGCGCCTCGCCGGTGAAGCTGGTGTCTGGCATCGGCTCAGAGCCCAAGGGCTTCGGCGGCTCAGCCCCGGCGACGACCCCTGCCCGCGCGGCGCCCACCGCCTTCGCCGGCTCCAACGTGCTGGCGCTGAAGCCGGCCAGCGACGAGGCGCTCGCCTACAAGCGCGACTATGAGGAGCGCGCCCGGGAACTGGCCGAGGATATGGTGGAAGAAGAAGCCGAGGCCGCCGGCGGCGCCGAAGCTTTATTCACCGACGCCGCCGCCAACGAGGCGGCCGAAGCGAAGAAGCTCGCCGCGACAAGGCGCCAGCAGTCGCTGCTCCAGGGCTACACCGGCAACGAATGCTCCGAGTGCCACAACTTCACCATGGTGCGGAACGGCACCTGCGAGAAGTGCGACACGTGTGGCTCGACGAGCGGGTGCAGCTGAGACTGAGCGCAAGCGACCCTGACGCGTCACTGAATCTCGCTCAACGTCAAGGTAGATCGCTCATTCGACACACAAAGTCTGCTCACCCTGATATGAAATAGCAAAAGAAGGCCCGAACGTCGCATCGTTCGGGCCTTCAGTGCGAGTAAGCAGGCCGACTTTCGACCCGCGCGTTGGGACCGTTACCTGGCTGTCCGGTCCTTGGCTGCAGCGGTTAAATAAAGGCTGTCATTCGTTAAGGGTCCAAATTCCGACGCCACCGGGTCTTCTCCATCGAGAACGGAGACTCAAACATCACACTGTCAATAGGCCCCTCATATTCCGCAGGACGTGGCTCGCGACTTCCGCGCGCTCTATGCCAAGCGCAGGTGCGCAGAGATCCAACGCCATCCGAACGTCTTTTGGGCGTGCGGGTCCCGACAGTCCTTCTGCAAAAGGTCCGTCTGTCTCGGTGAGGATCCGGTCGAGAGGAATCACCGACGTTATGATCGAAGCGATCCGTTCATTGCTCAGCATCGGCACGTTCACCGAGAACCAGCAACCCATTTCGACGGCGCGCCGGGCCTCCGCCTTGCTTCCCGAGAACCAGTGAAGCACGACCTTCGAGCGTCCTGGCGGCAGATGCGCCTCGATCATGTCGAGGACCGGCGTCGCAGCCCTCACGCTGTGAACCGACAAGATACGGTCGCCCAGCGTTGCGCAGGCTTCCAGAACCCGACGGAACACTTCTCGCTGTAGGGGGAGCGATTTGAAATGCGCCGGACCCGCGTCCAGGCCCACCTCCCCGACATAACGCGTTTCTGGCAGAAGCTTCTCCCAGAGCTCGATCTCATTGCCGTGAGTCGTGACGAGCTGCGGGTGGATGCCCAAAGCCGCGCGCACGTGCTTGGTGGCTGCAGCAGCGTCACGGTTCCTGGCCCACGCCCGCGGCGTAGTGGTCACCGCAAGCGTGTACACCCTTCGCGCCTCGCACTCACGGACGATCTGCTTAAGGTCCGGAAAGAGATCGAGATGGCAATGGAAGTCTACGAGCGGTTCATTCACTTCGTTGGTCCAGTGGAGCGGCTCTGACGCGCTTCAGAAGTTCCGCCACCTCTGCCATGCCGTCTTCGTAAACCCTAACCAGTTCGGGAACCTTGGCCGCGTCTTCTGCGAGGGAGCCGGGTTTGTAAATCCAAAGCTTCGCGAGTTCGGGATTCTTAGCCAACCGGGCGATGGTGAACTGGAATCCACGGATCTGCCGTCCCTTGGCCTTGTTGGTATCCATAATTTCGGCGGTGAGGTCCGGAACGGCGTAGCCGGTCTCGTCTTTCGGCGTCCATGGTGCCTTCAGCAACGACGATCTCCTTATGATGCAAGGAAGGCAGTAGCCGCAGTGCGACTCGCTTCCCGCCGACCAACGCTTCGTCGAAGGATGGGCGCAGGAGACAGACATCGGCGCGAGCTTCTGTAGTGCATCGGCATCGACACATTCGGCGACCATCTGCCCCTTGGTGCGATTCCAGTAAGGATTCTCGATCGTCGCATCGATCCCGATCTTGTCGAGCAACTCGTTCCATCGGTGGATGTAGAACGGATGAGTGGTCCTTGTGCTGTTGCTCCCGAGCCGGGTCTCGTCTAGCGGGACGTTGAGCGAGATCAATCCGTTCTCGGGCACACGCAGTGTGAACGACTTCCTCAGAGCGGTTCCGGCGAATATTCCTAGCGCGATGAACAGGAAAGAGCGCCCCCGGGTCGAATTCTCCCCTGCGATCCCTTCGAAAACGTGGTGTGGGATCACCATCCCTAGCCGCACACGTGCTAATGGCTTCTTGGAAATGCCTAGGCTGTCCAACGTCCTGAAAAGCCGACGCTGAGGGCCGCTAACACCACCCTCTCCGCCATGGCTGACGAATAGTGGCCGTCTACCGCCCTTGAGTTCGTCGATCGCACCGATGAGGCTGTCGAGACCGCCCGAGAACAGTGATACGCCGTCGAAGTCCTCCCGCCGGATAACCCGCGGCACGCGACTGGCGCCGGGCCTCTTTCCGGCCAACGCCCTAAAGCGAACTTTCCATAGATCGCCAGTCAGGAACCTGAGCATCCGGTCGAGAGTCGGGACCGCCGCGTTCCAACGATCAGGATCGCTGACCGGGACAACAACGGAAAGCTCCCGTGTCCACCCATCCTGGGCAGTTTGAAACCTGCTGACCCTCGTGTCGGCTGTATGGACTAGCGCGGCCAGGGTGATCAGATCAACGCCGATCGCAGTCGGGGAAAGACTCATCGCCGCCATTCGCATGAGCGTTCGATCAACGCCGAATGCGAGATGTCCACCTGTATTCAGTAGATCGAAGCGAGTGACAACCTCGTCCACTTCAGCTTTCAGGCGGTACCGGTCTTCGTGTCCGAGCACGCCGGAGATTACGTATCTAGTCATGCGGGTTCTCCGGCTGCATCGTCGCCATATGTCCCGAGGACGGCCATCGCCCATTCGTATACGCGGTCTATCGTCTCGCGTATGGCGCTGCGCGCGAACAACTTGCCAGTCCTTGCCATGGCCTCTTTCACCGCGCCACCAACGAACTGCCTGACATCCGCCTGCGCCAACTTTACCTGTTCAATGTCCTTGGGCAGCAATACGATGCCCGATGCGATGCCGTTCTTGATCCGGTTGTCGATGGTTCCGGCGATGAAGCGTTCGATCAGGAGATTGATAGTGTCCACCGATGGCTTCTCGAGGTCGATTTCCGGCACGGCAATGATTTCCTCGAGCGCATGCATGTAGGCATCGCGGTTCATGGCGTCTTCGAGGTCGCCGCCGTCTCCGCAGATGAAGTCGACGAGGGACGCGTAGATCTCTGCGAGGGATCGGCTTGCGAGCGCTTCGAGGTTCAGTCGTCGGACGGTTTCGCGAATGCCTTCGTTCGCCGCTTCGAAGAGGATGTCACCGAAGCGTGCGACGGCTCCGCCGCTCGCTGATGACAGCCGCCGTGAGGCATTTCCTGCACCGCCCGATCCCTGTCGGACAAACGATCCGATCGACCTGGAAAGTCTGTCTAAGCCCTTCTTCCTGTCGCCGCCATCGCTCGATCGCAGACGCTTGTTCATAAGCGTTCGCCCGGGCCTGAAGTAGGTCTTCGGGTCTTGCTCCTCTGCGGACTGTGCAGGCTTCCGATCCGCCGGATCCCGGCGTTGGTCATCACCTGGAGGCGGATTTCCATCATCCGAGGGCGGCTGGGCTGGGGCGTCTTCGGGAAGAGGCCCAGGTGGTATTGGGGGCCCGCCCGGCGGTGCGTCGTCCAGCCAGCTAGGGAGCAGAGGATTCCCGTTCTTGTTACCGCGGAATGGTGTTGACGTCCCCATGTCAGCCGCCCTTCGCTTTTGCCATCACTTCGACGGCTTTCCTCAGCGGAGCCCCTCCCTCTTTCGACCACCTGGCTTTCAGTTGCTCGAATCGCGTTACTGCAGTGCTCGACGTGAAAGTGCTGGTGAACTTGGAACTCGCCCACGACCCGAGGCTGCCAGGAGGCAGTTGTTCCAGCACTTCCACGTATCGTCCCTGGTAAGCCGGATGGGCCGCGACGATCCCCGACAGCGCATTTACGGAAGCGGGCTGAGTGCTCAACGACTTCTCCATGAGGAGCATCGACTTGAACTGGCTGAAGACCTGCTCGACTTCGGCACCGTCGAGTTGTTGGATATCCGGACGTGCAGATGCAACCGCGAACTCGCCTCCGAGGAGCTTCTGGACGAGCGCTCTCAGCTTCGCGGACATCGGCTTTGAGCCTTCGACGAAGTTCTGCCTGTCGTTGACGACGAACAGGTAGGGTTTCAGGGAAATCTTCCCGATCCGCGGCTCGACGCGAGCCCAGCGGACCACCTCGGGCTGGGTCGCCCATTCCGCAGCCAGTTCGAGACCATCCGTGGACAAGGCTTCCGACTTCGCCTCGTCTTCGTCCGCCTGTCCCGGCGCGGACGCTCGAACGAGAGCTTCAAGCGTCGCGACATCCCCACATAGGCCGTCCTCCGAGGATGCGGCGGTGGTAGCCATGTGCTTGAACATAGAGTCCGGCAGGTACATCTCCGCCAACATGAACTTCGCCAGCACTGCGGCATCGATCGCATCCCCGAAGCCTCGGGCTTCTGCGATAGCCAGGCGGAGGTTGAGCGCGTTGATGAACCTCTTGATCTGCCTTGGATTGCCTTGGGTTCCCTGTGCCAACACCGGGCTGATGGTGTCTGCGGTAGCCGCAAGACGGGCGACACCATCCGGGACAGCGACGAACGCCGCCGTCAGGTCGTCGTCGCTTAGGGCCTTCCGCTCCCACGGCTGCGCCAGCAATTCACGTGCGCGTACGAGAAGTTTCCTGAACGAGGCATGGTCCTCACCAACGGCCGTCCCGATCAGCAGCATAGTTACGTAAATACGGGTTTCGGCCTCGCCCAAGGACGGTATCCTGAAAGGAACCTGGATCAGCTTCTCCAGGTAAGCCCTTGGATATCCACCCCTGATCTTGTCTTCAGGAAGGTCCTTGAAGTGGTCCTTCACCGCATATTCGATCATCGCCTCGTCCGCACCGATGACGAACGCGGTGTTCGGAAGCGATACGAACAGACGGATGGCCTCGAGGGTCTGGATCGCTGTTTCTGGAAGGCAACGGTCCAAATCGTCGACGAGGACGACGAGACGCTTGACCCCTGTCTCCTTCAGGAGTTGACCGAAGGCTTCCTTGAAATCCCAAAGTTCCTTAGGCACGGATGCCTGGCCGGGTGAGTCCCTGAGTACGCCCCTTACCTCGGATAGGGCCGTCCGCGCGTTCTCCGCAGTGGCGACGGTGCCAGGATTCGTGGCGAACGACTCCGCCATCGCCATCATCGTCATGAGCGGTACTCCCATGGCGAGATCCATCGCCACGCCTCCGGCGCGCTTCGCCACCTTCAGAAGGTCGATGCTCTTGAGGATCCGCTTCAGAAGGGCCTTGGCCTCGTTTCCAAGCGTCCTGTTCTCGACGAGCTGCGTGACGATACCTTCGATCAGGGCGATCTTGGCATCCTCGAAGCCTTGGAATTCCCATCCGTTGAAACGGATGCACAGGCTGCCGCTGTCCTTCGCGGAGCCTTCTCCGAACGCGTGCTCCAACATATGAAGAACGCTCGACTTGCCTGCGCCCCAGTCACCATGGACGCCTACGGTCACTGAAGTCTTAGATCTGCAGATCAGATCCACGATGACCTTGGAAATTGCCTCGTTACGAAGCAAGTCGACCTTCGTCTCCTGATCTGCAATGTAACCGAGCGATGCTACCGTAGAAGAACCCATTGGACCGTTCCGAATCTTATGCTTCGATTTCAATCGTAGCGAGATAATAGATAGGTGCGAGTCCCATCCCTTCCTGATCCTCGGAAATTCACAGTGCTGTTCAGATCTTTGCTCGCAAGTATGCGAGGTCGTGCTCGGTCGGCTCCTGGAAATCTTCCGCGGGGCCCAGGACGGCGACCAGTACGAGGTCCTCCACATCCCCTCAGGCAAGGCCAGGACGCATAACGGAGGAGGCCTCTTCGCGTTCGAGAGGCGATCGATGGGCTTTCTACTGGGAAAAGATCGCCTTTATAAAATTCGTGGTTTCCAGCGACGTAGATGCAAGTCATTGCGTGGGCGACGTGCTTTGCCAGCCAGCGCATCCCATCGGCTGGCGCGCGGCAGAGGTCTCCGGCGACAATGCAGACGTCGGCCTCAGGAATGACTAGCGGCTCCCGCAGGTCAGCGACTTCGAGGTGCAAATCCGAGATGAGCCAAATTTTCATTTTTTCAGTTCCGATTGGCTATGCTGGAAAACGGCCTGGACAGGTGTCCTCATGTTGGTAGTGAACACGGCTCGATGGCGCAGTTCCCGTCCACCGGAACCCGACTGGCGCAACGACAGAATCGATGTTGAATGCCATCCTTTTTTCGCTCCCTTTCCTGGATCAATTTGAGTCGTGGCTGGTGCGACATCAGGGAACTCGGCCGGAGAAACTCAGACGTCGCTGCCGGGCATTCCACTCTGATATCGATAGTCATCCGATACGTGAATCCACTGACAGCTTAGCTTCTCAAATCGGGGGCGGCCGTCCATCCACCTCATATCCTGGCTGCTTTTGGTGCCGGGGTCGCTTTTCGCCTCACATATGAGCTGTTTTCGAAAGCCGCATTGAAGAGCGGGATGCTGTCTGCCCGGTCGGCCGGCCTCGCCCGCTGAGATGAACGAAACCTTCACCTCCAGCTTGCTATCGCTGCAAGCTGACGGCTTGGCGAACGGTGAAGGGCCTCCAGATGACCGACTTCTCGAACTTGAAGACGAAGTACCCTGACCTAATTCCGATCCGGATGGATTTCGAGTGCGGACCGGGATGGGAAAAGGTCCTGGACAAGTATTTCGGCGAAGTGGCCGTCGCCCTGCCGTCAGGAACGCGCCTGCGCCTCGAAAGGGTCTACGAGAAGTATGGAAGCCTGAGGGTTGACGCAATGCCCGAGGGCCCTGTGGCGAACTTGGTCCACCTTGCGCTAGACAAGGCGGAGTTCCTCGCCGACTCGCGCTCCTATCGATACTGCGAGACCTGCGGCGAGCCGGCCAGCCTCCGAGACAAGCACTGGCTTTACGTTGCGTGCGAAGCCCACGCCAACGGAGCGCCCCCTCTCCCGCCAGACGAAGGTGGGATTAAGCTCGACGGCGTTGCCTACGAATATGATGAGGGCCTGGACGACTTGGTCGTTGTCACACCGAGGGCGAAACGTCCGACTGGGGCGAAGCGTTGACGCTGTGCCTCAGAGTGTGAATTTGGCTTCTCTCTCGGCGGCTCGCAGACGATAGAATTCCCGCGCGACATGGTCTTCGATTTGGGCGTGGGGATGCTTCGATGGCGTCAGGCGGTCAAGCCCATCCGGCGTGAAAATGTCACCGACCTGAACTGCTGCGTCGCCCGGGTCGTCAACCTGCAGAACCCAATCCCGCGAAGGCACCTCGCCTGCCACAACGAAGGGGTCGCCCCAGCTGCGCATGCCATCGTGGCCGGCGGTGAGCTTCAACCCGTTAAGGTCACCCCGCGGAAGCGGCAACAGGCTGGCCAATTCGCGCGCGGCCCGCAGATTCATGTTCGCCGCGTAGACCGCGTACTGGGCATCGGCTGTCCGGATCGTCAGGCGAGCCGCCCTGTGGTTCGGGCCTTCGTGGTCGAGCGGAAATGGGAAAATCATGCTTTCGAGGACGGCGAAACCCTTGCGGCCCACCTTGAAAAGATTGTGACTTACGGAGAACGGTTCTGCCGACATTTTCGAGCTCCAGTTTCCGCAATAGCTTGCGTTCGCTGGAAGCAAGAATCGATGCCTCTGCCGCGCACTGCCGGCTAAGCAAGGGATGAAAGAAGGCTTCGGACGCTTTCTTCATTGGCGTCGGGGATGTGCACTCACGGCGACATTACTCAACCGCATTCCCCTGATGTGGGGCGCGGCCAGCAGGGCGACCTGCCTGCCCGAAAGGTCCCCCTTCATGGCAGAGGCGACTGCTCCAATGGCACTCCAGACCTCCGGCACGGCAATGAGTTTGATCACAGTGGATCTGACCCTGGCTACCGCAACAGCCAAGTCGTCATCGCCAAAGCCAGCAAGTCGGGCATCTCGTCTGAAATCCGTTCGATCGCCGATGCAGGGGTCGCTTAGGAACACCTCCTCCCATGTCGCCCCGGTCAGTCGGGCCTCGGCAGCCGCCCCCATGGCGGTGACGATCATCTTCGCTTGTCCTGAAATGGCTCGCTGCTCGGCCGTGCCAAGGGTCAATAGCCGGGCGTTGAATTCATCCGCAGAAATCGACCCGCTGCCCGGATAGGCCTGCGTGTAGGCAACTGCCAGTACCTTGGATACCGCTGGCCCGTAGCAGATCGCCGCCGAGTTCAGCACAATCCTACCGTCTGCGCTGCGCCAACTGGGCCCAGTTCCGATCTGGATGCTATCGACCCCCATCTCGAAAAGGTATCCCATGTCCTCGGCGGCAAGCAGTCGGGCGACCGCGTGGCCTGCCTCGTGCACAGCCGTGATGCGGTCAATAGTTTTCCTTCGCGCCTGCGCTTGCGCGGCACGCCTAGCGGTGCGGTTCATGACGATCCCTAGTTCGTTGGTGTGCCCAGCCGTCTTTCGTTGCCGACCGGCTTAGCTACATAAGAAATGCTGACGTCGATTGGTGGTAGGTGCAACCCTGAAAGACGCCTCGACGGTGCCGTTATACAGGTGGGCCGGCGCCCACCTGTATTGGGTAGCTCACTGCCCTAACTCTGCTGGATCCTCGGGCCCATCGGATTCCACTCCCTCAGGAGGGAGGCAGCGGCCTCCTGCGGAAAGTCGAGTGCATGATCACGCTGCTGCGGCCAACTCGCCGGCGAACACACCCTCGCAACGGCGCACTGCACTCCGCTCTGGTCAGCCATCTTCAGCCGGAGGACGCCGCGGTCATCGTCGGTGTGCTCCTTGGTCTCATCGACAACGAGAATGATGTCCCGCCGGATGCGGAGACGTTCGGCGGTCTCTGCGGAAAGCATGAAGTTGAATTCGATGGGGAAATCAGGTTCGTCGCGAATCGGAACCAGGATCTTCCTCATACGGGGTTCAGACTTGGGGGTAGATTCGGAGTTGGGCATGCTTGGATCCTTTCGTTGGTAGGAGGCGGCTGCGCTCCCCGGGATTGGGGTACACGCTGGCAACCGCGGCATCGTCGAATGCCGCGTTGGTCTCAGTTGGGGGGAGCCGCCCAAATGGCGGCTTCGAATTCGAGACCCTAGGAGAGCGTGCCCGGGTCGACAGGCAGCTCTGACCAGTCGAAAGCCTCGCCCGCCTTCTGGGAGCGATCACGCTCACGGAGATAGAGAACTTCCCAGCGCTGTCCGGTCCGTCGGTAGAAGCGAGCCAGGGCATCCAACGCCGGGTCGACATGCCCGAAAACATCGCGCTGGATATTCGCCTCCTTCATGTCGGCACCTTGCACGACCGGGACGAGCTTGCAGCCGCGCCGCAGCGGGTCGCCGTCGTACGCCATCTCCGGCTTCTGGATCACGTCGTCCGGCAGGAAGAATACGGCGGGCCGCCAGTAGGTAGGGATCGACGGGAACCCAGGCACGAGCACGATCGCGGTCGCCCTGCGAGCGTACGTGCAGTAGTGCCCTGCGCGCACCAGACTCTCGTCTGTGAGATGCCAGCCATCGGGTGCGTTGCCTACGCCGAAGCGGAGGTCGAGGTCGCCGGGAGAAACGTACTCAGGCAACGGACGCGCATGCGCCGCGATAGCCTGCTTGATACGATCGGTGATATCCAAGATTTGGTTCCTTCCTTTGACACGATAAATGACGTCGCTCACCGGGTGGCGAGGGTCATATGCGTGCGAAAGAAAGGGCGCTCTTGAACATGGGCGATCCTATACATAGGCGATCCGGGAAAGTCTAGATCCCTCGCAATAAAAAGTTGGCGAACTGAATAGTTAATCTTGTTTATATCCATTCGTTGCATTTTTACGAAGCTAAGCTTCAATCCGCGCTCGAGAGCCAGCCACGATAGCTGCCCTATGCAGGGCAGAGGTTGCCAAGCATTGTAGCGTCGAGCACCTGAGCAGGTCAGGCGACAGCAAAATCAAGCCCTCCCTATCTGGCCTCTATCCTTAGCGCAGTCAGCGTCTCGGGAGTGATCGTCCCGGTTACCTTCAAAAAGTAGTCTGCCTGCATGCGTAGCAGCCCGGCTCTCAACTCCGGATTCATCTCGCCGTCTATCTCGCCGTTGTAGTAGCCGAACGCGAGCAAGGCGAACTGGACCTCCTGGACGATCTCCTTGAACTTGTAGGCGTTGCCTGGAAGTGTCTTCAGCGGTGCCGGCACTGGCGCGATAGCGGGCGCCTGGTAGGTCGGCGCGGGCGTGGACGGCGCGCTATACAGCGGAGCGGATTCACTCGGCGCTGGCGGGATGTAGGAATAGCCGCCGGTCGACGACCTATGACTCGAGTGAGAACTATGGCTGCTGTGACTGCTGTGGCTGCTATGTCCGGCCAGCGTATACAGGTGGTCGAGCTTGAAGATATCGAAGAGGGACTTCGTCTTTCCGAGGTCGCCGTCCAACGTTGGTTTGGCGGGCAGCGCCTGTGCATTGGCTGGCAAGAATCCCGCCGCGAGCAGCGACGGTATCGCGAAAAGCCGCTTCTTCATTGGATAGCCCCCAAGTTGCTGTATCCGTGGTTAGCTGGATGCCACTCGAAAAATCCCCCGCACCGAGCTTTCAACGAGCATCCGTCGCACTCTTCCCGGTAGGCACGCTTCCAGTCGGAGATCGTGGCCGGCGCGAGATGGCGGTATCCTTCCGGCACCGTGCAGAGCGGGAAATTGTAGAGCCAAGCGTCAATCCCGCGGCTCCTCACGAGATCGATGGAACGGCCGACAACATCGAAGCCTTCCGAACTGTCGTAGAAGAGCGTATTCCAGTTCATGCGGCCGTAGCCGATGTTCTCCATCTGCATGACTGCCCAGGTGCGGATGAAGGGAAGCGTCGACGCGATGAACCGTGCCAGACCAAACAGCCCGTCGGCGTTTGGGCGCATCAGCACGGTGCGAAGCTCTACCTGTGCACCCAGACGGCACATCAGAGCCAAATTCTCCAAGAGCCGTGCGTGCGCGCCCGCCTTGCCGACGATCTCGTCATGCACGCCCGCATCGCGGGAATAGAGAGGGATACCCCAGACCACCCTGCCCCGCTCGATGTGGCCCATCGCGTCCCGATCGGCTTCTTCAAAGTGCTGGCCATTCGTCAGGACGTGGAAGGAAAGGTCCGGGCGCGCCTCGAGCACGCTCTGGAGAAATCGGAACAGCTGAGCCTTGGAGAGCGTCGGCTCCCCGCCCGAAACCCCGATCGTCGCGCCTTCCGGAGCAAGCAACGCAGCAGTCTGGAAATGCGGGAATAGGTCGACGTGGTGCTTCTTGGGCGGCTGGGAGCACATCAGGCAAATCTGGTCGCACCGCTCGGTAACCAGGAACGTGTTGTGCTGCGACGAGCTGCGGATAAGGCGGTCCGCGGTTCCGCGCCGCGGGTTCACGAGCAACACGTCTCCATCCACTTTGGAAGGATCGATGCCAAGGATTCGGATCGGACCGCCCTCGCCGACGTAGTCAGCCCCTTCCGGGCCGACGCGCTCCAGCGCGGCGTCGAAAGGGTTCAGTTGTTCAGTCCTTTGCTCGCAGACTGCGGTCTCGAACGAGCGAAGCCGGACCACGAAAGGCTGGTCAGCGTTTGCTTCCACCTTGATGCGCAGGGGTATCATGGGTGCGCCGGCGCCATGTCACCGGTCCAGCCGGCAACGCCGAGCCATGCGGCCACCGAGGCGCGCGTTGGCTCGTCCTTTCGGTAGAGAACCTCAAAGACCTTGTCGAAGAGCGACAGATGCCGGCCGCAGAACCATGTGTCAGGCCGCGGAACGTCGATCCGGCCATACCGGGAGATATCGTCGATCACGTCGGTGCCGCAGAACGGCTGATAGGCGCAATGGATGCAATCTGGATCGAAATGGTTGAGTGCCCCCGAATTGAGAACGTCTACCTTTGCCCGGTCGATTCCCGTCCCGACGTCACCAATGCTGAGATCGATACGGCCGATCCTGGACAGCATCCGGGCCTCGTCGGTAGGGTAGAAGCGGCCGTCGTGGTCTATCACGGCGTAGTCGGAGGCGAAGAAGTTCGGGTTGCGTATGTCGACGTGGTTGTCGGCATCGAAGCGGAGCACACGCTTCAGGCACTGGCTGAAGTAGTATTCCTCCATAAAGCGCCCAGTGCGATGGTTGCGAGCGATCAGCAGGTCGATGAATTCGCAATGAAGGCGATTCCAACGCGCAAGGACGTTGTCGCCCTGCTGGATCTTTCGCGCGAATCCTTGGTGGTTTATCGGGCGAAGGTAGACGGACCGGACTCCGTAGCGTTCGTAGTTGTCCAGCAGCGCCTCGAAGTCCGGTGGGTTGGCAACGTCCACCGTCGGCAACGCCGATATCTTGCCCTTCGGATAGCGCGAAACGGCTGCCTCAAGATTTCGAAAGAAGGCGTCGGTGACTTCGCTTCCATGCGTGCGCTGGCGCTCATGCGTTATACGGTCTCCGTCAAGGGAGGTGCTGATGAAGGTGTCGTCGGCATCCAAGAACGCCCATGCGCGAGGATCCAGTCGCTGCAAGTTCGTGCAGACGACGAACTGGCATTGGGAAAACTTTTCCCGGCAGAAGTCGCGCACGGCTTCCATCAAGTCGACCCGCAACAGGGGCTCGCCACCCTGGAATTCGATCTTGATGTCGGGACCTTCCAGACTGTCGAGAAACGTAAGGACACCGGCGAGGATTTCGGGCGACCAGTCGAACCCGCGGGCCTTTTCGGGAGCGCGGGAAACCTGGCAATAGCCGCAGGCAAGGTTACAGCGGAGGGTCGGCACGAGGATGACGTAGTTCATTCTCGTCGGCCTCGACTGCCGCCGCGCCCACCTGTAGGCGAACGAGGTCCAGTGAAGGTCGAACTCCTTGTCGAAGCCGTGATTTCCCTCCCTCAGGAATGTCTCATCGGCGGGAGACAGGTTGTCGGTGGCGTACCGATCCAGGAAGCCGTGGCTGGACTTGAAGAACTCGCCTGCGTCATCGGAGAACAGCAACGACCCGTCCGGCATCTCGCGGAACTTCAATGGCCATACGTTCATCGGCTTGTCACCGCGGCGACAAGCGCCTCACGCGTGACTAAGGTTTCCGCATATATTTTCTCGCGATAGACGGCGTGCAAAATATCTTTCCGAAGCTGGTCTTCGGCAATGCCGCCCGATGAGCCTATTGATATCGTGTCGCCCTTCCACACAAGGCGGCAATTGGGGTAGAGTGCCTGCAGCCGAAGCATCGCGGCATCGGCGTGTTTCTCGAACTGCGGCGGAATATCCACCACAAATTCGGCTTCAATAGCGTTCCGAAGTTTCGTCATTTCCCCACCCCGCGCGATAATGCGCGGCGAGACTCGAACAATCAACGCATATTTGCTTTCTTCTTTCGTCTTTTCGCTCCATCCACTCGTTGAAATACTGTTCTTCGTTCATGACTACCTTTCTCGCGCGGCGGCGAATTCCCCTCATTGCGCCACGGGTCGGGGCATCGACGCCCGTCTGCCTCTTGACGATCTGCGGCAAGTCGTCTGGCATGAGCAGCCGGGGCATAAGCCATTGGAACTAGATGCCTGGGACGCCCAACTGAAACAAAGCTGTAGACAGCCGTTGCGAAATGCCCCCAGTATTCGGCGGGGGATCAATCAATGAAGGCGATGGCATTTCTTGCGGGCGCTTCCGTGTTCATCGGCGGCTGCTCGACGAACATAAATGTTTCCGATAGCGATCTTACGGCTCAGAACACCATAAACCTCTGTCGCGCGCTCGCGACCAGCACCGACGACAAGTATCGAAGTCGTGTCGCGGCCCTTCTAACTCGCCGCGGTGCAACGGCCGAGAAGTGCATTAGGCTCATACAGACAGACAACGCCGTTGCGACTGGAATAGCGGTTGCGGGGGTCGCTGCGGCGGCCGGCGCCGCCGCAAAGAATGGCGGCGGGGGCTACTATGTTCCACGGCCACAGTATGGCGTCGCCTGGGACCAGTTCTACGGGCCAAACTACAATCTGATCTGGCGGTGTCGCGACATGGCGACCGGGCAGTTCGTCTACGACTATTACTGCGCTGGCATGCCTATGATCGATTCGACGTGGCCCGGCTGGTCGGCATAGGCGCGGCAATGGACAGATCGCGGCACGACAACCGCTCGGGTCAGTGGCGAAAGCGCACTGGCGCCAGGCGTCGTCGCGCAATCTTGTTGGCCAGCGTTCCGAAGCGGCTGGTCTTCGTCACGGTCGCCGCAGCCGCGGTCTTGGTCACTCAGTTCGTCATGCAGTACAGCGGCGACGTGCCCGACATCAATCTATCGAACTTGGTCGGGCCGAAGTCGGCGCCGATCGCTGGCGTTGCCTCTGTCATCGACGGCGACACGATCGAAGTGCACGGCCAGCGCATCCGCTTCAACGGCATCGACGCGCCCGAGAGCCGACAATATTGCGACGACGCCAAGGGCTTCGAATATCCTTGCGGGCGGCGCTCGGCCGAAGCGCTGGACACCTTCCTGACGGCCTCTAGGCCCGTCCAATGCACCTTCGTGAGTTGGGATCGCTATCATCGCTTCGTCGGGGACTGCCGGCGTGCGGATGGCGCCAGTATCGCCGCCTGGATGGTCGAGCACGGCCAGGCGCTGGATTGGCCCAGATACAGCCACGGCGCCTACGCACAGCAGCAGGCGCAGGCTGAGGCGGCAAAGGTCGGTCTGTGGGTCGGAGCGTTCCAAGCGCCCTGGGAATGGCGCTCTGAACACCGCGGCGGTGACGGCGAGCAACCGTCATCCACCCTTTCCTTGTTCGGCTCTGGCTCCGGTGGCTGCGACATCAAGGGGAACATCAGCATGAACACCGGCGAGCGCATCTATCATGTGCCGGGCCAGGAGCACTATGACGAGACGGTAATTTCGACTGGCAAAGGAGAGCGCTGGTTTTGCAGCGAAGACGACGCGCGCGCAGCCGGATGGCGCAAAGCCGGGAGATAAGGCGATGCCTTCGCCAGGACTGCGAACATGCCTTCGGGATCGATCCCATCTCGGAGATTTTTGATGCAGCTCGCTCCTCGATGCTGCCGTGTCTGCCCACTTGGTCAGCAACAGGCAAGCGGAAAGTCTGCAAGTCGCCCGAGTGTGTGGTATACAGACATCAGCGCTCAACTGGCGCCTTGAAATTTTCTTTCTGCGAACCCCAGATAGTGACATTTGGAAACGCGACATGACTAAGATCAAAGGTAAGAATGATGGCCCCGGGGGCCGGAACGAGCATTACGATATCGGCAATCGAAAAGATGTTCCTCGAAGAAACGTTGTGGCCGAGATTAAGCGTGGCGAACACCAAGACGCACACGTCGTTAAAATTAACGGCCGGGAATATGCGCGGGACAATCCCGATCATTCGAAGAAGGATAACGTCAATCGAGGAAAGTGATCACATTTCGCTTTCGGGTCACGGAAAATGTCAGTCCACTTTTGGAAGACATTTGGCTGAAGCGGCCAATCCGCAGGACCCAATATCACTTGCAAAAAGCGCAAATGAGCAAATTGTCATTGTCCGCCTCAGGTCCACCCTTACGCGAGCCCTAGGTTGCGGCATTTCCTTTGGACGCTTGTTCACTTAAGTTCGGCTTGTGGGCGACTCATGAGAGTCGCGGTTGCGCAGGTGCCGTCTTGAGAGGCGCGAAATTAGCTCTCCTTATGCGGAAACGGGTGAAGACCCTGCGCAGGCTGATCGACGACTACGACTTTAGGGTAGACCTCCCTATTTCGCCGGCGTCCAACTACTCTCGGTTGAATGGCGGGAACTGGTAAATCTCAGCGGTCCGGCCGCGGAAACTGCCATATGTTCAGCCCGTGTCGATTGAAATTCGCAGAACCTTTGAGGCACCGGAACGAATGCCTCCGAGTTTGATCGTCGATGTCCGGCGCCACTGCAAATTCCGAACCGGATCTGGGAATATGCTGATCTGAGTTTCCTTGCCTTCCTCAAGGCCCGACACCACGGCAAGAAAATAGTTCTTGCCTTCCCTGACCGCACGTTCGAACTGGCTTGCCTCAAAGCGAACTTCGTCGGGCGCGTCTCCCAGATGCGCCTTGAGTTCGAAATATCTCCTCAAGTCATCGATCGAATCAGCACCAACATGGCGCATGTCGCGAAAATCCTCGAGCTTTTGCTGGTTGATCTTCTTGAGCGCCGCCGCCAGAATTTCAAAACCGCGACGCTCGCGTTCTTCTTCGCTCCATTCCTTCACCGGATCGGGCGAGCGCAGGCGGTTGGCAAACTCCACCGGTCTTACGGGGTCAATAATCAGCGTCTTGCTGGCTTTCTTCAGTGGCTCGACCTTTTGGGTGCCCGCCACGACTTCAACGCGGGCAATCGTCGCACCTTCGAATGTCTTGAGGCGCCTAGCCGGTGGCGGGGACGCGATCTTTGCCTTCCCGACGCGTCTCTCTTTCCGCACTGCTCCTCCCGCGAACAATCGCTTGCCGGTGGCCTTTTTTCCGCCCGTAACCAATTCCAGAAACGGATCCTCTTCGTCGGTCTCGGTCGCAAGGTCGAGCTCTTCTTCGGGTGCGCCCCTTTCCTCAGCGGCTCGCCACGCATAGGACCAGGCGTAGTCAAGCATTTCGGGCAGCTCGCCCGAGAAAAACGACGCGACGATTCGTGCTCCGGCATCGGGGCTTCCAAGCTCCTCCGTATCCACGAAATAAAGCCGGCCGTCTTCGATATGGATCTTACGTCCGACAGACACCCTCCGCCCGCCGACGTCGGCGTGCGTCAGCAGTGGTTCGGCCTGGATCAGTTCCAGGCCGACGAGCCGAGACCAATCCATCGCGTCCCAGACCCGATGGTTCTTCTTGGCAAACTCGTTTCGAAGGTGTGCAACCGCTCGCCGAAACACCATTGAAGTCGTCCTGTCGGGCGGTTCGAGGCGGCTTTCGCGGGCAACGATGAATTGCCGATCGGTGAGCACATTGACGTCAAGCAGGCCGGGTATTTCCCCAAGGCTCTGGATTGAGCAACCCGGGAGCCACAACGCAATCTGATCTCCCAACTTCTCTTCCAGAGAGCGATCGTGCACGGCGTATAATGGCCGTTTTCTTTGCCACCCTCGCGCCGTCCACAGTGGCAGTTGCATCAGCTGCCGTTTTGTTCCGGCGGTTAGGGACGCTTCGTGCTTGGCCAAATGGCGAAGAACATCGACCATAATCGCATGATCCTCACGTGATGGACTTGCGCCGCTGTTTGCAATCTCTTCCAGCACCTTCAGGCAATCCGGTACCTCCGGATGGCTGATGCGTAGCAATTGCCACAAGGGAACCAGCGACCTGTGGTCGGGAACAAAATATCGGCGCTTTCCGAAGATGGGCCTGCCTCGAAAGGCATCCCTCGGCGCAAACCATCCGTCGGCCATCAGGAGCAAATTGCCCTTGTCGAAAGCACGGCGAAGTTCCGCGGCCGAGAGATCACCGGCGCGCTGGCCTCCGTCTCGCGGGACCAACGCGGCGAGGGCTGCATATAGTGGTTGCACGTCCTCCTGCTGGGCTCGCGTCCCGTGCTGCTCCTTGAGTGCCTTGAGTTCGTCAAGCAGCTCCGATGCCGGTGGCGTACCCTTGATGCCCAGGGCGGTAACGAGGGGATGCCCGGAATCAGTTTCATCCAGTTCATGAACGTATTGCGACTTCTCCTGCCCCCTCGTCAGGCGCGTAGTCGCATTTTCTATTGCCACTTCTCTCGGCGCGACCTTTCGGCCGGACTTGCTGCTGAGCCATGGCTCGGATGCTGCCTGCGCCAGCCAGGTAGCAGGCACAGTGCCGGCGATGCGCCAAGAGTAGTAGAGGTATGTGGCTGTTGTTTCAGACCTTTCGCTCAATCGTTCCCATTCTCGTGACAGTGTTTCGAAAAGTGCTCGAGACCGCTCCCGGCGCTTCGCGTCGACGCGCTGCCGCACAATATCGGCAATCACCCGCTCCAGATCCGGGGAAATCCAATCGCGCGCCAGATGGCTCGGTCTTGGCGATGATGCCAGTTGCTCCAACGCATCCGCCTGTGCAATCGGCAGCTCGTCGTGGAGTGGCACCCGAGAACCATCGCTCGAGGCAACGAGGCGAGGGCCGACACCCGCACCAAGCAGCAAGAAGAACCGCCGTGCACCAAGCTCTCCCGCGGTTCCCGCACGGAACTCGGCGGCATAGCGTGGATCGACCCATTGAATGTCCTCGGCCGTCTTCGCCGCGGTGGCCCAGCCGCGCGTGTCCTTGGCGATCGGCGTCGGGAGATAGGCCGCGGCCGGCTTAACGTGGAGCCTGACCTTTTTCTTCTTTTTGAAGACGTAGCCGTTCACGGCAATGACATTGCCAATTGCAGCCGCAAGCGACGGTCGATGGACGTCATCGATTGCGTGAAGCGCTTCGCGCAGCATCATGAGTGTTTCGTCGTCGACAGCCAACGGCTCGTCGCCGCTTCGTCGCGACAACGCCGATAGGATGGACGCTGGGTCGGCCGACGCCTTTGACACGCAGTGCTCTTTGAGCCACTCGCGGACCCTTCCAGGTGTCTTTGGTGAGAAGTAGACAGGCGCCACGCGTTTTTCGAGTTCCAGTCGCGCGGCTATGCTGCGCTCGTCAGATTGCCGAACGAGCAGTATCTCCCCGGTCGGTGTGAGCCGCGATCCGTCATCGGCTACGACAGAGGGCAGCTCCGATAACTCGTCCTGCAGATCGACGGCAATCGCGGCATCGGCCAACGCAATGAACCAGTCTGTGGGCCGCGGGCCCAACTCCTCGTCGTCGAGGCGCAAAAGCTCAAGCGCCTTATTGACCTCGATTCGGGATGCATCTCCAAGATCATCCAGGACCCGCCGCCACCTGCCCGCGCGGGGCGCTCGAAGGAATGGAGAACAGGAATGGGCAAGAAACCTGGCACAGGTACGGGCAATCGAGGCGGTATCTTTCAACAAGTCGGGCCAAGGGGTGGAAGGCAACCCAACTTCGCAGCGGTGCCTGACAACAAGCCACTGCCCCCCACAACCAAGCCGAATTCGACTTGGGTGCCGGTGAAGGTCACGCCCGATAGCAAGCGGTAGCCGATCAAGGGCTTCGGGGACTGTAGGGACGAGGGTGTGACAGCGGACAAACGTTCGCTTGTTGCCGCAAGCAGGGGACTTTGAGAGGGGTATTTGTGGGACTCTGGATACCAACCAATGACACAATTGGACTTTATCCCTCTCAGGATTACTGAGTACAAGCCGAACCCACGTCAAACGACACTCCACCAGACCGGTGTAGCGCTTTGCGATGATGGACTGCGGTACTTTGTAAAGGGTATGGGCGGTGAGGCGGGCGTCTGCGCCACAGAGTGGATTTGCACGTCGTTTGCAAAGTCTCTAAATCTACCCGTCCCTCCGGTAAAAGTGTTGCAAACCCCCGCCGGAGCGCTCGTGTTTGGCTCTCAGGCCATCACACATTGTATGAGTGATCTGGAAGCAAGCATGTTGCTACTCAATGGCTCCGGCAACCTCAACGTGCCAAGCCTTCGCAATCTGCTTTCAGAAACATATGCCTTTGATCAATTGATCAATAATCCCGATCGGCACGATCACAATTTCCTATTTCAAAGGGCGGGGTTGGTTGATGGTCAAGAGATCGCCAACCTCCATATAATTGACTTCGCTAGCTCAACGATCTTGAATGAAAATGCCGTCGGCGGTGGCCTCTCACAAGGCACCCCAACGGTACAGTATGGAAAAAAAATACGAAAGGTACACGGTTTCTCTGTGGAATTCGCCAGATCCTTCTTGGACCGGTTTCAGAAAGGTCGAGCACTTATCTGTGACAATGCGATGATAGGGTTGCCGACGGAGTGGTTGTCAAAAAATGCACGAACTTCGCTGATAGATAGAATCTTGAGTCCCGAATTTGGGCGTCAAATCGACGAAGTGGACGAAGGAATTCGCAGTGGTGCATATCTTTAACTACGCTCTAATTCGCTTGGTGCCGTTCGCGCACCGTGGCGACGTTTTGAACGCAGGCCTGGTCGTATTCCATTCTGATCGCCTGGATGTGCGATTGAACGCGTCTCCTCAGTTGCTGAATTATTTCAATGTCAGTTCCCGTGCCGTTGAGTGGATTGCCACCCACCTCAGGGAGTCCGACGATCCTTCAATTGAACTGAGTGCGCGAATTGCACGTCTCTCGAAAGCCACCGGCTACACGCTTTCAGAGAACGGGTGGTTCACGGTCGATTCAGAGGGTCAATATGATCAGCGAATATCCGAAATAATTTCTGAGTACATAGAAAAACCCAAAGGGCCATCAATTACGAGAAAGCCCGGCAGCAAATTATCAAAAGAGCTACGCAAGATATTCAAGGAGTACGATTTATTTAGCCGAGATATCCAAGACATCGAGAAACATCGCGTTATAGCTAATATGCCGGTCGGACCAGCAGGTAAGCTTCATGTCGATTTCATGCTCAAGAACTCAAGATATCACGCAACTGAAACACTAGATTTTACCAACTCGGATCACGCAGGATCTGCAGAAATTAAGAACGCGGCTCTGGCAAGCGTAACCTTTCAGCATGCAAAGGATACGCTGTCTAACGTTGGTATTAATTGTTATTTGGTTTTTTCTGCCTCTGCCTTGGTAGAGAAAGCCATAAGCCCTGCGCTAAAAATAGCTCAGCGGGAAGCTGTTGAATCTTTCAATGTGGAAAGTCGAGAAGATAAAATGCGGTATCTCGACATAATTCTTAACGCTGCGGGGCACCAATCGCTTTGGTGAGTTTGATCAGTTGAACTGGCTCGTTCCACTCGATGGAGTGGTGGCGCGTATCAAGGTGACTCCAAAACACACCCATGATCGACCACATCACCATCGAAGTCGGCGATCTCGCCAAGAGCAAGCTCTTCTACGAAATGGC
This sequence comes from Mesorhizobium sp. B2-4-6, assembly GCF_006442775.1. NCBI lineage: Bacteria > Pseudomonadati > Pseudomonadota > Alphaproteobacteria > Hyphomicrobiales > Phyllobacteriaceae > Mesorhizobium > Mesorhizobium sp. B2-4-6. Next base: position 453,352 of record NZ_VFVI01000002.1, read on the forward strand.
GTTGCGCCCTTGGGCTACAACCCTGCCTTCGGCAAGGAAGGCTTGTTCTGGGCCTTCGATGTCGGCAATGGCTGCCTGTTTGAGATTCAGCGCACGAGCGAGAAGCCGCCGCTCATCTGCATGTCGCCTTCCGGGTGAAGAGCAAGACCGAGGTCGATGCGTTCCATGGCGCGGCGCTCGAGGCGGGCGCGGGGGACAATGGCGCGCCCGGGCCGCGTCCGGATTACGCGGAGCATTACTGCTTCCTACTCGATCCTGATGGCTACAACATCGAGGCGATGATCAACGAGGCGTAATGTGACGGCGCGCCCCTCCGCTTCGTCATTCCAGGGCGGAGCAAGGAGCGAAGCGACGCGCGCAGACCCTGGAATCCATTCCGTGACATCAACGCGTTGCAACGGTTCAGAATTCTGCGCCGTTGCGCCCTACGATAAAGGTCACGGCACGGATCCTCGGGTCTGCGCGCGTCGCTTCGCTCCTTGCTCCGCCCGTGGATGACGAAGGCGTGTGATGCCCGATACTTCAACGGACCGGCCTTCCCTGAAGCACTCCTCTCCGGCCGCCTCCAGAAGAAATCCTAGTCCGCGTCGGCCATCATCTGCCCGCCGCCCAGCCAGGCGCGCCACTGCCGCTCGTCGCCATGGAACACATTGAGGTCGATGCGGCCGCTCACACCATGCGACAGGCCGGAGCCGGAATATTGCCAGAACAGCCACCTGCGGCCCGGATAGACTTTTGACGGATGCGCCGCCACCGCGCGCAGCCAGAAGGGATAATCCTGGAAGGCGCCGCGCAGATTGTCGCGATAGAAATCGGGGCTGGTGTAGATGATGGGCCGCTGGCCGTAATGGCGCTCCAGCTTGTCCATGAACACCTGCATCTTCTCCAGCACCTTTTCGCGCGAAGGCCGGCGCTTGCAGGAGGAATCGCCGTTCCACTCGACGTCGATGACCGGCGGCAGCGCACCGTCGACCTTCGGCACGTTGCGGATGAACCAGTCGGCCTGCTCGCCGGCGGTGCGGCACCAGTAGAAGAAATGATAGGCGCCGCGCTTCAGCCCGGCGGCATCGGCGTTGCGCCAATTCTTCATGAACATCGGGTCGAGATGGTCGCCGCCGTCGGTCGCCTTGATATAAGCGAAGTTGGCGCCCTGGGCGCGCAGCTTCTGCCAGTTGATGTTGCCCTGCCAGCGCGAGACATCGACGCCGTGAACGGCCAGATGGCGAGGTGAAGAGCGGCCGAAATTGATCGGCTTGGCGTCGCGGAACGCATAACGGGTGACCGGGCCGGCGAGCATCGCGGGGGCCGCACGCGACAGCCGCCTCGGCGCCGAGACGAGCGCTGCCTCCTGCACCGGCGGCTCGACGCTGTCCGGCAGGTCGGCCGCCGGGAAGTTCACCGTCTCTTCCTCGGCAAGGCCAAATGGGCGCGAGTTCTCGTCGCCGAGGCGCGAGTTCTCGTCGTCAGGGTTCGCGTTACCCTCGTCGAGCAACGGCGCCGGCGGCTTGATGCGCGCGGCACCCGACATCGACGCGTTCTCGACGGTTCTTTCGGTGACCACGGTCCTCGCGCCCTTCGATACGGGCGCGCTCGGCCGCACGACCGAGCTCGTCGTCTCGTTGGACGGCATCTGCAAGGCATCGACGCCCGACGTGGACGAGCAGCCGGCAAGGCATAGCGATGCGAGCACGAAACTGACGACGCCAAAAATCCGCATCTTTGACCTGTACGCAAGACAAAACAGACCGAAGGCAGGAACAGCGCCGCCGGAACCCCCATTCCTAATGAGAAATTACCAACAAAGTTTGAATCAAAATTTACTTTTGGCGCGACCGGATGATTCGGCGCGGCGCCGAAGGGAGCTTCTTGGCTAGCGCCTGAACACGCCGATCATCGGCCCGAGATTCCAGAAATCGTCGTTGCGGCCGATCCCGGGCGCATAGAGGCTCGAGATCGAGCCGTCGAGGAAGAGCGCGTTCGGGCAGCCGAGCTGGTCGCGGAAAAGCCGCGCGAATTCGTGAAAGGTCACGACATCGTCCGAGATCGCGAAGATCGCGACCCCGTCGGCGCGCACGCCCACGCCGTCGCGGATCTTGCGCGAGGTGCCGTCGGAACGGAATTTCGGATGCAGCTTGCCGTCGATGACCAGCATCGGCCCGGACTGGGTCGCATAATCCACGCGCGGCGGACGCTTGAGGTAATCCTTGGTCGCGCGAACACCGGCCTTGCCGGCGCTGAGATAGAAAATGCCGTTGGGCTGCATGGAGAAATTGCCGGACCCCGATCCGATCTTTGCAGGCGTGACCTGCTCGCCGCGTTCGACATAGAGGCCGACCGGCGCGAGGTTCGGATGGTACATGCCGGCATTGATGCCGAAAAGCAGGGTTCGCCCGGTCGCTTGCTGCGCGCTGCGCAGATTATGCAGCGACCGGTAGAAATCGCCGTCCGTGTTCTTCCAGAACAGCTCGATGGAAAAATGCTCCGGATCGGCTTCGCAGACGAGGTAGGCCGCGTTCTCGAAAGTCTGGTTGCGGCAGGGCGGCAGCGCCGCCAGCCATTGGCCAAGGCCCATGCCGGCGCCGATAGCCGCCGGCGCCGCCGATTTCACCAGCGTCGCCAGCAGCGGCACGGATTGCAGCAGAGTCACAAGATCCATCAGCGCACCCGAGCGTCGGCGTCGATACAGCGGATTGGGTCGAGACCTCTAATGCATGTCGCGCAAAAGTGGCCTCGGTTTTGCGACAACGACATGCATCAAGCAACGACCTAAAGCGCGTCGCGTGAATCCGTTTCGACGCGACGCGCTTTAGACAAGCCAGCCGGTGGCGACGCCGATCAGCAGCACCACGCCGAGCAGGCCGCGATAGATAACGAACGGCCAGGCGGAGAAGCGCTCGAGCACTCGCATCAGCCCCCATATCGCAAAGAAAGCCGAGATCGAGGCGACGACGAGGCCGACGGCCAGGATCGACCAGCCATGCGCGTCGAGATGCACCTTGTGCAGTTCATAGAGCTCCTTGAGGCCGGCGAGCGCAATAGCCGGCAACCCGAGCAGGAACGACAGGCGGGCCGCCTCCGGCCGGGCAAAGCCCAGCCCCATCGCCGCGGTCAGCGTCGAGCCCGAGCGCGAGACGCCGGGAATAAGCGCGCCGACCTGGCCGACCCCCACCAGCAGCGCGTCCAGGATAGACGCCTGGCGCAGCATGAGCTTGTGACTGGCGAAGATTTCGGCGAGCGCCAGGAGGATCGCCATGGCGATGCAGGCCCAGCCGATGACGGCGAGCCCGCGCAAGGGCGAATTGCAGGCGTTGAGCACGCCGGAAAGCGCAAGGCCCGCAATGACGATCGGGACGGTGGCAAGCACGATGCTGACCGCGAGGCGGAAATAGCGATCGCTGAAATCGCGGCGCGAGATCGCCGACAGCGATCCGAACAGCACGTCCCTGACATCGCTCCAGAAATAGCTGATCACCGCCGCCAGCGCCGCCAGTTGCATGGCGGCGGAGAAGGCCGAGCCGGGGTCCTGCCAGCCCAGCATGGCCGGCACGATGCGCATATGCGCCGTGGATGAGATCGGCAGCAATTCGGTGATGCCTTGCACGATGCCCAGAAACGCCACCTTGGCATAACCCAGGCCGACAAAGCCGGTATCCAGTCCTTGCGTGCAGACGTCGGTCATCTCGGTCCTTTCCCCGTGCCCCGGTTGTTATCCGGGGCAAAAAGTGAATCGTCATCGAAAGCCCATCGAGGACAGGCTTAGCCTCACGATAGCGTGATTCCAACTCACGGATTTGTAAGGTGCCGCTAATCCTGCTTGACAACAGGCGCCGCCATATTATTCTCTGCTAATCTTACACTGTAAGGCAATCGGAGGAGCTTCCCATGTCGACCGCCGCCCTCTCGGAACTGCAGCCGGTGGTGCCGCCGCGAACGCACGTCCCGGACATCGCGATCGAAGCGGTGTCGCGTGATTTCAGCCGCGCCATCGAACGAGCCGAAGTCGCTGCATGGCTCGACCTCTACGCGGCGGCGCCTGTGGATTTTGCGACGCGGCAAGGGCTTTCGGTCGCGCGCGACGGCGACCTTGTCTGGACCACCTGCGCGACGATCCCGCTCATCCATTTCAATTGCGTGAAGAATATCGGCGTCGATGAGCCGGCGACGGAAGAGCAGGTCGACGCGCTCCTCGCGCATTACCGCGCGGCCGGCATCATGCGGCCTTGGCTCTATACCAACCCGCATACCGAGCCGTCGCGGCTGAGGTGCTGGCTGGAAGCGCGGGGGATGCAGCAGCAAGGCGGCTGGGAGCGCATCTATCGCGACGCGACGCCGCTGCCGGACGAACCGCTTTTCCCGGGCGACCCGCTGATCCCGGTTGACGATCTGATGGTCGAGGAGGTCACGCCCGGGACAGCTTTGGAATGGGCTTCCTTCATCGATGCCAAATACAGGCTCCCCACCTCGCCCTGGCTGATGGCGCTCGTCGGCCGCAAGGGCTGGCATCATTACATGCTGAAGCGCAGGGGTTCGGTCGCCGCCGTGCGCTCGCTCTTCATCTCAAACGGCGCCGCCTGGAGCGGCATCGACGCGCCGGTTCCGGGGATCATGGCGCCGAACTTCGATCTTGACGCCATGCTTGGCGAAAGAATGGTTCGCGACGGCATCGCCGCCGGCGCGAAGCTGTTTGTCGCCGACATCGAGGCGCCGCGTCCCGACCGCGATGGACCAGCCTATCGCAACTACGACCGGCTCGGCTTCAGGCTTGCCTATTTGCGCAGCCACTACAGCTACTTACCCGCGAATTCGAGCTGACCATTTTCCGCGGAGTTGCCTCAACGGTACAACCACTGCTTCAGGCAGCTTCTTGCCACAACATGCGCTGGCGGCACCGAAGCCTGGTCGATGCGAGAATCCTCGCCCGCCCTGTCGCGAGCCTTTTCCAGAAGCAGGCGAAGCTCGGCCGGGCGCACGCGGTCGCGCGCCATCACGAGCTGGACCATCGGGTCGTTCAAAAGCTCGTCCAGGGTGTTGATGCTCTCGCTCATCCGTCGCCTCCTCGATGCCTTCCCGCATGGCGCTTAGATAGGCAGCCAATGATGGCCCGCCAATGACGCTTTGCCGGCTATCTCGTGAATCGAAGATGAAATTTTTGTGCAGAGATGCGTCAAAATGAGTCAGGCCGGCGGCGCGCCTTCATATTGCGGCAGGCCATCGTCGAGCATCAGCCAGGACTGCTTCGAAGCGGTCCAGAAATGCATGTCGGGCTTGAACAGCGACGGATCGTCGAGCGAGCCCGACGTGACGCCGAGAATGCCCCTGGAGTCGCGGCGCGAAAACATCGTCGTGCCGCACACCGGACAGAAGCCGCGCTGGAGGTCGGGCGTGGAATTGATGGTCGCCACCGGCCCCTCGATCGTCACATCGTCGATGCGGAACAGAAGCCGCGCGTTGAAGGCGGCGCCGATCGCCTTCTGGCAGATCCGGCAATGGCAAACCCGTTCGTTGACCGGCTCGGCCTCGGCCCGGTACCGCACCGCGCCGCACAAGCAACCGCCCTCATACTTCGCCATGATAAGCATCCTGTTTGTCCGGACGCTCTAGCCGCCGGCATCGCGGCGTCAATCAAAAAGCTTTGATGGGATGCGATCGCTAACGGTGATAGGCCCCGGACGAGAGATCAATGGCGCTTGGCCTGGACGAGATAGGCGTCGATCATGGTCTCGCCCAGCCATTTGGCGGCTTCGAGCCGGTGCAGCCCCTCGACCAGGACGTGACGCTTGCCGTCGTGCCGCACCTGGATCGGCGTCTTCATGCCGTTTTCGAGAATATCCTCGGCGAGATGGCGCACGGTTTCAGGGTGCAGCGTCTTGCGGCGCGCCGTCGGCACGTAGATGTCGTCGACCTTGACCTTTTGCACACGCAGCATGTCGGCTCCTGGCGTTGAACGTCGCCTGGAGTTGAATAGTCCCTTTGCCGGACATCGCCAAGCGCAAGTGCGGACTGGCCCGATGCTTTCCATTTGACGCTTGGCCGGCCGATGGTCTCAATGACGGCCTCGTGATCTCAGGTGTTCCTTGACGCAACTGCCCACCGAATTCCCCGATTTCGGGCTGACGCCCGAGCAGCGCCGCGAGGCGGTGCGCGGCCATTACTACGAATGGCCGGGCATGGATGGCTCGAGCGGCGAGATCTGGTGCTACAGCGACCGTCTTTCCTATCGTCCGGGCGAAACGGTGACGCTGCATGTGAGTTCGACGGCGCCGCAATTCGGCATGGTCATCGCCCGCGACGGCGGCAGCGAGACCAAGGTCTTCGAGAAGACAGGCCTGTCGGCGCGCTGGCAGGACACGCCCGACCAATGCTCGGTCCAAGGCTGCGGCTGGGAGGCGTCGTTCGAATTCCGTGTCGGCGACGATTGGCCGTCAGGCGCCTATCGCGTGACGCTTTCGGCCGATGGCCGAAACGGCACGCCGATCCACAGCCACCATCTCTTCATCGTCGCGCCCCTGCCCGGCCGCAAGCCCGGCCGCCTGCTGCAGGTCGCCGCCACCGGCACATGGCTCGCCTACAACACCTGGGGCGGCTCGAACCACTATCAGGGCATCACCGGCCCGAACCGCGACCAATACGCGACGATGGTGTCGACGCAGCGTCCCTGGTGCCGCGGCTTTGTCGTGCTGCCCAAGGATGCGCCGCGCGTGCCGCTGGAAGTCGCGGTGCCGCCGAAGACCGTGCCGCGTTACCCGCATATGGAATGGGCTTTCGCCACCGGACATTCGAAGAAATACGCCTCTTCCGGCTGGGCGAGCTATGACAGCCATTTCTTCCGCTTCGCCGAGCGCGCCGGCTATGCGGTCGACCTCGCCAGCCAGCACGAATTGCATTTCTCACCCGAAATCCTCGATGGCTATGACTGCGTCGTCTTCGTCGGCCATGACGAATACTGGACCTGGGAGATGCGAGACGCGGTCGACACCTATGTGACCAGCGGCGGGCATGCGGCGCGCTTCGCTGGCAATTTCATGTGGCAGACGCGGCTGGAGGACGAGGGCCGCCGCCAGGTTTGCTATAAATACAAGGCACGCGCGCAAGATCCCGCCTATCGCGGCGGCGACGTCACCCGCGCCACCAATTCCTGGGAGGCGCCCGAGATCGGCCGTCCGGGCAGCGCCACCTTCGGCCTCAATGCGACGCGGGGCGTCTATGCCGGCTGGGGCGGCTGCGCGCCGCGCGGCGTGCGCGGCTTTCCGGTGTACCGGCCCGAGCACTGGGCCTTCGCCGGCACCGGCATCTATTATGGCGACCTGCTCGGCGCCGACAGCCACGTCTATGGCTATGAGGTCGATGGCCTCGATTTCGAGATCCGCGGCGGCCTGCCCTACCCGACCGAAACCAGCGGCGCTCCGGATGGCCTGCAGGTGCTGGCCGTCGGCATGGCGAGCCAGGTCGAGGAAAGTGCAGACATCCCGATCGAGGACCAGTTCCTCACCGACGAGGACGGACGCTTCACCGCCGAGACCTTGTTCGGCGAGGCCAGCGACGCCAATCTCGACAAGGTCAAGCGCGGCAACGGCATGATCGTCAATTTCCCGCGCGGCAAGGGCGAGGTGTTCCATGCCGGAAGCTGCGAATGGGTCGCCGGCCTGCTAAGGCAGGACGCGATGGTCGAACGCGTGACCAAAAATGTCCTCGACCGCTATCTCGGAAAGTCCTGACATGTCGAAGTCGCAAGCCAAGCCCTCGCCCGACATCGAAGCACGGCCGCCGTCGCATCTGTTCTATCTGTCCAGCCTGCGCCGGCCGCTCGTCGATCGCGCCGAAGGCATCTACTTCTGGACCAAGGACGGCCGCCGCTTCATCGACGGCTCGAGCGGGCCGATGGTCGCCAATATCGGCCATTCCAACCGCAACGTGCTCGACGCCATGAAGCGGCAGATGGACAAGACCACCTTTGCCTACCGGCTGCATTTCGAGAACGAGCCGGCGGAAGAACTGGCCCGGGAACTGGCCGGAAAGCTTCCCGAAGGCATGGACCGCATCTTCTTCGTTTCCGGCGGCTCGGAAGCGACCGAATCCTGCATCAAGCTCGCCCGGCAATGGGCGGTCGCCACCGGACAGCCGAAGCGCTGGAAGGTGATCACCCGCTTCCCGTCCTATCATGGCGGCACGCTGGGCTCGCTTTCCATCACCGGCGACGACGCACTCGCCGAGAGTTTCACGCCGATGATGCGGGTGATGCCGACCGTGCCGGCGCCATCCGCCTGGCGCGACCGCGACAACCTGACGATGGAACAGCGCGGCATCCGCTATGCCGACATGCTGGAGGAAAAGATTCTCGCCGAAGGCCCGGAAACCGTTTTAGCCTTCATCATGGAGCCGATCGGCGGCGCGGCAACGGCTGCCCTTGTCGCGCCCGACAGCTATTATCCGCGCATCCGCGAAATCTGCGACCGCCACGGCATCCTTCTGATCCATGACGAGGTGATGAGCGGCGCCGGCAGGACAGGCAAATTCCTCGGCGGCGACCACTGGAACTGCCGGCCTGACATCGTCGCCCTCTCGAAGGGACTGGGCTCGGGCTACGCGCCGCTCGGCGCTCTTGCCGCGCCGATGCGCCTTGTCGAGCCGCTGCTTGCCTCGGGCGGCTTCCAGCACGGCCACACTTATGCCGGCAATCCGCTCGCCTGCGCCGCCGGCCTCGCCGTGCTTGGCGAGATGGACCGGCTCGACCTCATCGCCAACGCCGCCGCCATGGGTGAGGTGCTGATGGCGGAGTTGGAGGGCTTGCAAAAGCGCTTCCCCTTCATCGCCGACGTGCGCGGCAAGGGTCTGCTCACCGGCGCGGAAATGGTCGCCGATCCCAAGACGCTGAAGCCGATCGACCCGGCCAGCAAGGCGACGCAGCGCCTGCTCGATCACGCCTATGCGCGCGGCCTCATCATCTATGGCCGCAAGGTCAAGGGTGGCGTCGACGGCGACAATTTCATGGTGGCGCCGCCGATGATCGTTACAGCCGAGCAGATCGGCGAGATGATCGCCATTATCGGCGACTCGCTGAAGGCGCTGGCGGAGGAACTCGATCTGCCGGTGGAAGGCTGAGAAGGCTATTTTGATGCCGGCACCGGTCACCCTCCGCCCCGGTCGCATCGAGGACGTCGAAACCATCCACGGCGCCTTGCTCCGTCTCGGCACCCATATCGGCGCGCCGGAAGAGATCCAATCGACGCCCGACGACCTTCGCCGCTACGGCTTCGGTGAAAAGCCCGCCTTCTCGACCGTGATCGCTGAGATCGACGGCGAATTCGCCGGGCTTTGCCTGCATTTCCCGATCTTCTCGACCTGGATGGGCCGGCCGGGCGTCTATGTGCAGGACCTTTACGTCGAGGATCGTTTTCGTGGCCGCCGGGTCGGCGAAAGACTGCTGCGCCGCGTCGCGAAAGAGTGCCGCGCGGCGGGCGGGGTCTATTTGAGGCTGTCCGTCGATACCGACAACGAGACCGCCAAGGCCTTCTACGAAAGACTGGGCATCGGCTGGTCGAGCTACGAGCAGGTGCAGAAGATCGTCGGCGATGCCTTTTTCGCCTTTGCCGATATGCCGGAGGAATGACGATGAAAACCTTTTACGCCGAAGAGCAGAAACGCCATGACCCCAAGGCTTTCCTCTCCAGCGGCGCGCCGCAGCCGAACCCGGAAAAGCCGGAACGGGTCGAGAGATTATTAGCCGGCGCAATATCGGCTGGGTTGACGGTCGAACGCCCGAGGAATCATGGGCTTGGACCGGTTGCGGCGGTGCATACGCCTGAATATCTCGACTTCCTCGAGCACATTTTTCCGCGCTGGCAGCGCATCGATGGTGCCTCGGCGGAAGTCATCCCGAACATTCACCCGATCGCCCGCGACGGCTCCTATCCGGCCTCGGCTGTCGGCCAGGCCGGCTACCACATGGCCGACACTGCCTGCCCGATCTCGGCCGAGACCTGGAACAGCGCGCTGTGGAGCGCCTGGAGCGCGGTGGAGGCCGCTGAAGCGGTGATGGCCGGAGCACCGTCGGCCTATGCGCTTTGCCGTCCGCCGGGCCATCACGCCTTCGCCGATGTCGCCGGCGGCTTCTGCTTCATCAACAATTCGGCGGTCGCGGCGCAGGTGCTGCGCAAGAGCGCCGCCCGGGTGGCCATCCTCGATGTCGATCTGCACCACGGCAACGGCACGCAAGGCATCTTCTATGCCCGGCCCGACGTGCTGACCGTCTCGCTGCATGCCGACCCGGTGCGCTTCTACCCGTTCTTCTGGGGACATGCCGATGAGCGCGGCGAAGGCCTCGGCCTCGGCTACAATCTCAACCTGCCGCTGCCGCGCAAGTCCGGGGACAAGGCTTTCCTGGATGCGCTTGCCGCAGCCTTCCAGCGCATCCGCGCCTTCGCACCGGATGCGCTGGTCGTGGCGCTCGGCCTCGACGCTTTCGAGGGTGATCCGTTCGGCGGCCTGTCGGTGACGACGCCGGGCTTCTCGCGCATCGGCGAGGCGATTGCTGGACTTGGCCTGCCGACGGTCGTCGTCCAGGAAGGCGGCTATCTCTGCGACGCGCTCGGCGACAACCTCACCGCTTTCCTGACCGGTTTCGGCGGCAAACAGCGGTAGACGGGCTTAGGAACGCTGCTGCCGCAGCATCGCGATCACGCGATGCGCGCTCTCCAGCGTCTCGTCGATCTCGGCCGCCGTGTTGTAATGCGCGATGCCGATGCGCACCACGCCCTGCTCGGCCGGTATGCCGAGCTGGTGGACGACCTCCCACGCATAATTGTGGCCTGACCACAGGAAGATATTTTCGGCGTTCATCTGCCGCACGATCGTTTCCGGCTCGATGCCTTCGACGGTGAAGGAAATGGTCGGCACCCGCTCCGCGAGGCGTTGCGGATCGGTGATGCCATGGATGATCAGGCCTTCGATATCAGACAGGCCTTCGATCAGTTGCCGGGCCAGCGCGTTCTCGTAAGCGATCGAGACCTCGAACGCCTTGGCGATCCGCTGCCGCCGCGAGCCGTCCCCGCCGGCGGCAGCGCCGAGATCGGCGAAATAGTCGATTGCCGCCGTCAGCCCGGCCATCAGTTCGATCTGCGGCGTGCCGAGTTCGAACCGTTCGGGCAGGACGTTCGAAGAACAGCGGCATTTGTAGGGTTTCAGCGTATCGAGGACGTCGCGGCGGCCCCACAATATGCCCACATGTGGCCCGAAGAATTTATAGGCCGAGCAGATCAGGAAATCGCAGCCGAGTTCCTGCACGTCGATCAGCCCGTGCGGTGCCAACTGCACGGCATCGACATAGACCAGCGCGCCGGCCTGCCTGGCAATCGCCGTCAGCGCTTTCACGCGATTGATCGAGCCGGTGAGGTTCGAGGCATAGTTCAACGCGACAAGGCGCGTTTTCTCCGAAAGCAGCGCCTTCAGCGCCGCCTCCTCCACCTGCCAGCTCCGCTCGTCGAACGGCAGGAAGCGCACGACCAGGCCGAGATCCTCGGCAAGTTGCAGCCATGGCGAAACATTGCCCTCGTGGTCCATGCGCGTGACGATGATCTCGTCGCCGGCCTTCATCGTGCGGCCGAGCGTGCGCGACATATGGTAGGTCAGCGTCGTCATGTTGGCGCCGATGACGATCTCCTCGGCGCTGGCGGCATTGAGGAAATCGGCCGTCGCCGCATGCGCCCCGTCGACCACTTGCTGCGCCGCGAGCGTCGTTGCGAAGAAACCGCCGAGATTGGCATTGGTCGACAGCAGGCAGCGCGACACCGCCTCCGCCACCGCCAGCGGCACCTGTGTGCCCGCGGGATTGTCGAGATAGATGCGCCGGCGCCCGTCATCGGCCAGCGAAAGCGCCGGAAATCTGCCGCGCACGGCCTCGATCGGAAACTCTGCCATCGTGTCCATCCTCTTGTTTTTTAACGATTCCCGATCACGGGCACGGATTGCCGACACGCTGATGGATGGCGTCGACCGCTTTCTGCATCTCTTCCGTCCAGCTGACGTCGGCCGAGGACAGCGCCATATCGAGCTGCGCGATCGTGGTCGCGCCGACGATGTTCGCGGTCACGAAGGGCCGGCTCGCCACATAGGCGTTGGCGAAAAGTGCCGGCTCCATGCTGAAGGAGCGCGCCAGCTCGGTGTATTCCAGCAGCACTTCCGCCGCATTCGGCGTCTCGTAGCGCTGGCCGCGATTGAAGAGCTGCGAGCGCGAGCCCTGCGGTCGCGCGCCATGATTGTATTTGCCGGTGAGATAGCCCTGTGCAAGCGGCGAATAGGGAAGAAACGCGATCTCCTCGCGCTCGCAGACCTCGGCAAGGTTCACCTCGAAGGTGCGGTTGACGAGGCTGTAAGCGTTCTGCAGCGAGGCGACGCGCGGACCGGTCCCCTTTTCGGCTTCGAAGACGAAGCGCATGACGCCCCAGGAGCTTTCGTTCGAGAGGCCGAGATGGCGTATCTTGCCCGCCTTCACCAGTTCCTCGAAGACGGAGAGCGTTTCGGCAATCGGCGTCTCGTCTCCCGGAGCGCCCGCCGCATCCGCGCGCCGCGCCATCGCTCCGACGCGCGTCGGATTCGAGCCCCACGGAATGTCCCGGTCCGGCCAGTGGATCTGATAGAGGTCGATATAGTCGGTGCCGAGCTTGGCCAGCGATTTCTCGACCGCGTCGAAGATATCCGCGCGCACCAGCTTCGACGGACGATCGCCCCGGAACCACGCGTTGGCCGTTCGTCCGACCACCTTCGAGGCGAGGATGACCTTGTCGCGGCTGCCGTTGGCCTTCATCCAGTTGCCGATGATCCGCTCGGTTCGCCCTTGCGTCTCCGCCTTGGGCGGGATGGGGTAAAGCTCGGCCGTGTCGATGAAATTCACCCCTCGCGAAAACGCCAGATCCATCTGCGCATGGCCTTCGGCCTCGCTGTTCTGCTGGCCCCACGTCATCGAACCGAGACAGATTTGCGAAACAAGGAGATCGGTCCGACCGAGGCGGCGTTTATGCATGGAATGTCTCCGGCGGGAGTTTTTGCGCGAGCTGCGCGGGGAGGAAATTCAAGCATAAAGCAAAGGCCGGAGTTTCTCCAAGCCCCTGTTGGCTCCGGGTGGTGCCTCAGTTTGAATCCCTTAGCCACGGAATAGTCGCGCGGCATTCCTTCTCAGCCGCCTCGGCGGTTTCGTAAAATCCTCCTCCGAAGCCGTTTCCGGAGGACGCCCAATACGCATATCTCTCGTCGAGGCCGTGTTCGCCCTCGTACCAAGCGTCCTCATGGAACGTGAAATAAGCAGCGTCACCTATTTCAAATCTGACGATATTAGCCCGTGCAAGCCGATCATCTCGATAGATCGTTTTGAGTACAGTGCTCATCTCTGCCGCTTTTTGTAAGGCGCGCGCTTTCCAGCTTCGGCATAACGCGCGTCCGTCTTCTCGCAAGGGTTCGCCATCGACCAACCTGAGACGCCGCACGGCTCCGACTTGCGTGACTTGCAGACTGCTCTAACGGCGAGCCCCGGCCAGAGCTCGCCGCTTGGCCTCGTCTATCAGCATATTGGCCACCTGCATGCGGATCATGGCGCGCTGGCGCAGATGCGGCGCGACCCGGTCCGGATGGTTGGCGAAGGCGAACTTGCGGCGGATGCGGCCGAAATCAGCGTTCTTGGCGGGACGGTCGAGACCGAGCTCGCCGGCAATCGCTTCGGGATCGATCGGCGGCAGCTTTTCCTCCGGCCGGTGCTCTTCGCCAGCAAGAGCCAGTTTCGCCTGGTCGAGAAGTGCCGCGAACTCGGCCGCAAGGTCGGCGCCTTGCTCGCGATATTCGGCGGCGGCGCTCTCGCCCGCGACCTTGATGCGGCCGGAATGCAGTTCATCGGCCACGGACAGATAGTCGAACGGGATAGTCGGCCGGGCGCCCTCGTCCTCGCCTTTCTCCGAGGCGACGATCAGGTCGTCGAGCAACGAAGCGAAATCGAGCTTGTTCCCGGTGCCGATCTCAACCTCCCTGTCGTGACGGCATGCATTGATGCCGCCAAACATAGAAGCCTCTCGTTAAAAATGAATGCTGGCGATGTTAACAATTGCCGCTTTTCCGCCGGCAAGACGACATCGGAAAATAAAAAGCCGGACTGCTCTTTCGTGCAGTCCGGCAAGGTCGCCAGGAGTGGCGAGGAAAAAGCCAACCATATGCCGGCACGAGTGCGTACGGTCGAGCGTACCGAAAAGTTTCACGGAAAATCGATTGTGGCGGAAAAAATTTCGTGCGGCATGGCAGCCATGCAATTGCTGCACTGCACAATTTTAACAAATCACCTATATGGTGATGTCGGGAGGACCAACAGGGGCAACTGAGTCATGGGGTTCTTCACTGAAATGTTTGCTCGGCCGCGGCCGCAGGAACACCAGCGTTACCGCTCGGCGCTCGCGCTTCTGAACGCGATGAGCAATGCGGACCGCGCCGATATCGGCATCAAGCCGGCGGATTTTCCGCGCATCGCGCGCGAGATGTCGATCCGCTGAGCTGAACCAAAGAGGTTTCCCGGGACGCCTGGGAAACCTCCAAGCCATTCAAAATCAGCGATTTCCGAGGAAAGTTTGCTTGCCGAGCGGCACGCCATTGTGGCGCAGGATGTCGTAGGCGGTTGTGACGTGGAAGTAGAAATTCGGCGTCGCCACATGCAGCAGGTACTGCAGGCCGGGCAACGTAGCTTCGCGCCCGCGGAGCCTTAATTCGACCGTCCTGTCTTCCGATCCCTCCAGATCGGCCGCTGTAAACGTCGCCAGATGATCGAGCGTCTTGGCGATCCGGGCCTGCAGTTCGGCAAAACTCGCTTCGTTGTCCTCGTATTTCGGCACCTCGCGGCCGGCCAGCCGCGACGGCGCGCCCTTGGCATGGTCGGTTGCGATCTGGACCTGCCTGGTCAGCGCGAACATGTCGGGCGCCAGCCGCGCGATGAGGAACACTTGCGGATCGATCTTGCGCTCGACGGCATTCTGCTCCGCCGCCGTCAAGACGCTGGCCAGCGCTTTCAGCCTGGCCGAAAACACGCCCACCGATATGTCGTACATGGAAATGGTCACGGGTATCTCCCACGCGGCCCCAGCGCCGCGGGCCGTGAACTAGCGCCTCGCGCCACGATTCTTCAAGCGGCCCTGCCCATGGCGTCACCGCGCCGCCGCAATCACCGTGGTAGTATTTTCGTTACCGAGCGGAGGATTCGATGAAAAGAGCCACTTTCGCAGCGATTGTCTTTTTCTCACTGGCCGGCTTCACGCATTCCGCGCCTGCGGCGGATGCGCCCTATATCGATGACCGATCAAGCGCCGATGCGGTCGTCCGCTCGCTTTATAGCGCTATCAACCGCCACGAATTCGCCCGCGCCTGGGGTTATTTCGGCGATACGAAGCCGGCAAAGGACTTTGACGCCTTCGTCAAGGGTTACGACGGCACCGCCAGCGTCGAAGTCAAGACTGGCGCTGTCTCGGAGGACGGCGCTGCCGGCAGCATCTATTACAGCGTCCCGGTCGCCATCCAGGCGACCGACAAGAAGGGCGACGCCAAGGTTTTCGCCGGCTGTTACACGATCCGCCAGGTCAACGCGCAGATCCAGGAACCGCCCTTTCAGCCGATCTTCATCGACAAGGGCGCCTTGAAGCCCTCGACCGAGGATTTCGACAGCGCCGTGCCGGCAAGCTGCGGCGACGGTCCGCCGCCGCCGAAGAAAGACGAAGCGCTGGAGCAGGCCAAGAAGGCCTTCCTCGCCACCTATGGCGACCAGTGCGACAAGCAAGATCCGGACGGCAAGCCGATCGGCGAGCCCGAGACTCATTCGATCCATTACAAGGACAAGGACGCCCAGCCCAACGACCCGGAGCGCGAGACGCGGCTGTTCCGCTTCTTCTGCTCGATGGCCGCCTACAACGAGACGGCGGTCTACTACGTCGCCGACGACGTCAACGGCGTCTCACAGCTGCAGTTCACCGAGCCGGAGCTCGACATCCGCTACGAGAACAACAACAGCGAAGGCAAGGTCGAATCGATCCACGTCATCGGGTTCAAGACCAGCGGCTGGGCGACCAACTCGGACTATGACGACAACACAAAAACCATCACCACATCCGACAAATGGCGTGGTGTGGGGGATGCCTCATCATCGGGAACTTACCTGTTTCGCAACGGCGATTTCTCGCTCGTCCAGTATGACGTCGATGCATCCTATGACGGCGAGCAAAATCCGCAGACCGTCATCGATTACAACACGGCGCCTTGAGCCTCGCGGAAGAGTCAGGGCGCTTTCGTCAGCATCCAGTTGAGCGTGCCGCGCCAGTCGACCATGCGGATCGGCGTGCCGTGCGTGCCGGTCTCGAAGCGCACGAAGCGGGTCGGATAAGACTTCCTGGCGAGGATTGAGCGGAAGAAGGCTTCCTGCTTCTCCACCGGGAAGACCACGTCATGGCTGCCCTGGCCGAAGAACACCGGCACGCGGCGCTTGAAGGCGGGGCTGGTGAGGAAACTGTCGTCCCATAGCGAGCCGAGCAGCAGCAATCCATTGATGCGGCCGCCCGTGTCCTTGCGCGCGGCGAGCTTCCAGCAGATCATGCCGCCCATCGAGCCGCAGGCGACGAAGATTTTCGCGCCCGGCGATTGCTCCGCATAGCGATCGATCAACGCCGCGACCTGCGCCGCGCCCTTGTCGCCGAAATCGGGGAAATCGGGCGAAAGATAGAGACCGTTGTTGGCGGCCATCAGGTTCTTGATGCGGTTGAAATTGCCGCCGAAGGTGAAGTCGTCAACGCCTTGCTTGCGGCTGCCGCCCTGTCCGTGCAGGTAGAGCACGATGATGGAAGCGCCTTGCGTCCTGCCGACCGCGACATGCCTGATATCGCCGGCGTCGGTCTTCAGCATCAGGTCCTGCTGCACCTTGCGCACCCCGGGGTCGGTGTATTGCGCATGCACGCGCCTCTCCGGCACCTCGTCGCGCTGGTTGATGTCACGCGTCTCGCGATAGTCGAGGACGGTGTAGGCGCCGTTATCGCTCGTCGACAGCGTCGCCGGATAAGCGAACAGATCGTCTTTGAACGATTTTAGCGAAAGCGTTTGCCCCTCGGCGGCCGAAACGGAAAGCGCTGTCGCGGCGATCAGGGCGAAGAAAAGTCGGAAACGGAAAGCCATGCCGAGAGCCATGCGAAATTCGGCTCCGCTTTGTCAATCCTGCAGAACGCCGCCCGCCCCTTCCAGCGCCTCGCGCGTGTCGACATCGATCGAGGCGCCCTGCCCGATCTCGACATCGATGACGTCGAGACCCTCGGCTTCGACCAGATGCCGCGCCCCGGTATCGCCCTCGAGTTGCGCGACGGCCGCGAAAAGCGATCGCGGCAAAAGCACCGGATTGCCGCGCTTGCCCTGATGCGAGGCGCGGACCACGGCGTGACCGCCGGCGCGGCGAAACGCATCGATCAGGCTGTCGAGGTGCGTCGACGAAACGCCGGGCATGTCTCCAAGCACGATCATGGCGCCGGCCGCATCGGCCGCGACCCTCGCGATGCCCGCCTTCAACGACGAGGCAAGGCCGTCGACGAAATCGGGATTGTCCGCGAATGTTACGCTAAGCCCACCAAGCGCCGAACGCACGCGCTCGCGCTGATGTCCGGTGACGACGATGGTGCCGGCGGCCTTCGAGCCCAGCGCCCGCCCGGCGGTGCGGCGAACCAGGGGCTCGCCGTCGAACAGCGCCAGGAGCTTGTTCGGCCCGCCCATGCGGCTCGAACGGCCTGCGGCCAGAAGCACGATGTCGACTTTCAGCGCCGACCTTGCCGGCTGCGGCGCCGGCTCGCGTGGCTGCGGCCTGGTCGGGATTTCCATCAAAAGCCCGCCGACGCCCATGCCGGCAATATCGCCTGCCGTCACCTCGAGCCCGGCAACCAGACGATCGAGCACCCAGTCGAAGCCATTCTCCTTCGGGCTGCGCGCGCATCCCGGCGCGCCGACGACACGCTTGCCGTCGAGCGTTCCCAATACAAGCAGATTGCCGGGGTCGACCGGCATGCCCGCGCGGACGACTGTACCGCCTGCGCGCTCGATCGCGGCCGGCACGACATCGGCGAAGTCGCTCATCGCCGATGCCCCGAAAATCACCACCATGTCGTTGTCGCGCGCCAGCTGGGTTGCGGCCGCCGCGACGGGCGCAATCTCGTGCGGCGTGCGCCGTTCGGCCGTCAGCCGGCCGCCGGAACGCGCCAGCCGCGCCTCGGTGACGCGCAGCGTCTTGTCGAGCACGCTCGGCTTGACGCCGGGAAGCACCGTCTGGATGACGCCGACGGTGATGGGGCGATAGGCGTTGACGGCAAAGATCTCGCGACCGGCGCAGATCCTCGCCACGTTGTCCACCAGGCTTGCGGCGACGGCAAAGGGGATGATCTTCACAGTCGCCACCATCTGGTCCTTCTCGACCGGCGCATGCTGCGCCAGCGTCGCGATGGTGATGGCCGGGTCGATGGCATTGATGGCGTCGATCATATCGGCGTCGACGGTAAAGACGCCTGCGGCTCCCGCATGCAAATTCACCCGCCCGGTCGCGGCCGGCTTGACCTCGATGTTGCGGTGGCTCATGGCGGCGGCGATCCTGGCGGCGGCGGCATCCTCGCCGAGATCGTCCGCGGCAAGAACCGCAGCGACGACTTCGCCGACGCCCGCGGCTTTGAGCGCCGCGATGTCCTCACGGCTCAGCCGGTGCGCCTTGCGAAACCGTTTTTCACCGGCGGTGGTCGCATGCGCCAGCACCGCCCCTTCCGCCTCATCGATCGGAACTGGTCCGAATTTCACGCCACGGCGCCTTTTGCTTCGAGACCGCGCGAGCGGAAGGCGTGGATGGTCTGCGCCAGGACGGCGACGGCGATTTCGGCCGGACTGGCAGCACCGATATCGAGGCCGATCGGCGCGTGGATGCGGGCGATCTGGTCGGCGCCGGCGCCGAGCGCCAGCAGGCGTTCGACACGCTTGGCGTGAGTCTTGCGGCTGCCGAGCGCCCCGACATAGAAGCACCGGGCGTCGAGCGCCGCCTTCAGCGCGAAATCGTCGATCTTCGGATCGTGGGTGACGGCGGCAAGCGCCGCATAGCTGTCGAGCGGCGCGCGCTCCAGCACATCCTGCGGCCATTCGGCATGCAGCGCGACATCGGGAAACCGTTCCGGGGTGGCGAAGGCGGTGCGCGGATCGATGATCTCGACCGGATAGCCGGCGATCCTCGCCATCGGCGCCAGCGCCTGGCTGATATGCACGGCGCCGACCACCACGAGGCGCGGTCGCGGCAGATGCGCGTTGAGAAAGAAGGTCCGCCCTTCCGCCTCCACCGACCTTGAATTACCGGTGCGGAACGCATCGGCGATTGCCGCCCCGAGATCGCCCGCAACATGGTCGCCCTCGCGCACGATGCGGTCTCGGCCGTCGCCAAGGTCGGTGACAAGTATCGCGGCGCGGCGGGCGCGGCGTTCTTCGTTGAGCGTCTTCAGGACATACGGATCCACGATGGTCAGCCCAGCCTTTCGACATAGACCTTGATGCGGCCGCCGCAGGAAAGGCCCACCTGCCAGGCGGTTTCGTCGGCGACGCCGAACTCCAACATCTTCGCCTTACCCGAATCGATGACGTCAATCGCCTCGGTCACCACGGCGCCCTCGACACAACCACCGGAGACCGAGCCATGGAAATTCCCATCGGCGTCGATGGCCAGATGGCTGCCGACCGGACGCGGCGCCGAACCCCAGGTCTCGACCACGGTCGCGATGGCGACATCCTTGCCGTCCTTCATCCAGCCTTCCGCGATGATCAGGGGATCGCGGGCTTCATCGAGATAAATGCTCTCATCCATCGTCGCTTCTCACATAGTCTGTTTTTCAAGGGAAACTTTAGTTTTCCCTAAGGGAAACGTTACGTCCCCAAGGAAACATATGGCTATGCGGCCTGCCTCCCGCCAGTTCGCAGCCAGCGGCGCGGATCGACCGAAGCCGCCGGCCGCTGGTCGAGCGAGGCGCAAAGATCGGCCAGCGCATCGAGATTGTGCACCGTCCGGAACTCGTCGACATGCGGCAGCATCGCCTTGACGCCGCGGGCGCGCGCCTCAAACCCGTCGAAGCGCAACAGCGGATTGAGCCAGATCAGCCGCCGGCAGGATTTATGCAGCCGCTCCATCTCCTGCGAAAGGCCGGTGACGTCGTCGCGCTCCAGCCCGTCGGTGATGAGGAGCACAACCGCGCCCTGCCCGAGCACGCGCCGCGACCACAACCGGTTGAACTCGGCGAGCGTGTCGCCGATGCGGGTGCCGCCCGACCAGTCCTTCACCGCCGCCGAGCAATCGGCCAGCGCCTCGTCCGGATCGCGATGGCGCATCTGGCGGGTCAGGTTGGTCAGCCGCGTGCCGAAGACGAAGGCATGCACGCGCCGGCGTTTTTCCGTCAATGCGTGCAGGAAATGCAGGAAGATGCGCGTGTACTGGCTCATCGAGCCGGAAATGTCGGCCAGCACCACCAGTGGCGGATGCACTTCGCGCGGCGACCGGAATTTTGGCAGGATAAGCTCACCGCCGGTGCGGGCGGCCGAGCGCATCATGGCGCGCGGATCGATGCGGCGCCCCTGCGCGGCGGCCTTGAAGCGCCGCGTGCGGATCAGATCGAAGGGTAGGCGCAAGGCCGCGATCGCCTTTTTGGCACCGGCCATTTCCGCTGCATCCATCTGCGCAAAATCCTTGCCCCGCAGCACCTCGTTGCCGGAAAAGGTGAGGCGCGCATCGACTTCGATCTCCGGCACTTCGCGTACGGGCTGGTTCTTCCGATGGCCTTCGAACATCGCCTGGCTGACCCGGTTCTCGGCCGTGCGCGGCTTCTGCTTTTCGCGGTCGTCCGGCGCGACCGGCGAAAACATCGCCAGCAGCTTCTCGATCAACTCACGCGATTTCCAGAACAGGCGGAAGGCCTCGTCGAAGACAGGATGATCCTCGTGCCGCGAGACGAGCACCGCATGCAGCGTCCAATAGAAATCGTCGCGCGAGCCGATGCCGGCAGCGAGCACCGCCTCGATGGCGTCTTTCACCGAGGCCGGGCCAACGCGCATGCCGGCCTTGCGCAGCGCCCGCGCGAAATAGACGATGTTGTCGGCGATGCGCCCGTCAGCCGTCGCCTCCCTGGGTTCCGGACGCGGCAACGGCATCGCGCCTACTCCGCCGCCGAAAGCTCGGCCTTCACCTCATTGAGGATGCGCCGGCCCTCGCCCTCGCCGATAAGGGCGATGTCGTCCTGGTACTTCAAGAGCACGCCGATCGTGTCCGACACGGTCTCCGGATCGAGCGCCACCTTGTCGAGTTCTGTCAGCGCGCCGGCCCAATCGATGGTTTCGGCGACGCCAGGCGCCTTGAACAGCTCGACCTGGCGCAGCTTCTGGATGAAGGACACGACCTCCGCCGACAGCCGGCGGTTCGCCTGCGGCACCTTG
This sequence comes from Mesorhizobium sp. B2-4-6, assembly GCF_006442775.1. Lineage (NCBI taxonomy): Bacteria > Pseudomonadati > Pseudomonadota > Alphaproteobacteria > Hyphomicrobiales > Phyllobacteriaceae > Mesorhizobium > Mesorhizobium sp. B2-4-6. The sequence goes on from NZ_VFVI01000002.1 coordinate 474,838, forward strand.
CGGCGCACGATCTCCAGTTCGCGCTCGGCATTCGGGTAATCGACCCAATGATAGAGGCAGCGACGCTTCAGCGCGTCGTGGATCTCGCGCGTGCGGTTGGTTGTGATGATGACGATCGGCGGCTCTTCCGCCTTGATCGTGCCGAGCTCCGGGACGGTCACCTGGAAGTCCGACAGGATTTCGAGCAGGAACGCCTCGAACGCTTCGTCCGTGCGGTCCAGTTCGTCGATGAGGAACACCGGCGCCTCGCCCGCCTTGCCGGTCAGCGCATCGAGCACCGGACGGCGGATCAGGTATTTCTCGGAAAAGACGTTCCGCTCCATGTCGGAGCGCACGACCTTGCCCGCCGCCTCCTCCATGCGAATCTCGATCATCTGCGCGGCATAATTCCATTCATAGACGGCCGAGGAGACGTCGAGCCCTTCATAGCATTGCAGGCGGATCAGCCGGCGACCAAGCGCGTCGGCCAGGACCTTGGCGATCTCGGTCTTGCCGACACCCGCCTCGCCTTCGAGGAACAAGGGCCGCTTCATGCGCAGCGATAAAAACAGCACGGTCGCCAGCGAACGGTCCGCGACATAATCCGCGCCGGTCAAAAGATCGAGCGTTTCGTCGATCGATCTCGGCGCGGGGCGCGGCGCGGTCATCTTGTCTCCGTGGATCCCGCTTGCCCGTTTCAAAGAAAATGGTAGCCGCGGTTGTGGTAGATCAGCGGGCGCAAATTATCGCCGATGCGCAGGCCTGTCACCTTGCCAAAAAGCACACGGTGGGTGGCAAGGTCCTTGGCATCGATGATCTCGCAGTCGAACACCGCAAGGGCGCCTTTCAGCGTCGGCGCGCCGGTCGAGATCACGTCCCACTCGGCAAGCGCGAAGCGCTCCTCTGCCGGCAGGCCGGTGACGCCCGAAAAGCCGACCGAGACGGCTTCCTGGTCCGATGCGAGCGTGTTGAGCGCGAACTTGCCGTTCTTGACGAAAGCTTCGTTCTTGGCGTTCTCGCGGTTGAGGCAAACCAGCACCGTCGGCGGCGTGTCCGAAACCGAACAGGCGGCGATCACCGTCGCGCCCCTCTTGCCGCCGGGCCCGTCCGTCGTCACCACATGCACATGGCCGGCAAAATGCGCCATCGCATCGCGATAGTGCTGCGGCCCGATATCATTGATCTTCAGCACCCGATAATCCACCTGTCGGAACCAGTTCGTTATATATGGCGGCATATTGCATGCCACAAGTTGCATAGCACGGGCGAAGTGCTTGACTGCAATCCGCAAATTCGCGTGTTGCGCGGCGCTTAGCCAGCCTTTAGGTCTTTCTTGGAATAGTGTCGGAACCATACGCCCGGCACGGAGGACCTCTTCGCCCGAATGCGCCTTCTGACGACGACAATAGCCGCGCTGACGACGGCGATAGCCGCGTTGTTTTGGCTGGCAGCCAACGCCGACGCCGAGACGCTGGTCGGCGTTGCCGCGCCGCTTTCCGGTCCATCGGCGATCCTCGGCAAACAGGTCGAGGCCGGCGCCGGCCTGGCAGCCGAGGCAAACGGCATCGCGTTCAAGGCCGTCGACGATGCCTGCACCGCCGAGGGCGGCGCCGCGGCGGCAAGGGAATTCGTCGACGCCAAGGCCAATGTCGTGGTCGGCTTCCTCTGCACAGAGGCGATCGAGGCGGCGCTGCCGATCCTGAAGGACGCCAACATACCGGTGATCACCGTCGGCGTGCGCACCGAAGGCCTGACCGACCGGCGCGCCAAGACCGGTTGGCCGGTCTACCGGCTCGGCCCGCGCGGCGACGATGAGCGCAACGCGGTCGCCGCCAAGCTCACCCAGCTCTGGCGCGACGACCTGTTCGCCATCGTCGACGACGGCACCATCTATGGCCGCGAGATCGCCGAGACCTTTCGCGCCGCGGCCGAGCAGGCGGCGCTGAAACCTGCCTTCGTCGACACGTTCCGGCCGCAGCTCGACAACCAGATCGGACTGGTCGGCCGGCTGAAGAAGGCCGGCGCGACAAAGGTGTTTGCCGGCGGCGACGGCGACGACATCGCTATCATGGGCCGCGACGCCGCCCAGCTCGATGCCGGCATCACCTTTGCCGGCGGCGAGAACCTGCGTACGCCGCAGGGCGATGTGCCCTACACCGTCGGCACGCTGATGATCGCCCCACCGGAATGGTCGGAGGTCGCCGATCCCAACGTGGTGCAGGCTTTCACCGCGAAGAACATCGTGCCCGACGGCTACACGCTGCCGGCCTATGCGGCGGTCGAGGTCGCCAAGGCCGCGACAGCCGATGCGGAAAGCTCCGGCCAGCCACTCGCCGATGCGCTGACCGGCCATGATTTCACCACCGCGATCGGCACCATTCGCTTCGACGACAAGGGCGACCTCAGCCAGAACCCGTTCCGCGTCTTCCGCTTCGACGGCACGCATTTCGTACCGCTGGAGGACAAGTGATGTTCCGCACCGGATCGCGCAACCTCATCACCGACGTTGCCGGCCTTCGCGTCGGCAATACAGCCGATAGCAAGTTGAAATCCGGCGTCACGGTGGTGCTGTGCGATGAACCCGCCGTGGCCGGCTTCCAGGTGCTGGGCGGCGCGCCGGGCACGCGCGAGACCGATCTGCTCGAGCCGCAGAATTCGATCGCGACGGTCCATGCCATCGTTCTGTCCGGCGGCTCGGCCTTTGGCCTCGACGCCGCCTCCGGCGTGCAGGCGGCGCTGCGCGAAAAGGATATCGGTGTCGAGGTCGGCGGTTTCCGCGTGCCGATCGTGCCGGCCGCGATCCTGTTCGACCTGCGCAACGGCGGCGACAAGGATTGGGGCCGTTATCCGCCCTATCGCGACCTCGGTTATGAGGCTGTCCAGGCGGCGACAGTGGATTTCGAAATCGGCACGGCTGGCGCCGGCACTGGCGCGCTGACCTCCGGGCTGAAAGGCGGGCTGGGCTCGGCCTCGACGGTGCTCGACAGCGGCGTCACCATCGGCGCGCTTGCCGCCGTCAACCCGACCGGTTCGGTGACGGTCGGCCGCAGCCGCCATTTCTGGGCAGCGCCCTTCGAGATCGGCGACGAGTTCGGCGGCCTGGGTTATCCCGCGCCGATGCCCGAAGAGGCCAGGAAGATCCTGCTGAAATACCGCGACAGACGCGTCGGCGGGCATGGGGAAGCCGGCAGCACCACCATCGCCGTCATCGCCACGGATGCCGTCATGACCAAGGCCGCGGCCAAGCGGCTGGCGATCTCGGCGCATGACGGCTTCGCCCGCGCCATCTGGCCGACGCATACGCCGGCCGACGGCGATCTGGTGTTCGCGCTGGCGACGGGCCGGAGCGGAAGAGAACTCGGCGCCGACGCCGCGATCGATCTGTTCGCGGCGGCCGGCGCCACCATGGCGCGCGCGATCAGCCGCGGCGTATATGCCGCGACACCCGCGAACGGCGACCTGTTTCCGGTCTGGTCGTCGCGTTGACGGCTAATCAAGTCGGATCGGATTTCTCTTCCTCGAAGGTAACGGCGACATCGGAATTCGCGGAGAGCCATACCTTCTGCCCGTCGATCTCCGCGACCAGGGCAAGCGAAATGTAGTGGTGATGGCCCTTGTGCGAGCCCATGCCGCTGTCAGCCTTGGTCAGCTTGATCCGGTCACCCTCGACCTTGTCGACGGAGCCGATATGGACGCCATCGGCGCCTATCACTTCCATATGTCCGCGTATCTTGCTGATGTCGGTGCTCATGCTGGTCCTCCGCTGGATGGCGATTTGCCCTTTCGGATGCGAGACGGCCGACAATAACAAATGAACGCCAGATTGGATGCATCGCACGGCACGTCTCGTTCACCATGACGTGATAGCCATGACGCTGATGAGACAGATGTCATGCAGATGACGCCCAGCCTGCCCGGCCATCCGACGCGCGATACGGCTTGCCGCCCATGATGCCGCTGCAGCAAGTTCCCTTGCGCCACGGTCTCACGGATCGGTTGCGCGCCGCCGCTCCGTCGGCAAGCGAGGCTGTTGTTGGAACTTTGCTCTGGGGCGCCGCCATGGGTGCGAGTGCGCAGGCAAATCTTCTGCTGGCCGCCTGGGAGACGCCCGACAGGATCCGCTTTGTCGCGCTGCTTTATGGTCTTGGCGGCGTGCTTGCCTTTCCAGTTGGGCTGGCGCTGGCCAGACTGGTTTCTCGCGGCCGTCTTTGGGAAACAGCCTTCGCCGCGGCATTCGTGTCGCTTCTGGCGGCAACGCTCGCCTTCACCGGCGGCCTGTTCGCGCTGCAATATCGCTCCTACTATGCCGCATGGCACGCGCCGGCGTTCACGCTGACCTGGGCGTTCGAATTCGCCTCACCATGCTGACCGCCCTCTATCAGTTCGTCGTGCTCGGCGTGCAGCTCTATTTTCCGCTGGGTTTTGCAGCGCTTGTCGCGGCAAGTATCTGGTTTGCGCGGCAGCGGCGTTGAGCATCGGGCCCGCCTCTGTTAGGACGCGGCCAACGCTTTTTCCCATCAGGACTCAAAAAACGGATGATCCCTCGCTATTCCCGGCCGGAAATGGTCGCCATCTGGTCGCCCGAAACCCGCTTCCGCATCTGGTTCGAGATCGAGGCGCATGCCTGCGATGCGCTGGCGGAGTTAGGCGTCATTCCGAAGGAAGCGGCAAGGACCATCTGGGAGAAAGGCGGCGCTGCCAAATTCGACGTCGCCAAGATCGACGAGATCGAGCGCGTGACCAAGCATGACGTCATCGCTTTCCTGACCCATCTCGCCGAATTCATCGGACCGGATGCCCGCTTCATCCACCAGGGCATGACGTCGTCGGACGTGCTCGACACCTGTCTTGCCGTGCAGTTGACGCGGGCCAGCGACATCCTGCTTGCCGATATAGACGCCCTGCTCGCGGCGCTGAAGCGCCGTGCTTTCGAGCACAAGGACACCGTCACCATGGGCCGCAGCCACGGCATCCATGCGGAGCCGACCACCTTCGGCGTCAAGCTGGCGCAGGCCTATGCCGAATTCTCGCGCTGCCGCGAGCGGCTGGTGCACGCGCGGGAAGACATCGCCACCTGCGCCATTTCCGGCGCGGTCGGCACTTTCGCCAACATCGAGCCTTATGTCGAAGAGCATGTGGCGGCAAAGCTTGGGCTGAAGCCGGAACCGGTGTCCACCCAGGTCATCCCGCGCGACCGCCATGCCATGTTCTTTGCCACGCTCGGCGTCATCGCATCCTCGGTCGAACGCCTCGCGGTCGAAATCCGCCATCTGCAGCGCACCGAGGTGCTGGAAGCGGAAGAGTATTTCTCGCCGGGGCAGAAGGGCTCGTCGGCGATGCCGCACAAGCGCAACCCGGTGCTGACCGAGAATCTCACCGGCCTTGCCCGCATGGTGCGTTCGATGGCGTTGCCGGCCATGGAAGACGTGGCGCTCTGGCACGAGCGTGACATTTCGCATTCCTCGGTCGAGCGCATGATCGGGCCGGACGCGACGGTGACGCTGGACTTCGCGCTGGCGCGCCTGACGGGCGTCGTCGACAAGCTGCTCGTCTACCCCGAGAACATGGAGAAGAACCTCAACAAGTTCCGCGGGCTGGTGCACTCGCAGCGCGTGCTTCTGGCGCTGACCCAGGCCGGCCTGTCGCGCGAGGACTCCTACCGCCTGGTGCAGCGCAACGCCATGAAGGTCTGGGAACACGGCGCCGATTTCCTTGAGGAACTGCTTGCCGACAAGGATGTGACGGCCGCGCTATCTGAAGCAGATATCCGCGAGAAATTCGATCTCGGCTATCACACCAAGCATGTCGACACGATCTTCAGGCGGGTGTTCGGGAAAGCTTGATCTTTCCTTCGCCCCGTCTCTATACGGGGAGAAGGTGCCCGAAGGGCGGATGAGGGGCGGCGCCGACTTCGGTGACTATCGCACCCGTCTGTCGTGAAACATCCTGACGCCGGCGCTGCCCCGCATTGCCCTGCCGGGCATTTCTCCCGTATAGTGACGGGGAGAAAGACGCTGTCACCGACGCCCGGTCAAGCCTTCCCAGGCACAGCCCTGATCGCCGTGCCCCACGGGTCCTCTCGGCTCGTCTCTTCCTTCACATTGTCCGAACGCATCTCGACCCAGGCGAGGCCCGAGCGGGAGGGGTCGCGGCGGCCGGCACCGGCGCTCTGCCAGGCATTGGCGCCGATATGATGGTGGTAATGGCCGGACGACAGGAACACCGCCTGGCCGCCATATTTCGCCACCGTGTCGAAGCCGAACTGGTCATGCCACCAGGTCTCCGCATCTTCCGGCCGCCCGACGCGCAGATGCACATGGCCGACAACGGTGTTTTCCGGTGCGCCTTGCCAGCCCGCATCGCCCGCCGGCACGCTGCCCACCACCGCCGGCAGGTTCAACCGCTCGGTCGCCATGGCGATCTTGTCGCCGTTCCACTTCCAGTCCTGCGGGCGGCGGTCGGCATAGATCTCGATGCCATTGCCCTCCGGGTCGGTCAGGTAAAGCGCCTCGCTGACCAGATGGTCGGAAGCGCCCTCGATACCGATGCGGCTGGCGGCGGCGTGGCTGATCCAGCGGCCAAGATCGGCGCGCGATGGCAAAAGGAAAGCGGTGTGGAAAAGCCCGGCGCTGCGCGGATCGTCCGGCTTGGCCGAAGAATCCTGTTCAAGCACCAGCAGCGGCCGGTTGGCGGCGCCAAGCGTGATCGCGCCATCGGCGCGGCTCAATTCCTGCAGGCCGACGACCGCGCGATAATAGGCAGCAAGGCTCTCGGCGTCCCGCGCCTTCAGCCCGACACGCGAAACGCTGACCGGGGTGGTCGCGGCAAAAGGCAGTTCGCTCATCAAACTCTCCGTTCGGGCGTCGCCTCTTCCCGAAATGGGATTTGCAGGCCGCCACCTCTTCTTCCCCTCCAAATCGTCGATTGCGATCGTTCACACAAGAGAGCAAGAGTCGAACAAGTTGTTCACAATTGTGATCACGCCGATATAGGCGACAGGGTTGCAGCCGAGAAGACCGCTCGCTACATCGGCGCCATGAAAGTCAAAGACGCAGATATTCTGATCGTGCCGGGCTACACCAATTCCGGTCCTGAGCATTGGCAGACCCGCTGGCAGTCGAAACTGTCGACGGCGCGCCGTGTCGAGCAGGCGGAATGGACCAAGCCCGTGCGCGAGGACTGGACGGCGAGCGTAGCGAACGCCGTCAACGAGGCCGAGCGGCCGGTGGTTCTCGTTGCGCACTCGCTTGGCGTCGCGGCCGCGGTGCAGGCCATCCCGCAGTTCAGGAAGCCGGTCGCCGGCGCCTTCTTCGTCGCGCCGCCGGATGTCTCCAATCCGGAGATCAGGCCGAAACATCTGATGACCTTTGGCCCTTATTCGCGCGATCCGCTGCCCTTTCCGTCCATCGTGATCGCCAGCCGCAACGATCCGTTTTGCGCTTTCGCGGTCGCCGAGGACATTGCCGCCGCCTGGGGATCGCTCTTCATCGACGCCGGCGAAGCCGGCCATCTCAACCACGACGCGGGTTTTGGCCCCTGGCCGGAAGGTTCGATGACGTTCGCCAAGTTTCTGACGGAACTGAAAGAACCCTGATCGGCGTCTAGGAGCCGATCGAATCCCGCATGCTCTTCAGCAGCGTCTTCGCGCCGAGTGAAATCAGCGTGTGGTCCGAGCCCATGGCGAGCAGCCGGAAGCCCATCGAAACGACCCGCCCGGCGATCGCCGGTTCGATGACATAGATCGCGGCATGCTTGCCGACCTTGCGTGTCCGCTCGGCGATCGACGCGACCGTCTCCATCATGCTTTCCAGCGTCGAACTGACGGTGGCGCCGTTCGACCAGGCGATCGAGAAATCCGACGGGCCGACGAAGATGCCGTCGATGCCGGGCGTATCCAGAATACCGTCCAGCGCCTCGAGGGCCGCCCGCGTCTCGACCATGGCGAAAGCCATGGTGCGCTGGTTCGTATCGCGCAGCCATTCGGCATGGTCGCCCTTGCCGTGACGCGGGAAGGCATAGGTCGGCCCCCAGGAACGCTCGCCCAGCGGCGGGTATTTCATCGCGGCGGCGAACTGCCTTGCATCGGCCACGGAGTTCACCATCGGCGCGATCACCGCCTCGGCCCCGAAATCGAGCGCGCGGCTCGCCATGTCGAAGCGCCCGACCGGAATGCGCACCAGCGCCGGCTTGTTGGCGGCCAGCACCGGCACCAGGCCGCGCAGCACGCTGTCCTCGTGATGGCCGCCATGCTGCATGTCGAGGGTGACCGCATCGAAACCCTGCTTGGCGATGATCTCGACCGTCAGCGCATCCGGCACGCCCGACCATGCGGTGAAAAGCGTTTCGTCGGCGGCCAGGCGGGATTTGAGCGACATCGGAACTTTCCTTGTTAACAATCCGCAGTTTCGGCCGGAAACGACGCTAAGGCAAAGAAAAACCGCCCGGTTTGGCCGGGCGGTCGATTGGTCCAGTCAGAGCAATTCCAGGAAAAGTGTGTAACGGTTTTCCGTCCGGAATTGCATAAAAACAAAGAGATAGGGGATGATGCCGAAAAGCGTGAAGCGGTTTTCCGGCGACATCATGCCCATACAGCCTCAGGTGTTCTTGATCTGCTCGATCGCCTGCGCCATCAACTCGTCCATGGTGCGGCGGATCTGATGGTCGGACTGATTGACGCCGGCGGCGTCGAAATCCTTGCGGATCTTGCGGAAGACGTCGTGGTCGCCCGCTTCCTCGATATCGGAGACCACCACTTCCTTGGCATAGGCTTCGGCATCGGCGCCGGACTTGCCGAGTTTCTCCGCGGCCCACAGCCCAAGCGCCTTGTTGCGGCGCGCCGAGGCCTTGAAGCGAAGTTCCTCGTCGAAGGCGAATTTGCGCTCGAAGCCCTCTTCGCGGTCTTTCATGCTGCTCATGACGTCCCTCCGATCAATCCGATTCGCTTGGCGATGAATATGTGTGATGGGCAAGCACAAACCAAAAGGTCGCGAGCCGGTCAATATGCTTCGTCGCATGCTGCGCTGCGGCATTTCGGTTCCGAAAGCGGTTGATTGGCGGGATTTGCCGATTGAGCAAACAGGACGATTGCGATAACACCGGCATTGAACGCCGCCTTCGCCATACTAACTTAGGCAAACGGACAGGAACTGGTCACTTGCCGCCTGCCCGCAGATCCAGAGAAAAAATCAGATGAAAAATCGCCGCCGCATCTACGAAGGCAAGGCCAAGATCCTCTATGAGGGACCTGAGCCGGGGACGCTGATCCAGTTTTTCAAGGACGATGCCACCGCCTTCAACAAGAAGAAGCATGAAGTGGTCGATGGCAAGGGCGTGCTCAACAACCGCATTTCCGAGCACATCTTCAATCACTTGAACCGCATGGGCATCCCGACCCATTTCATCCGCCGGCTCAACATGCGTGAGCAGTTGATCAAGGAAGTCGAGATCATTCCGCTCGAGGTCGTCGTGCGCAACGTCGCCGCCGGCTCGCTGTCCAAGCGCCTCGGCATCGAGGAAGGCACCGTGCTGCCGCGCTCGATCATCGAATTCTACTACAAGGCCGACGCGCTCGACGACCCGATGGTGTCGGAAGAGCACATCACCGCCTTCGGCTGGGCAAGCCCGCAGGAAATCGACGACATCATGGCCTTGGCCATCCGCGTCAACGACTTTCTCTCCGGCCTGTTCCTCGGCGTCGGCATCCAGCTCGTCGACTTCAAGATCGAATGCGGCCGCCTGTTCGAGGGCGACATGATGCGCATCGTCGTCGCCGACGAGATCTCGCCGGATTCCTGCCGGCTGTGGGACGTCGCCACACAGGACAAGCTCGACAAGGACCGTTTCCGCCGCGACATGGGCGGCTTGGTCGAGGCGTACCAGGAAGTTGCCCGCCGTCTCGGCATCATCAACGAGAACGAGCCGCCGCGCCCGACAGGTCCCGTGCTCGTCGCTTCCTCCGAGGCGCCCAAGGGCCTGAAGCACTAAGTAGTGACGGGCCTGCCAGACAATGGCAGGCCTTTTTTGCCAAACGACGATCTCCCAGGAGCATTGATGAAAGCCCGTATCACCGTGACCCTCAAGAACGGCGTCCTCGACCCGCAGGGCAAGGCGATCGAGCACGCGCTCTCCGGGCTGGGCTTCGACGGCGTCGGCCAGGTGCGCCAGGGCAAGGTGTTCGACATCGAGCTCACCGGAGCCGACAAAGCCAAGGCCGAAGCCGACCTCAAGGCCATGTGCGACAAGCTTCTGGCGAACACGGTGATCGAGAACTACGCGGTGGAGATTGCCTGACAATGAAATCAGCCGTCGTCCTCCTGCCTGGCCTCAACCGCGATCGCGACATGATCGCGGCGCTGACCAAGATTTCCGGCCAGGCGCCGGCGACCGTCTGGCAGACAGACACGGAAATCCCCGATGTGGATCTGATCGCCATCCCCGGCGGCTTTTCCTTCGGCGACTATCTGCGCTGCGGCGCGATCGCGGCGCGCATGCCGGTGATGCGGGCGGTCGCCGAAAAAGCCGCCAAGGGCGTGACCGTCGTCGGCGTCTGTAACGGCTTCCAGATCCTGGTCGAGGCGGGATTGCTGCCCGGAGCGCTGATGCGCAACGCCTCGCTGAAGTTCGTTTGCCGCCAGGTGAAGCTTGAGATCGCCAACGCCAACACCATGTTCACGCGCGGCTATCAGCCCGGACAGGTCATCCGCTCGCCGGTGGCGCATCATGACGGCAATTACTTCGCCGACGCCGAGACGCTCGCCCGCCTCGAAGGCGAAGGCCAGGTGGTGTTCCGCTATGCCGAAGGCACCAATCCCAACGGCTCGATCAACGACATCGCCGGCATCGTCAACGACAAGGGCAACGTGCTCGGCCTGATGCCGCATCCCGAGAACCTGATCGAAGCGGCGCATGGCGGCAATGACGGGCGAGCGCTGTTCGAGAGCGCGCTCGGCATCGCGGCTTGATCCTTTAACATCCTATCGGAACAACATCTTATCGGAACGCGGGGGGCGGACTGACCATGGAACCGACGATTGCTCGCCTTGCTCTCTTGGCCGCCGCCGGGATTGCCTTGGCTTCCTGCCAGTCCAGCCCCAAGACAACGCCGGTTCCGTCAGGCAAGAGCGCCTCTCTGCTTGCCATGGAGCAGGTCGCCATCGCCGCGCACAAATGCTGGATCGCCAGCAAGGACCCGGCCTTCAAGGCCTACCAAATGGCGAACGAGCTCAATTCCTACAGCGGCACGCCGCGCTTCCTGCTGGTGCCGGCAAAACATTATGGCGGCAAGCCGCTGCTGGTCGTGCAGGCGCAAGGCAATTCCAGCCGCGTCGACGTGTTCGGGCCGCTGATGAATGAGCCGCTCGGCGCGCGCATCGGCGCCGACATCGCCCGCTGGCAGGCCGGCAATCCGTCCTGCTCGGCTGCCGCGTGAGGTTGCGATGGGCCGGCTCCTGCAGATCGCGGGGCTGGTTGTCGGGCTGATTGCGCTTGTCCTGCAATTCGCCATCACCATGCCGGCATCCATGGCCGCAGGCCGTGGCTTGCTCGGCTCGATCGTCTTCTATTTCAGCTTCTTCACCATCCTGACCAACATCGCGGCGGTGATGGTGCACGCTTCGCTGCTGTCACCCGCCGGCTATGCCTGGTTCCCGGCCTTTGCCGGGCAGCGGATGCGGACCGGCGTGGCGGTGGCCATAACCCTGGTTTTCATCGTCTACGCCACGGTTCTGGCGAGGCTCTGGCAGCCGCAGGGCTTGTTCCTGCTCTGCGACGTCCTTTTGCACTATGTGACGCCGGTGATGTTCGTGCTGTGGTGGCTGGTGGCGGGCGCCGATGGCAGGCGGCAGTGGAGCGACATCGCCTGGTGGATGATCTACCCGGTAGCCTATCTCGCCTACGCGCTGATACGCGCGCCCTTCGCCGGCGAAGTACCTTATCCGTTCCTCGACGTCGCCAAGAACGGCGCGGCCAGCGTCGCCGTCTCGGTCGTGGGCGTCACGGCGTTATTCGTCGGATTGAGCGTGCTTGCCGTGCTAATCGATCACGGCATCGGCCGATTGCGGGGAAAACCCGCAACCGGCATCCAATCGACCCGCCGATAGGCATCACTCCCAGAACGCCCGGATGCCTTCGCGATGGGCGTCGCAGCGCGAGACGCCGATATCCTTGAGCTGCTCGTCCGTCATCTCCAGCAGCGCAAGGCGGCCGCGCCGACGTTCGAGCATGCGGTCAATCTGCCTCGCGATGGAACGGAGCACAACCACGAAGCGACCGACGAAGCCGCGATGGGCCAAGGGCTCGGTCTGCGCGCCACCGGCCGCGCGAGCGTAGCGAATTGTCTCGATTGTATCCATTTCCGTTCTACCTTGTCTCGATTGTACCTTTCCAATCGCCGGCTCGATATGGATTGACTCATCGCGCGATGCAATATAGAAAATTGTCACCATGACAAATTGGCTCCCCGATCTTTCCTCTGGCTCCGGTCCGCTCTATCAGCGTCTTGCTGACAGCATTGAGTCAGATATCGACAAGGGCGTCATCGATGCCGGTGCAAAACTGCCGCCGCAGCGCGACCTCGCCTATGACATCGGCACGACAGTCGGCACCATCGGCAGGGCCTATCAACTGCTGCGCGAGCGGGGTCTGGTGAGCGGCGAGGTTGGCCGCGGCACCTATGTGCTCGGCCAGCGGACGGAGACCCCGAAACCCGATGTCGAGCCAGGCCTGCAAGGCACGCGCCTCATCGACGCGCCGAGCGGCAAGCTGCGTTTCGACAGCACCGCCGCGCCCGATGTCGGCCAGGGCGCGGTGATCGCCGACGTGCTGGCGCGCACGGCGCAGGAGCATCCGCACGACATTTCGAGCTATACGCGGGATTTTCCCGAACGCTGGTACGAGGCTGGCAGCCGCTGGCTGGCGCGCAACGCCTTCCGCCCCTCGCCCGATTCGATCGTGCCGACGCTGGGCACCCACGCCGCGGTCATGGCGGCGATCGCGGCGCTGACCATGCCCGGCGATTACGTCGTCTTCGAGCACCTCACCTATTCGCAAATCGCGCGCAGCGCGGGGCTGATCGGGCGCCGCATCGCGCTGGTTCTGACCGACGACAACGGTATCGACCCGGACGATTTCGAGCGCGTCTGCGCGCAGAAACATCCAAAGGTGATGTTCCTGATGCCGACCGCGAAGAACCCGACGCTGGTGACCCTGTCGGCGAAGCGGCGGCAGGCGATCGCGACGATTGCGCGCGAGTACAATGTCGCGCTGATCGAGGACGATCTTTACGGCGAACTCACCGACGACCCGACGCCGCTGCTGGCCGAATATGCGCCGGAGCGCACCATCGTCGCCGGCGGCCTGTCCAAATCAGTCGCCGCCGGCGTGCGCGGCGGCTGGCTTTCCTGCCCGCCGGCCTATCGCCACCGCATCCGCGTCGCCCACAAGATGATGACCGGCGGCCTGCCTTTCCTGCTGGCCGAGGTCGGCGCAAGGCTGGTGACGTCGGGCCAGGCGGGCGAGATCCGCAAGCGCGGCATCGCCGAAATCCAAGCGCGCCTCGCCATCGTGCGCGACGTGCTGGCGGGGTTCGACATCAAGGCAAGGGACAACGTGCCCTTCGTCTGGCTGACCTTGCCGGACCCGTGGCTGTCCGGCACCTTCAAGAACGCCTGCCTGGCGCAAGGCGTGCTCATCGACGACGAGGACGAGTTCAAGGCCGGCCGCTCCGAGCAGGTCTTTCACGGCGTGCGCTTTGGCGTGTCGCAGCCCCGGCAAAGCAAGGATGTCGCCGGCGGCGTCGCCGTCATCCGCCGCCTGCTCGACGAAGGCCGCGCCGGCTACGACAGTTTTTCCTGATCAAGCCGGCAAGCCCCAGACCCTGGGCATCTCCGCAGAGGCAGTTTTCCGGCGTTTTTCGTCATCCGATGGGGTGTATCGCGCGAAAGCTTGCGATAAGAGGAGACTCAAGGAAGCTCCCCTCTCCCACGGACAAAAATCGCCGCTCATGACTATTTCCAATTCCGTGCCGATCACCCCCGAGCTCGTCGCCGCGCATGGGCTGAAGCCCGACGAATACCAGCGCATCCTCGATCTGGTCGGCCGCGAACCAAGCTTCACCGAACTCGGCATCTTCTCTGCGATGTGGAACGAGCACTGCTCCTACAAATCCTCGAAGAAATGGCTGCGCACCCTGCCGACCAGCGGCCCGCGGGTCATCCAGGGTCCCGGCGAGAATGCCGGCGTGGTCGATATCGGCGACGGCGACTGCGTCGTGTTCAAGATGGAGAGCCACAACCATCCGTCCTACATCGAGCCCTATCAGGGTGCGGCGACCGGCGTCGGCGGCATCCTGCGCGACGTCTTCACCATGGGCGCCAGGCCGGTGGCGGCGATGAACGCGCTGCGCTTCGGCGCGCCGGATCATCCCAAGACCCGGCATCTCGTTGCCGGCGTGGTTTCGGGCGTCGGCGGCTACGGCAATTCCTTCGGCGTGCCGACCGTCGGCGGCGAGGTCAATTTCGATGCCCGCTACAACGGCAACATCCTGGTCAACGCTTTCGCGGCGGGCCTCGCCAAGACCAACGCCATCTTCCTGTCGCAGGCCAAGGGCGTCGGCCTGCCGGTCGTCTATCTCGGCGCCAAGACCGGGCGCGACGGCGTCGGCGGCGCCACCATGGCCTCGGCCGAATTCGACGACAAGATCGAGGAGAAGCGTCCGACCGTGCAGGTCGGCGATCCTTTCACCGAAAAATGCCTGCTGGAAGCCTGCCTTGAGCTGATGGCATCCGGCGCCGTCATCGCCATCCAGGACATGGGCGCCGCCGGCCTGACCTGCTCGGCGGTCGAGATGGGCGCCAAGGGCGACCTCGGCATCGAGCTCGACCTCGACAAGGTGCCGGTGCGCGAGGAGCGCATGAGCGCCTATGAGATGATGCTGTCGGAAAGCCAGGAGCGCATGCTGATGGTGCTGCGCCCCGAGAAGGAGGAAGAAGCCGAGGCGATCTTCCGCAAATGGGGCCTCGACTTCGCCATCGTCGGCAAGACCACCGACGATTTGCGTTTCCGCGTCATCCATCAGGGCGACGAGGTCGCCAACCTGCCGATCAAGGACCTGGGCGACCAGGCACCGGAATATGACCGCCCCTGGGTCGAGCCGAAGAAGCCGGCGCCGCTCGCCGCGAACGATGCGCCGAAGGCCGATGTCGCCGACGCGCTGCTGAAAATGTTGGGTGGGCCGGATCTCTCCTCGCGCCGCTGGGTGTGGGAGCAGTATGACACGCTGATCCAGGGCAATTCGCTGCAGCTTCCCGGTGGCGACGCCGGCGTCGTGCGCGTCGAGGGTCATCCGACCAAGGCGCTGGCCTTCTCCTCAGACGTCACGCCGCGCTACTGCGAGGCCGACCCGTACGAAGGCGGCAAGCAGGCCGTGGCCGAATGCTGGCGCAATCTGACCGCGACCGGCGCCTTGCCGCTTGCGGCCACCGACAACCTCAATTTCGGCAATCCGGAGCGGCCAGAGATCATGGGCCAGTTCGTCGGGGCCATCAAAGGCATCGGCGATGCCTGCCGCGCTCTCGGCTTCCCGATCGTCTCCGGCAATGTCTCGCTCTACAACGAAACCAATGGCCGCGGCATCCTGCCGACGCCGACCATCGGCGGCGTCGGCCTCATCTCCGACTGGTCGAAGATGGCGCGTATCGGCTTTGCCGCCGAAGGCCAGATGATCGTGCTGGTCGGCGCGCCCGCCACCTGGGGCAGCCATCTCGGCCAGTCCGTCTATATGCGCGACATCCACGGTCGAGCCGACGGTCCGCCGCCGCCCGTCGACCTCGATCATGAGAAGCGGGTTGGCGACCATGTGCGCGCGCTGATCGCCTCCGGCATCGTGACATCGGCGCACGACGTCTCCGACGGCGGCCTGGCGATAGCGCTCGCCGAAATGGCGATGGCCTCCGGCATCGGCGCCACCGTTCCGGGGCTCACCGGCACCGATCCGATCCCGGTCTGGTTCGGCGAGGACCAGGGCCGCTACCTGCTGACACTGTCGATCGACTCGCAAAGCGGCGAATGGGACAGGATCCGCGAAGAGCAGGGCATGCTCGGCATCTTCGCGCCCTGGATCGGCACCACCGGCGGTCGCGAATTGAAGCTCGGCGAGGCCCGGCCGATCCCGGTCAGCGAGCTGAAGGCCGCCTATGAGGGCTGGTTCCCGCGCTTCATGGATCAGGCCAGTTGACCGGGCTAGAAGCAATCCTTTTTTATGCGACATGATTTAACCGCCAGGGCGCTGATTGCAGTCGTCTTCTGGCCGTCCCTGTTCTTCTTCTGGTTTCTCGGGCCGTTCGTCCTGTTCCTGTTGTCGACGACCTCGAGCGAGGTCTGCCCGCGGCTGGAAACCCGCGCCGAGTTCCTGGCCGCGGCCAACGGCACGCTGCCGATGCTGATATTGCAGACCCTGATCTACGCCGTTCCAGTCGTCTGCCTGGTGCTCTGGAACAGGCTTTCTCCGAAGCCGGCGCGTGCAAAGCACGTCGTGACCTCTATCAAGCTCTTCGCCGTCGCCGCGTTGATCGGGGCTATTTGGGACTATGGCTCGTCCTTGACCTGCGACGGCTATGGTCAGCCCTTCTTCTCAACCGCATGGCGGATGACGAGCTATCTTCCGATCGTCAGCCTGTTGATCAACCTCCCGCTCTACGTGCTGGTCTTCAGCCTCGGCCGCGCCTATTCGACGCGCGATGACATCACCGAAGACGGCGTGGTTCATTCGAGCCAGGATAACCCATAGGGCCTCATCACCCGACGGAACGGCTTCAATCCGGGCTGGAAAGGCTTTAGGCTCACCCGAGTCACACCATACAGCCCGCCCGCTTGAAACAGGATTTTGCCATGGCAATGGATGCCCACGACATCGAAAAACTGATCAAGGAAGGCATTCCGGACGCAAAGGTGACGATCCGCGACCTGGCTGGCGACGGCGATCATTACGCGGCCGAGGTCGTGGCCGAGAGCTTCCGGGGCAAAAGCCGTGTGCAGCAGCACCAGATGGTCTACAACGCGCTGAAGGGCAATATGGGCGGCCTGCTGCACGCGCTGGCGCTGCAGACCAGTATTCCCGACTGAGCGCCGGCGCCGCTCAGGCTTAGCCCAAAATCGCGATATCCCTTGCGCCATTGGGCCGGCGTCGCGGCTAACGTCTTGTTTCAGCCAACCTATGGGTTTATTTGAAGGACATGTTTCGAGCCTGACTCCCACAGGCGTGAAAGGACCGTCCATGACCGGAATCAACGACTACATCGACAATGAAGTGAAGAGCAACGACGTCGTGCTCTTCATGAAGGGCACGCCCGGCTTCCCGCAATGCGGCTTCTCCGGCCAGGTGGTGCAGATCCTCGATTACATCGGGGCCGACTACAAAGGCGTCAACGTGCTCGACTCGGCCGAACTGCGCCAGGGAATCAAGGACTATTCCAACTGGCCGACCATCCCGCAGCTCTATGTGAAGGGCGAGTTCGTCGGCGGTTGCGACATCGTGCGCGAAATGTTCCAGGCCGGCGAGTTGCAGGACTTCCTGGTCGAAAAGGGCGTCAGCGTCAAAGGCGCCGCCTGATTCAATTTTGCTCGCCGGCGCGGAGGCTAACCCTCGGCCGGCAAGCATCGCTCGGGGCCGCCCCCACCTCGGCAACATAACCCCCGAGTCTCGGGGATGAGACGAACCAGCGCGCCGGCCAGCCGGCGCCTGTTCGTTTGAAAGATCGGACTTTGCCGTGGACAAGCAGGTAGAAGCGTCGCAACGGGCAAGCAGCTTGCCCATTCCGCGCTGGGAATTCATCGCGCTCTGCGCGGCGCTCATGGCGCTCAATTCCTTGGCCATCGACATCATGTTGCCGGCGCTGCAGCAGATCGGCGCCTCGCTCGGCGTCGAGAGCGAGAACCACCGCCAATATGTCATCACCGCCTATATGCTCGGCTTCGGCGGCGGGCAGCTTTTGTTCGGGCCTATTTCGGATCGCTTCGGGCGCCGAGCGCCACTGGTCCTTGGCCTGGTCGTCTATGTCGTGGCTGCGGCCGCCGCCGCCATAGCTCCCAGTTTCACCCTGTTGCTGACCTGGCGTCTCATACAGGGCATCGGCGCGGCCGCGACCCGCGTCATCGCCGTCTCGATCGTGCGTGACACGTTCGAAGGTCGGCGCATGGCCGAGGTGATGTCGCTGATCTTCATGGTGTTCATGGCCATCCCTGTCATCGCGCCCGGCATCGGCCAGTTCGTCATGCTTTTCGCCAGTTGGCACTGGATTTTCGTGACCATGGCTATCGGCGCGTTGATCGTTTCGACCTGGGCTCTGCTGCGCCTGCCGGAGACGCTGCATCCGGAATATCGCCGGCCGCTGACGGTAAGCTCCGTGGTCAGCGGCTTCCGCATCGTGCTCACCAACCGGCTCACGCTTTGCTACGCTTTCGCCAGCACGTTCATTTTCGCCGCCATGTTCGGCTTCATCAGTTCGGCGCAGCAGATCTACATCGACGTCTTTCATGTCGGCGAATTGTTCCCGCTGATCTTTGCCGGCGTCGCCGGCGTGCTTGCCTTTTCCAATTATCTCAATTCTCGGTTGGTCGGGCAGATTGGCATGCGCCGCCTGTCGCAAGGCGCGCTGCTCATCTTCCTGTGCATCAGCCTTGCCTGGCTGGTGGTCTCGCTGGAGATACAGATGCCGCTCTGGCTCTTCGTCACTTTCTTTGCCGGGGCGATGCTGCCATTCGGCGGACTGGGCGCGAATTTCAACGCTTTGGCCATGGAGCCGCTCGGCGAGCTCGCCGGCACGGCGGCATCCATCCTGGGCTTCATGCAGACCTTCCTCGGTGCCCTCATCGGCGCGGCGATCGGCCAGGCCTATAACGGCACGGTCACGCCTCTGGCCGCCGGCTTCTGCAGCGTCTCGGTCGCGGCTTTGCTGATGATCCTGATCGCCGAGCGGGGCAGGATGTTCCAGCCCCACAATCCCCCTGTTTCGGGGCACGTTACCGATCTGCACTAATGCATGTCGCGCAAAAGTGTGCAGCGGTTTTGCAATAACGACATGCATGAAAACAAAGGCCTAAAGCGCGTTGCCTGAATCCGCTTCAACGCGACGCGCTTTAATTGCTATCCGGCCGGCAGATTGCCGGCCGAGCGCAAATTACCCTACTCAGCCCAGAGCTCGCAGCGCAACTCGTCCCAGCTTTGCTTGTCCGGCGCGACCAGCAGGCCGCCGTCGACATGCGACGGCAGGTAGGCGCTGCCGTCGACGCGCGCGACATGGCCGCCGGCTTCCTGGTGGATCAGCGCGCCGGCGAGATGATCCCAGGGCATCAGCTTGTTGTAGAGCACGAAATGGGCGTGACCGCTGGCAAGCAGCCGATATTCATGCGCCGCGCAGCGATAGGCGAATTGCGACAGCGTCTTGGTCTGGTTGCGGGCAAGCCGCGAGCGCTCAGGCTCTTCGAGAAACTGCCAGGAAACGGCGCCGGTCATCTGCGCCATGGGCACCGGTGCCGCGACGCGGACCTTCTCCAGCGCGCCGTGCGCGTGGCGGATATGGCTGCCCGCGCCCTTGGCGCCGATCAGCCAGTCCTTGCCGACCGGATCATGGATGATGCCGGCGACAGTCTCGCCGTTGACGACGACGCCGGCCATGACGCCGAACAGCGGCACGCCGGAAGCGAAGTTGAAGGTGCCGTCGACCGGATCGATGACGAAGGCCAGCGTGGCATCGCCAAGGCCAGATAGCAGCGCCGGGTTGTCGGAGCAGGCTTCCTCGCCAACCACCATGGCGTCGGGATAGCGTTCGCGCAGCCGGGCGGTGATCAGCCTCTCGGCATTGACGTCCGCCTCGGTCACGAGGTCGGCGGCGGACGTCTTCTGGCGCACGTCGCCCTCGCCCAGCCGGCGGAAGCGCGGCATGATTTCAGTCCTGGCGGCGTCGGCAAGAAGCTCGGCCAGCCAGTCGATCGAATGGTCGTCAAATTTCATCGGAAATGTCTCGTCCTGGGTTCGCGTCTAGAGCGTGATGCCGAAAAGTGTGAAGCGGTTTTCGGACGACATCATGCTCTACTTCTTTGAGTTAGAGCCGGATTCAGATTTCAGGTCGAACAGACCTGAAATCATCTGGCTCTAGCCCCGCGAAGTCGAACAGCTTCCTGTCCAGGAGATGCGAAGGCCTTACATTGGTCATGGCGCGGATCATCGTGTCCTTGCGGCCCGGCATGCGCCTCTCGATGTCGTCGAGCATCGCCTTCATGGCGTTGCGCTGCAGCCCTTCCTGGCTGCCGCACAGATCGCACGGGATGATCGGGAATTTCATGGCGTTGGCGAATTTTTCGAGATCGGCCTCTGCGCTATATGCGAGCGGCCGTAACACCATGACATCACCCTCGTCATTGAGAAGCTTGGGCGGCATGGCGGCGAGACGGCCGCCATGGAACAGGTTCATGAAAAAGGTCTCGAGAATGTCCTCGCGGTGGTGGCCAAGCACCAGCGCCGAGCACCCCTCCTCGCGCGCGATGCGGTAGAGATGGCCGCGCCGCAGCCGCGAGCAGAGCGAGCAATAGGTGCTGCCCTCCGGCAGCTTGTCGGTCACCACCGAATAGGTGTCCTGGTATTCGATGCGGTGCTCTATGCCGTTGGCGTTGAGATAATCGGGCAGGACGTGCTTCGGGAAATTCGGCTGGCCCTGGTCGAGATTGCAGGCGAGCAGTTCGACCGGCAGCAGGCCGCGCCATTTGAGATCGAGCAGCAGCGCGAGCAGTCCATAGGAATCCTTGCCGCCCGAAAGCGCCACCAGCCAGCGCTCGCCGGGCTTCACCATGGCGAAATCCTCGATCGCCTGGCGCGTCAGCCTCAACAGCCGCTTGCGCAGCTTGTTGAATTCGACCGAGGACGGCACGTCGGCAAACAACGGATGGAAGCCGCCGTCGGTCTCGTCGGCGATCGGCTCGAGCGTTTTGACATCTGGCAGCATATTCATGGCGCCGGCCCTGCGTTCCGTTGGCGCCCGGCTTAGCGGACATAGCGGACAAAGAAAAGGCCGCCTCGAGAGGCGGCCTTGGATGCTGCGGCTGATTGATGTCGATCAGCGGGAGTAGAATTCGACGACCAGGTTCGGTTCCATCTGCACGGCGAACGGAACGTCCGACAGGCCGGGAACGCGAGCAAAGGTCGCGGTCATCTTGTTGTGGTCGGCTTCGATGTAGTCCGGCACGTCGCGCTCGGCGAGACCAACCGATTCCAGCACGATCACGAGCTGCTTCGACTTCTCACGCACCTCGATGAGGTCGCCCGGCTTGCAGCGATACGAACCGATGTTGGTGCGCTTGCCGTTGACGTTGACATGGCCGTGGTTGACGAACTGACGGGCGGCGAAAATGGTCGGCACGAACTTGGCGCGGTAGACGACCGCGTCGAGACGCGACTCGAGCAGGCCGATCAGGTTCTCGGAGGTGTCGCCCTTGCGGCGGTTGGCCTCTTCATAGACCTTGCGGAACTGCTTTTCCGAAACATCGCCATAGTGACCCTTGAGCTTCTGCTTGGCGCGCAGCTGCAGGCCGAAGTCGGAAAGCTTGCCCTTGCGGCGCTGGCCGTGCTGGCCGGGGCCGTATTCACGCTTGTTGACCGGGGACTTCGGGCGGCCCCAGATGTTTTCGCCGAGACGGCGGTCGATCTTGTATTTCGCGGATTCGCGCTTGCTCATCGCATTCCCTTTCAAAACAATATACCCGGAACCCCATGGCTCCGGGCGAAGGAAACGCGCCCTCCTCTGGCCTCCGTTTTCGAGACCTGACAGGGTTTTCCACGCAAAGCGACGGAAAACCCACGGGACACGTCAAAAGAAACCACCGGGCGTCGCCACCCGGTGTTGGTGGGCCTGTTAAACACAGATTTAACCGCTGTCAAGCTTGTGGCTGGCGGCACCGACGGCAACCCGATATCATCTTAGCGTTGCATGCGGCGCTGGGTGTGGCGGAAAGTTGCACGCCCGCGGCATCAAGCGGATGCGGCGTCTTCGGACGCAAACGCCCTGCACATGATGAATTGACTGAAGCAGAGGAGTCCGAATTCCCATGAAGAAGTTCTTCCTTACACTGACCGGAGCCGCTGTGTTGGCCGGATCGATGGCGGTCATGACGCCGGAACCGGCCATGGCCAGGTATTGGCATGGCCACACGCAGGTGTGCCGCGTCGTTGTGAAGAAAAAAGTGGTCTGGCGCCACGGCCATCGCCATGTCGTGCGCTACAAGACGCGGCATTGCTGGTGGCGCCGCTAGCTGATGTTGCGGCAAAGGGGTTAACGGAGGCCCGCAGCCGACGCCGCCGGCCTTTCATTCGATCTAAGACTTCTTGCCGGGCAGACTCTTGCGCTTGGTCTCGGCGAACTCCTCGAGCTGCTTCTCGCTCATCGATTCATACATCTCGCGCGACGCGCCTTTGAGTTCGCTCTTTTTCGTCTCGCCGCGCTTGGCGGAAAGCGCTGCGCCGGCGGCCTTTTGCTGGGCTTGCGATTTGGCGGGCATGGCGGGTTCTCCTTTGCTGCGGGAGAAACGCCGCGGTTCGACAGCAGTTCCGGCCTGGCGGCTAAGTCCTTCGCAAGCTTGCGGCATCGGCGATCTTCAGCGACAGCCTTCCCGCGCCCGGAGCGCCAGTGTAGGACGGCTGCATGAAATCGCTGACCGATCCCTCACAGGCGCTCTCCACCGGCCTCGCCAAAATCCGCACCGAGTTCCACGTGCCGGATGGATTTCCGCCGGAGGTAGCGGCCGCGGCGGAAGCGGCAGCCAGGCGTGTGCCCGACCAGCATGCCGATCGCACCGCGGTGCCCTTCGTAACACTCGATCCGGCAAGTTCCACCGATCTCGACCAAGCGTTCTCGATCGAGGCCAGCGGCGGCGATCTTCTCTTGCATTATGCTATTGCCGACGTTGCCTGGTTCGTCGAGGACGGCGACGCGATTGATATCGAAGCCTGGAACCGGGGCGAAACGCTCTATTTGCCGGACGGCAAGGCCGGGTTGTACCCGTCGGTGCTCGCGGAGGCTGCGGCGAGCCTGCTGCCCGATGGACCGCGCCCTGCGGTTATCTTCACGGTCCGGGTTGCCGGCGACGGCGCGGTGAAATTGGACGGCGCGGAACGGGCCATTATCCAAAGCCGCGCCAAGCTCGCCTATGACAGCGTGCAGCCCTCGGACGTTCCAGCCGGCTTCGCGGAACTGGCGCGGCGCATGGCGGCAAACGAAGAGCGGCGCGGCGCCTCGCGCGTCGATCCGCCCGAGCAGGAGGTGGAAAAGCTCGCCGACAGCACGTTCCGGCTTTCGTTCAGGCCGCTGCTGCAATCCGAGCAGGACAATGCAGCACTTTCGCTGGCCGCCAATATGGCGATTGCCGACGCCATGCTGGCGCACAAGACCGGGTTGTTCCGGGTGATGTCGGGGCCGGATGTTTCCAAAGTGCAAAGACTGCGCAACGCGGCGCAGGCGCTTGGGCTCTCCTGGCCCGCCTCCACCAGCCTGCGCGACTATCAGCGCACGCTCGATCCGGCCGATCCGAAACAGGCCGCGCTGATGCTGGAAATCCGCCGCGCAGGCAACGGTGCGTCCTACCAGCCCTATCACGAGGGCGTCGTCCCCTGGCACGAGGCGATGGCCGCGACCTACGCGCATGCCACCGCGCCGCTCAGGCGGCTGGCCGACCGCTATGTCGTGCGCTGCGCGCTGGCGATCGCCAACGGCCAGCCCGTGCCGCAGTCCGTCACCGACGCGTTCGCCAGATTGCCGAAGGTGATGGGGCGAGCGGATGCCCGCGCTTCGCAGATCAACCATGCCGCCATCGACCTTGCCGAGGCGGTCATGCTCGAGGGACGCGAGGGCGAGGCGTTCAAGGCCGTCGTCACCGACTTCGTCGATCACGGCTTGCGCGTGCAGCTTGCCGACATGCCCGTCGTCGCCAACGTGAAGGCTTCCGGGCTCAGGCAGGGCGACGGCCTGACGCTAAAGCTGGTTTCGGCCGACCCGGATCAGCGCAGCATCGTCTTCGAGCCTGTTTAGCGGCTGGGTGAAGGCGCGTTGAGATTCAGGTCAGGCCGAGTCGAAAATGGCGGGTTCCGAGAACCGGAGCGGAGCGTACTTAAAGTACGTGAGCACCGGAAGCGTAGGAAACCGGCATTTGCAGGCCGGCATCACCTGAATATCGACACGCCTTAGCGCGCGGTCAGTCCAAAGCCCTGGATGAGCCGCCTGGTAGCAAAGTCCACCTTGCCGGAAGTGAAGACGGCGAGATCGGGCTCGCTATCGCCCGATGTCTCTCCGACCGGTTCGATGAGCGACATGGCGCGCCGCGCGATCGCCTCGGCCGGATCGATCCAGTCGACCGGCCAGGGCGCGGTCTTGCGCATGCGGTTGACGAGAAACGGATAATGCGTGCAGGCGAGCACGACGATGTCGGTGCGGTTGCCGTCGCGCTCGATGAAGCAGGGCGCGATTTCGGCGCGCACGGCCTCCTCGTCGACGAAACCTTGGCGCATGTAAATCTCGGCGAGCCCGGCCAGCCGGTCGCTGCCGACCAGGCGCACATGGCATTTCTGCGCCCATTTGCTGATCAGGTCGCGCGTGTATTGGCGCTTCACCGTGCCCGGCGTCGCCAGCACCGATACCAGGCCGGAGCGGGTGCGTTCCGCGGCCGGCTTGATCGCCGGCACGGTGCCCACGAACGGATGGCCGGGGAATGTCTCGCGCAGCGCATCGATCACCAGGGTCGAGGCGGTGTTGCAGGCAATCACCGAAATCGCCGGCTGAAGCCGATCGAGCAACTTGCCGAACAGCGTAAGTATGTGACCCTTGAGCGCCGGTTCCTCCCATGCGCCATAAGGAAAAGCCGCGTCGTCGGCGACATAGACGAAGCGGCGATCGGGCATGAGCACGCGCGCCTCGCGCAGCACCGTCAGCCCGCCAACGCCGGAATCGAACATCAGGATCGGGCGCTGGCTTGATCGATCGCTCATTGTCATCCGGCCGTGAGAAGCATCCGATCCGCGATTGGATCGACCGCGCTTCTATCGCGAATGATCATGGTCTTGAAGAGGCGAATGCGAGCAGCTTTTTCACAGTCGCCAGAGAATGATGCCGAAAAGTGTGCAACGGTTTTCGAACGACATCATGCTCTATCTCTAAGAATAACTCATATCCCGCGCTTGCCGAAGCCGGCGGGGCGCGGCCTGCCGAAGGGCTGAGGCGCGGGCGGGACGCGCGCAGCGGAAGCGGCGCCGCGTGGGGCGGCCGGCACGCTGGCTGTTGCGGTTCGTCCGGCACGCGCCGGTGCCGGCAGCGGACCGTCGAAGTCGAAAACATCGGTCAATTCATCGATATTGCTGCCCGCGACCGGCTTCGCCCACAGAATCGTGCACCAGAGGCCGAATATCGAAAGTGCAAGCAGATTCAGCCCGCCGGGAATGCTTTCGGGATCATCGAATTTGACGACCAGCAGCACGCCTGCCTGCAAAAGCGCGTACACGGCGGAAAGGGCGATGTAGGCCCACAGGATCCATCGGCGCCCGTTGGCGTCGCGGGTGCGGCGCGAGGCGATATTGCCGCGCAGCGCGACAAAGACGAGCGAGGCGACGAGGACGGCGCCCGCCATGCCCTGCCGCGCCGGGCCGGGCCCCGAATTGATCAGCCCTTCGAAACCGATCGTGCTGACAATGCAGACAACGATCACCACAGTTTCGGCGACGGCAAGACCGAGAGAGTAAAGGAAAAAGCGCAGCCGACCAATATTGGACGTAAACATGTGCCACCCCCACTATTGCAGCAAGGATGAGGTACAACCGAATAAAAATCGGTTACTTCAAACGCTCACAGCTTATCGATCTTAACTTTCTTCGTCTTTGACGCGACCGCGCGCGCTGGCCGGCAATCGTCTTGGATCATCCCCGGGCGAGCCGTCGCCGCGCGGCATGGCCGGCGAGAACCGGTCGAGCGAGGAGATGATGCCGCGCAGAACCTTGAGCTCGGGTTCGGCGAACCCCGCGCGCGTCAACACGGCGCGCAGATTGTCGACCATCTTCGGCTTCTTTTCTTCCGGGCGGAAGTAGCCCCGCGCTTCCAGCGCGTTCTCCAGATAGGCGAACAGGCTGTGCAGCTGCTCCTTGGTCGCCGGCACCAGCTCCGGTCCGGAGAAGTTGGTCTGGGTCTCGTCGGCGAGGCCGGACTTCATCCACTCATAGGACATCAGCAGCACCGCCTGGGCGATGTTGAGCGAGGAAAAGCCGGGATCGACCGGGAAGGTGACGATCTCGTCGGCGAGCCCGACCTCGTCATTATAGAGGCCGAAGCGCTCGCGGCCGAACAAGATGCCGGTACGCTCGCCCACCTCGACACGTGCTCTCAGCGCCCTGCCCGCTTCCACGGGACCGCGCACCGGCTTGAAGCCGTCGCGCTCGCGCGCCGTCGTGGCGAAGACGAAATTCAGGTCGGCGACCGCCGAGGCCAGATCGTCGAAAACCCTGGTGGCGTCGATGACGTGGTCGGCCCGGCTGGCGGCCGCGCGCGCCTTCTCGCTCGGCCAGCCGTCACGCGGGTTGACCAGCCTGAGCTCGGATAGGCCGAAATTCGCCATTGCGCGGGCGACCATGCCGATATTCTCGCCGAGCTGCGGCTCGACCAGGATGATGGCGGGTCCGGCGGAAGCGGTCTTGGCTGTATTTTCGGTGGTTGGCATGGCTATGGGTAACCGGAGTTTGCGGCGTTTGGGCGTCCCCTGCCACATCCGGCCCGGAAAATGAAGCATTCACAACAGCGGCACCCGTCCGCTCCGGCGCGGATCGCGGTTTGCGCGCTGAAAAAGCCTTTGATATACGCTCCGCATCCCCGGCCGAAACCATGCGGGCAAGGCCGTTCAGATCCCCGAGCAACGAGGCATTCTTTCCATGGCGAAGATCAAGGTGGCGAACCCGGTCGTCGAACTCGACGGCGACGAGATGACCCGCATCATCTGGCAGTTCATCAAGGACAAGCTGATCCACCCCTATCTCGACCTGAAGCTTGAATATTACGACCTCGGCATCGAGAACCGCGACGCCACCAACGACCAGGTGACGATCGACTCGGCCAACGCCATCAAGAAATACGGCGTCGGCGTGAAATGCGCAACGATCACTCCCGACGAGGCGCGCGTCGAGGAATTCAAGCTGAAGAAGATGTGGAAGTCGCCCAACGGCACCATCCGCAACATCCTCGGGGGCACCATCTTCCGCGAGCCGATCATCATGAAGAACGTGCCGCGCCTGGTGCCGGGCTGGACCAAGCCGATCGTCGTCGGCCGTCATGCCTTCGGCGACCAGTACCGCGCCACCGACTTCCGCTTCCCCGGCAAGGGCAAGCTCTCGATCAAGTTCGTCGGCGAGGACGGCCAGGTGATCGAGCATGACGTCTATGACGCGCCGGGCGCCGGCGTGGCCATGGCGATGTACAATCTCGACGAGTCGATCCGCGAGTTCGCCCGAGCCTCGCTGAACTATGGCCTGCTGCGCAACTTTCCGGTGTATCTGTCGACCAAGAACACCATCCTCAAGGCCTATGACGGCCGCTTCAAGGACATCTTCCAGGAGGTCTACGAGAAGGAGTTCGAGGCCGAATTCAAGGCGCGGAAACTCTGGTACGAGCACCGCCTGATCGACGACATGGTCGCCTCCAGCCTGAAATGGTCGGGCGGCTATGTCTGGGCCTGCAAGAACTATGACGGCGACGTGCAATCCGACACCGTGGCGCAAGGCTTCGGCTCGCTCGGCCTGATGACCTCCGTGCTGATGACGCCGGACGGCAAGACGGTGGAAGCGGAAGCCGCGCACGGCACCGTGACGCGCCACTACCGCCAGCACCAGAAGGGCGAGGAAACCTCGACCAATTCGATCGCCTCGATCTTCGCATGGACGCGCGGCCTTGCCCACCGCGCCAAGCTCGACGACAACGCCGGGCTGAAGCGCTTCGCCGAGACGCTGGAAAAGGTCTGCATCCAGACCGTCGAGTCGGGCTTCATGACCAAGGACCTGTCGCTGCTGATCGGCCCCGACCAGCCCTGGCTCTCGACCACCGGCTTCCTCGACAAGATCGACGAGAATTTGCAGAAGGCGATGGGGTGAGGAGCGGTGCGCGAAGCGCATGAAAGGCCCCGAAATGGGCTTTTCAAGCGACGAACGCCCGTAGCCATAGCGGAGGGCCGGGCCGAATGACAAAACCGACCCTCTACGGCGCCGACTACAGCGTCTATGTGCGCATCGCGCGGATGGCGCTGGAGGAGAAGGGCATCGGCTACGAGCTGGTGCCGATCGACATCTTTGCCGCCGAAGGCATTCCGGCCTGGTATCTGGAGCATCATCCGTTCGGTCGCATCCCGGCCTTCGAGCATGACGGCTTCCGTCTGTTCGAGACGGGTGCGATCGCGCACTATGTCGACGAAACCTTCGAGGGTCCGATGTTGCAGCCGACCGACGCGCGCGGCCGCGCCAGGATGGGTCAGATCATCGGCATGCTCGACGCCTATGGTTATCGCGCCATGGTCTGGGACGTTGCCGTTGAGCGGCTGGAGAAGGCGGAGCCGGATGAGAACGTGATTGCCTGCGGCCTGCGCCAGGCCGAGACGGTGCTCAAGGTGTTGACCTCGCTGAAGGCAGACGGACCGTGGCTGCTTGGCGACCAGCTGACGCTGGCCGACCTGCATGCGGCGCCGATCATCGCTTATTTCGTCAAGGTTGCGGAAGGACGCGAGCTGCTGGCGCGGTTTGCAGATATCCAGGATTGGTATGGGCGGGTCACCGAGCGGAAGAGCTTTGCGCGCACGGAAAAGACCGCATAATTAGAGCAAGCCTTTCAGCGTCGGCGCTGCCCCTCATTGCCCTGCCGGGCATTTCTCCCCGTAAACGGGGAGAAAGAGGCTGGGCGTGGCGCCGCGCCATCTCTCCAACGCTGGCGATTGGCGAAAGCCGCGTTGACAGCGCCCTTCTCCCCGTTCAACGGGGAGAAGATGGCGGCAGCCAGATGAGGGGCAGCGCAGCCCTCGGAGAGTTGGGAGCCGGCCTGAGCTACAGCCGATCGCCCCGACCGTCACGCCGCTTCCAGCGCCGCCTTCACCGCCGCAATGGCATCATTGGCCTTCGACGCATCGGGGCCGCCGGCCTGCGCCATATCGGGGCGGCCGCCGCCGCCCTGCCCGCCGAGCGCGGCGGAGGCGACGCGCACGAGATCGACGGCGCTGAAGCGGCCGGTGAGATCGTCGGTGACGCCGACGACCACGCTTGCCTTGTTGTCCTCGCCCGCGCCGACAAAGACGACGACGCCGGAGCCGAGCGTCTTCTTGCCGGCATCCGCCAGCGGCTTCAGGTCCTTCGGCGCCACGCCGGTGACCGCCTTGCCGAGGAAGCCCACGCCTGCGACGGTCTCGTTCGCGGCCGGAGCATCGGCAACGGCCGAGCCGCCGCCCAGCGCCAGTTTCTTGCGCGCCTCGGAAAGCTCCTTTTCGAGCTTTTTGCGTTCTTCGAGTAACGCCTCGACGCGCAACGGCACGTCGGCCGGCGAGATCTTCAAGGTCGCCGCCGCGGCTTTCAGCCGTCTGTCCTGTTCGTCCAGATGCCTGCGCGCCGCCTCGCCGGTCAGCGCCTCGATGCGGCGCACGCCTGCCGCCACCGCGCTGTCCGACAGGATGCGCACCAGGCCGATATCGCCGGTCGACCTCACATGCGTGCCGCCGCAAAGCTCGACGGAATAGGGCCGATTGGCCTTGGCGCCATGCAGGCCGGTGCCCATCGACACGACGCGCACCTCATCGCCGTATTTCTCGCCGAACAGCGCCATGGCGCCCTCGGCGATCGCATCGTCGACCGACATCAACCGCGTCGTCACCGGACTGTTCTGCACGACGATCTCGTTGGCCATGCGCTCGACCTCCTCGAGCTCATCGGCCGAGATCGGCTTGTTGTGCGAGATGTCGAAGCGCAGCCGGTCGGGCGCCACCAGCGAGCCCTTCTGCGCGACATGGGTGCCTAGCACCTCGCGCAGCGCCTCGTGGATGAGATGCGTCGCGGAGTGGTTGGCGCGCAGCCTCGAGCGGCGGGCATGATCGACCTTCAGCTCGACGGCATCACCCGTCTTGACCGTGCCTTTAGCCACCTTGCCGAGATGCACGAACAAACCATCGGCCTTCTTCTGCGTGTCCGAGACCTCGATTGAAAAACCCTCCCCGGAAATCACACCGGTGTCACCCATCTGGCCGCCGGATTCGCCGTAGAACGGCGTCTGGTTGACGACCAAGGCGACCGCATCGCCCTGGCTCGCGCTGTCGATGGTCTTGCCGTCCTTGACCAGGGCCTGGACGATGCCTTCCGCTTGCTCGGTCTCATAGCCGAGGAATTCGGTCGCGCCGGTCTTTTCGCGCACCGAGAACCATACCGTCTCGGTCGCGGCCTCGCCCGAGCCCGTCCAATGCGCGCGCGCCTCGGCCTTCTGCCGCTCCATCGCGTCGGTGAAGCCGGCGATATCGACCGAGATGCTGCGCTGGCGCAGCGCATCCTGCGTCAGGTCCAGCGGGAAGCCATAAGTGTCGTAGAGCTTGAAGGCCGTCTCGCCATCCAGCATGTCGCCGGCATGCAGCGTCTCGGTGGCGTCCGAAAGCAGTCCGAGGCCGCGCACCAGCGTCTTGCGGAAGCGCGTTTCCTCGAGCTTCAAGGTTTCGGTGATCAGCGCCTCGCCGCGCACGAGCTCGGGATAGGCCTGGCCCATCTCGCGCACCAGCGCCGGCACCAGCTGCCACATCAGCGGCTCCTTGGCGCCAAGCAGCTGCGCATGGCGCATGGCACGGCGCATGATGCGGCGCAGCACATAGCCGCGTCCCTCATTCGACGGCAGCACGCCATCTGCCACCAGGAACGAGGACGAGCGCAGATGATCCGCGATGACGCGGTACGATCCCACGTTCTCCTGGTTCGGCCCCTGGCCTAGCGCCGAGGACGCCGCGTCGATCAAATGCCTGAACAGGTCGGTCTCGAAGACGCTTTCGACGCCCTGCAGGATGGAGGCCATGCGCTCCAGGCCCATGCCGGTGTCGATCGAGGGACGCGGCAGGTCGATGCGCTCTTCCTTCGTCACCTGCTCATACTGCATGAACACCAGATTCCAGAATTCCAGGAACCGGTCGCCGTCCTCTTCCGGGCTGCCGGGCGGGCCGCCCCAGATATGCTCGCCGCGATCGATGAAGATTTCCGAGCACGGACCGCACGGGCCGGTGTCGCCCATCGCCCAGAAATTGTCCGAGGTCGGGATGCGGATGATGCGGTCGTCGGAGAAGCCGGCGATCTTCTTCCAGTAACCGGCCGCCTCGTCGTCGGTGTGATAGACGGTGACGAGCAGCTTGTCCTTCTTCAGGCCGAAACCCTTGGTGATCAGGTTCCAGGCAAGCTCGATTGCGCGCTCCTTGAAATAGTCGCCGAACGAGAAATTGCCGAGCATCTCGAAGAAGGTGAGATGGCGCGCGGTGTAGCCGACATTGTCGAGGTCGTTGTGCTTGCCGCCGGCACGCACGCTCTTCTGCGCGGTGGACGCTCGCGAATAGGGACGCTTCTCCAGGCCGGTGAAGACGTTCTTGAACTGCACCATGCCGGCGTTGGTGAACATCAGCGTCGGATCGTTGCGCGGCACCAGCGGGCTGGAGGCGACGATCTCGTGGCCCTCCTTGCGGAAGTAGTCGAGAAATGTCGACCGGATGTCGTTCACGCCACTCATTGCGTACTGCCTTTTCGCGAGAACCGCCGGCGTTGCCGGCGGCAAATGGGCTTTGGTGCTTAGAAGATAGATTGGCCTTTTAGCCGTAGCTCTTGAGCCTGTCCAGAAACACGGAGTTAGGTCAATCCGCCGGCGAGCGACGGCCCGGCGCGGCCCGCAAAATGCAAAACCGCCGGCGCGAAGGCCGGCGGTTCGGGTACGCAATACTCAAGAACTCGGTTACATAAGCATAAGCCGATAAACAAGGATTGTGGCCGAACTCCGACTAAGCCGACGAATAGCTTTCGCCCAGTCCCGAACAGGAAACTGCTGCGTGGTCTTCCTGGAACGAACCGGCCCTACAAGGCGCCGGCTTCGTCCTCGAAACCGTCGTCGCCGCCTTCGGAGCCGCCATTCTCGAGGAATTTCTCGGCGATCAGCCCGGCATTCTGGCGCAATGCAAGTTCGACCTCACGCGCCGTATCGGGATTGTCGCGCAGGAACAGTTTTGCGTTCTCGCGGCCCTGGCCGAGGCGCTGCGAATTGTAGGAGAACCAGGCACCCGACTTCTCGATGACGCCGGCCTTGACGCCGAGATCGATCAGTTCGCCGGTCTTCGACACGCCCTCGCCATACATGATGTCGAACTCGACCACCTTGAAGGGCGGGGCCAGCTTGTTCTTCACCACCTTGACGCGGGTCTGGTTGCCGACGACCTCGTCGCGGTCCTTGACCGAGCCGATGCGGCGGATGTCGAGGCGCACCGAGGCGTAGAATTTCAGCGCGTTGCCGCCGGTGGTCGTCTCGGGCGAGCCGAACATGACGCCGATCTTCATGCGGATCTGGTTGATGAAGATGACCATTGTGTTGGAGCGCGAGATCGAGGCGGTCAGCTTGCGCAGCGCCTGGCTCATCAGGCGAGCCTGAAGACCGGGCAGCGAATCGCCCATCTCGCCTTCGATTTCAGCGCGCGGCGTCAGTGCCGCCACCGAGTCGACGACCAGCACGTCGATGGCGCCCGAGCGCACCAGCGTGTCGCAGATTTCCAGCGCCTGCTCGCCGGTGTCGGGCTGCGAGATCAAAAGGTTCTCGAGGTCGACGCCAAGCTTGCGGGCATAAACCGGATCGAGCGCGTGCTCGGCATCGACGAAGGCGCAGATACCGCCCTTCTTCTGGGCTTCCGCCACCGTGTGCAGCGCCAGCGTCGTCTTGCCCGAGCTTTCCGGACCGTAAATCTCGATGATGCGGCCGCGCGGCAGGCCGCCGACGCCGAGCGCGATGTCGAGGCCGAGCGAGCCGGTCGGCACGGTTTCGATCTCGACCACCTGCTCGTTGGCGCCGAGCCGCATGATCGAGCCCTTGCCGAAAGCGCGCTCGATTTGCGACAGCGCCGCGTCCAGAGCCTTTGATTTGTCCACTGCCTTATCCTCTACAAGCCGCAAAGAATTCTGAGCCATGATACATCACCCCTTGGTCGTCAATGAAGGCCGGACAATCCGTGATCCCTGCTTGTTTTGTACCTTTTTTGTTCTCATTTGGCAAGGGAGCAAGCAGCTGAAAAACAATCAATATCTGGCTATGTTCTTTATTTGTGCCACCAGGGCTTGAGCCAACCAGAACCACTGGTCCAGAAGAGATTTGATATCCGCATATCCCGAATCGCGGCGCCGATTGCGGGGCGACGCGCAGAAACCTAGTGTGCGCAGCCAACCATCAACCAAGGTTACCATATCCGCATGCCGACATCCCCAACAATCCTGGCGCTGGGCGGAGCCCATATCGACCGGCGCGGCCAGGTCTCGGGCGCCTATGTGCCCGCCGCTTCGAATCCCGGCATCATGCGCGAGGACGTCGGCGGCGTGGTTTTCAACGCGCTGCGCAGCGTGGTCAAGCGCGGCGTGTCGGCCTCGCTGGTATCGGTGCGCGGCGGCGACGCCGCGGCCGACACCGTCGCCTTGGCGATCGACAACGCCGGAATAGCGGACCTCTCCGTGGTGTTCCTCGACCGCACGACGCCGAGCTACACGGCGTTGATCGACGCCGAAGGTGAGCTGATCGTCGGGCTAGCCGACATGGCGCTCTACGATCTTGCCTTCCCCAAACAGATGAGGCGTTCCAAGGTGCGCGAGGCGATAGCCGCGGCCGACGCCATCCTGTGCGACGCCAACCTGCCGACGGCGGCGCTGGAGCGCATGGTAGCGCTTGCCGGTGGCCGGCCGGTCTTCGCCATCGCCGTCTCGCCGGCCAAGGTCGTGCGCCTTGCGCCGCTGCTCGACGACCTGTCGCTGCTTTTCATGAACCGCCGCGAAGCCGCCGCGTTGGCCGGCGCCGAGCTATCCGGCGAAACCCTTGTCGACGCGCTCAGGCGGGCCGGCCTGAATGCCGGCGTGGTCACGTCCGGCAGCGCCTCGGTTCTGGGCTTCGACGACACCGGCATCTTCGAGATCGATCCACCAGCGCCGCGCAAGATTGCCGACGTGACCGGAGCCGGCGACGCCTTGACCGGCGCAACGGTCGCCGCCTTGCTGCGCGGCCTGCCGCTGCGTGCCGCGCTGCGCGAAGGCCTTGCCGCGGCGATGCTGGCCATCGAGAGCCCGGAGGCCGTGCCGTCCTTCACCGCGGGCAACTTCATGCAGGCGCTTGGCCTTGTGCCGGAGGCGCGGGAGGTGGCATAGGGCCACCAGACATCCACTTCCTCCTGACCGGAGACAGCCATGACGCCCGACACCGCCCGCCCTTTCGTCGACATCCACCCGCCCGTGGCGGAGGCGCTTGCCGCCGGCCGGCCGGTGGTGGCGCTGGAAAGCACCATCATCACCCACGGCATGCCCTACCCCGACAATGGCGCGATGGCCGCCAAGGTCGAACAGATCATCATCGATGGCGGCGCGATGCCTGCGACGATCGCCGTGGTCGACGGCCGCATCAAGATCGGCCTGTCCGACGGCGAACGCGAATCGCTTGCCATGACCGGCGACGCCATGAAGCTGTCGCGCGCCGATCTCGGCTTTGCCGTCGCTCAAAAGCGCACCGGCGGCACCACCGTGGCGGCCACCATGATCGCCGCGCACATGGCGGGCATAAAGGTCTTCGCCACGGGCGGCATAGGCGGCGTCCACAAAGGCGCCGAAAAGAGCTTCGACATCTCGGCCGATCTCGACGAACTGGCGCGCACACCGGTCATCGTTGTCTCTGCCGGCGCCAAGGCGATCCTCGACATCGAAAAGACGCTGGAAGTGCTGGAGACGCGCGGCGTGCCGGTGATCGGCCATGGCTGCGAGACGATGCCCGCCTTCTGGTCCAGGCAATCGCCCTTCCGCGCGCCGCTGACGCTCGATGCGCCTGAGGACATCGCGCATTTCTATCGCACGCGGCAGGCGCTGGGCCTCGGCGGCGGCATCCTGATCGCCAATCCGGTGCCGCGGAACGACGAGATCCCGGCCGACGAAATGGCCGGCTATATCGAAGCCGCGCAGAAGGCCGCCGAAGCCCAGAACGTCACCGGCAAGGCGGTGACGCCCTTCCTTTTGTCGAAGATCCTGGAGCTGACCGGCGGCCGCAGCCTGAAGACCAACATCGCGCTGGTCGAGAACAACGCGCGGCTGGCGGCGGAGATTGCGAAGGCGTTGTAGGCGCGGAACACTCAACTACCGGCAGCGATAGCCAAAAGCGAACGCCGCGTTCCGTCACCCCCTCTGGCCTGCCGGCCATCTCCTCCGCGAGGGGGAGATTAGCAGCTTGGCCGCCGGCATTCTTCTTGCAACGTCGGCGATTGGCGAAAGTCGTGGCGAGGGTCAATCTCCCCCCTTGCGGGGGAGATGTCCGGCAGGACAGGGAGGGGTGCTGTCCTCGGCATCTCCAAAAAGCCGTCACAACGCCCTCGAAAATTATCTCCCCGCCCTTCGCGCCGCCTCATAAGCGCGCCGCGCCCATACCGCCATTTCGTCGGGGTCGTCGAAAGCCTCGTCGGGAACGCTCCAGTATGGCATCGCCACCTCCTTGCCGTGCCGCGAGCCTGCATAGGTCCATTGCTTGCAGCCGGCGGCTTCGAAGTCGGGGATGCTCTCTTCGTCGGCCTTGAGCAGCAATTCGCCGCGCACGACGACCGCGACGATGACGCCGTCGCAATAGATGCCCTTGCCGCCGAACAGTTTTCGGATGCCTATCGGCCCAAGGCTTTCGAACAATTCTTCAAGGCGGACATTATCCATGCCATCCATGCCGCGATCATCTCATCCGGCATGGGCCTTGTCATCGCCGCAACCAAAAGCATGCTGACAGGTTGAGATCGGAAAACGGAGATCGCGCCATGCCCGTCCTGCTCAAAGGCTCCTGCCGCTGCGGCGCCGTCCGCTTCGAGGTGGAAAGCCACACGCCGGTGCCGTTCATGCTCTGCTACTGCTCGATCTGCCGCAAGCAGCAGGGCGGCGGCGGTTTCGCCATCAATCTCGGTGCCGACCACGAGACACTTGATATCAGGGGCAAACGCAACCTCGGCGTCTACCGCGCCGAGATCGAGGATGACGAGCATCCGCATTGCGAGGTCTCGACCGGCGAACGCAATTTCTGCAGGAAATGCGGCGCGGCGCTGTGGCTTTACGACCCAACCTGGCCGGACCTCGTTCACCCCTTCGCCTCGGCGATCGACAGCGACCTGCCGACGCCACTGGAAAAGGTGCATCTGATGCTGAAATACAAGGCGAACTGGGTCGAGCCGAATATCGGCAAGAAGGACAAGGCGTTCGACGTCTATCCGGAAGAATCGATCGCCGATTGGCACAAGCGAATGAAGATGTGGGTGGATTAGCTCTCTTCGCCCCGTTTACGGGGAGGTGAGGCGTGGTCCGCGTAGCGGACGAAAAGCCCAATTGCTTGGCTTTTCGAACAACGAACGCCGGCAGGCAGATGAGGTGCAGCGCCGGCTTCGGAGAGATAGGCTTACCCCTCATCCGGCCCTTCAGGCCACCTTCTCCCCGTAAACGGGGCGAAGGTAAAACCTAAGCCGAAGCCCGTGCTTCTGCCAGCGCCTTGAGGTCGGCTGGCTTCAGTTCGACCGACTCGCCGCAGCCGCAGGCCGAGCTCTGGTTCGGATTCCTGAAGGTGAAGCCGGTGCGCAGCGTCGTCTGCTCGAAATCCATCTCGGTGCCGAACAGGAACAACGCCGCTTCCGGCGCGACATAGACATGCGCGCCGTCGCGTTCGATATGGTCGTCCTTGGGGTTCGGCTCGGTCACCAGGTCGACCGTGTATTCCATGCCGGCGCAGCCGCCCTTCTGGATACCGAGCCGGATGCCATGCGCACCTTCGCGTGTGGCGACGATCTCGCGCACCCGATCGGCGGCCTTTTCGGTCATCGTGATGACGGCGAAGCGTCCCATATCATTCTCCACGTTCGCGCGGGTTCAAGGCCCGCGGAATGAGTCTGCCCTTAAGATGGTGAAGTTTCACCTAGCGTGCAAGTCAAGCTCAATACCAGCCGACCGCCACCTGCGCCTCTTCCGACATGCGATCCGGCGTCCATGGTGGATCGAACGTCATCTTGACCTCGACTCCGGACACGCCCTCGACCGCCCCGACGGCGTTCTCGACCCATCCAGGCATTTCGCCTGCGACCGGACAGCCGGGCGCGGTCAGCGTCATGTCGATCTTGACCGAACGATCGTCCTCGATGTCGATCTTGTAGACGAGGCCGAGCTCATAGATGTCGGCCGGGATTTCCGGGTCGTAGACCGTCTTCAGCGCCGAGACGATGTCGTCGGTCAACCGCGCCAGCTCGTCGGCCGGGATTGCCGAGGCCGAGACGATGCCGTTGCCAGCCGTTTCCGAAAGAGTCTCTGCGGTCGCGCTCACGTCGTCCATCATCGTCACCCGAAGAACTTTCGCGCCTTTTCCAGCGCCTCGGCCAAGGCATCCACTTCGGCCCTGGTATTATACATGCCGAACGATGCCCTGCATGTGGAGGTTACGCCAAAGCGTTTCAACAGTGGCTGGGCACAATGCGTGCCCGCGCGGACAGCAACACCTTGCCGGTCGATCACCATCGACACGTCATGCGCATGGATACCTTGCAATTCGAACGAGATGATGGCGCCTTTGCCAGGCGCGTCGCCGAAGATGCGCAGCGAATTGATAGCGCGCAGCCGCTCATGCGCGTAGGTCTTCAGATCCGCCTCATGGGCTGCGATGCGCTCGCGGCCGATTTTTTCCATGTAGTCGAGCGCCGCACCCAGCCCGATCGCCTGCACGATCGGCGGCGTGCCTGCCTCGAAGCGATGCGGCGGCTCGTTATAGGTGACGATGTCTTCCGTCACCTCCTCGATCATCTCGCCGCCGCCCATGAAGGGCCGCATCTCTTCCAGCCTGTCCTTCTTGCCGTAGAGCACGCCGATGCCCGACGGGCCGTAGACCTTGTGTCCCGTGAAGACGAAGAAATCGCAATCGAGGTCCTGCACGTCGATCGGCATGTGCACCGCGCTCTGGCTGCCGTCGACGAGGACCGGAATGCCGCGCGCATGCGCGATGCGCACGATCTCCTTGATCGGCGTCACCGTGCCCAGCGCATTCGACATCTGCGTGATGGCGACCAGCTTGGTGCGGCCGGTCAGCCGTTTCTCGAATTCCTCGATGTGGAAGGCGCCGAGATCGTCGACCGGCACCCAGACCAGCTTGGCGCCCTGCCGCTCGCGGATGAAATGCCAAGGCACGATGTTGGAGTGGTGCTCCATGATCGAAAGCACGATCTCGTCACCCTCGCCGATCCTCGGCATGCCCCAGCCATAGGCGACCGTGTTGATCGCCGAGGTGGTGTTGGAGGTGAAGACGATGTTGTCGGTGCTCGGCGCATTGAGAAAACGCTGCACCGACTTGCGAGCATTCTCATAGGCATCGGTCGCGGCATTGGAGAGGAAATGCAGGCCGCGATGGACGTTGGCGTATTCCTGTGAATAGGCGTGCTGGATCGTGTCGAGCACCACCTGCGGCTTCTGCGCCGAGGCGCCGTTGTCGAGGTAGACCAGCGGCTTGCCGTAGACCTGGCGCGACAGGATCGGGAAATCGCGGCGGATCGCCTCGACGTCGTAGGGGGTGGTTTCGATCTTCTGGTCCATTTCGAAAGTCCTTGTCGGTCGAAGCCGAGATCCTTCCAACGCCCCTCACCCGACCGAGCTTCGCTCGGCCACCTTCTCCCACAAGGGGAGAAGGTCAGGCGCTATCCGTGCGTCGAAAACCAGCCGTCGAGCCGCGCTTCCAGTGCTTCGACCAGCGCCTCGTCGTCCAGTTCCTCGATCACTTCGGCCACGAATGCCTTCACCAGAAGCCCCCGCGCCGACTTCTCGTCGATGCCGCGCGCCATCAGGTAGAACAGATGGTTGTGGTCGATCTCGGTGACCGTCGCGCCATGGCCGCAGACGACGTCGTCGGCGAAGATCTCCAGCTCCGGCTTGGTCGAGAACTCGCCGTCGTCCGACAGAAGCAGCGTGTTGCAGGCCATCTTGGCGTTGGTCTTCTGCGCGTATTGATGCACGTTGATGCGGCCCTGGAAGACGCCGCGCGCCTTGCCGGTCACGACATTGCGGATCACTTCCGTCGAGGTCGTGTGCGGCACGGCGTGGTCGAGCACCATGGTGGTGTCGGTATGGGTGTCGCCGGCCAGAAGGTTGATGCCGCGCAATTTGAAGTCCGCGCCTTCGCCCGTCGTCCTGACGACGATCTCCTGGCGAACGAGCTTGCCGCCGGCGTTCATCACGAACAGCGTCAGCCTGGCATCCTTGCCGATATGCGCCTTGAACTGGGCTAGATGCGTGGCCGTATCGGGCTGCTCCTGCACGATCAGCCAGGCCACTTCCGCGCCGTCGCCGACCACGATCTGGCTGACCGAAGAGACGAGCGCCTCGTCGCCTTCGCCCGTCTGGCGCTCGACGACAATCGCCTTGGCGCCGGCGCCGACACGCGCCAAGAGCCGCACATGCGACTGGCCGCCGGCCTGCAGGTTCTGCAATTCGACCGGCTTCTCCAGTTCCACACCGTCGGCGATATCGACGAAATAGCCGTCGGCGACGAAAGCGGTGTTGAGCGCACCGATGGCGTCGTCGCTGCCGTAGGGGTCCAGTCCCGGAGCCACGCTGCCATCGGTCAGCTTCTCCGACAGGCGCTGCACCGCGACGCCTTCGATATCCGGCAGCTTCGACTGCGCGACGCCGTTCAGAACCGGCAGAACCGCGGACCCTTCGAGAATTGGAGCGAGCGCCTTGACGACGGCGTCTGTCTCGAACGCCGGCACCGAAGTGAGCAGCCGGCGCAGGTCCGTATAGTGCCAGGATTCGACGCGGCGCGTCGGCAGGCCGTGCTTGATCGCCTCGATCGCGTCGTCGCGCTTGACCATCACCGCGCCGTCGCCGGGCAGCAGCGACAGCCGCTCGCCAAAGGCATCGATCAGCGCCGTCTCAGCCAATGTCCTTTGGGGCTGTGCATGCATGTTCATGGCTCTTGCCTCGACTGCCATCTCACGCCGCTTCGCCGATCACGCCGGCATAACCGTTGGCCTCGAGATCGAGCGCCAGCGACTTGTCGCCCGACTTGATGACCTGGCCCTTGTAGAGCACGTGCACCGAGTCCGGCACGATGTGCTCAAGCAAGCGCTGATAGTGGGTGATGACGACGATGGCGCGGTCCGCCGAACGCAGCGCGTTGACACCGTCCGAGACGATCTTCAGCGCATCGATGTCGAGGCCGGAATCGGTCTCGTCGAGCACGCAAAGCTTCGGCTCAAGCAGCTTCATCTGCAGGATCTCGGCGCGCTTCTTCTCGCCGCCGGAGAAGCCGACATTGAGCGGCCGCTTCAGCATCGCCATGTCCATGTTGAGCGAGGCGGCGGCATCCTTCACGCGCTTCAGGAATTCCGGGATTTTCAGCGGTTCCTCGCCGCGCGCCTTGCGCTGCTCGTTCATCGCCACTTTCAGGAATTCCATGGTCGCGACGCCCGGTATCTCCATCGGATACTGGAAGGCGAGGAAGATGCCGGCGGTAGCGCGCTCGGCCGGATCCATTTCGAGGATCGACTGGCCGTTATAGAGGATGTCGCCTTCTGTGACCTCGTAGTCCTCGCGGCCGGCGAGAATATAGGACAGCGTCGATTTGCCCGAGCCGTTCGGTCCCATGATGGCGGCGACCTCGCCGGCTTTGACCGTCAGGTTCAGGCCGCGGATGATCTCGGTGCCGTCGTCGACGATGCGGGCGTGAAGGTTCTTGATCTCAAGCATTTTCGTTCCGTTCCAAGAAAATTCCGTTCAAATTCAATGCCAACGCAAGCGCCAGTCCCCGTCCGTCTTGGCCTTGATGAGCGGGATGATTGCGCCCGTCAGGGCAACGACGATGAGGACGATCAGCCAGGCCGAGGCACCGAGATTGATCAGACCAATCGACAGCGCAACAGCAATCAGGATCCAGGTGACTACGAAGGCCCAGCCCTTCCAGTTGTCGGGCGTCGCGCCATAGCCGAGGCGCTTCGGCCTGAACCATTTCTCTGCGCTCATCCGACACTGCCTTCGAGGCTGATGCCGATCAGCTTCTGCGCCTCTACGGCGAACTCCATCGGCAGCTGCTGGATGACGTCCTTGACGAAGCCGTTGACGATCAGCGCGATCGCCTCTTCTTCGGGGATGCCGCGCTGCATGACGTAGAACTTCTGGTCCTCGGAGATTTTCGACGTCGTCGCCTCGTGCTCGAACTGCGCCGTCGAATTCTTGGCTTCCATGTAAGGCACGGTGTGCGCGCCGCACTGGTCGCCGATCAGTAGCGAATCGCAATTGGTGAAATTGCGCGCATTAGCCGCCTTGCGATGCGCCGAGACCTGGCCGCGATAGGTGTTTTGCGAGAAGCCGGCGGCGATGCCCTTGGAGATGATGCGGCTGGACGTGTTCTTGCCGAGATGGATCATCTTGGTGCCGCTATCGACCTGCTGGTAGCCGTTCGACACCGCGATCGAATAGAATTCGCCGCTGGAATCGTCGCCGCGCAGGATGCAGCTCGGATATTTCCAGGTGATGGCCGAGCCGGTCTCGACCTGCGTCCACGATATCTTCGAACGGTCGCCGCGGCAGTCGCCGCGCTTGGTGACGAAATTGTAGATGCCGCCCTTGCCCTCGGCGTCGCCGGGGTACCAGTTCTGCACAGTCGAATATTTGATCTCGGCATCGTCGAGCGCGATCAGCTCGACCACCGCCGCGTGCAGCTGGTTCTCGTCGCGCTGCGGCGCCGTGCAGCCTTCGAGATAGGAGACGTAAGCCCCTTCCT
The DNA here is from genome assembly GCF_006442775.1 of Mesorhizobium sp. B2-4-6. Lineage (NCBI taxonomy): Bacteria > Pseudomonadati > Pseudomonadota > Alphaproteobacteria > Hyphomicrobiales > Phyllobacteriaceae > Mesorhizobium > Mesorhizobium sp. B2-4-6. The sequence continues at coordinate 516,873 of NZ_VFVI01000002.1, forward strand.
CGGCGATGATCAGCGTGCGCTCGAACTGGCCGGTGTTCTTCTCGTTGATGCGGAAATAGGTCGACAGCTCCATCGGGCAGCGAACGCCCTTGGGCACGAAGACGAACGAGCCGTCAGTGAACACGGCCGAATTCAGCGTCGCGTAGAAATTGTCCGAGGTCGGCACGACCGAACCCAGATACTTCTTGACCAGTTCCGGATGCTCGCGGATCGCTTCCGAGATCGAGCAGAAGATGACGCCGGCCTGCGCCAGCTCCTTCTTGAAGGTGGTGACAACCGAAACGGAATCGAACACGGCGTCGACCGCGACGCGCCCGGATTTGTAGACGTTGTCGCCAATCTCGTCTTCTTCCACGTCGACAGCTGCGGTCTTCTGCACGCCGGCCAGAATCTCCTGCTCCTTGAGCGGGATGCCGAGCTTCTCGTAGACCTTGAGCAATTCGGGATCGACTTCGCTCAGCGACTTCGGTCCCGGCGTGCTCTTCGGCGCGGCGTAGTAGTGGATGTCCTGGAAATCGATCTTCGGATAGTGGACGCGCGCCCAGGTCGGCTCTTCCAGCGTCAGCCAGCGACGATAGGCCCCCAGACGCCATTCGAGCATCCAGTCCGGCTCGTCCTTCTTGGCCGAGATGAAGCGAATGATGTCTTCGCTCAGGCCCTTGGGGGCCTTGTCCATCTCGATCTCTGTCTGGAATCCGTATTTATACTGGTCGACGTCGATCTTTCGAACCCGATCGATCGTCTCCTGCACAGCAGGCATAAGCGTTCTCCATCCACGCCGGGGTCAAGGCCCGGCAGTTTTCAAACTATGGCACCGCCGAAATCGCGTCCCACGGAGGGACTCGCAGCGGAGTAAGTTCCATATAGTGCGTGTCGGCCGGAAATTCACCCGGCCAGGACAAAACGCACGGCTCTACCAGGCCCTTAAGCCTGAATTCGCTTTCGAGCAGCGGAAATCCGAGCGCCGCAAGGCGTTTCTCGTTCCGATGCTCCGCCGTCCTCAGGCGGCTTCTTCCTTGCCCGCGCGGCGGGCGACGATGCCGGCCAGTGCTGTCCGGAAGGCCTCGATATCCTCGGCGCCGGTCGCCCGACCGATCGAGACCCGCAACGCGCCCAGGCTGTCGCCGTGGCCCATCGCCTTCAGCACATGGCTTGGCCCGACTTTTCCCGACGAGCAGGCCGAGCCCGCCGACAACGCGACGCCGGCGAGATCGAAAGCGATCTGCGCCGTCTCGGCCTTGATGCCGGGAATAGCGAAGAATGTCGTGTTGGCAAGCCTGGGAGCGCCATTTCCGAAGATTTCCGCGTCCGGCGCCAGTTCGGTCACGATGGCTTCAATCTCATCGCGGCGCCGCGAAACGGCATCGACATCGTCCAGGCCTGCAAGGGCAACCCGCGCGGCTGCGCCGAAACCGACGATCCCGGCGACGTTTTCCGTGCCGGCGCGATGGCCCTTCTCCTGGCCGCCGCCATTGATCAGCGGCCGCGGCATCATCAAATCGGACGCGGCAACGATCGCACCGACGCCCTTGGGCCCACCGATCTTGTGCGACGACAGGATCAGGTAGTCGGCATAAGGGGCTGACATATCGAGTGGAATCCGCCCGCCCGCCTGCACGGCGTCGATAACCAGCACGCCGCCGGCGGCCTTGACGGTTTCGCCGATGCGCCCGACCGGCTGGACGACGCCGGTCTCGTTGTTGGCGGCGTGGATCGCCACCAGCGGCAGCCCGGCGGCCTTGTCATGCGCGGCAAGCGCGGCAGAAAGCGCCTCGATATCGGCAATGCCGTTCCGGTCGACGCCGATCTTCGTCACTTGCGCCGGCGAAAACCGCCCGCCATTCAGGATGCAGGGATGGTCGGCCGCCGAGACATAGAGGTGGCTCATGCGGATCGCGCCGCGCCCCATCTGCCAGTCGGGCGTAAGCAGCGTCGAGGCGGCTTCGGTGGCGCCGGAGGTGAAGACGACATGCTCGGGCCTGGCATTGGCCAGCCGCGCCATGTCGCGGCGCGCGTCCTCGACCAGCCGGCGCGAGGCGCGGCCCTCGGTGTGGACCGATGAGGGGTTGGCGGCATCGAGCGCGGCGACCATTGCCGCGCGCGCTTCCGCAAGGAGCGGCGCGCTGGCATTGTAGTCGAGATAGGCGCGGGTTGCGGCCATTTTCGCTCGGTTCGTCCTTTCGCCAACTATCCCGCGAGGATAGCGCGTTATTTCCTTGAAATTGCAAGGCAAGCCGTCCTATTTACGCGGCTTGCGGCGCGGGCGGCCGAACCATCGGGTTTCGGCCTCCCAGTTTTGAACAATTCTAAACTAGCTTCTAGGAAGACGCTCGCCCGGCGTCAAGGCCACAGAAGGTGTGGGGCCTCGGGAGAGGCCAGAAGAGTTCCGGACTAGCGCATTCATATGCCACGTGGAGTATTTTATGCCTGAGGTCATTTTCGCCGGTCCGGCCGGTCGCCTGGAGGGACGCTATCAGCCCTCGAAGGAAAAGAGCGCCCCGATCGCCATCGTGCTTCACCCCCACCCGCAGTTCGGCGGCACGATGAACAACAAGATCGTCTACGACCTCTTCTACATGTTCCAGAAGCGCGATTTCACCACGCTGCGCTTCAATTTCCGCGGCATCGGCCGCAGCCAGGGCGAGTTCGACCATGGCACCGGCGAATTGTCGGACGCCGCCGCCGCGCTCGACTGGGTGCAGTCGCTGCATCCGGATTCCAAGAGCTGCTGGGTGGCCGGCTATTCCTTCGGATCGTGGATCGGCATGCAGCTTTTGATGCGCCGTCCGGAAATCGAAGGTTTCATCTCGGTCGCGCCGCAGCCCAACACTTATGATTTCTCGTTCCTGGCGCCCTGCCCGTCGTCCGGCCTCATCATCCATGGCGATGCCGACAAGGTGGCGCCGCCGAAGGACGTGCAGGGGCTGGTCGACAAACTGCACACCCAGAAGGGCATCACCATCACGCAGAAGACGATTCCCGGCGCCAACCACTTCTTCGCCAACGATTCCGAACTGCTCATTCAGGAATGTTCCGACTATCTCGACCGGCGACTGGCGGGCGAGCTGGCCGATCCGAGGCCGAAGCGCCTGCGCTAGGCACGAAACATTGCGAGAGCCCAGGCTTTGGGTTCGGTCAGTTGGCCTTGACCGGGCCTGCCGTTGAAACCCCGCCTCTCCGCGCGCTGGACGGCCGCAGTCGGAATGTGCGCTTGCGCACGGGCAGCTTCGATCTCGTTTGGCCGAAGATGAAGCCGAGCCGGGCGAACACCAGCCCCGAGATCACTGCAAACGCCAGCCCGAGGCCGAAGCCCGCAACCGTGTCGCTTGGATAGTGCGCGCCGACGAAGACGCGTGTCGAGGCGATGCAGGCCGTGACCGCCAGCGCGATAGTCCAGCGCCGCGGGAACAGCAGCAGCAGGATGCCGAACACCGCGCCCATCGTCGTGGCATGGCCGGACGGAAAGCCGGCAAAGCGCGCGTCCATGGCGAAGGGATGCAGCGACAGCACGCCGAAACTGTCGAAGTAAAGCGGCCGGGCCCGGCCGATGCCGTATTTCAGCACGTTGACGGCAAGGCCGGACAGGCCGACCGCGCAAAGCACCAGGAAGGCGAAACACGTCCAGTTATAGACAAGCATCCGCCCGTCCCTCGACAGGCCACGCCAGTCCGTCAGGTTGGCGGCGACGAGGCAGAGCGCCGCCGGAATGAGATACCAGCCGCCCAGGCCGAATTGCGTGAAGAAATCGGTGAAGCGCACGAAGCCGGGTGACCATTCGCCGCGCATCTCGCCGGCGCTGGCGTCAAGGCGCAGGAAAACCGCCACGATGAGCAGCAGCCAGGCCAGCAGCCAGACACCCCACAAAATTCGCGGATAACGCGTCGGGCGCACGGCAAAGCGTCGTTTCACGATCGACATCGTGTCGCGGAAATTGCCGACCGAGCGGCGGTAAAGGGCAAGGGGCGCGGCGGACATGGCTTTAGCGCGTGCTCATAGGGACATTCGATGCCCGACGCTATTGTTCACGGCGCCACCCGATAAAGCCCGAGCGACAGTCTGTCTCCTGACGAATAGTTGATGCCGTCGATCTCGGTCAGCCGCTTCGCCGACTTGCCCTGGGCGGTCAGCACATTGGCAAGCTTCTGCTCGTCCTTGATCGCCGCCAGCCCAAGCGCGCAGGATGGATCGGCCAGCAGATGCCGCGCTACCCCCTCGACGTCGGTCAGCACGGTCTTGGTGCCGACCAGGAAAACCAGGCTCGGCTCCTGGAATTTCGCCGAGGCAAGCACGGAGGTGTCGCAAGGACGGTTGGCGTCGACGGCGGCTTTGACGGCGGGGCTGAGCCAGATCGGTTTCAGCGACGGTGCAATGACGCCGAACAGCAGGCTGAAGGTGATGCCGGCGCCGACCGCGATCGCGGCGATGCGGCCAAGCGGCACCTGCAATTGCCGCGGGAAGGCCAGATAGCCGGTGACCAGAGCGGCGATCGCCGCCGGAATGCTCCACCAGGAGAAGGTCTTGGTGAGATAAAGCGGCGCGCCGACGCAGACCACGGCAAGGCCGATCGCCACAACGGCAAGGCCGAAGGCGGTCGCCCACCAAAGCCATGTCTGCCAGCGCTTGAGCGGCGCATTGGCCTGGTCCGCCGGCAAGGTGAGCAGCCAGCCGATCAAAAGCGCCATGCCCGGATAAGCCGGCATCACATAGTGCGGCAGCTTGGTCGGGATCGCCTCGAACACCAGCCAGAACGGAATGTACCAGGCGAGGCAGAAGCGCAGGCGCGGATCGTCCCAAAAACGGTTGATGGCCTGCAGCCCGGCGCCGACCGCGATCAGCCCGAAGGGCCACATGAACAGCGAATAGGTCAGCATGTAGAAGCCGGGCGGCAGGCCGTGCGATTCCTCGCCCTGCGCCACCTTGTTCAGCATGTCCTTGCCGACCGCTTCCTGGAAGAAGGCACCGCCGCTCTTCCAGCTGATGAGGACGATCCATGGCAGCACGATCACGAGCACGATCAGGACGCCGCGCACCAGCTTCATCTTGAGCAGCCAGCGCCAGTCGCGGTCGAAGGCAATGAGCGCCGCGGCCGTGAGCAGGGATAGCAGTGGCGAGACAGGTCCCTTGATGAGGATGCCCAACCCCTGCGCGATCCAGAAGATCCAGGGCAGATGCCCGGGTACCGGCTCGTTGCGCTTTGCCGCCCAATAGACCTGTGCCAGCGCGCCTTGCGCCGCCACGCAACAGGCGAGCAGCATCGCGTCGGTCTTGGCGTCGCGCCCCTCGAAGGCGGTGGCGAAGATCGCCGCCATCATCAGGCCGGCGGCCAGCCCGGCATTGGCGCCGAAGAGCTTTGTCCCGGTCCAACCGACGCCGACGACGGCCAGCGCGATGCCCAGCATCGAGACCAGGCGATAGACCCAGATCGGCGCCGCGGCCCCCTCGCCGCTCAACGCGACCGCCGCCGACTGCAGCCAGTAGATGCCGATCGGTTTCTTGTAGCGCGTGACGTCCTGCAGGCGGATATCGACGTAGTCGCCCGTCTCGACCATCTGCTTGGTCGCCTGCACGAAGCGGGATTCATCGCGATCCACCGGCGGCAGGCTGGCCAGCCCACTGACGGTCATGACGATGCTGAACAGAAAGAGGAAGAGGTAGTTCCTGTTCATCGCGGGAGCTTTTCCGATCTGAAACTGCGGGATGGCCCCGTCGCGGCGCGCTTGTCTTTGCGCGGCGCTTCATTACGCCAGCGAAAAGGGTGAAGCAAGGACGGCGCCGCCGCGCTCGATCGGACGCAAAACCGGATTCCACTTTTGCTGTCCGCGGTTGGATGCTAAACGCGCGCCTTCATATCAAGCATGGCCAAGCGCCCGGCGATCTCCAGGAAGAAAAAATGTCCGCCTTCAAATCCGATTTCCTGCGCATCATGAGCGAGCGCGGCTTCATCCACCAGATTTCGGATGAATCCGCCCTCGACCAGCTTTTCGCCAAGGAAACGGTGAGCGCCTATATCGGCTTCGACGCCACCGCCAAAAGCCTGCATGCAGGATCGCTGATTCAGATCATGATGCTGCACTGGCTGCAGCAGACCGGCCACCGGCCGATCGCGCTGATGGGCGGCGGCACCTCCATGATCGGCGACCCGTCCTTCAAGGACGAGGCGCGCAAGCTTTTGACCCCGCAGGACATCGATGACAACCTCGTCGGCATCCGCCGCAACTTCGCGCCTTACCTTAAGTTCGGCAGCGGCCCGGGCGACGCGGTCATGGTCAACAATGCCGACTGGCTGATGCAGATCAACTACGTCAACTTCCTGCGCGATGTCGGCCGGCATTTTTCCGTCAACCGCATGCTCGCCTTCGATAGCGTAAAACTCAGGCTCGACCGCGAGCAGTCGCTGTCCTTCCTCGAATTCAACTACATGATCCTGCAGGCCTATGACTTCGTCGAGCTCTACAAGCGCGTCGGCTGCCGGCTGCAGATGGGCGGCTCGGACCAGTGGGGCAACATCGTCAACGGCATCGACCTCGGCCACCGGATGGAGGGTGCGCAGCTCTTCGCCATGACCACCCCGCTGCTCACCACCTCGTCCGGCGCCAAGATGGGCAAGTCGGCTTCCGGCGCGATCTGGCTCGACAGCGACATGCTGAGCCCCTACGAGTTCTGGCAATATTGGCGCAACACCGAGGACGCCGATGTCGGGCGCTTCCTGAAGCTCTACACCACGCTGCCCCTCGACGAGGTGGCGCGGCTGGCGAAGCTCGGCGGCTCGGAGATCAACGAGGCGAAGAAAATCCTCGCCACCGAGATCACCGCCATGTTGCACGGCCGCGACGCGGCCGAGACCGCGAGCGAGACTGCGCGCAAGACCTTCGAGGAAGGCGCGCTCGCCGACACGCTGCCCAGCGTCGAGGTGGCCAAATCGGACCTCGAGGCCGGGATTGGCATCCTGGCGCTGTTCGTGAGCGCCGGGCTGGCCGGCTCGAACGGCGAAGCGCGCCGGCATATCCAGGGCGGCGCCGTGCGCATCAACGACCAGGCCCTGACCGACGATCGGCGCGTCGTCACGCTTCAGGATCTCGGTCCGGAAGGTATCGTGAAGCTTTCGCTCGGCAAGAAGAAGCACGTGCTGGTGCGGCCGGTCTGACCGGCCGCACCTTACCGCGCATTTTGGGATGGTTGTTGTTGCCTGTACTCGAAGATCGAGCGGAATATGCCCGGCGCCACCACCGATAGCGGATTGATGTTGAGCGTCGGCTTGTTGGCGTTGCCGCGCAGCCGGTAGGTGACGCCGATCAGGCCGCGGTCGCGCCCGTTGCCGAGCAATGGCCCGAACAGCGGCAATTCGCCGAAGATGCGGTTGAGGCCATAAACCGGCATGAAGGTGCCGGTCATGTCCATGTTGTTGTTCGGGTCGTAGAGCGTGCCCTGGAAGGTCGTGCCGATGCGCGGGCCGCGCAGCAGGCCGTTCGCCAGTTTCAGATAGCCGGACCCCTTGTCGATCTCGGCAAAGCCGCGCTCGAACTGCACCCTTGATGTATCGATTTTGCCTTTGACGGCTTCGTTCAGGCTGCGTGTATCGCCGGCCGGCGTTGTCGACACGATCGAAGCCAGCTTGGGCTCGTTGACCACATAGAAATTGCTGGCATCCACCTGCCCCTTCATCGGCCCGTCGCCGGCGCCCGAGAGCGACAGCGTGATCGCGCCGCCTTCCATATGCTCGTAAACGTTGAGGAAACGCAGGATCGCGCCGGCATCGGCCGACTTGACCCTAAGCGAGCGGCCGCCCTCGCTGGTGGTGTTGTTGATCGCGATCGCGGCGCCGGAGCTTGCCGCGGCCGTGACGTTGAGCCCGTTCACGCGCGATCCGGCGGCGCTGTATTCGAGCTTGAGGTTGGAGAGCACTTCGTCATGGAAACCGGTCAGCGATGCCACATCGGCGCTCACCGAGATCGCACCGTTGCCGGCGCCCTTCGTGGCGGTATCGACATCCGAGGTGAACTGCTTGATCAGCGAGCGGGCGTCGAGCGACGCGCCGCTGACATCGACAGCGTAGCTCTTGCCGGAACGCCTGACCGAAACGGCAACGTCGTCGCCTCTGTTCAACGCGACTTTGCTGAAGCGGGCCGCGGACAGCGAGCCGTTGACCAGCGTCACATTGCCATCGATCGAGAAGCTTTTTCCGCCGAGATCGAAATCCGTCAATGTGGTGGTGCTGCCGGACTTCGCCATGTCGAAAACGACCTTGGCGGGAATGCCGGCACCCTTGCTCCAGCCTGCCCAAGGAATGTCGAGCCTGGCGTTGGTCAGGTCCGCCGAAACTTGCTGCGCCCCCTCGCCGCTCTTGTCGATCGCCACCTTGATGGTTCCCGAAAGCAGGTCCGACAGGCCGGGCATGCTGGCGTTGCGCGTCTTGTCGTCGAGGACCAGTGTAACCTTGCGTCTTCGCGCCGGCCCGTCGTCGGCAAGCGGCTCGATAAGATCGAGTTCGGCCGGAATGCCGTTGAGCTTGGCCTCGGCGGAAATCACCGCCTGCTTCGGCCCGACGGTGATTGAGCCATCGGCCTCGGTCACCGTCTGGTCCTCGAACGGCTTGGCCAGCGACAGGTTTTGATAGTCGAGCGAAACCAGCCAATCGAGGGTCGAGGTGTCCATGCCCCTTGTCAAGGGAATGTCCGCCCTGACGTGGCCGGTGAGGGTGCCGGACAGGTCTTCCGGCGCCAGTCCGACATGGCGCATGGCATTGATCGGCTCGTAGGAGGCGAGTTCGGCGATCGCCGGCGCCTCACCCGCGACGTCGATGTCGAGCTTGCCGACCACCATCGGCAGGTTCGCGTTCTTGATCGTCAACGTGCCGCCGCTTGCCGCCACGGTGCGGCCGCTCGGCATATAGACGCTGCCCGAGGAGAGCGTGATGTCGACATCGTTGCCGTGGAACGCAACGACGCCGACGGCGTCGCGGACCGGCGGGATGCGCCCGGCGGTATCGAAGCGCGATCCCTCGATCTGGAAACGGCCGAACACTTCGTCGCCGGTAAGCGGCACGCCGTTGCCCAGGCGCCCCGGCACGACCTGGAACTGCAGATTGGCGTCGGTCACCGTGCCGCCGAACAGATTCCCCAACACCCAAAGCCGCGCATTGCGGGCCGAGAACCACGGCCATAATTGCTTGACATGCGAGACCGGCATGTCGTGCACGTTGAGCGACAGCGACACGCCTGGCGGGCCGTTGTCGATGAAGGCGACGGTGGCCGCGCCCAGCACCTCGCCCGATCCGCCGGAGCGCACGCCGATCTGCTCGGCGACGAGCTTGCGGCTCTTTGGCTGGTAGACTCCGGCGATGCGGGCCAGGAACTGAAGCGCCGGTTCCGGCGATTCCGAAGGCGCCAGCGTCGAACCGTCGCTGGTGAGGTCATAGCGGTAGGCCGACTCCTCCCCCGCCACTGCCGGCTTCGGCCCGATCGATCCGGCAAGGTCGAAGCTGGAGCGGCCGCTCCTGATCCGCAGCCGATCGACCGAGATCTTGTTCGAACCGGCCACCAGCGAGGCATCGGCATCGACATCGGTCGGCAGCAGCCCGCGTTCGTCCAGGTCGAGCACCGAACCGTTGAGCGAGAGCGAAGCCGCCAGGCGCGATGGGCTGTCGCCCGACGCTTCCGAGCCGGAAAGCTTCAACGCGATCGAACCCAGTCTGGCGCCATCGGCCGCCGGGGCGGCCTCGGTCGAACCACCCTCGCCGGGGGCGCCTTCTATCTCGAGGTTGGCGTCCAGCGACGAAATACGCCTTGCCGTCGCATCACGCGTCGCCGAGGCGGTCAAGGTCGCGTGCCGGCCATCGACATCGGCATCGTAGGAGGCCTGCATGCTTCCCGTCCCGGTCTGAGCGACAGTCGCCGAGGCGACGGTCACGCGCTTGACCAGCCCGGTGTCGGGCAGTTCGAACTCGACATTACGCAGATCGATCTGGCGCATAGAGTCCTCACGCACGGCATCCAGCGCGTCATTGACGCCTGAAAACACCGCCGCCGAGACTTTCTCCGGGTCGACAAGGCCGTCCTCGTTGCGCAGCGCCGCCATCCAGTCGCCGCCGCCGGAGGGCATGGCGGCCACCACGATGTGGGCGTCGGAAAATCTGGCGCTGGTCAGCCTGACATCGCCGGAAAGCAGCGGCAGCAGGCGCATGCCGAAACGCACGCGCCCGATATCGGCCATCGGCTTGCCGTCGGCCGTCTTCAGGCTGACATCGTTCACCTGCAGGGCGACGAAGCTCGACCCGTCGAGCGTCAGTCGCGCCGCGCCGACGACGACGTGGACATCGACGCCGGCCAGCTTCTCGATGGCGGTCTCCGCCTCGGTCCGGAGGCGCTCCGTGCCGATACCGGAGGCGCCGAGGACATAGACGCCCGCCGCCGCCAGAAGCACGAGCGCGCAAAGCCCGGCAAACACGCGACCGAATATACGGAAACGGCGCCGCACGGCTGCCCGGCCGAGCGGCGGCACGGTGCACGCGGACGGAAGCCTCGCCAGGTCGGTGATCTCGTCACGCCTGAACCTGATCTTCTCGTGCTGCGGTTCTTCCTGATCCAAGCAATATTCCGTTGTGACGAACTCGTCGTGGACGAATCCCCGCTTCACGTTATATCGATGATTTCCCGCGCGTAACCGCAAACAAGGGCATCGATATGGCTGATCTCGACGTGGGCGACGCAGCGCCGCAGTTCGATCTTCCGCGTGACGGCGGCGGCTCTTTCAGCCTCGCCGCGCTCCGGGGTAAGCCGGTTGTACTCTACTTCTATCCGCAGGACGACACCACAGGTTGCACCGCCGAGGCCATCAGCTTCTCGCAGTTGAAGCCGGAGTTCGAGAAGGCTGGCGCCGTGGTGATCGGGCTGTCGCCCGATAGCGTGAAGAAACACGACAAATTCAAGGCGAAGTACGATCTCACCGTCGATCTCATCGCCGACGAGGAGCGCAAAGTGATCGAGGCCTATCGGTTGTGGGTCGAGAAGACGATGTACGGGCGCAAATATATGGGTGTCGAGCGCGCCACCTTCCTGATCGGCAAGGATGGGCGGATCGCCCGCGTCTGGCGCAAGGTTCGCGTCAAAGGCCACGCCGGAGAGGTGCTTGAGGCCGTGCGCACGCTCAGGCGCGCACGGCTTTCGCGGCGTCGCCGGCTGGCCGCCGCCATTGCAACCTCTCACCCGCGCTGCGCGAAATGGTTGCTTTTGACGCTGCGGCCGGCAAAACTTTGTTAACCCTAATAATGTGTAATCAGGCTTGTTCGTTGGTCCCGTAACGAAAGCTTGGTCCCGTGAAATCAACCGGTCAGTCAGCTGTCTTCGGCAGGCGTAAGGAACCGCACACGGTCATCATCGCCCGGGGCAACGAGATAAGGCATTTCACCATCCGCCCCTGGCTCGCCGCCTTCATCGGCTCGGCCGTGGCGGCGGTCGCCATCGGCTATTTGCTCGCGACTTCCTATCTGGTATTGCGCGACGACCTGATCGGCGCCACGACGGCAAGACAGGCGCGCATGCAGCAGGCCTATGAGGACCGTATCTCGGCCCTTCGCGCCCAGGTCGACCGCATCACCAGCCGCCAGCTTCTCGATCAGCAACTGATGGAGACCAAGGTCAGCGAGCTGCTGGCCAGGCAGACCCAGCTCAGCGAGCGGCATGGACGGCTTGGGCCGATCCTCGAGCGCGCCGAGAACGAGGTGGGCGACGCACCGGCGGCAGGTGCCGCGGCGCCCAATCCCGATGAACACGCAGAGGTCACCGGCAGCCTTTCGCAGGCGCCGACCTATTCCGTCGCATCCTTGAGCGCCGGCGATACAAGGCCCTTCTCGCTCTGGTCGCCAAGGTCGGACCCGCTTGACGGCGAAACGGCCGCCGATCGCGCCGACAAGCTGTTCGTTTCGATCAATACGTCGCTGAAGGCCATCGAGAGCCAGCAGCTTTCGCGCATCACCACGCTTGCCGACAACGCCTACAAGAATGCCGACGCCATCGCCCAGGCGCTGGAAGCGGCGGGCCTGCCGGTCGACGGCGAGTTGGACAAGAGCGACGTCGGCGGCCCACTGGTTCCGATTGATCCCTCGATGGTTTTCGACAGCAAGGTCAAGGAACTGGACGAGGCACTCGATGCGCTCGACGGGGTCAAGAAGGAGGCGCGCAAGCTGCCGCTCGCCAACCCCGCTCCGGGCCATACGGTGACCAGCCCGTTCGGTGTGCGCACCGACCCGATCCTTGGCAGCGCCGCCTTGCATACGGGAATGGATTTCAGGGCGCCGATCGGCATGCCGGCCAAGGTCACGGCCGCCGGCACCGTCACCAGGGCCGGCTGGGCCGGTGGCTACGGCCGCATGGTCGAGGTCGACCACGGCAACGGCTTTGCCACACGCTACGGGCATTTGAGCGAGATCGATGTCAGCGTCGGCCAGAAGCTCGCCGCCGGCGAGGTCATCGGCAAGACTGGCAGCAGCGGCCGCTCGACAGGCCCGCACCTGCACTACGAAGTGCGTCACGACGGCGAGGCGGTCGACCCGCTGCGCTTCCTGACTGTCGGCAAGAAGGTCGCGCAGTACCTCTGACAGATTGGCGGTCCTCGCTAGACGCCAGGATTCTCCTGCCCGGCCAGGTACATCGTTGCCGCGGAAACCAACGTAAGGACGCCGTTCTTCAACGCGGCCTCGTCGACGCGAAACCTGGAATGGTGAAGCGGATAGACCGACCCGGCCGCTTCATTGCGGATGCCGAGCCGGAAATAGACCGACGGACGTTTCTCGCTGTAATAAGCAAAATCGTCGGCAATGCTCCACCCAGGCATGTTCAGGGCATTGTCCGCGCCGATGCTGGCCTTGGCGCTGGCAAGGATCAGTTCGGCCATCTCTGTATCGTTGACGACGCCGGGTTCGCCTCGATGGATGTCCACTTGCACGCCCGCGCCGTGGCTTGCCGCTATTCCCTCCAGAACCTCGCGAAGCCGACGCCCGGCACGCTCGCGGGTGGCGTCGTTGCCGCTGCGTATTGTGCCTTTGAACGCGACCTTGCCGGCGGTCACGTTGTAGGCATTGCCGCCATTGATGGCGGTCACCGAAATGACCAGGGGATCATAGGGATCGGTCTCGCGCGAAACGATCTTCTGCAGCTCGCTCACCATGGAGCAGGCGACAGTCAGCGCGTCGACACCTTCATAGGGTTTTGCCGCATGCGCCGCCGAGCCGGTGACCAGCACATCGAACGTGTCGCACGCCAGAGTGTACGGCCCGGAGCCGACGGCGACCTTGCCGGAAAGCGTGTACGGATCGACGTGGACGCAGATCGCCGCGTCGACGTCGTCGAGAAATCCCTCCTCCACCACCCGCTTGCCGCCCGACGGCTCGTCTTCCTCGGCCGGCTGGAAGATGAGCCGAACGGTCCCGCCGAAACTTTCACGTAAGCGATGCAGATGCGCTGCCACCGCAAAGCCCATTGCGGCATGGGCGTCGTGGCCGCAGGCATGCATCACGCCTGGATTTTCCGACGCATAATCGACGCCGGATTCCTCTTCGATCGGCAAGGCGTCTATGTCGGCGCGAATGGCGAGCTTGCGGTTGGACGGCCGTCCGGCGCCGACGATATCGACGGCAAGACCGTAGCCGGCAACGTCGCGGATCTCGGCGATGCCTTCGCTCTCGAGCATCTCGCGCAGATAGCGTTGCGTGCCCGCCTCGCGGTTCGAAAGCTCCGGATGGCGATGCAGATGGCGGCGGATGTCGATCATCCGATCGAGAATTCCGGCATCGATGTCGGCCGCGGGATCGCTCGCGCCGGCCGGTCGGTCAGGCTTTGACATGGATATCCCGCGGGAACTTCGTCAGCGTCTCGTTGCCGGTATCGGTCACCAGAATGGTCTCGCTGATCTCGATGCCCCAGCCCTCCATCCACATGCCCAGGATGGAGTGAACGACGTTGCCGGGTTGAAGCACCGTCTTGTCGCCGGGCCGCAGGCTGATCGTATGCTCGCCCCAGTCCGGCGGATAGGCAACGCCGATGGAGTAGCCGATGCGCGACTCCTTCTTCAGCCCATGGCGCTCTATGACCTTGCGCCAGGCAGCTTCGACCGCTTCGGCGGTCGTGCCCGGCCGGACCGTATCGAGCACCGCATCCATGCCCTCGATCACAGCCTTTGCCGTGTCCGCGACGCGGGTCGGCGTCTTGCCAAGCTGCATCGTCCTGGCGAGCCCGGCGGCATAGCGGCGGCAGACCCCGGCTAGCTCGAGCGCAATCGTTTCGTCCTTTCCGAACCGCCGATCGCTCCACATGATGTGCGGCGCGGAAGCGTTTTCGCCGCCGAGGATCGTCGGCGGCAGCGCCGTGATATCGCCGGCGAAATCGGGACTGCCGGCGATTTGCGCCGCCTGGATGGCCGCGATCGCGTCACATTCGCGCACACCCGGAGCAATAATGTCGAACGCGCGCGCGACCGCAGCTTCGGCGAGCGTCGAGGCCCTGCGCAGATAAGCGACTTCAGGCGCCGACTTCACCGCGCGGATCCAGTTCACAAGCAGGTCGGCGTCATGCCATTTCGCATTGGGCAATCCGGCGACGAGCCGCGCATGCGCCTTGGGCGAAAAGTAATAGGCTTCGAGCTCGATGCCGATGGGACGGCTGCCCCAGCCCTTGGCGACGATCCACGCCGCGATCCAGTCCATGGGATGCCGATCGGCGCGCTGGACATGGTCCTCCGGAAATCCGACCACGTTTTCCGGCTTCATCCAGGCCGTCAGCAAGCCGCCGGCCGCATCCATGGCGCGGCCTATCCAGACAGGCTCGGCGTCCTCGATCGGCACAAGCACCACCTGCGGCGTGTAGAACGACCAGCCGTCATAGCCGGTGATGTAATGCTGGTTGGCGACGTCGTTGACGATCAGGAGTTCGATGCCGCGCTTTGCCATCTCGGCGCGGATTCTTGCGAGCCGCCGCTGGTACTCTTCGCGGGCAAAAGGCAGTTCAATCATCTTTTCTCCTCACCGGATCGATCTGGTCGGGGACGAGCCGCGGCTTCCCCTGCCGCCCACCATCGCGGTGGTTTTGGCGGCCGGCAATCGGCCAGAACCACGCATCGGCAGGGCCTATGCACGCCTCCTGCCGGCGACATGGATCAACCACCGCATCCCCATGGGAAAGGTCGCTGATATCCACCGGTCAGGGAAGAAACCGTTGACTCGAACGAAGTTGTAGGATGATATGCATCACCCGATATCCAGACATGAACCTTCATGACCGTTCATCGCCTCTCGCCGGAAATCCTCAGCGCCATGGAAGGCGCAGTCGGCCGAAACGGCATCGCCGTGGAGCCGGCTGGAATGGCGAAATATCTGGGCGACTGGGCCGGCGATTATCGCGGCAACGCCCTGGCCGTGCTGCGGCCCGCATCGGTGGCCGAGATCCAGGCGCTGATGCGCCTATGCAATGAGCTCGGGCTGGGTGTCGTTCCGCAGGGCGGCAACACCGGACTGGTATCGGGCGCGATCGACAACAAAGGTGGCGGCCTGGTTGTCGTCAGCCTCGAGCGGCTGAACGCTATCCGGCAGATCGATACGAAAAACTTCACGCTGCGCGCCGACGCCGGTTGTGTGCTGCAGACGATCAAGGACGCTTGCGAGACGAAGGATTGCCTGTTCCCGCTGGCGCTCGGCGCGCAAGGCAGTTGCCAGATCGGCGGCAATGCGGCGACCAACGCGGGCGGCGTCAACGTGCTGCGCTACGGCATGGCGCGCGACCTGATCCTCGGGCTAGAGGTTGTGCTAGCGGATGGCGAACTGTGGAACGGCTTCTCCGGCCTTCGCAAGAACAACAGCGGCTATGACCTGAAGCAGCTTTTCATCGGCTCAGAGGGCACGCTCGGCATCATTACGGGTGTCGAGGTCAAGCTGTTTCCGAAACCGGCCAAAACAGAGACCGCCTATCTCGGCCTGGCCTCGTTCGAGGCGGCCGTTGAGCTGTTCAACGGGGCGCGCCGCGACTGTTCGGACCTGATCTCCGCTTTCGAGATCATCGGCTCGGAATGCATCGAGCTCGCCCGGCTGATCGACCCTGCATTGGGAGCGCCGGTCTCGGCGCCCGTCCAGGTGCTCATCGAATTGTCGTCCGGCGCCGCCATCGACCTCAACGGTCTGCTTGCCGGCTTTCTCGCCAAAGCCATGGAGAACGGCCTGGTGACCGACGCGGTTCTCGCCGCAAGCACCGCGCAGGCCAGGAGTTTTTGGGCCATCCGGGAAGGTCTCGTCGAAGGCCAAGCCAGGCGCGGCTATCATGTGCGCACCGATCTGTCGGTGAGGATTTCCGACATCCCGGCCCTGATCGAGCAGGCCCGCCGCTTCGTCGCGAAAGACCATTCCGGCTGGATCCCCCTCGCCTACGGCCACGCCGGCGACGGCAATATCCATTTCAACGTGCTGCCGCCTCTCGACCTTGCCGAGTACGAGGCTCGTGCACGTGGCGCTGAGGTCATTGCCGGGCTCTATGAAATCGCCGTCGGCCTCGGCGGCTCGATCAGCGCGGAGCACGGCATCGGCCGCAGCCGCCGCAAGGAATTCTGGGCCGGACTCTCGCCGGCGCATCGCCGCATGGTTGCGGCGCTGAAGAGCGCTCTCGATCCCAAGGGCCTGATGAATCCCGGCTGTCTGTTGCCCGCGACGGAAACTTTTCCATGAAGCAAAGACTGGCCGCCATCGGTACCATCGAAACCTTGCCGCATCGTGTCGCCGCTTTCCTCAGTCGCGAGATCGAATCGGGCGAGCTGAACCCCGGCGCACGGCTGCCGACCGAGCAGGAACTGTCGGAGAAATTCGGCGTCAGCCGCAATGTGGTGCGCGAAGCGATCGCCCAGCTTCGTGCCGATGGCCTGATCGAGGCGCGCCAGGGCATCGGCGCTTTCGTGCTCGCGCCTGAGCAACGGGCCGCGATCCGCATCGACCGCGAGGCGCTCAAGGACACGCACAACATGGAGCGGCTGTTCGAGCTACGCTGCATCCTCGAAGCCGAATCGGCGGCGCTGGCAGCGGCGCGGCGCAATCAGGAACATCTCGATTCGATCAAGGCGGCACTCGACCGCATGGGCGGCGAAGAGCGTTGGGAGGAAGGCAGCATCGACGCCGACCTGCTCTTCCACCGCGAGATCGCGCGCGCCACCGGCAATAGCTACATCCACACCTTCATTTCCTTCGTCTGCGAGCAGATCCGTCACTCGATCCACTACGCGCGCATGACCAATCCGCTGCACGACCTCGTGGAGATCAATGTCGGCGAGCATGTGCGCATCTATGACGCCCTGGTGGCGGGCGATCCGGAGGCGGCGGAAGCGGCGATGCGCGCGCACATCGTCGGTGCGGCCAACCGCGTCGGCGTCAAGCTGCCGCCCTCGAAAGCCAACGGAGCGAAATAGCCATGCCGGTAAGCATAACCCGCATCTCCGACGTCTGCCTGCTGGTCGAAAACATCGACAGGACGGTCGATTTCTACGTTGAAAAACTCGGCTTCCGCCTGCGCCGCCGCGCCGAGGGCTTTGCCGATTTCCACGGCGAGGGCGTCACGCTCGCCGCCTGGGAGCTCGACCACATCAACCGGCATACCGGCGTGTCCAACCTGAGATCGCCGCGCCACGCGCACAAAGTCTGCGTCGCCGTGCAGCTCGACGCGCCAGCCGATATCGACCGGCTGCATGGCGAACTGAGCGCCAACGGCGTGCCCTTCTACGGCCCGCCCGAAAACTATGTCTGGAATGCGCGCTGCGCCTATTTCACCGACCCGGACGGCACACTTTGGGAGCTTTACGCCTGGCTCGACGGCGGCCCTGGCGATCACCACGACGAACAGCCGTAGACGACGCCGCGCCGAAGGGAACGGCGCCTGAAGAAAAGACGAGAAAAGTCTGCAACAGGAGCGAAAAATGAATGGGAACAGGGACTTCGAATTGAACCGTCGCGCTTTCGTGAAAGGCGGCGTGGCAGCCGTTGCGGCCGCGTCGGCCGGCATGCAACTGGTGCTGACGCCCGGTGCGAAGGCCGCGGGCAAGGTCGTCATCCAGTATGATTGGCTGATGTCCAACGGACAGATCGGCGACATCGCGGCCGTCGCCAACGGCTATTTCAAGGATGCCGGGTTGGAGGTCGAATTCAGCCCCGGCGGCCCGAATGCGTCAACCGTGCCGCCGGTGATCTCGGGAGCCGCGCAGCTTGGCCAGTTCTCGGAAACGCCGCAGCTTTATTCCGCCCGCGCCAGCGGCGTGCCGGTCAAGATCATCGCCTGCGGCTTCCGCACCGGTCCTTATGCATTGACGTCCAAGCCCGCAAAACCGATCCGCGGCGCGGCCGACCTCAAGGGCAAGAAGATCGGCATCCAGCCGACGGCGCGCTTCATCATCGATGAGATCCTGGCCAAGAACGGCATCGATCCGTCGGAGGTGACCATCATCAATGTCGGCTTCGACAAGGCACCGCTGGTGCGGGGCGATGTCGACGCGATCGGCGGCTGGATCACCAATACCCAGGCGCTCAGCGTCGTCGGCGACGACCGCATCGACCTCCTGACGCGCGACCTCGGGCTGAGCTCCTACGCCGATGTCTATTTCGCCACCGACGCGGCGATCGAGAAGGATCCCGGGACGCTGGCGAAGTTCATCGGCGCTGTCGGCAAAGGCTGGGGCTGGGTGCACGCCAACCCGCAGGAAGCGGTCAAGAAGATGGTTGCCGCCTATCCGGAAATGGATCTCGGCTGGGAGGAAAAGACCGTCAATCTGGTGCTGAAACTCTCCTTCGACAGCGCCACCGCCAGGGACGGCTGGGGCACGTTCGATCCCGCCTCGATCGACGAACAGTTGGCGCTGCTCGACAAGGTCGGCCAGTATCCGAACGGCCGGCCGGCCGCCAAGGATGTCTACACCACCAAGATCCTGGAGCTTTCCGCCGCCGACCGGCCCAAGCTCGACGCGCCCGCGGCATGATGCCAAGCGCGATCGAAGCCCGACGGCTGGATGTCGGCTATGGCGGCCGGCAGACGGTCGTCAAAGTGCTCGCCGGCCTCGACTTGACTGTCGCGGCCGGTTCCTTCCTGTCGATCCTGGGGCCGTCCGGCTGTGGCAAGTCGACCTTGCTCAGGGTGGTAGCGGATCTGATCGACCCGCTCGGCGGCTCGATCAGCGTGCTTGGCGAAACGCCGCATACGGTGCGCTCGCGCCGCGATGTCGGCTTCGTTTTCCAGGATTCCACACTGCTGCCCTGGCGCACGGTGCGCGACAATGTGTGCCTGCCGCTTGGCGTCGGCCAGCGCAGTCTGACGCGAAAGATCGAGGACCGCAGCGCCGAACTGCTGGAATTGATGGGGCTCGGCGGGCTCAGTGAGCGCCTGCCGCACCAACTCTCCGGCGGCCAGCGCCAGCGCGTTGCGATCGCGCGTGCCCTCCTCGGCGAGCCCAAATTGCTGTTGATGGACGAACCTTTTGGCGCTCTGGACGAGATCACGCGCGACCGGTTGAACGACGAATTGCTGGCGCTCTGGCGGCGCACCGGCACGACGATCCTGTTTGTCACGCATTCGATTGCGGAAGCCGCCTATCTCGGCGAGCGCGTCATCGTGCTGGCCGCTAATCCTGGGCGCGTCGTCAAGGATCTCGACATGCGGCCCTTCAAGCAGGAAGGCAATCGCTGCAGCCGCGAAGATCCGGCGATCGTCGCCGCCATGGCCGATCTGCGCGTGGCGCTGGAGCACGCATCGTGAGACAGGCGCCGCTTTCCCCGCAAATGACCGTCACTCTTCCGGTCCTGGGCGCGGCTTCGATCCTGCTTGCCTGGCAATACATTCTGCCGTTGCTCGGCGTGCCGGCCTATATCGTGCCGACACCGACAGCGATCTTCGGTGTCTTCCAGAAGAATTTTACGCTTCTCATCGATAATCTGAGGCCGACGCTGATCGAAGCGGTGGCCGGCTTCGTCATCGGCGATCTGGCCGCCGTGCTGCTGGCCGTGCTCTTCGTCCACAGCCGCGTCCTGCAAGCCGCCTATTTCCCGATCGTACTCTTCTTCAACACCATCCCGATCCTGGCGCTGTCGCCGATCATCATCCTGATCTTCGGCCTCGGCATGACGCCGAAGATCGTCATCGCCGCGGTGATCTGCTTCTTCCCGACGCTGGTGAACATGATCCGCGGCCTCGATTCGGCCAGCGACAACGAACACGAGCTGTTCCGGGTACTGTCGGCGACGCGCTCGGAGGTTTTCTGGAGCCTGCGCCTACCCCGTGCCCTGCCGATGCTGTTCTCTTCGCTGAGGATCTCGTCAGCCACCGCCGTTATCGGCGCCATCGTCGGCGAGTGGATCGGCTCGGACAAAGGGCTCGGCGCGCTGATCATCCAGGCCACCTTCAATTACCAGTCCGACCGGCTCTACGCCGCGATCGTTCTGTCGTCATCGCTGTCGATCGCGCTGTTCTGCCTGGTGGTTCTGGTCGAGCGGCGGATCATCAAATACTGAGCCGGGCCATCGGCAGGAACCACCCGACGCTCTGCGCTCGCACGTCGAGTTAACGATAGCCTTCCGGCGCAATTAGGCATTCATCGCGCATTTAGTCGGTCTGCGATAGGATGCCTGCGTACAACCAAACCGGGAGACAATTCGTGTTAAAAACTTTTCGTGTCTCGATCCGAACGATGCTGGCCTTCATGTGTCTGGCCGGGTTGGTCGCCGCGGCGTCCGCCCTTTTCCCCACCTCGGCCTCGGCGCAGCAGCTGCGGCGATGCGCCGATGAAGGCGGCATATGCCGCTTGCCCTATCCCACGGAGGTGGTTTACGGCGCACGGGGTCGAACAACCTCGCGGTTTTTCGATCGACAGTCCGTGCCCTGCTCGAATCGCCTTTTTGGCGACCCCGCTCCCGGCCGCGACAAGGCCTGCTATTTCGTGGCGCGCGGCGGCGGTTATGGCGATGACAACAATTACGGGGACAACGACTACGGCTCACGCCCGGACCGCGGCGAATGGGTAGCCTGCGCCAGGGAGGGTGAGTTCTGCGGTTTCCGCGGCCGCGCGATGGTCAGATACGGCGCACGTGGCCAATACACGCAGAATGTTTTCAGGAATGGCGTCCGCTGCGGCAACAACGCTTTCGGCGATGATCCCGCTCCGGGCGCTCACAAGCGCTGTTACGTCCGGCAATAGAGCAATTCCAGGAAAAGTGTGAGCGGTTGGGCACGGTGCCTTTGCCGTAGCCTTCGGTCCGGAATTGCGTAAAAACAAAGAGATAGTGGGTTTCGCCGTTTCCGTGAAGCGGTGAAACGCACTAGCGACCTGAACCCGGCCTTCGACAAGGTGGCGGCCCGGCAGGGGCCACTACCGCTTACTACGCGGACCACGTGCTAACGTGCTCAACAAGCCGAATTTCCAAATGGTCCTGCCAAGGAAATAATGGCGCGAGTGACGGGGCTCGAACCCGCGACCTCCGGCGTGACAGGCCGGCACTCTAACCGACTGAGCTACACCCGCGCACTGACGAGCACGTGTCAGGCGTGTTCGTCGTTGGGCGCTGGATAAGGGGTTCGTTTGCGGGTGTCAAGCACGGCATTCAAGCATTACAGCAATCAGGAGAAGGTTTTTTGACAGCGGCGCTGGAGCTGGGGAAATCTGCCCCACAGGTGGGCGCGCCGTCTGCTCATTTGGCCTTGCGAATACGGCCCTAACTGCTTAAAGGTCCGCGCTCAAGCGGGCGATTAGCTCAGTTGGTAGAGCGCTTCGTTTACACCGAAGATGTCGGCGGTTCGAGCCCGTCATCGCCCACCAGTCCGCCTTTGAGAAATAGCGCTCTTCCACTCCCAAAATCGCTGATAAATCAGTTGCTTGCGCAATCTACGACGTTTTTGGTCGAGCGTCAAACAAGTCTGACTGACTGAGCTAATCGCCCGCTATTCCGAGCCGAATCGCCAGATAGCTGTGACACCAGTGTGACCTGACATGCGCAGCTTGGTGTCGTGAGGCACTTTATAGAGCGAACATAGTGAGGAGCCCCGATCCTCTCTCCCAACAGGAAAAGAGTTTACACATTGGCATTCGCCAAAAGAATACGCGGCGCTGCCACGCACCCCTTCGTTTCTGAGTTGTACACTTACTGACGGCGGGTAGTGGGGGTGCCCACAGGTGACAGGCCGGGGGTTGCAATATGTGTATATGCCGACGCCCCGGGCGCCAGTTTCGAGATCTGTAAACTTTCAGGCCTGTATGTCCGTCGGGGGTGGTCCTAGAAGGCATTTCCTTGCCCTATATAGCGGTCCCACAGTCGCTTTGCCGAGTTAAGGGGACGTCCGCTGCGCCCACATACTAAACGCGCTTGGGACCGGTCTTTTCAAGCTTTTGGGGTGGCTTGTCCCTTGTCCTTATAGATAGTCGGTTCCAGATCGGTACCGTCGCATACTTTTGCAGTTGCAGCAGGACCACGAAGGTGCTCTCGCAAGCGGTAACCTGCGTACTCCGGTGTCTCTTTCTTGGCTAGGAAGAGCTTCATAGCGAGAGGATGCCGTTCGTTTCCGTTCAACTGTTCCTGGCCATCCAACAAATCATCAACGAGGCTTGCCGAGCGCTTTGCGGATATTCTCATGCCTCCCATTCGCTCCCGATAGGCATCTAGCATCACTCCCGAGAGTTCATCGCCATATTCCGTAGCGACAATGAAACTATCGTGGATCGGAAGGACGGGAATTCCTCGGTTCATCATTCTCATGATGACATTTTCCGCGATGTCGGAATCTAGCCGCTGAAGCCTAATGCCTTCGCCAGATCGAAAGTATTCCGCGATGGGTTCATGCTTATCCAAGATCGCCTGTTGAAGGCCCTTCCAAGATATCCCCTCTGGGAGTGCTGGCCTCGACGGAGCTTGAATTCGCCCCGGAGCATTGATCATTTTAAGAGTAGCGGTCTTCACAAGAGGGCGAAGCTCGGATGGGAAGCCGTCAATAGCGTAGGCGTCCCCTTCAATTTGCTGGCCAATTTTCGCGTAGAGCATCGCGGGTTGCATGCTCGAAAAATCGATCTCCACAGTGGGAACGCCATTGATGGTTATGAAGCGGCGGTATTCCTTGGGAACGTTTTGCCACCACCCCCCATAGAAGCGTCCTCCGTGATCGAAGCTGCCGTCATTGAAAACGCGATAAAGGCTGTTGGCAGAAGCTAGGTCGATCAGACAGGAGCCATGCTGAAAGGAGCCGAACTCGTCTTCGCCCCGGTCCTTTCGCTTCTGCAATTCGGCTATCTCCTCGTCGGTAAGGAACAGATTGATCCGTGCTTCGGACCGAAGGAATGAGTTGTAGCTACGTAAGTGAGATTCCATCTGGTGGGTTTCAGGCGTTGGTTCGAAATTAACGAAACGTGAGTCCTTTTTTGAAGACCCCTTTCGTAGGCGAATGATTGGAAGCTCTTCTTTCTGGAAGACCCGCTCAAAGTTGTATATATAGAAGTTTAAATCGAAAGTGTTCCTAGTAATGGATTGGATTGGTTATATGGCTCTTGGTATTTAACTTCTTTAATGTTCTCTTTTATGAAGTTCGTGACGTTTTTCAGTAATCTTTCTGATATCCATAACTCCGTGGGGTATCCGACACCTCGCAGCTTGTCGAAATTCCCTCCCCTTTTGTGGATAAGTGGAGGATTGGAGCCTACAAGGTAGTCCACAACCTTACGAATGGCCCGAATCCCAACCTCAAATGGATTGAATGGTCCCTTGAGAAAGCCGTCGTTGCTGAGATCGATTTTGATGCCGTGAGAGGGTTGCAGGGCGTAGGATCGAAGAAGATTGGCGAGTATCACGCTTAAGGCCGTCTTGATATTATGGACAGCATGCTCTCTCCTTTGCTTACCTGCTCCCTTGGCGATGTTTTCGGCTATAGGCGATACGAAGGGATCAAGCGATGAAGACAGTCTCAGGGTTCGATCAAGCCAAGGGGAATTGCCGTTGTAGATCATGGCTGCACCCAATCCGGCAACTGAGCCAGTTGAGCCTCAACCTCAGGAGAGACATCTCCAACCGCTTCCCTGATAACACGGCGCAGTCCCACCTTCCCTCTTACAAAGCTCACTCTTCTCCATGCTGGTCTCCCGTTGTAGGAGCCCTTTCGCACCTGAAGAATCCATTGGATTCCGTCCTTGCAAACGATGACTCTCCATCTCTCATTAATCCGAAGGGCAACGTGGCAGTAGGTATCGCTTTTTTCCTTTTCATCGGGGGCAGGCACCGGTCCCAGAACGCTATCAGGAAGACAAAAGGCAATATCTGCCTCCTCGGCCCCGGATGCGTCTGTGGCTGCTTCAATATCACTGCAAAATATTCTGTTGCTTACCTTCGTGAAACTCGCCTCTTCATTTACTTGGTCTACGCCATGTGCGTGACGTCTTCTCGGTATAAAGCCTAACTTTAAAATTAAATTTTGTAGCAAAGGTATGTCCTCTATTTTAGAATAATCTATTACGTATTTCTATAGCAAAAATCCCCAGCGCCCCAACAGGGCGGCAGGTTAGAGCCGACTCAATTTTCTCTGGAAAAAAATAAACGCGACCTATTTGGAAGCGCACTCTTGCCGGGGAAGGCCTATTTAACCTTCGATAGTATAATTATATCAAAAATTGATCAAATTGTCAATACTGGTGACGACGCCGGCTTGCGGTCATCGATAGGTAGCGGAGGCTCAACCGTGGGCGCAGCCCGAGGAGCGTTCTGGCACTCACAGACGGGTCCCACAGTCCACTCGGACATTCGGGCCATCGCGAGTAGGCTAAGAGATCTGCCAAATCGTGGGACCGCTCTGTTCCTGGCGACCATTCATTCGTGCGGCGAAGGTCACGGCTTCGGCGAAGGTTCGTGCTTCAGTTCCCCTCAACGCGGCCAAACGGTGCAGGCCAATTCGTTACCTCGTCGGCCAACCGGTCGTGTCGATGTACATCACGAATTCGAAGTTCTCGAACCGGTCTTCGCTGTCAAGCCGATACACGGCGCCTCTTTCGACCAGGACGATCAACGGCTGGAAATCTTCTGCGATGATAGCCCACCAATAACCGTCTGTGATCGTGGTCGGATCGACCGTGTAGTGTTCATCCAGCAGCTCATCTTCCGTTAGCTTCCCCGCCTGCGGCCAGGCGCTTGTGTCTATGGGCATGAGCAGATCGCATTCGATCAGATTATAAGGCCAGTCGTCACCCATGCGAGTGGCTGTTTGTTCGCTTCCGATATTGACGACATAAATGATCTCGGGTTGCGCACCGTCTGACAAAATGCTTGCCCACCAGTAGCCACTCTGAACCTGCATAACGATCCTCCCTGAGGTCGCAGACGCCCATGGCGATAGGGCGAACAAAGTTAACGTTGAGTGGGGAGTTGTGTTGGGCAGCTGTGCTGCTCGTTTTCTACGACGTAAGGGCTCCCCCATCCGTCGGTTATTAAGGCGGCCTTGCGTCCAGGTACCCAAAGGCCTGCTTTTTCTTAGGGCACTCTCAAAGGGTATCTAAGCTGTACGAGCAGTCAAGAGGCTGCAAATCTGAAGTGTCGTCCCGTGCTTCCTGAGGCTGCCAGTATTGCCTTGAGACCAGTTAGCCCGCGCTTCATCGCGGTCAGATTGCGGCTTGCAATTTTAGGTCCAGGGTTTTCCGTGAGGCGGTCAAATTGCTTGCTGCCGTCCAAAAATCCTTCATGGACATCAGGTCGTCTGTTTTCTGGACAATCGCGTTCATTGACAGGATCTTGCTCTGGTAATCGGCGAGTTCTTTCTCTGCGACTTTAGCCACTTTAACAGGCAGCGTCTTTGTGCGCGCAAACTGATCGTTCAAGTTCTCGATTAGCTTGCTTCTCGTTGCGGTGCTGACAGCTTTGTCCGAAAACATCTCTGTCGAAAATGCAGCAGCATAGACCTGAAACTCTCGCGTCGAGTCGATCAGTGCGTTCACCTCGGCGGCACGCTGCTGCCTACTCCAAAGCATGGATTCAACGCCATAGGTTCCCGCCAAAGTGGCGAGCGCCATCGAGACCGTGCTCAGCGCCAGCACCCAACGAGGGGTCTCGGTTTCTCGCCACCAACTCGGCGATATGAAAGGGACTTCTCCCTGCTCTTTTGTCATTTTGTAAGCCTGTCTGCTTTCGGCGCAGCGCCGGACGACTTGGCCTCGACCCCTGAACTGATTTGGGTCCGCTTTCGCGCTTGAGCCTCAATTGTACAGAGTTCCTGCCAGCGCTGATAGCCCATGGCGACCATATCGTCCATGACCTCTTGCTGAATGTCGCTGACGCATTCCTGGGATATCTGGCCACTGTCGGTACTGTTTTCAATCACAATCTTCGTCGTTGACAGATCGCCTGCCGAAGCCAGCGCAGCTGAAAGCGCCATGAATACCCCGGCCACCAAGGGTATGATATTTTTCGAATACACAACAATATGACCGGGAGAATTAATCGATATGCGCTGATCCGGTATATCTTGAGAGAAATCAAGCTTCGACACAACTACAGATATAGATGTGCTTTTTACGTTTTTTATGTTTCCCTCTTGATTATTTTCGTGTAATGCAGCCGCATACAAAACTATCTGTTGGAATAGGAAATTATCAAGAGACGAGAATTCTTGAGATTTGACGTTAAATTTGCAAACAAAATTCCCATTGTAAAAATATCTTTCATACATCAAGTCGAAAATTTCTTCAAAATATATGTTTTCTATCTGCCTTAGTGGGTTTGGGCTCGGAATTTTGCGCTCAAGCCAAAGGGGAATCTGATTACGGGAAACTCGAGCCTTCCAACGCACTTTGCGGACTGGAATTCTTTCTTTCGGGAACTGAGGCGCGTACGCAAAGGAAATCTTGTCATCGATTACCTCGCCGAACAAAACGTCATCGTCGAAATTTTGCGGGGGGACAATGATGATGTCACCCGCTCTAACTTGATGAAAAAATCCGCGAACCAGCCCCGCAAACTGTTGCCTGGCTCTCGTAACGCGGTGTCTACCCAATTCTTTTACAGTGCGAGGCGGAAGCTTATCTTTCGGCCGACCCTCGCGATGCCATTCAGCTATTCGATCCGAGAGAACGACACGTTGGACCAAGTCTTTTACTTTTCGAAGGTCCTCGTTCGGCTCGAACGGGAATCCAGGAATCTCTAGAAATACGACGCTATCGTCCCGCATCGTCGAATAGTATCTGTAGCCATCCCCCGGAAACATTATGTAACAGCGCTGGTCGTCGCGCAAAAACCTAGTGCGGATGTCTACCGCAATTTTGCGTGGCATATGTGCCCCCCCAAATGTGGTGAGGACTGATAACATATAGTCTACCAGGCTGCGAATCCGATTTGCGAGCTTTCAATGCCATCTCTCGGCTACGCAAACGTTCGTGTGATTGAAAAATCGGATACCGGCCAAGTCTGCTGGGGCTATTGCTCAATGATCATGCTCTGCCCTCAGTAATGCTCTCCTCGTCCAGTGGATAGCATATTGGAAGATAGACGTTAGCGACTAGCCAATCGCTTAGAATCGTTTCCACCAAATCCGCCTTCTGAACTGCCATCTCAATTGCGAGACTGTTGAGCGCTTCATCGATGCCTTGCTCAAGGGCAAGTCCGCTTGCATTACGGATCAGTAGCGCGGCTCTACGAAGCAGCACTTGCAAATCAGCTCGTGAGCCGTCTGCGATGTGGTCCGCGGTGCGTTCCAGGTCCTGTAGAAATATGTGGCGAGACATCGAATGGCCCCCATTCAAAGCAATACTATCGGCTTGATTAGCCCGGAATGGTCGTTGGGCTGTTTGTTGATCGCAGCAGCATTCACGTCTCGGCCCACGCGATAGAACTGCAGTTCCCCGTCGATATCGTGGCGAAGAATGTCCCTCAGATCGCTAACAGGCGTCCTAGGGTCCAGCCAGGCGTCATAGTAGGCCGGATTGAGAATGAGCGGCTGGCGGTCATGCACCTGGTTGACTGGTGCGGCTGAAGGCTGCGTGATGATCGTGCAACTCGTTACGTCCAGATTAGAATTGTAAGCCCATAGGCCGGCGAATGAGAACGGCGCATGATCTGGTTGGCAAATATGCCAAGGGTCGCGCTTTCCGTCCGCAGGCGAAATCGTCCATTCGTAATAGCCGTCGGCGGGGATCAAGCACCGGCTTGATTTGAAGGCGTCCCGAAAGGCCGATGTCGTGTCGACGGTCTCGATGCGAGCATTAAACATCGCTGCTTTGGGCATCTCTTTTGCCCAGAATGGCACCAGCCACCAGCGGCCGGCACGGACTTTGTGATTGCCATCGTCAGCAGCTGTGATGAAAGGGACCTCATCGGTCGGCGCTATGTTGTAACGCGGAGCATCGTTGCGGCCGACATCGGCCGGCGCCGTCAGCCTGTAGAGGCGATGAATTTCTGACCACGGCAGGTAGCGGGTGTAGCGGCCACACATAGGTTCTACTTGCTATCGTAGGCAAAGGGATCGCGGCCTATTTCGTCTCCTGGCCCAAGCTGACGGCTCGGATTCAAATAGCCGGCAATGTCATAGCCTTCGAACAGCCATTGCTGGAATTCCTCGTCATTAACGCGGTCGAGGAACCCGGCGAAATATTGGTTGCAAAGCTCATTGAGGAGGCTCTGTAATTTCTGAGCTTGAGCTTTCGTGACGCCTGGTTTCAAAGCCAAGCCGTATCGGATTCCGGGCAGCGAGAGAATTGCCTGTCCTTCCAGGTCGATGACGAACCTACCGTTTTGCATCCCGCGCATGCCGAAATAGACGCCCGCAGCTTCGATGGGAACTACATATCCCGGTTCTCGTGCCATGGCCTTTGATCCTGATTAGGTGCCGACAGTGAACAAAATAAGAACAAAAGAGTCAAGAGCCCTTGACCAACCAGGAATATGTTCCTCACTTCAGCATATGCCGGAACAACCCGAAAAATGGCCGCGAGGTCAGGCTTGGACATTGATGCATGCCCATGATGCCGGGCAAATCGCACGCATCTCGTGCGGCCATTGCCATATCACGCGGTACTATAAACCCGCCGAACTACGCGAGGTGCTCGGCAACCTCACAATCGAGGACGTGCGGAATAAGGTTCGCTGCCAGGTCTGCGGGAAGACACAATGGATGTCGGCCGAGCTTTTCCATGCATACGGCGAGGAACTGGTCACGATCCGTTTCCGGCGCCTGAAGGAAATTCGCTGGGAGCGGCGGGTTGTATGGCGGGACGAGTAGCCAGCCTCAGCTTGGGGCGCCTGACAGTTTGCATGTCGGGACCTTATTAGGGGGACCTTAGCGGAACCCGTTCCGACTCTTATCTACTTGCCACGATCGGGCTATGGCATGCGAACGGCGTGAGGTCGAGCCTCCTTATGCATTCGCATATCGTAATACAGTTCCACAACGATGACGCGGCAATGTTCGTGATACAAATCTCGTTCTCGCACGAAAACATCTCCGTCCTTTTCGATTATACGATCCACGTTGCCCGATATGTCCTCCTTTCTGTAGCTAAGCTTGCTTATGGGCTTGCGTACATCGGTATCTGAAAACGACACGGGCAGAAACCTGTGAGCGAATATGTTTCTCACCTCCCTTATGAGATGTAGGTCCTTTCTAACAACCTGCCCATAGAGACCGAGCGCAAAACCCATTTCGATTGTCTGGGAAAAAGAACCTAGCGGTCCCGCATGGCCAACCAGCTTTCTTGCGTCGGTTACGGACATCGAAACGAGGCGATGAAAGAGGCATTGCCTCAGCACAGTCTCGACGTAGCTCGCGCCAAGAATGGCCGCTGAGCGATCACTGCCATTTCCCATTTCAAGCAGGATCTCATCGAATTCGCCATCGGTTGCTGAGCGCCATGCGTCGTCATCGGCTGGCGACGGTTTTCTTCGATCTTTGTAACGAGGCGCTGAGGCCTTCTCAGGTGGCTTGGGCGGCCGGCGAGCCATACTTCTGTGCCTCCTCTGAGCCACGAGAAGTCCTAGGTGTTTCGCTTAAATCGGCCTCTGTCAAGGACATCAAAAGCTAGCTAAGGCACACCCGAACCCCGAAGCGAACTGAGACGCTAGGCTTCGTTCTCAGTGTCAGGGCGAACGAGGTCGACATGGCTTACGCCAATGGCCTGAGCTAACTCATAAAGCGTAATGACGGTTGGGTTGCGCTTACCTTGCTCAAGACCGCTGAGATATTGCTGACTGAAACCCGAACGCGATTCCACGTCCTCCTGGGTAAAACCGCGTTCACGGCGCAGCCGGGCGAAGTTCCGTCCAACCAATCTGCGCATGTCCATACAAGAACGGATTGCAGGTCGGGCGCTTTGAGTTTATCAACTTTAATATGTATTTCGGGGTCGGCCTTGCATTGAAGGCTGTAATTTGTTGGGGGGCAACCATGTTGGCTTGGCTCAAGGATAAGCTCGCCAGGGGGGCGACTGAGAAACAGGTAAGAGACGAAATGGCTGCTGCCATTAGCGCAATAACAAAGTACGGCGGAGCTGATCGCGTTGTCTGGGCTTATGTGGACTATTTCCTCAACAATGAAGACAAAATGGACCGGCTCTTGAATGGGCTGCTCAAAGCGAATGAATACCCGACGAAGCGGATGACAATAAGCTTTGCTGCAATCAACTCGATCATGGCAGCTCGCAGGGACCTTGAAGTGAATCTTCACGACGAGAACGCAAAAGCCCGCTTAGGGATCGCCGAGCAAGCCTTTCTTTTGTCTTGGCTGCATCTGGAGGAGCAGGACATTGCGCGGATCACACCCGAGGAATTCAGTGCAGGGGTAGAGCGAACCTTCGGTGTGATGCAGAAGACCCGGAACGCTAGCCAAATCTACGCGGCCATGCCGCATCGTAAGATCGCTGACGAGCGCATGAAGTTAGGTCGTGAAGCGCTCGCAAAGTGGCATGCAACAGACGTACGCAGCTTCCAATTTACAGTCCCGATTTGATACCGAGCCGCAGCGGATGTCAGCTTGGCTTTTCGCGAGAAAGTTCCTGATCGAGGCAGTCCATTCTGCCTTGTTCGTAGCGGCATTTCACTGGATGGCGGAAACCCCGTTTCAGATGTTCGTGATTTTTGCTCTCTTCACAATCTTTCTGAAGGTGAGGAATGGCAGCGATTTTGCTGAGGTCCGCGCCCACAACTATCTCGTGCTCCGCTACATCCGGGCAAGGGACACCGGACTGTCTTCCATGGCCACCAACATTGAGACCGTCTTTGACGGAGGAGACGTACTAGGTCAGTTCGCCGACGAAAAGAAACATCTGGTTTCTGCTCAGTACTCCGGTCAGATTTTCAGCCGCATCATCTCTGTTGCTTCACAAGCTTGGATGTTGGGCTTCCTCGCTTGGAGCTTATAGACAGCCCTTGGGGCTGCGTCGCTCCGAAGCTAATCAGAACTCGAGTGATGCCTTGGACGCTTGCCCGGGTTCCAAGGAAGCGTTTGCGCTCGATCTGCCTGTTTGATGATCGTCAGTACCTGCTTAATCGGCGAAGGACGCGCGGATTTCATTTTGGGTTTCGATCTTTTCAGAGGAACGCCAACCGCCAGCCGGCTAAGCCAATTGGCGCCTATCGCAAACTCTGGCCAGCGGTAGATACCCCACCGAATAAAGCTGCCCAATACAGCACCATAAAATACTGAGTACCCTACCAATTGTTCGATCGGTGCAACGCCACCATAGGGCGATACTGCAAGATGCGTCGCCGCGCCAATTAATAGCCCAAACAAAGCGCCGAAACTAATAGCAAAGTGCCTAACCTTAAAAATGCACACCAGCGCCGCAAACACTAACCCAAAACAAATACCAACTTTCGCACTAAAAATAGCAGATTGAGAAACCATGTTGAAAACATCAATGTCCTGGGAGCTTTTCCCGACGTAATTTTGGAGAAATACATTTAACCAAGATGCGTATTCATCCGTCACGGAGCCGCCATACCAATCAAACAAGCCTACTAGGGCACCAGCTACAGCTCCACCGCAGCAGCCGATTACCGAAATCCAAATTACCGAACTAGCAATATCAGCCATCTTAGCCGCCCAGACTCTTTGTTGTTTGAAATTGCCGAGACCATCTGATGGCGGAAATTGATCAACTAGCAGTGGAAGATAGACCCTCATTGTCCTCCACTGTTCCTCCGTGAGGCACATCATCCCCGAACCTACCTTGATATGCACCCTCCCGTTTTTGACGCTGACCACAACCAGCGAATCGCCGTCTTGCCTGCTGGTCGATGCCAGCGCATTTCTCTCTTTGCTGGCCGATCGCTCCATATTCAGTAGGCTGCTGTGGTACTGCATGTAGGCAATATTCGGTCCGCGTGTGACAAATTGGTTGTACAGATACTGACTCCAACTCAGCCCGAGATAACTAAGGTGTCTATCTACTAAATCTACCCATATAAAGAAACTAAAAGATAACACAAACGCAAAAACTAACTTTATCCAATTAACAAATTCGTGGATGTCAGTTAAGTCTACGTTAGACATATTGGGTTGTCCTGTTCAGACCTTTAGGGTACTGCGAATTTTATGGATAATCTTTTTCTTTATCTGGTAACGTCGACTCATTGTTGTTGACTGGCCCTTCTTTTGGGTTGAAATCTTTAACTATCTGCTCCATGTCTTTGAGTTCACCCTCGGTGGGACGGTCACTTTCGTCGATGACCGGATCGAGCATTGGGGGAAGAGCCTCTGGATCTGCCGCAGCGGCTCGTTCGAACCAGGTCTTAAGCGCGAGATCGAATTTGTCCCAATTGCTGGGGCCATCCTTGTCCGTTATCTCGTTGCCTTTATCGGCTGTTTGTTCCCCAGCTTCTCCTTGGGGTTCACCGGACTTCCAGTCTTCTTGTACATTGTGGGTTTGCGCACCCTCGTCACCCTGGTTTTCGGCGTTGCCGTAGTAGCTTCCACCGGTGGCTGTGCTGCCTTCAGGATGCTCGTCCGGGTGATCTCCGGGGTGATCGCCGCCATTATCCCGATTGCTCTCCCCACCGTTGTTCGCTGCGCGGCCATCGTCGCGCGCGCTCCTAACATCGCTGCCGGTTTTGCTGGCCGAAGGCAAAGCGCTCTTCCCAAAAGCATCTTTGCCGTCATGAATGTCGCCTTCGGCAGAGTGGTCGTCTCCACTATCATCGAAGTGGTCACCTTGATCTCCACCTGACACGTTGTCTCCTCCGCGTAGCTTTAGTAATGGGATTTAAGTGCCGCGCTGCGACGAGCAGTGAATTCAGGCATTTGCCTTTGTAAAGTGTGGCGAAACTTTTGCTCGCGCTGAGAAGTCTAACACGCCCAACTAAACTGGGCCACGGGGCTAGAACCGAAGGAGATTGTTATGGATTGGGTTCTGATTTTCTCGCTCCAATGGGTCGTTGCCGGAACGCCTACAGCGCCGACGACATGGACAAACGTGGACTACGCCAGCCAAGAGCTATGTGAGAATGCCGCTAAAGCTCTGAAAGCAGAAATGGAGAAGCCAATCGCGGATTCCGAGACCTATGTCAGAGCCGTGTGTGTGCAAAGGAAATGAGAGGAACTGCGTTTGACTAATCTTTATGGGGCTTGTTTTCAGGCTTCTGTCTCTCTGCCCTTTCAAGATGCCTGTAGATCGCCATTGGGAGGGTTATAGCGCAGACGCCAACGATCAGGCGAAGAAGGGTGACGTCCTGAGAAATGCTTGCGCAGTGAATCCTCAGACCGTCCCCGCACACAGCGTCATAAGCTTCATAAACTCGGACGCACGCGTCTAAACCAAGCCAGATCACGAGGAGCCCAACAGCGTACGGAATAGCTTGCTTTACTCTCGACATCTCGTCTCCGAATCCTGCTAGGATGTTCTCAATTCCGGTAAGCAGTATCGCAGAATTTCTAAAGAAAAAGCCCAAGGCGTGACCAAGGGCCAAGGTGAGTTAGGGGTAGGCTCCATGCGATGCAGCTTCGGGAAATAGTTGGATTTATTGCGAGCCAGTTAGTGCTTCGTCGGGAACTACCTTTCGCTGGATCGTTTTAAGATCACCTTGTTTCATTCCTATTAGTTTAGCCCTGACGGCCTCCTGATTGGCGTGTGCGTATCGGAAAAGCATCTGTGGCGTCCTGTGCCCCGATATGCTGGCTACCTCTGGGATCGACAGGCCCAGTTCAAACAATCTCGAAATCGCTTCGTGCCTCAGGTCATGGAAGTTCAGGTCATCGATCTGGGCTCGTTTGGTCAGCCTGTCCCATTGGAGGCGCATCGCCACAGGTGTGATAGGAAACGCTAGATCGGTCGGCTTGGCGGCTCCCGGCCGGAGCGCGGCTAGGATCGTCACAGCTCCGACGGTCAGTGGGATCATCCTCGAATAGCCGCTCTTCGTCTCAGGGATGACGAGGGAATGGCGTTCGAAGTCGATGTGCCGAAACTGAACGGAGAGCATCTCGCCACGCCTCATTGCCGTCTCAAGGGCAAACAAGATGATTGGTGCAACAAGCCCGTTCTTGCACTTTTTGGTCGCCTCCAGCAGCCTTTCCAATTCTCCAGAACGAAGGCGCCTCTCTCGCTTGTTGTCAGCTACCTGGAGTTTCAGTCCCTCCAATGGGTTCTCCAGGGGAATTTCCCACTCGACAAGAGCATGGCGGAACATGTGGGAGAGGGGAGAAAGCTCGCGTTTCAGGGATTTAGCGGTGACAGGCTTGTTCGATCTGTATTTGGGCTCTTTCAACCGTTGATCGCGGTAGGCCGCGAAATCGGCTGTGCTAAGCTCATACAGCGTCTTCTGACAGATCGGATAACGGAGGAACCGGTTTAACAGGATGGTCTCGACTGCCGAGCCTTTCTTTTTGGGTACGACCTCATTCCTATACCGTGTGACCAAGTCTGCAAGAGTGATCGACTTGAGTGTCTTTCTGTCGGGTCCTAGCTCGTGCCTGTCGTGCTGACGTTCAACCGTCCTGGCCCATTCACTAGCGGCTGCCTTTGAGTGGAATGACCTTGTTTGGACGGGGAAGCCTTGGCGCCTGACTTGGACCTGCCATTTGCCGTTGCGCTTGCGAAGAGTAGCCATTTTTAGCTCCGGTGTGACTGTGCTGTGACAGCAACCGACTAGTCAGATTTGGGCCTAGAGAGAGCTAAGGCTAGTGCATTGATATTACAGAGCTATTTATTCTGTGAGATCAAGCCTTGGAGGAGCGAGCGCTTCGTTTACACCGAAGATGTCGGCGGTTCGAGCCCGTCATCGCCCACCAATCCGCCGGACAAGTAGATGCAAAACGGCGAGGATCCGCCGTTGCGATCGTGCAGGTTCATCCGTTCCAGTTGACCAACTCCGGCAGCCTTTCGCCGAGTGGCGTCAGCTTTGCCGTCTCTGCGTTTCTCTTCTCCCACCCGCGCGGATCGCCCGCAAAGCCGGCGCGCCGCGGCGCCTCGCGCTCGCGCCAGGATCGGATCCGCGCCTCGCGTTCGACGAGATTGTCCACATCGCCGAGCTTGTCGGCTATCGATCGCTGGTCAATTTCGGGCGTCAATTCAAGGCGTTGAAGGGCCTTATGCCGCGCGAATATCGCGGCAGGTTCGCCAGTTGAGGTCTTTCTCGGAACCATTCCAATCTTGCCTCGTTCAGCCCACGGGCGAAAAACGGGAGAGATCAGATGGCTGTGAGATGTCGGATTTCCATCGACGACGAAAGGGATGTCGACGAGCTCGCCTTCCAGGAATTGCCGCGGGTCGGCGAAAGCGTGTCGATGCCGGTCGAAGGATCGAGCAGGGACCTGCGGGTGCTGCGGGTCGTGCATATGCCCGGCAGCGAGCAAGGTGCGACGACGATGCTGGAACTGACCAGCAGGATTCTGTAGCGCTATCCTTGGAAATCATTCGCCCAGGATAACCCCGGAAGCGATAATCTGGGCCGTCCGTTCGGTGAGTTTCTGGCGTTTCACCAGCGTGGGCTTCTCGTAAGGCTTTTTCATCCTACCGTTCCGGCGTCGCCGACCAGGAGGATGAACGCGCTCGCGTCGGTCGCGTTCCAGAATAAGCGGCCTCTAACAAGCCACGAAATATCAAAAGCGGGAGGTCCTGGCGAGCAGCGCCTCGACCTCCCACAATGCCGGCATCGACGGCGCGGTGCCTGGGCGGGTCACCGAAATGCCGGCGACCGCGCAGGCAAAACGCATGGCCTCCAGCGGCTCGACGCCTCTTGCCAGGGCCGCGGCCAGGCCGCCATTGAACGCGTCACCTGCCCCCGTCGTCTCGACCACCGGGCCGGCATTGACCGCGCCGACATGCTCGGATCGTTCCTTGGTGTGCAGCAGCGCGCCCTTCTCGCCGAGCGTCACGATGACGGCGCCGACACCCTTGGCCAGCAATGCGTCGGCGGCGCGGCGGGCGTCGTCGATCGACGAAACCTTGATGCCGGTCAGCCCTTCGGCTTCGGTCTCGTTGGGCGTGACATAGTCGCAGAGCGTATAGATGCGGTCGGGCAGGCTGGCGGCCGGCGCTGGGTTGAGGATGGTCGTCACCCCTGCCCCACGCGCGATCTCCAGCGCCTTCAATGCCGCGTCGATCGGCTGTTCGAGTTGGGTGACGAAGACGCCGGCGGACCGGATGAGCTCGGCATGCGCTTCGATGTCGGCCGGGGAAATCAGCATTGCGGCGCCCGGGCTGACGATGATGGCGTTGTTGCCGCTGCCTTCCTCGACGAAGATATAGGCAGCGCCCGTATAGCTGTCCGGCGTGTCGATGACGGCGCTTTTCACGCCCGCGTCCTTCCAGGTCTGCTTGGCCATGTCGGCGAAAGCATCGACGCCGAGGCGCGTCAGGAAGGTGATGTCGGCGCCGAGCTTGCCGGCGGCCACGGCCTGGTTCGATCCCTTGCCGCCCGGGCCGAGCTTGAAGGAATTGCCGAGGATCGTCTCGCCCAGGCGCGGCTGGCGGTCGGCGCGATAGGCGGTGTCGGCGACGAACACGCCCAGGATCACAACGGGCTTCATGACGACAGGCTTGCCGGTGGCCATGTCCTTACTCCGCATCCGGCGGCACGACGCCCTTGCGGAAGGCAAAGCAGCCATAGAAGCGGCGCTCGCCCGTCTGGATCACGCAATAGGCTTTCTTGGAGCGCTCGTAAAAGGCGTAGCGCTCGATCGAGATCATCGGCCAGGGCTTGCCCTCGGCCGCGTCGATCTCCTTCTGAACCTCCTTCTGCACCGGTGGGATTTCGTTCGGCTTGCCGACGATCTCCATGCGAGCGGCGGCATCATTGACGAAAGTATCCAGCGGCAAGACCGACAGCACCGCCTTCACCACTTCGGCCGCCGTCGCGTCGATGCGCAAGAGCTTGCCGAGCACGGTTTGCCTGGCCACGGAATCGGACGGGAAATTGGTGTCGGCTATGATCAGGTCGTCGCCATGGCCCATTGCCCGCAGCGCCTGGAGCACATCGGCATTGAGCAGCGGATTGATCCCTTTGAGCATGGTTTCCTCTTGAAGGGTTGTGTGCGGTCAGAGACGCTTGCCGGTCCCGGCGTCGAAGAGGTGGACCTGGTCGAGACGCGGCTTGAGCTTGAGCGTGTCGCCCGGCTTGAAGTCGTGGCGCTCGCGAAACAGCGCCACCATCTCGCCTTCGCCGAAGCGCACGAAGGCCAGCGTCTCGGAGCCTGTCGGCTCGACCACCGAGACGGTGGATGCGACGCCGTCCGGATGGATCTCCAGATGCTCCGGCCGCACGCCGTAGACAACGGGCTGGCCATCCTCGGCGGTAACTCCCGACGGCATCGGGAACGCCGTGCCCGCGATCTCGACGACCCGCTTCTCAGCCTTCTTCACGGTGCCCTTGAGCAGGTTCATCGAAGGCGAGCCGATGAAGCCGGCGACGAAAAGGTTCGCCGGCCGGTCGAACAGCTCAAGCGGCGCGCCGACCTGCTCGATGCGGCCGTCGCGCATCACGACGATCTTGTCGGCCATGGTCATGGCCTCGATCTGGTCATGGGTGACGTAGATGGTGGTCGTCTTCAGCCGCTGGTGCAACTCCTTGATCTCGGTGCGCATCTGCACGCGCAGCTTGGCGTCGAGGTTGGAAAGCGGCTCGTCGAACAGGAACACCTGCGGATTGCGCACGATGGCGCGGCCCATGGCGACGCGCTGGCGCTGGCCGCCGGAAAGCTGGCGCGGGTAGCGCTTGAGGTACGGAGCAAGGTCGAGGATGTCGGCAGCGCGCTTGACGCGTTCGGCGACGACGGCCGGATCGGTGCCGCGCAGCTTCAGCGCGAAGGCCATGTTCTGCTCCACCGTCTTGTGCGGATAGAGCGCATAGTTCTGGAACACCATGGCAATGTCGCGCTTCGCCGGCGGCAGGTTGTTGACGACGCGGTCGCCGATCGAGATCGTGCCGCCGGAAACGGTCTCCAGCCCCGCCACCATCCTCAAAAGCGTGG
The DNA here is from genome assembly GCF_006442775.1 of Mesorhizobium sp. B2-4-6. Classification (NCBI taxonomy): domain Bacteria; kingdom Pseudomonadati; phylum Pseudomonadota; class Alphaproteobacteria; order Hyphomicrobiales; family Phyllobacteriaceae; genus Mesorhizobium; species Mesorhizobium sp. B2-4-6. The sequence goes on from NZ_VFVI01000002.1 coordinate 555,281, forward strand.
ACTTGCCGCATCCTGACGGACCGACCAGCACGACGAACTGTCCGTCGGCAATATCGACGCTGACCTCATGCAGCACCTTGACGGTTCCGAACGCCTTGGCCACACTGCTGATCGCGACTTGAGCCATCGTCTCCCCTTTTATCTTTTGCGGTGAAGCTAGCCATTGCCAGCGGCAACGGCAAGTCGGTATCTTATAGATAAAAAGCCAATCTTGTTGACAAGGTAATCGATTACGCGAATAGTGGCGAGTGCCAATCCGAGAGCAGGCCTGTTACCCTGAGATCGGAGCTCCGGCGACGCAGGGTGGGGTCCCACGTCCCCGTATGATCGAGGAGAACCGAGAGGCGTTTCGACGTCCGAGAGATTGGCACTTCAATTCAATGGCTGTTGTTCTGGGAGGAACCTGTAGATGAGAGTCGATCTGTATGAAAAACTGATGCGCGCTGGCGCCAGCCGCCGCGATCTGTTGAAAGGCGCGGCCAGCATGGCCGCGATCGCCGCCGCCTCCGGCGCCGGGCTCGGCGCGCTGACGAGGCCGGCCGCGGCCGATGACGAGCTGCGCAAGAAAATCCTGCAGATCCCGGGCGTCGGCAAAGGCCAGCCTACCGATGCCGACTTCCAGAAAGTCGGCGAGCTCTGCCTCGAAGCGACCAAGGCCAATGTCAAGGAAGGCGAGTTCGCCGGTGTCGAGCTCACCTTCATGGGCCTCAACAACCAGAACCTGCACAATGTGCTGTTTCGCGGCTTCCTGAAGCCATGGGAGGCCTATACGGGCGCCAAGATCAGTTGGATCGACCTCGCCCAGGCCGACTACAACGCCCGCTTGCAGCAGTCGATCGCCACCGGCACCGTCGACTTCGACATCATCGAGATGGGCGCGCCCTTCGAAGGCGATGTCTGCGGCAAGGGCCTCACCTCCGAGATGCCCGACTGGGTCAAGAAGCAGATCGACTTCGACGACCTCGTCAACTACCTGAAGCCGCCGGTCGGCACTTGGGACGGCAAGCAGTATCGCGTGACCATCGACGGCGACACGCACAACTTCAACTACCGCACCGACGTCTTCGCCGATGCCGATCTCGCCAAGGCCTGGAAAGAAAGCGGCGCCACGACCGAGTGGGGTGTGCCGAAGACCTGGCAGGAAGTGCAGGCCGTAACTAAGTTCCTCAAAGGCAAGAAATTCAAGGGCCAGGACGTTTATGGCTATCTCGACGCGCCCAAGCCCTGGGGCGGTTTCGGCTTCTACTTCCTCGGCAGCCGCGCCACGGCCTACGCCAAGCATCCCGACGACAAGGCCTGGCTGTTCGATGCCGACACCATGAAGCCGCGCATCAACAATCCGGCCTGGGTGCGCGCCATCCAGGACGTGATCGACGCCCTGCCGTCCGAGCCCGCCGACCAGATCAACGCCGATCCCAACACCACGGCCTTCCAGCAGTTCCTGGCCGGCACCGGCTCGATGATCCCCTGGTGGGGCGATGTCGGCTCGAACGTCAAGACCAATGACTCATCGGTCATCGGCGACGTCACCGGCTTCTCGATCCTGCCGGGCTCCGACGACGTCTACAACTCCAAGACCGGCAAGTGGGACAAGCTCGCCAGCGGCCCGAACTATGCGCCGAACTGCGCCTATCTCGGCTGGGGCGTCTATGTCATGGCCCGCGTCGACAAGGACGAAAAGAAGAAGAAGGCGGCATGGTCGGCCGCCGCGCATCTCGGCGGCAAGGACCTGTCGATCTGGACGGCGATGTACCCGTCGGGCTTCCAGCCCTACCGCAACTCCCATTTCAACATTCCGGAGTGGGTGGCGGCCGGTTACGACGAGGCCTTCATCACCTCCTATCTCAAGTCGGAAGGCGATTCCTACAACCATCCGAACGCGGCGATCGAGCCGCGCATCCCCGGCATCTTCCAGTACTACTCCGCCGCCGAGGACATCCTGGCCAACACCTTCGCCGGCAAGATGAAGGCGCAGGAAGGCGCCGACGCCATCGCCGCGGCCTGGGAAAAGCTGACCGACCAGATCGGCCGCGAAAACCAGATCAAGCTCTACAAAGCCTCGCTCGGCATGTAGGCTGGCTTATGAGACGTCGCGGCCCGGTGGCACATCGACATCGGGCCGCATCTTTACCGGCTCGGCCGGTTTGATGCGCTAGAGCAATTCCAGGAAAAGTGTGAGCGGTTCTCCGCCTGGAATTGCGAAAAAACAAAGAGATAGGGCGGTTCGCCGTTTCCGTGAAACGGTGAAGCGCTCTAGAAGGCGAGAGGCGTGGCTCAGCAGATTTCGACCGCGAATGCGTGGCCGGCAAATCCGGCCGACCTGATCCCGGCAGGCCGCAAACGCCTCGGCTGGGGCCTGCTGGCCCTCGCGACGCTTGGCCTGCTGGCGATCATCGTCGTGCAGGTGCTCTACAAGACCGAGATTTCCACGGTCGGTTTCGACACCTGGCGACCGGTGATCTACGCTTACATCTTGTGGGGCGCAGCGCTGGGCGCCTGGCAGGTGCTGACGCGTGGCGAGGACGGGCAGCGCGCGCTGTTCCTTTTGCCGGCGCTGCTCTTCACCATTGCCATGGTGATCTTCCCGACGCTGTTCGGCTTCTACATCGCGCTGACCGACTGGAACCTCAGCTCGTTTACCGGACGCAGGTTCAACGGCCTCGACAATTTCTGGCAGATGCTGGCCGACCCCTATTACCGCAACGCGCTGTTCAACATGGTGCTCTATGTGCTTGCGGTGCTGGTCGAATATGTCATCGCCTTCGGCCTGGCGCTGCTGCTCAACGCGCAGATCCGCGCCCGCAAATTCTTCCGCGTCGTCTTCCTTTTGCCGCTGATGCTGTCGCCGGTCGCGGTGTCCTGGATGGTCGGCAAATCGCTGATGGAGTACCGGTTCGGACCGGCGGCGACGCTGGCGCGTCATCTCGGCTGGGACAATCCCGCCTTCTTCTCCGATCCGATCACCGCCCGCATCTCGATCATGATGCTCGACGCCTGGACCTTCATCCCGTTCATGATGATCATGCTGCTTGCCGGCCTGCAGGCGATGTCGCGCGAGGTTCTGGAAGCCGCCCGCGTCGACGGCGCAACCGCATGGCAGACCTTCTGGCAAGTCACCTTTCCGCTGATGCTGCCGGTGTCGGTGACGGCCGTGATCCTGCGCATCATCTTCAAGCTGAAGCTCGCCGACATCATCATCACCTTGACCTCCGGCGGCCCCGGCGGCGCCACCGATTCCGTGTCGAGCTTCATCTATCGCGAGTACCGTGACCGCTCGAATGTCGGCTACGGCACCATGCTGGCCATGGCCTATCTCATCATCATCGTCGTGTTCGTGACCTGGCTCCTGAAATTCGCCAGTCGCTTCGTGCGCAACGTCAACTGAGCGGCCGTCATGAGCGTCCAGACCACCGACTACACCGTTTCCGAAATCCGCTCGCCGGCAGCCTTCATCGCCAGCCGCGTCTTCATCTACGGCGCGCTTATCTTCTGGGCTTTCGTCTGTCTGTTCCCGATTTACTGGACGATCACCACCTCGTTCAAATCGGCGGTCGACGTCACGCAAGGGCATCTCATTCCCTTCGTCGACTTCCAGCCGGACTGGAAAGGCTGGCGCTCGCTCGGCCTGTCGCCGGATTCGATCTTCCAGACATCGACCGTGCGCGACGAATTTCTGAAACGGTTCATGAATTCCGTCATCACCTCTGTCGGGGCATCGGGCCTCGCCATCATCATCGGCAGCCTCGCCGCTTATGGCCTCACCCGCTATCGCTACAAATTCGCCTGGTTCAAGAACGAGGACATCTCTTTCTTCTTCCTGTCGCAGTTGATCCTGCCGCCCGTCGTGCTGGCGCTCCCCTTCCTGGTGCTCTACCGCGAAGTCGCCCTCCTCGATACGCGCATCGGGCTTGTGCTCCTCTACACGCTGATGGTGCTGCCGATCGTCATCTGGATCATGCGCGACCAGTTCAACTCTATTCCCGTCGAATTGGAGGAGGCCGCTTTGGTCGACGGACTGTCGATCTGGGGCGCCTTCTTCCGCATCGTCATGCCGATCGCGCTGCCCGGCATGGTCGCCGCTTTCATCCTGGCGATGGTGCTGTGCTGGAACGAGTATTTCTTCGCCGCCCTGCTGACGTCGACGGACGCCAAGACAATCCCCGTCATGGTGGCGAGCCAGACCGGCTCGCAAGGCATCAACTGGTGGTCGATGGCAGCCCTCGCGACGGCAGCGATCGCGCCGCTGGCGATCATCGGCATCGCGCTCGAGCGCTATCTGATCATGGGCATGACGGCCGGCTCGGTGAAATAGGCGCCTTCTCCTTCCCCCCTTGTGGGAGAAGGGAGAGCTAGGCCTGCAGGATCGACCTCAAATGGTCGAGGATCATGGCGACGCCGATCTTGCCGAGACCCGCGGAGGCTTCCGCGGCGCCTTTAGTGTACCAGCCGGTGTTGTCGGCGAAATGCTTCTCGTCCACCGCCTCCGGGCATAGGGCCAGCATCAGCGATGTCTCGCCGATGCCGGCATGGTCGAACGGGTATTTGCCGTTCATCGCGGCCGGCATCAGCGGATGCACCTGCACCCAGTTGAAGACATTCTCGCCCTGGGCGTGGCCGGCATAGTAGTCGGCCATCGCGTTCGAACCCCACCAGCCCTCGCCGCGTTCCTTTTCGAGGAAGCGGAAGATCGCCTGCCGGCCGGCGGTCTTGAAGGCGAGATCGGTCGGCATGCCGGCCGCGAAATTCTCGGTCTGATGATGGATGATGGCGTGGATGTTGCGGAAGCCGATGCGCAGCAGGCCGTAGAACAATTCCTCCGCGAAAGGCGAAAGCGCGAGACCGCCGACCTGCACCGAGCCGCTGCCTTCCGGCGCCGCGACCGCATAGCTTGCTGCGCCGTAATAGAACGGCGGCAGGATGACAATGTCCCTCTCCTTCTCGATCAGTTCCAGCGTCTTGATCACCGCCAGCGTGTCCATGCCGACGGCCATGTGCTCGCCGTGGTATTCGAGCACGCCGAGCGGCAGAACGACCGGCCGGTTCTCCTCGATCGCCTTGCGGATCTGGTGCGGCAGCATCAGCTCGTAGCGCATCCCTTACTCCATATTGGTGTGCCTGGCGCGCATCGCTTCCGGCGTCGCCCCGGTCAGCGCCTTGAGCTTGAGCACCATGATTTCGAACAAAAGGAATAATGCGCCTTCGAACAGCGAGCCCATCGGCAGCACCGAGCTTCGAGCTGCACCCTGGTCGCTGGCCATCGTCTGCGCCGGGATGAGCAGGGTGAAGTAGGCAAGCTTCCCGGCGCTGCCTTCCGGTTCTGCGGTCAAGAGCAGCACCTTTGCCCCAGCCGCGCGGGCAACCCGCATCAAGGTCAGCACCGTGGTGGTCTCGCCCGGCCCTGAACTCGCCAGGAAGACATCGCCCTGCCCCAATGGCGGCGTGGTCATGTCGCCGACGACCGAGACCGGCAGGCCAAGATGATAGAGCCGCATGGCGAAGCCCTTGACCTGCAGCGCCTCGCGGCCGCAGCCATGGACGGCGATCCTGCCGGCGCCGGCAAGCATTGCGCAGGCGGCGTCGATTTGGGCTTCATCCGTGCGCGCCAGCACCGCGCCAAGCTCATTCAGCGCGGTCGCGAACATGCCTGATCCGGCTTTGGTCATGATGGCTCACCCTGCCTGCGGAGGTATCGCTTGGCTTTGTGGATTTGCGGTGTGCTGCCGCGAAAGGCTTGTTTTTGTTCATGCTACCACCGCGAAAATCGCTGTCCAACGAGCCCCGGCACTTTTGCTGGGCCACGAGCGTGATAGTGTCATGTCAGACAAATCGCTCCAGGACATCGTCAGACATGAAGACACGGCATTTCGACCGCATCGGCAATGGCGGCATCACCTTCACCGAACTTGGCTTCGGCACGGCGCCGCTCGGCAATCTCTACCGCGCCATCTCCGACGAGGACGCCAACGCCACCTTGCAGGCGGCATGGGTGACCGGATGCCGCTACTATGATACGGCCCCGCTCTACGGCCTTGGCCTGTCTGAAACCCGCCTCAACCCATTCCTGCGCGGCAGGAAGCGCGACGACTATGTCTTGTCGAGCAAGGTCGGCCGCATCATGCGCGTCTCCGCGCCGGACAAGCGCACCGGCATCGGCAAGTTTTTCGACACGCCGTCGCGCCGTGAGGTCTACGACTACAGCTATGACGGCGTCATGCGTTCCTTCGAGGCCTCGCTGGAGCGTCTGGGCGTCGACCGCATCGACATCCTCTACGTCCACGACGTCGACATCTTTACCCATGGCAGCAAGGAAGCTTCGGATGCCCGTATCGAGGAGTTCATGTCGTCCGGCTATTACGGGCTGCTTTCGCTGCGCGACCAGGGCGTCATCAAGGCCTTCGGCGGCGGCATCAACGAGTGGCAGGTCGCTCAAACCCTCGCCGAACGCGGCGACTTCGACCTGTTCCTGCTCGCCGGCCGCTACACGCTGCTCGAACAGGACGCGCTTGCCAGCTTCCTGCCGCTTTGCCAGAAGCGCGGCATCGGCATCGTGCTGGGCGGGCCCTACAATTCCGGCGTGCTTGCGACCGGACCGAAGCCCGGAGCCTTCTACAATTACAGCGAGGCGCCGAAGGAGATCCTGGATCGCGTGGCGCGTATCGAAGCCGTCTGCAAGCGCCACAACGTGCGCCTGATCGAGGCGGCTCTGCAGTTCCCGCTGCAGCATCCTTCGGTGATGTCGGTGATCCCCGGCGGTCAGCGGCCGGCCGAGGTCGAAAGCAACCGGGCGCTGCTCGACACCAAAATACCTGCGGCGCTGTGGGTGGATTTGAAACAGGAAGGCCTGATGCGCGCCGACGCGCCGACGGCCTGAGCCGCTGCGAACAGCCGTAAAAAAGAAAAGCCGGGCAAGCCCGGCTTTTCTGCTCTTAAAAGAAAAGGTCTTAGTTGACCGCGTCCTTGAGGCCCTTGCCGGCCGAGAACTTCGGCACGGTGCGCGCCGGAATCTTCACTTCCGCGCCGGTCTGCGGGTTGCGGCCGGTCGAAGCAGCGCGTTTTGACACGGTGAAATTTCCGAAGCCGACAAGCCGGACATCGCCGCCCTTCTTCAGTTCGCCGGTAATCACGGAGAACACCGCATCGACGGCGGACTGCGCATCAGCCTTCGAAATGCTTGCGGAGTCGGCGACGGCGGACACCAGTTCGTTCTTGTTCATAAAAATTCCCTTCCATGAGAAAACCGGAACTTACGACTCATCCGGCAGGAAACGGACTTTAGAAAGAAGCGTTCCGGAACCCAAGCCGAAAACCGCGGAATTCCGGGCTTTTTTCCACTTTTTCGTCGCTTTTTCACATGAAAAAGCCGGGCTCAAGGCCCGGCTCTCTCTTTGTGCGCTGCAATGTTAGCAAATACTAATGAGCAAGCGACTTTCCGGCATCGTCGCCGCTGTCGACCGGAGCCGGTGCATTGACCGGCTCGACCCACTCGATCGGCTCCGGCATCCTGGTCAGCGCGTGCGCGAGCACCTCGCCGACCCGCGAGACCGGGACGATCTCCATGCCGTTCTTCACATTGTCCGGAATGTCCGCCAGATCCTTGACGTTCTCTTCCGGGATCAGGACCTTCTTGATACCGCCGCGCAATGCCGCGAGCAGCTTCTCCTTCAGGCCGCCGATCGGCAGGATGCGGCCGCGCAGCGTGATCTCGCCGGTCATCGCCACATCGGCCCGCACCGGGATACCCGTCAGCACCGACACGATGGCCGTGGCCATCGCGGCGCCGGCGGACGGGCCGTCCTTCGGAGTCGCGCCTTCCGGCAAGTGCACGTGGATGTCGCGCTTGTCGAACAGCGGCGGCTCGATGCCGAAATCGATAGCGCGGGAGCGGACATAGGATGCCGCCGCCGAGATCGATTCCTTCATCACGTCGCGCAGATTGCCGGTCACCGTCATGCGGCCCTTGCCGGGCATCATGACGCCTTCGACCGTCAGCAGCTCGCCGCCGACTTCCGTCCAGGCAAGACCCGTGACCACGCCGACCTGATCGTCGGCCTCGACCTGGCCGAAGCGGAAGCGCGGCACGCCGAGATAATCGGCGAGGTTGTCCGCCGTGATCTTCACCGTCTTCTTCTTCGTCCGCAGTATCTCGGTCACCGCCTTGCGCCCGAGCTTCATCAGCTCGCGCTCCAGGCTGCGCACGCCGGCTTCCCGCGTGTAGGTCTGGATGATGCCGCGGATCGCGTCCTCGCCGACCGAGAATTCGTTCGGCTGCAGGGCATGGTCGCGGATCACCTTGGGCATCAGGTGACGCTTGGCGATTTCGATCTTCTCGTCCTCGGTGTAGCCGGCGATACGGATGATCTCCATGCGGTCCATCAGGGGCGCAGGGATGTTCAGCGTGTTTGCCGTCGTCACGAACATCACGCTCGACAGGTCGTATTCGACCTCGAGGTAATGATCCATGAACGTCGAGTTCTGCTCGGGATCGAGCACCTCGAGCAGGGCCGAAGACGGGTCGCCGCGGAAGTCCTGGCCCATCTTGTCGATCTCGTCGAGCAGGAAGAGCGGGTTGGACTTCTTGGCTTTCTTCATCGACTGGATGACCTTGCCGGGCATCGAGCCGATATAGGTCCGCCTGTGGCCACGGATCTCGGCCTCGTCACGCACGCCGCCGAGCGCCATGCGGATGAACTCGCGGCCGGTGGCCTTGGCGATCGACTTGCCGAGCGAGGTCTTGCCGACGCCGGGCGGGCCGACGAGGCACAGGATCGGCCCCTTCAGCTTCTTCTGCCGGCTCTGCACGGCCAGATACTCGACGATGCGCTCCTTAACCTTGTCGAGGCCGAAATGGTCGGTGTCGAGGACGTTCTGGGCGAAGGCCAGGTCCTGCTTGACCTTGGAGTTCTTGCCCCACGGGATCGACAGCAGCCAGTCGAGATAGTTGCGCACGACCGTCGATTCAGCCGACATCGGCGACATCGAGCGCAGCTTCTTCAATTCGGCTTCCGCCTTCTCGCGGGCCTCCTTGGAGAGCTTGGTCTTCTTGATGCGCGCTTCGATCTCGGCGGCCTCGTCGCGGCCGTCCTCGCCCTCGCCGAGCTCCTTCTGGATCGCCTTCATCTGCTCGTTGAGGTAGTACTCGCGCTGCGTCTTCTCCATCTGGCGCTTGACGCGCGAACGGATGCGCTTTTCCACCTGGAGCACGGAGATTTCGGCTTCCATGAAGCCCATCGCCTTCTCCAGACGCTCCTTGACGGAAAGCGTGGCGAGCATCTCCTGCTTCTCGGGGATCTTGATGGCGAGATGCGAGGCAACCGTATCGGCGAGCTTGGAATAGTCGTCGATCTGGCTGGCGGCGCCCACCACTTCGGGCGAGATCTTCTTGTTCAGCTTGACGTAATTCTCGAAGTCGGTGACGACCGAGCGGGCAAGCGCCTCGATCTCGACCTCTTCCTCTTCCGGTTCGGCGAGCGCGGTAGCGCGGGCTTCGTGGAAATCGACGCGGTCGGTGAACGAGACGATCTTGGCGCGCGAGGCGCCCTCGACCAGAACCTTCACGGTGCCGTCGGGCAGCTTCAAGAGCTGCAGCACATTGGCGAGCGTTCCGATGTCGAAAATCGCATCGGGCTCAGGATCGTCGTCGGCTGCATTCATCTGGGTGGCGAGCAGGATCTGCTTTTCCTGACCCATCACCTCTTCCAGCGCCTTGATCGACTTTTCACGGCCCACGAAGAGCGGAACGATCATATGCGGGAACACGACGATATCGCGCAGTGGGAGGACTGCGAAAACGCCGTCGCCGGAAGCCTTGGATATCTTGGCCATTGTCCAACCTTTCATATCGCGGCTGCTTATTTTAGCCAACCGCGAATCTCATATTAACGACCGAGTGTCGTTCCGCCTACCACCGTTTGTGACGGGAGTTTTACAGCACAGAATTCGGCGCCTCGGCCTTCTGCTGTTAGGTGGATGCAGCCGGGGCAAAGATCAAGGGTTAACACGGTCGCTCGACCCGTTCCATTGCGTGCCTTCCCGCCTTTCACAGCAAAACGGCGCCACGCGGGCGCCGTTCCATGAAAATTATGGGGTCAAACGCCATTTCAGGCGCTGACATTGCCCTTCTTTTCCTTCTGCTCGGAATAGATGTAGAGCGGCCGGGCGTTGCCGGACACCACCTCTTCCGAGATCACCACTTCGCGCACGCCTTCCAGCGCCGGGAGCTCGAACATCGTGTCGAGCAGGATCGCTTCCATGATGGAGCGCAGGCCGCGGGCACCGGTCTTGCGCTCGATGGCGCGCTTGGCGATCGCCGACAGCGCGTTCTCGTGGAAGGTCAGATCGACATTCTCCATCTCGAACAGCCGCTGATACTGCTTGACCAGCGCGTTCTTCGGCTCGGTCAGGATCTGGATCAGCGCCGGCTCGTCGAGGTCTTCCAGCGTCGCCAGGACCGGCAGACGACCGACGAATTCCGGGATCAGGCCGAATTTCAGCAGATCCTCAGGCTCGACCTGGCGGAACAGATCGCCGGTGCGGCGATCCTCGGGTGAGGCCACCGTCGCGCCAAAACCGATCGAGGTCTTGCGGCCGCGGTCCGAGATGATCTTGTCGAGACCCGCGAAGGCTCCGCCGCAGATGAACAGGATGTTGGCGGTATCGACCTGCAGGAATTCCTGCTGCGGATGCTTGCGGCCACCCTGCGGCGGCACCGAGGCCACCGTGCCTTCCATGATCTTCAAGAGCGCCTGCTGCACGCCCTCGCCCGACACGTCGCGGGTGATCGAGGGATTGTCCGATTTGCGCGAGATCTTGTCGATCTCGTCGATATAGACGATACCGCGCTGCGCCCGCTCGACATTGTAGTCGGCCGACTGCAACAGCTTCAGGATGATGTTCTCGACGTCCTCGCCGACGTAGCCGGCCTCGGTCAGCGTCGTGGCGTCGGCCATGGTGAACGGCACGTCGATGATGCGGGCGAGCGTCTGCGCCAACAGCGTCTTGCCGCAGCCGGTCGGGCCGATCAGCAGGATGTTCGACTTGGCCAGTTCGACGTCGTTGCTCTTGCCGGCATGCGCCAGGCGCTTGTAGTGGTTGTGAACCGCCACCGACAGCACGCGCTTGGCGTAAGGCTGGCCGATGACGTAGTCGTCGAGGACCTTGAGGATTTCCTGCGGTGTCGGCACGCCTTCGCGCGACTTCACCATCGAGGTCTTGTTCTCCTCGCGGATGATGTCCATGCACAGTTCGACGCACTCGTCGCAGATGAAGACCGTCGGCCCGGCGATCAGCTTGCGGACTTCGTGCTGGCTCTTGCCGCAAAACGAGCAGTAAAGCGTGTTCTTTGAATCACCGCCACCGTTGCCGACCTTGCTCATTTTTCTGTCCTTTCACCAACGCCCGCCGGTGGTCTGGCTTTGAGTGACGTCTCACCAATCTATCGCGGGAATCCGCCACCGCCAGTGTCCCGGCTCACACAGCGCATTCCGTACGAAACACAAATCACAAAACGCGGCAATGATTCGCAGCAACCCCACGCAAAGCTAAGCCGTCGAAAATCAACATAGCCTTAACGTAGGCAATCCCAACGCCTGAGGGAACAGCCAAATGTGGCCGAAATGCCGCAAGACGCGCCAAAACCGCGTTATGCTGCCATTTGCCGTCGATGCTCAGGCAGAAGCCGTGGCAGTCTCGACGGCTTCGCGGCTGGAAATGACCTTGTCGATCAGACCGAAGTCCTTGGCCTCGTCCGCGGTCATGAAATGGTCGCGGTCGAGCGTCTTCTCGATCTCGTCATAGCTCTTGCCGGTGTGCTTGACATAGACCTCGTTCAAGCGGCGCTTCAGCTTGATGATGTCCTGCGCATGACGTTCGATGTCCGAAGCCTGACCCTGGAAGCCGCCGGACGGCTGATGGACCATGATCCGGGCGTTCGGCGTGGCAAAACGCATGTCCTTGTGGCCGGCGGTCAGGAGTAGCGAACCCATCGACGCGGCCTGGCCGATGCAGAGCGTCGACACCGCCGGCTTGATGAACTGCATGGTGTCGTAGATCGCCATGCCCGAGGTGACGACGCCGCCCGGCGAGTTGATATAGAGGTTTATTTCCTTCTTGGGGTTTTCCGCCTCGAGGAACAAAAGCTGTGCACAAACCAGCGTCGCCATCCCGTCCTCGACCGGACCGGTGATGAAGATGATGCGTTCCTTCAAGAGGCGCGAGAAAATGTCATAGGCACGCTCGCCGCGGTTGGTCTGCTCGACCACCATCGGAACGAGGTTCATGTAGGTTTCAACGGGGTTCTTCATGGACTACCCTTGTTGGAGATGGATTCCGGCGCCTCGGTATATCGGCAATCGCGCGGAATCGTTCTGGATCGGTTACGACCTAAATAGGATGCAGGCTCACCCTAGCGCAAGGCCGCCTCTCCTAGCCATCTGGTTAAGTCGAGTAAAGCGCGGCAAGCCCGCAAAGCACGGGCGGCTTGCCCCCGAGAGGTGAGCCCGGTCCAGCTTTGCGACCGAAGCCATTCGCAAGGTAGCAATTCCTTAACCGCGCCGCTTAACGAAAAGCCTTGAAATCGCTGTCCGCCCCCGGAGCTTCCGCTACAGTCCTGCGTTGTGAAGGCGTCCTTTTTCAACGGGGGAATGTCATGATCCGCAAAAGCTCCGCATCGCTGGCGGCAGTCGCGATGCTTGCCACCGTCTCTGAAACCGCCGCCGGCGGCCGCGCGCTTGAATGCTATGAGCCGATCCACAGGCCGGCGCTCTACGACACCGTTTACGAGGATGTGGTGGTGAGCCCTGGCGGACAGGTGCTCGATTACGACGCGCCGATCTACGGCACCTACCAAAGCGTGGACCAGATCGCGCCGGCGCGCGTCACCTATGAGACCGTCCCGGCGGTGACACGCACGGTCTACCACACGGTCAAGGTCGACGATGGCGGTTATGCCTGGGAGTGGCGCGTCATCCACGGCCGCAAGGTGCTGTGCAAGGTATGGCGCAAGGCCCGCTATGCGCGCGTCGCCGAAACGGTCGTGGTTCAGCCGGAGCGCGTCCGGCGCGTCGTTCAGCCGGCGGAATATGAAGCGGTTGCCCACGAAGTGCTGGTGCGGCCGCAACAAGTCCGCATACGGGAAATCCCGCCCTCATACGGGACGGTGGCGCGCCGGGTGGTGGTGCGGGAAGGTTCTACCAGTTGGCGGCGGGTGCATATCCCGCGGCACTGCCAGGATTAGAGCAATTCCAGGAAAAGTGCTTCGCGGTTTTCCGTTCAGAAATGCGTCAAAACAAAGCCCTAGACGGAATTTCACTTGTGGGCTGCAACCGGCCGGGCGGTGTTCCGCGCCTCGGCCAGAGCTGTTGCTGGCTTAGGCCAGGTCGATGTCGAGAATGGCCATCGAGAAATTGTAGTCGCCGTCGTCCTCGTCCTTGAAGACGATGCCGAGGAACTCGTCGCCGACATAAACCTCGGCCGAGTCTTCCTTGCGCGGACGCGCCTTGACCTGCAGCTTGGGGTTCTGGAAGACGCGCTTGAAATAGGCGTCCAGCTTTCTGATTTCGTCAGGCTTCAAAAGTCTTCTCCGAAATGTCGGCCTTGTGCGTTGGAAGGCGCTTCTGACACGCCAACAATGGCCATGTAAAGGCAAGCTGGCACAATTGCATAGGACAAGTCGGCCGAAAACCGGCGGCCGGATTTCGGCGGTTCCCGACGACGGCGGAAATCAGATGTCGAAGCTGACCACGTGGTCCATGCTCTGCGACGGCAGGAGCTGGTCCATCTGCCGCGAAGGCTGGTCGCAGCCGGTTTCCCCCACGACCCGGGCGGGCACGCCGGCGACCGTCTTGTTGTGCGGCACGGGCGACAGCACCACCGAACCGGCGGCAATCTTCGAGCAATGACCGACCTCGATATTGCCGAGAATCTTGGCGCCGGCGCCGATCAGCACGCCGCGGCGGATCTTCGGATGACGGTCGCCATTGGCCTTGCCGGTGCCCCCCAGCGTCACCCCGTGCAGGATCGACACGTCGTCCTCGATGACGGCCGTCTGGCCGACGACTAGGCCCGTGGCATGGTCGAGGAAGATGCCCTTGCCGATGCGGGCGGCCGGATTAATGTCAGTCTGGAACACCGAGGACGAACGGCTCTGCAGGTAGAGCGCGAAGTCCCTGCGGCCCTGGTTCCACAGCCAATGCGCTAGCCGGTGCGTCTGGATCGCGTGAAAACCCTTGAAATAGAGAACCGGCATGATGAAGCGGTCGCAGGCCGGATCGCGGTCGTAATAGGCCTGGATGTCGACGCGAACCGTCGTGCTCCACTCCGGATCGTCGTCCAGCATCGCCTTGAAGGTCTGTCGGATGAGATCGGAACCGATGTCCTGATGCGCCAGCCGTTCGGCAAGCCGGTGGATCACCGCTTCTTCCAGGCTCTCCTGGTTGAGGATGGTCGAATAAAGGAACGCCGCGAGCAGCGGATCGCGGTTCACGGCCTCCATCGCCTCGTCGCGGATCGACCGCCAGATCGGATCGACCGGCTGCACCATGCTGGGACGGGCAATCGTAACGCTGTTCATCGACGCTCTCCGGCCTTACTCATTCTGCGGCGGCACATATAGGCTAGATCATACCACGGTTGAACTCAATTTTCCTTAGTGCTTTGTCAAATGGACATGGTTCACGCAGATTCAAGCGACGATGGAAAACGAACCCTTGATCGACGAAGCGTTGAAAAGCGAGCTTGCAGCGCTCTACCAGGCTGCGGATCGCCACTATCACGGCTTGGCTCACATCGAAGCGATGCTGGCGCTGGCAGGCGAATACCGGCACCTTCTTGATGACCCGGAGGCCGTCGAAGCGGCGATCTGGTTCCACGATGCCATCTATGACAGCCGCGCCAAGGATAATGAGGCAAAAAGCGCCGAACTGGCCGAGAAAAGGCTCGCCGGACGCGCCAACTCCCATCGCCTCGCTCGCATCGCGGCCATGATCAACGCCACCGCCACCCACCAGTTGCCGCCTTTCCGCAACGAGGACGCGCTCAACGATGCGGCTTTTCTGCTCGACATGGATCTGGCCATCCTCGGCGCCGAACCGGCGGTGTTCGATGCTTACGAGAGGGCGGTCCGGTCGGAATATGGCTGGGTAGAGGAACCGATGTGGCGCGCGGGCCGCGCGGGCGTCCTGAAGAGCTTCGTCGCCCGGCCGCATATTTTCTATACGACCGAGTTCCGGGATCGGTTCGAGGCGCAGGCCAGGGAAAATCTCGGCCGTTCACTGCAAGCCCTGCAAGAGCGGCGCTGATAGGCCCATACCCTCGCTGGGCTTTGCCCCTATGCCTGAATTCCAGGCCCTGCGATCACTATGGAACGTGAACCGCTCCGGAATGGCCGCCAGCATGGAAAACAGCTTCCACCAACCCGTCGACGCCGCGCAGGTGCCGCGATTTGCCGGGCTTTCCACCTTCATGCGGCTGCCGGCCGTACCGACCGCGAAAGGGCTGGACATCGCCCTTGTCGGGATTCCATGGGATGGCGGCACGACCAACCGGGCCGGGGCCCGCCACGGCCCGCGCGAAATCAGGAACCAGTCGAGCCTGATGCGTCGCGTCCACCACGTCTCGGGAACCGAACCGTTCAGCATCACCAATGTCGCCGACGTGGGCGATCTGTCGGTCAATCCTATCAACCTGCTGGACGGGTTGAAGCGCATCGAGGACGGCATTGCCGCGATCGTGGCGGACGGTGCCCTGCCGCTAGCCGCCGGCGGCGACCACCTGACGACGCTGCCGGTGCTGCGTGCCGTGGCCCGCAAGGCGCCTGTTGGCATGGTTCACTTCGACGCGCATTCCGACACCAACGATCGCTACTTCGGCGACAATCCCTATACGCACGGAACGCCTTTCCGCCGCGCGATCGAGGAAGGGCTGCTCGACCCCAAGCGGGTTGTCCAGATCGGCATCAGAGGCTCGATCTACGAGCCCGGCGAGCATGAATGGGCAACGTCACGGGGCGTGCGCATCGTCTATATGGAAGAGTTCGTCAGACGCGGCGCCGCTTCCGTGATGCAGGAAGCGCGCGATCTTGTCGGCGACAGCCCGACCTATGTGACGTTCGACATCGATTGCATCGATCCGTCCATGGCCCCCGGTACCGGTACGCCGGAACTCGGCGGCTTCACGACGCGCGAGGCGCAGGAGATGGTTCGATTGCTGGACGGATTGAATTTCGTCGGCGCCGATGTCGTCGAGGTCGCGCCTCCCTTTGACGTTGGCGGCATGACGGCGCTGGCCGGCGCGACGATGATGTTCGAGCTGCTGTGCGTGATGGCGAGATCCCTCGCCGACAGGAGCGCGCGCGGCTAGGGCGATTGCGGGAAGGGCGCGCAGCGCCTTCCGGCTAGTCCGGAAAGGTCTCGATCCTCTCGGCGTAGCCTCTGAACCCCGCGCGCCCGTAAACCGACCGGGCCGCCGGATGATCATAGGTATCGGTGTGAAGCCAAAGCCTTTGCGGCCCATGCGACCACGCCGAGCGCAACGCCCGGTCGAGCAGGAACGGCCCCAATCGCTTTCCTTGAAAAGCCGGGACCAGTCCGAAATGAACGAGCTCGATAGCCGCTTCGCCGACATTGTTGAATTCGCAGAAGCCTGCGGCTTCGCCATCGACGCGCAGCACATGGATATGCGTGGCGTCATCGGCGAGCAGCGTTTCGAGTTCCGCTTCCGGCATGCGCAGACGCTGGTCCCATTGCACCGGCCCTCCGACCGCGCGGTAGAGATCGAGATAGCTGGAAAGACCGAGCCTCTCGCGCGCCACGCTCGCGACGGGCGAAGGTGACGCAAGCGGAGCGCCCTGAGGCGGCGCCGGCATCTCCATGTAGGTGACGAGCAGATCGACCATTGTGAGCCGAGGAGCGCCGCGCTTAGAGCGGATTTTCGGCGTAGAACTCGAGCACGCGCTGCTTGAAGCTCTTGTCGCCGACGGCGAGCATGTGGTCGCGGCCCTCGATGTGAAAGGCCCTTGCGTTCGGCATCAGCGCCGCAAGTTCGTCCGGCGAACCGCCGATATCGTCCTTCGTGCCGACCGCGATCAGGGTCGGCTGGGCAATGCGCGCCATGTCGTCCTCGCTCAACAGCTCGCGCGACTTGGCGATACATGCAGCAAGCGCGCGACGATCGCTGCGCGTCTGGTCGGCAAAGGCGCGGAACGAGCGGCCGCGCGGATGCGTGGTCGCGGCGGGATCCTCCGCCAGCAGCGCGGCCGCGATCGGGTCCCAGTCGCCGACGCCGTCGACCATGCCGATGCCCAAACCGCCGAACACCAGCGTCGCCACCTTCTCCGGATCGGAGAGCGCCAAGAAAGCCGAGACGCGCGCGCCCATCGAATAGCCCATGACATGCGCGCGCTCGATACCGAGATTATCAAGCAGCGCGGCCGCATCGGACGCCATCTTGGCCGGCGTGTAATCGGCCTCGTCATAGCTCTTCGACGACGAGCCATGGCCTCTGTGGTCGAAGGCAATCGCCCGGTAGCCGGCGCCGTTCAGCGTCTTGAACCAGCCCGGCGATACCCAGTTGACATAGTGGCTGGAGGCAAAGCCGTGGATCATCAGCACGGGGTCGCCCTGCCCCGAGGCCGGCTGGCGATCGAGATAGGCGAGTTCGAAACCGTCATGCGAAAAGAACTGCATCGGCAGATTTGCTTTTTCAGTTGGCGCCAGTGCCGATAGCCGGGTGGCGCAACAGATCGCCTTCCTTGATGCCGTCCCGGGCGGCCATGCCGGCCTTGAGTTCAAGCACGAAGCGCACGGGTTGTCCTGGCGAGATGATCGCTTCGGATTCGGGCTCGCCGCGCTTGATGGCTTTGATCCTGCCGTCCTGGCCGATGAAGATGAGGTCGAGTGCCATCGGCGTGTTCTTCATCCAGAAGTCGACCTCATCCGTTCTTTCGAAGACGAACAACATGCCGTGATCGTCTGCCATGGTCCGGCGAAACATCAGTCCCGCCTCGCGTTCGGCGGAGGTATCGGCGATCTCGATGGAGAAGGAACGCTCGCCCGAACCAGTCGACACCACAAGCGGGGTCCGGTCGATCGGCAGCAGCATCGCATCCGCCGAACTCGGCTTCGCAGCGATGAAACAGGTGGCGAAAACGATCGCGGCGCAGAATACGCCCGCGGTCAGCCAATTGCCATGAGCCATGGGTACCTCGTCCAAACGCTCGTCCTAAACCATGATCCGGACAAGTGGAACCGGTTTTCGGACAAGATGGTCGCGCCGCGGCAAAGGGACTTTTCGACTACGTCGAGAAACCCTCAGTGCGAGACCGACAAGGTGCCCATATCGGGGTGGATTTCGGCGGCCATAAGGCCTTTGTCGCCGCGTCCGAAGCGGACGAGCACGACCTGCCCGGGCCGGAGCTCGGTTATGCCGTAGCGCCGCAGCGTCTCCATGTGGACGAAGATATCTTCTGTCTCCTCGCCCCTCGTCAGGAAGCCGAAACCCTTGGTGCGATTGAACCACTTGACCAAGGCCCGCTCGAGGCCGCTCTCCGGGTTGACGGTGACGTGGGTGCGCTGTTCCTGCTCTGCCGGGTGGACAGCCGTCGAGGCATCCATGGAAAGGACGCGGAAGGCCTGCAAGCCGCGCTCGCCCTGTTTGACCAGGCAAACGACCCGCGCGCCCTCGAGCGCCGTCTGGAAGCCGTCCCTTCGAAGACAAGTCACATGGAGGAGAATATCGCCCGAGACGCCGTCGTCCGGAAGAATGAAGCCGTAGCCCTTGGCCACGTCGAACCATTTGATAGCGCCGGCGATTTCGACAAGCTCGGCGGGGTCGCCGCCATTGTCCCGCTGCAAGGCGTCGTCAAGGCTTCCGTCCCGCCTCGTAAAAGAGGCTTTTTCCCCCATAAGAATGCCCCCTTTTTCCAACTGAACCGCAACTGATTCTTGCCAAGAGATTAACACTGCGGCTTCCGGGGTGTGCAAGGGCTGACGTGCCTTTTTTCACCGTTCAGCACCGGAAAGGTCGAAATGTTGTTTGCCGGCGCTTCCCGAAGTCGAAAGCGAGATCCGAAAATCGATCCTGCCGCCGCATTTGTCGGATGATTGCCCTTTCGCCGGACGGCCCCTATGTTGCCTGGCAACCCCAGCAGCCGAGGAAGCCGCCATGCGCTATCTGCATACAATGGTCCGCGTCGCCGATATCGACCAATCGATCGATTTCTACTGCAACAAGCTCGGCCTGAAGGAGGTCCGCCGTTACGAAAACGAGCAGGGCCGCTACACGCTGATCTTCCTCGCCGCGCCCGAAGACGAGCAGCGCGGCATCGACGAGAAGGCGCCGCTGATCGAGCTGACCTACAATTGGGACCCGGAAGACTACAAGGGCGGCCGCAATTTCGGCCACCTCGCCTATGAGGTCGACGACATCTACGCCACCTGCCAGAAGCTGATGGACAATGGCGTGACCATCAATCGTCCGCCGCGCGACGGCAACATGGCCTTCATACGCTCGCCGGACGGCATCTCGATCGAGCTGCTGCAGAAGGGCCCCGCCAAGGCCAAGGCCGAGCCATGGGCCTCGATGGCGAACACGGGCGTCTGGTAAAGGCCGGCGATCGACGCCGATGTGACCAGCGCCCGCTGGCGTTTGGCCAGGCGGTGCCTATCTATCTGCCATTGGCGCCAGCCTTATCCAGGCTGGCGTTTCTTCATCCGCCAGGAGAATCTCATGCCGACAAGCCGCGCCGATGTCGCCACCGAGCACGCAAGCCGTTACCTGCAGCAGCTCTGCAAGCACTGGTCGCACAAATTCCCCGTCGAGTTCGACCCGCGGCACGGCGCCATCCAGCTCTCGATCGGCCGCACCGTGATGGATGCCGACGATCAGGCGCTGCACATCGCTCTGGCCGCCGACGACGCAGCCTCGCTGGAGCGGCTGGAGAGCGTGGTCGCCGACCACATCAAGCGCTTCGCCTTCCGCGAGGAATTGAGCTTCGACTGGCAGAAGGCCGCTTAGTCCCGGGCAATTCCAGGGAAGCGGTCCGCGGTTAGGCTCGGCGACTTCGCCGTAGCCTTCCGTCAGGGATTGCGTACTGTGATTAGTCAGGCGCCGGCCTTGCCGGCCATTTCCAGCAGCGCCATCACACTGCGCCAGTTGCGTGCCGTGCCCGGCACCTTCAGCGTGCGCGGGATGAGATTGGCGAAGACCGATTTGCCGAGCCCGTCCGGCGCATGCAGGTAAAGCACGTCGCCTTTGATTTCGAAGCGCTCAGGGCCGGTGCATTTGTCGGCGAGCCGCTTCGTCTCCTCGACGGTCGGCTCGCGCTCCAACGCATAGGCATGAAGCTTGGTCGGTTCGCCGGCGACCTCGGGATAGGGATTGTCCTTCACCAGCCGCTCGAACCAGCCGGCATCGCGCACCATGATGCGCGAATTAAAGCCCCATTTCTTCTCGAAGGCCGCCTCGATCTCCCCGGTCAGCGTCGCCACATCCTCCTTCTTCGCCCGGAACACGACATTGCCGCTCTGCACATAGGTCGCGACGTCGGCGAAGCCGAGGCTTTCGAAGAAGGCCTTGAGCTCCGCCATCTTGACGATTCGGTTGCCGGCGACA
Organism: Mesorhizobium sp. B2-4-6; assembly: GCF_006442775.1. Classification (NCBI taxonomy): domain Bacteria; kingdom Pseudomonadati; phylum Pseudomonadota; class Alphaproteobacteria; order Hyphomicrobiales; family Phyllobacteriaceae; genus Mesorhizobium; species Mesorhizobium sp. B2-4-6. The sequence continues at coordinate 575,885 of NZ_VFVI01000002.1, forward strand.
TTGATGCCTGAAAACAGCGCTACGAAGACCGTGCTTGTTTTTGCGCTCATATGATGAACCCCGCCAGCGTCTCGTTGTCGGTGATGTCCTGATATTGCACGCCCTCGGCGTCGAAATTGGCTTTCAGCAGGTCGAAATTGCGCCGGTCCTTGGTCTCGATGCCGATCAGCACCGAACCGAAATTGCGCGCCGACTTCTTCAGATACTCGAAGCGGGCGATATCGTCGTCGGGGCCGAGCATTTCGAGGAAATCGCGCAGCGCGCCCGGCCGTTGCGGGAAGCGGATGATGAAATACTTTTTCAGCCCCTCGAAGCGCAGCGCCCTCTCCTTTACGTCCGGCAGCCGCTCGAAATCGAAATTGCCGCCGGAGACCACTGCGACGATGGTCTTGCCCCTGATTTCCTTGCGGGAGAAATCTTTCAGCGCATCGATCGCCAGCGCGCCGGCCGGCTCCAGCACGACGCCCTCGACATTGAGCATTTCGATCATGGTTGCGCAGAGCCGGTTCTCCGGGACCAGGCGGACGGCGTCGGCGGTGAAGTCCTTGAGATGGCGCAACGGCTCGCGGCCGATCTCGGCCACCGCCGCGCCGTCGACGAAATTGTCGACCTTGGCGAGCTTGACCCGCTTGCCGCCGGCAAGGCTCTCGCGCAGGCTCGGCGCGCCCGCCGGCTCGCAGAACACGAAGCGCGGATCGCGATGCTGGTCGGCGAAATAATGCGTCACACCGGCGGCAAGGCCGCCGCCGCCCACAGGCAGCATGACGATGTCGGGCACGCGGGCGTCCGGCATCTGGGCCGCGATCTCATAGGCAACCGTCGCCTGGCCCTCGATGATGTCCTTGTGGTCGAAGGGCGGCACCATATGCGCGCCGGCGGCCTCCGTGAATTCGAAGGCGGCGCGATAGCAATCGTCGAAGAAGTCGCCGACCAGCCTGATTTCGACGAAATCGCCGCCGAACAGCCGCGTCTTGTCGATCTTCTGCTGCGGCGTCGTCACCGGCATGAACACGACGCCCTTCTTGCCGAAATGGCGGCAGACGAAGGCAAAGCCCTGGGCGTGATTGCCTGCCGAGGCGCAGACGAACAGTTCGGCATTGTTGCCAGCGGCGAGCGCCTTGCGGAAGAAGTTGAAGGCGCCCCTGATCTTGTAGGAACGCACCGGCGTCAGGTCCTCGCGCTTCAAAAGGACGCGGGCGCCTGTCTTCTTCGACAGATAGTCGTTCTCCTGCAGCGGCGTTTCCGGGAAGATTCCGCGGATCGCTTCGGCGGCAGCGGCTACGCGGGCGGAAAAGCTGTTCACTGAAGGTCCCTCGTTTCGGCAGCCGGCACGCGGCAGAATGGCCGTGACCCGTGCCGGCAATCTTCCTGCCGCCGTTTTGGCTTTCGCGCAACAGTGCGATGGCCGTCGCCCGACGCTGAGCCAATTTCCGCTGGACGCGACTTACTTTAGCCGCACTTCGGCTGTCCGGGAGGTTTTCGCGGAGGTGGACGGCCGATCGTGGCCGGAATGGAATTGCCAGTGAAAGTGTCGACGTGCGGTTGAAGACAATTCTGATCATTGCCTTTGCCCTGCTGATAGCAGGCTGCGCGGGCCACCAGACGCAGGAAATACTGGGCAGCGTCGTCGTGCCGACGACGGCGACCGAGATCGCCGGCAACCACTCGATCTTCATCGCCACGACCCGCAAGCGCTCCGACGACCCGAACAAGGTTTTTGACGGCGAACGCTCGGCGACGCTCAACTATGCGCGTGTCAACGTCACCGTTCCCCCCATTCACCAGACCGGCCAGATCGAACGCCGTTCGCGCGGCAAGTCGAACGACCCGACGAAGTATTTCATGGCCTCCGAAGTCGTCGGCTACGACACGCAGCCGAAATTCGCCAGCGCCCTCAACGCCGACATCGACGCCCGTGGCGGCCGCGTCATGGTTTTCGTCCACGGCTACAACACCGGCTTCGACGACGCCGTCTACCGACTGACCCAGATCGTCCACGATTCCGGCTATCCGGGCACGCCGGTGCTGTTCTCCTGGGCTTCCGGCGCCAAGACCACCGATTATGTCTATGACAAGGAAAGCGCCGCCGCCGCCCGCGACCAGTTGGAAGTGACGTTGCGGATGCTGGCGCAGACCGGCGCCCGGCGCATCGACATCGTCGCCCACTCGATGGGAACCTGGGTGACGATGGAGACGCTGCGCCAGCTCGCCATCACCGGCGACCGCGATCTCAGCGGCAAGCTCGGCGACGTCGTGCTCGCCTCGCCCGACATCGATGTCGACGTCTTCAAGAGCCAGATGCGCCGCTACGGCAAGCCGGACAAGCCCTTCATCCTGCTCCTGTCGGACGACGATCGGGCGCTGAGGCTCTCCGGCCTGATCGCCGGCTCGCGGCCGCGCGTCGGCGATTATCGGGATGCCGCCGACCTCGCCTCCTATGGCGTCACAGTGGTCGACCTTTCCAAGGTCAAGGGCGCTGACAGCTTCAACCACACCAAATTCGCCGACAATCCTATGATGGTGCAGATGATCGGACAGCGGCTGCGCGAGGACGATGGCTTTGCCAGCGATCGTGATGTGACGGACCGTATCCGTCAGTTGGCTGCGCAGTAACCGTATCGGTGCGGGTTCCGTGCCCGCAGGGACTTTGAACTGGACCCGGCCGCTCTCTGGCTTTATCGGAGTAGCAAGAGAGGTTGCCGCCCTTGGGGGATCCCGGGTGACTGTGCATGTGAAGATCGTTGTCGGCCTTGCCTTCACGCTCGCCCTCGCCGGCTGCGCCGGTCCCACGCATGACCTGCTCAACCGCAAGGCGGTTGCGGCGCCTGTCTCCGACATCGCCGCCAAGCACGAGATCTTCGTCGCCACGACCCGCCAGCAGGCGACCAAGGATCCGCGCCAGGTCTTCGACGGCGACCGTTCGCTGACCACCCTCTATGCCCGCGTCGACGTCACCGTGCCGAAGATCCATCAGGTCGGCGCGATCGAGCGCGCCAAGGGCTCGGCCGACTCTAACCCGGCCAAGCAGTTCACCGCCACCGACGTCGTCCACTATGGCGATGCGCAGCAATTCGCCAAGGCGGTCGGCGCCGACATTTCCGTGCGCGGTGACCGCGCCCTGGTGTTCGTGCACGGCTTCAACAACGGTTTTGACGACGGCATCTATCGGCTGACGCAGATCGCGCACGACACCAAATATCCGGGTACGCCGGTGCTGTTCTCATGGGCGTCGAGCGCCAAGGCGACCGGCTATATCTACGACAAGGACAGTTCGACCGCCGCGCGCGACGACCTCGAGGCGACGCTGCGGATGCTTGCCAAGACGAAGGTCAAGAGCATCGACATCATCGCCCATTCGATGGGCACCTGGCTGACGATGGAGGCGCTGCGCCAGCTCGCCATCACCGGCGACCGCGATCTCAGTGGCAAGCTCGGCTACGTCATCCTCGCCTCGCCCGACATCGACGTCGATGTCTTCAAGAAGCAGATGATCCGCTACGGCAAGCCCGACAAGCCCTTTGCCATCCTGCTTTCGGGCGACGACCGGGCGCTGAAGCTGTCGAGCTTCATCTCCGGCGACAAGCCGCGCGTCGGCGACTACGGCAACGCGGCCGATCTCGTCAATTATGGCGTGACGGTCGTCGACCTGACTCAGGCCAAGGGTGGCGACGGCGGCCTGAACCATGCCAAATTCGCCGACAACCCGATCCTGGTGCAATTGCTGGGCAACCGGCTGCGCACGCCGGCCGGGCTTGCTTCCGACGAACCCGACCCGGCGCAGCTCAACAATATCGGCCAGGGCCTCGGCAAGGCGGTCGGCTCGGTCGCCGAGGTCGTCATCACCACGCCATTCAAGGTGCTGACCATCGCCACGGGCGGATGACTTGCCTTAGACGAAGAGGTCGACCTTCTGGAATGTCGTCACGTCGACCAGGCCGACGTCCGAGATCCTGAGTTCCGGAATGACCACCAGCGCCAGCAGCGAGTGCTGCATATAGGCGTTGTTGAGCGAGCAGCCGACCTTGCGCATCGCCTCGGTCAGTTGCTCGGCCTTGGCCGCGACGATCTCGGCGCGTTCGTCGGACATCAGGCCGGCGATCGGCATCTCGACCAGCGCCAGTTCCTTGCCCTTGGAATAAAGCACGACGCCGCCGCCCACCTCGCTCAGCCGGTTGACGGCCAAAGCCATATCCTCCTTGTTGGTGCCGACGACGATGATGTGGTGCGCGTCATGCGCCACGCTGGACGCCATCGCGCAGTCTTTCACATAGCCGAAGCCGGAGACGAAGGCGTTGGTGACACCGCCCGTGCCGCGATGCCGCTCGACCAAGGCGATCTGGCAGATGTCGTTGCGGCGATCCATGGCGACCAGCCCGTCCTCGACCGGCAGGTCGGCTTCCAGGGCGCGCGTCGGCGCCTGGTTCTCGATCACGCCGATCACCCGCGCCCGCACCTCGTTGGCGCCCTGCGGCGCGGAAATGTCGAAGTCCTTCGCCGCGAGCTTCTTGCCGAGCTTGACCGTGTTCTTCGCCGATTGCGGATAGTCATAGGCCGCAATGTCGATCTCCAGCTTGCCGCCCTTCGCCAGCCGGACGCCGCGGGCATAGACCTCGTCTATGGTCATCTGGGCAAGGTCCGAAACGATCAGCAGATCGGCGAGCCGTCCGGGCGCGATGGAGCCGATCTCGCGCTCCAGCCTGAAATGCTGCGCGATGTTGAGCGTCGCCATCTGGATCGCCGTTACCGGCTTCAGGCCCTGGCTGATGGTGTGCCGCACCACCCGGTCCATATGGCCTTCATGCACAAGCGTGCCGGAATGGCTGTCATCGGTGCACAGGATGAAGTTGCGCGGGTCGATGCCGCTTTCCGTCACCGCCTTGATCTGCGCCGCGACGTCGTACCAGGCCGACCCCAGCCTAAGCATCGCCTTCATGCCCTGGCGCACGCGCGCGATCGCATCCTCGGCGCGCGTGCCTTCATGGTCGTCCTCCGCCCCGCCCGCGACATAGCCGTGGAACGGCAGGCCGAGATCGGGCGATGCATAATGCCCGCCGACTGTCTTGCCGGCCTTGACCGTCTCGGCGATCTCGCCCGACATCACCGGATTGTTGGCGGCGACGCCCGGGAAATTCATCACCTCGCCGAGGCCGATGATGTTTTCCCAGGTCATGGCCTCGGCCACGTCGGCGACCGTCAATTCGGCGCCGGCATGTTCCAACCCCGGCGCCGAGGGCACGCAGGACGGCATCTGCACATGCACGTTGATCGGCATCGCGACCGCCTCGTCATGCATCAGCCGCACGCCCGGCAATCCAAGCACATTGGCGATCTCGTGCGGGTCGATGAACATCGAGGTCGTGCCGTGCGGGATGACCGCGCGGCAGAACTCCGTCACCGTCACCATGCCGCTCTCGACGTGCATGTGCGCGTCGCAAAGGCCGGGCACCAGATAGCGCCCGCCGGCATCGACGACCTTCGTCCCCTGCCCGATGGCGTGGCCGGCATTCGGCCCGCAATAGGCGAAACGGCCGGCGGCGATCGCGATATCGGTACCGGGGATGATCTCGCCCGAATGGACGTTCACCCAGCGACCGTTGCGGATGACCAGATCGGCCGGCTTTCGGCCCATCGCAACGTCGACCAGATGTGTCGCCACCTCCGTCCACGGCTTTGGCTTTGCGGCGCTTGTCGGCTTGGCGTTCGTCATCGGCTGATTCCTCTGCATGGGCCACTTTGGCAAATGTCGGCGTCCGGAGCCAGAGCGTCAGGTCGTAAACCACTGTTGCAGAGATGCAATTCCGTTTCGCGGCGAATGGAGCTAGTCTGTTGCGAGGAGTCATTCGAAACCGCCATTTCGGAGCGCTCGATGCGTCGACTGACGCTCGCCAGTGTCGGCTTTCTTGCCCTGCTGTCCGGATCTGCCCGGGCGGCGGATCTGGGTAGCGATCTGCCGATGACCGCGGCCGGCTTCGACTGGACCGGCTATTATGCCGGCATGCAGGCCGGCTATGGCTGGGGCCGGTCCGAAATCACCGGCGACGACGGCGGCCCGTTTTCGGTGAAACCCGACATCGACGGCGGTTTCGTCGGCGGCCATGTCGCGGGGCTCTGGCAATTCGACCAGGCTGTGATCGGCGCCGAGGCCGGTCTCAACTACGCCTCGATCGACGGCACCGCCGACGCCGGGCCGGGAAACACATTCGGCACCGACGTCAAGTGGTTCGGATCGATCGATGCCAAGGCCGGCTATGCCATGGATCGCGTGCTGATCTATGGCATCGGCGGCGTCGCTTTCGCCGGCATCGAGACCTCGCAGGCGGCAGGCTCGGCCTTTGCCCGAACCCGCATCAGCACCGGCTGGACGCTCGGCGCCGGCGTCGACTATGCCTTGACCAACAATGTCGTCATCGGCGCGCAATACCGCTACTACGATTTCGGCAAGGAGCATTTCGATGCGCCGGACACCTTCGCCGACCGCGATCAGGACGTGAAGCTGCAGACGCTTGGCGTGAATTTCAGCTATAAATTCTAAGGCTTGCGGCGCCGCGACGATGCGGAACACCCCTCCCGCATCTCTTGAAAATTCGGGTGGCCGGCGCCCGCAGGAGGCGGGGGAATGGGTAGGGGCCTGATAGACGCCGGCCTCGGCGGATCGATCCGCCGCGTGGCAAACACTAACGTACCCTCAGCAGACCGTAATTCCGCGATCGCGCCACCTTGCCACCTTGTGGACGAACATGGCTGATATGCTTCGCCGAAGGTTGCGGGCGACCGGTCAGGATCGGCGCGAGACGGTCTTTCCCTCCGGCATCGCCTCGAGACATTCCTCCAGCCGCCGCAGCCGCGCTTTTTGCCAGCGCAGCGTGTGCGCGACCTCGTGCAGGTTCCATTTGGCCTTCGAATTGGCGGCCTCGATCAGTCCCCGCTCGAGCCGATCGATCTCGGAGCGCAGCTGCCGCGCCTCCGCCTCCCGTAGCCCTCTGATCCAGCCTGCCCCACGCATGGTTCCACCATCAAAGCCGGCCACATGCTCGCAGCCAAACGCTAATGAGATCGGTTTGGAGAAACTGGCATTTTAAACATCACTAATATTAAATCGGCACCGCGAAGGGAGCACGACGGCGACCGCACAAAGCGCAACCGATCCGAAACATGGCTTGACGGCTCATGTCAGGCATCTGAAAAGGGCACGTCTGCGGACGTGGCGGAATTGGTAGACGCAAGGGACTTAAAATCCCTCGATCTCTGATCGTACGGGTTCGATTCCCGTCGTCCGCACCACTTTGAATTGCTAGCTTATTCGCCTCATACCGCAGCGGCAGGCTACATTGACAAAGCCTGCCGCGGGTAGCAAGCGTCCAGCCCTTGCGCTAACCCGGCGTCAACGCGTGGTTTGTGAACTGCAGGTTCCGATCGTCGCGGCCGGCGGCGACCCCGGTCAATCAAACCTTGATCGGATTGAGCTTCAGGTGCTGGATCAGGATGATCGTCTTGGCATCGACAATGCGGCCGTCGGCGATGCCGGCCAGCGCCTCGTCCAATGGCATTTCCAGAACCTCGATGTCCTCCCCCTCCTCCGGCGCGCCGCCGCCGGCCGAGATGCGGTCGGCCGGCGAGTAGCGCGCGACGAAGAACCAGAGCCGCTCCGTCACGCTGCCGGGACTCATGAACGGCGCGAACAGCCGCTCGACGTCCTTGAGGCGGTAGCCCAATTCCTCTTCCGCTTCCTTGAGGATGGCGGTTTCGGGATCGTTTTCGTCGAGCAGCCCGGCGCAGGCCTCGATCAGCGGCTCGCGGTGGCCCACGGCGTAAGCCGGGAAGCGGAATTGACGCACCAGGAGCACGGTCGAGCGTTGCGGATCGAAGGGCAGGATCACCGCGCCGTCGCCACGATCGTAGGTCTGGCGGGTCTGCGTCTCCCATCGCCCGTCGCGGCGACGATAGTCGAGCACCGTCTTCTTCAGCACCGCCCAGTCGTCCGAAAGGACCTCCTCGGAACGGATGCGAATGCGATCTTCCATGACGACCTCCGTGTTGGCGGCAAAGGGATAGAGCAATTTCAGGAAAAGTGCGAAACGGTTTTCCGTCCGAAATTCCTCAAACCAAAAAGATGGACCGGTTCTCCGTCTTGAAGGACGAGAACCGGTCCATCGGTGAAAGCCGACCGCGCAAGCCTCGAAAACGACTGACCTGGAAACCGACTGGTCCAGCGGGCGTTTCACCGGCTCGTGTCTGGCGCGACGCGCCGCGACTCCCTAGATAGCGGTATCTTCCCAGGAGCCCGTTTCATGACGTCATCGCTTTTCCAGCCGATCACCCTCGGCGGACTCACCTTCTCCAACCGCATCGCGGTCGCCCCCATGTGCCAGTATTCGGCCGAGGACGGCTCGGCCAGCGACTGGCATCTCTATCATTGGATGAACCTGGCAATGTCGGGCGCTGGCATGGTTACCGTCGAGATGACCGATGTCGAGAGGCGCGGGCGCATCACGCATGGCTGCCTCGGCCTCTATTCCGACGACAACGAGGCGGCCGCCAAGCGCACGCTCGACGCCGCCAGGCGCGTCGCCGCGCCCGGCACGAAATTCGGCGTCCAGCTCGCTCATGCCGGCCGCAAGGCCTCCAACCGCAAACCTTGGGAAGGCGGCGGTCCGCTGCAGCCTGGCGAAGACCCCTGGCAGACGGTTTCGGCCTCCGCCATCGCCTATGACACGGGCTGGAATGTGCCGCATGCGCTGGAGGATGACGAGATCCTGGAACTCATTGCGCGTTTTGCGCAGTCGGCCATGCGCGCCGAGCGCGCCGGCTTCGACTTTGCCGAACTGCACGCCGCGCATGGCTATCTGATCTTCCAGTTCCTTTCGCCGCTCTCCAACCAGCGGACGGACCGCTGGGGCGGGTCGCTGGAAAACCGCATGCGCTTCGCGGTCGAAATCGCAAGGGCGGTGAGGAAGGCTGCCCCGTCCATGATGCTGGGCGCGCGCCTTTCAGTGAAGGAATGGGTCGACCGCGGTTTCGACGTCGAGGACGCGATCGAGGTGGCCAAGGCGCTGAAGGCCGAGGGCATCGCCTATTTGTGCTGCTCCAGCGGCGGCAATTCGCCCCTGCAGCAGGTGCCGCCCGGCCCCGGCTACCAGGTGCATCTGGCGGAAGCCGTGCGCAAGGGCGCCGGCATCCCGACGCGCGCCGTGGGACTGATCGACGACCCGAGCCAGGCCGAGGCGATCGTTGCCGACGGTCATGCCGACATGGTGGCGCTGGCGCGTGCATTCCTCGCCGACCCGCGTTGGGGCTGGCGCGCGGCGGCGGCCTTCGGCGAGGAAATCCATCCGGCGCCGCAGCTGGCGCGCTCGGTGACGACGATGCGGCATTGGATGAAGGCCGCCGGCTAAAGCAATTCCAGGAAAAGTGTGAACGGTTAGGCTCGGCGACTTCGCCGTAGCCTTCCATCCGGAATTGCGTCAAAACAATGCCGGAAATCGGCAGGGTCCTGAGACGTTTGGGCGCAGGATCCTCGCCACAACTGCAACCAATTTGGCCGCTTTACGTTGGCGGCCATGATGGACAACAAACCCTTTGAAAAGCCGGTGGTGGTCGAGCTCGGCCATGTCGGCAAATACCGCCAGATAAGCAGCACCCGAGAAGCCGCCGAGTGCCTGATGACCGTTTGGCCGCTCAATCGCGGCGATCGCCATCGTGATGCTCTCGACACTTGCCTCAAAGCGCTAGAAGGTTATCGTTCGACAGCGGACGCACGTCGCGCCCTTGTCGAGGCGGCCAGGGAATCGGAAGTTCTGGTTCCCGACGACAGGCTGCCCGACGGAAAGCTGCATTGAGCGGGCTTCTTAACCGGAGGATTCCATGGCGAAGCTGACTTACAAGATCGTCGAGCATGATGGCGGCTGGGCCTATAAGGTCGGCTCGACGTTTTCCGAGACTTTCCGCACGCACCAAGAGGCGCTGCGCGCCGCCGAGATCGCCTCGTCCGAGCAGCAGGTTGCCGGCACCACCGACGGCATCCAATATGAGGACGCCGAAGGCAAGTGGCATGACGAGCTTGCCGATGGCCGCGACCGGCCGCAGACCGAAGTCTCCGATTAAGAATTGAACTGCCCCGCGACCGGCAAGGCCCTACGGGCCTCATGCCGGTCACCGGTGGCTATGCGGCGCTACTTTCCGCAATAATGGTCGTTGACGTTCTGTTGCGAGTTGGCATCCGGACCGGGTGTGGTGTCAGCGCACGGCCCGATGGCGCCGGTGCTGCCGTAGGTGGTCAGCCCAGAGCCTCCGTTGATGCTGCCTGTGGTATAGGGATCCACCTGAGTGCTCGCCTCGGGACGGTGGTCGCGGTGCCACCACCACCAGTCGTCGTCGGATGACTGCGCCATGGCCGCGCCACCCATGGCCAGCACCAGCGCCGAAGCTGCAATAAGTCTTGTAAGCATCGGATTTCTCCATTCTCTTGATCGCAAAATTCGTGGGACCGCTGCCCCACAGCGACAAAAACGAAACCCTGGGCTGGGTGGGAAGGTTCCCCTGGAAATTCCGGGTGGGACAGAATGTCCGACACTTTTGCGTGACGCCGCGTGAAGAGCCGCGAGGCATTGCCGTAGCCGCCGGCCGAAATCAATCCACCTTGGCGAAGGCGCGCTCGGCGATACGCTGGATAAAGCCGACGACCCGTTCCGGGTCTGCAAATTGAAGCATGTGGCCGAGACCTTCGACCCGTTCAAAGTCGAGGCCTTCGATCTTGTCCAGCATCGGTTGGCCATGCACGGCCTCGCCGATCACCTGGTCGCCGGTGCCGAACAGAATGCCTGCCGGTACCGCTATTTCGCGGTAGCGCTTTTCAATTTGGCCAAGGTCCCGTTCCACGGCTACGACATCGGTGGACGTGGCGAAATGGTGGGACGGACGCAAGCCGAGCCATCCGCCGCCGCCGATCATGTAGTCCACAGGAACCGCTTGCGGCGCGAAAATGAACCGCAGCGTAGGCTGCGCGTAGCGAAGGCCGAGCGGTATCGCCACCGTATGGGCCAGGACGCGGCGCAGCGGCCGGGACGGAACATAGAGCAGGTCAAATCCCTCACGACCCGTCGCTTCCAGATGCGTCAGCGGCGAGAGCAGCGCAATGCCGGAAATCGCAGTCGGATGCCCGGTCGCAAGCGCAAGCGCGATGGCCCCGCCGAGCGAATGGCCGACGACCAAAGGCCGCTCCAGGCGCAATTCCTCGATGAAGCGCCGCACGATGTCCGCCTGTTCGGGCAGCCGGCCGGTGGCGCCGCTTGCCCGAACCGAATAGCCGGAGCCCGGCCGGTCGAGCGCGATCAGCCGGTAGCCGGCGCCGAAGCGCCCGAACAGCGTGTGGCGGAAATGGTGGAGTTGGGCGCCGAGCCCATGCACAAAGACGATTGGCCTGCCGTCGCCCTCTTCCACATAGTGGATGCGGTTGCCGTCGATCTCGACGAATTTCCCGCAAGCCGGCACCAGTCTCTCGGCGTTTGCCGCGATCCGCCAGGTCGCAACCATCAGGGCAAGCACGACGATGGCCACCGCAACGAGCAAGCCGGCAACCAGCCACGAGACAATCGTTATCAGCATGCATTCACCCCAGGCCGACCGACCGCACCATATCCGCAACGGCCGCCGCCACAAGCGGATATCCGGCTTTCGCATTGCGGCCGGCCGCCGGCCGCGTTATCTCAGGCGACCTTTTGCGCCGGAGCCCTTCCATGCCTGAAATCGTCACCGCCGCCATGCTCGTCATCGGCGACGAAATCCTCTCCGGCCGCACCAAGGACAAGAACATCGGCCACCTCGCCGACATCATGACCGCGATCGGCATCGACCTGAAGGAAGTGCGCATCGTCCCCGACGAGGAGGACGAGATCGTTGCCGCGGTGAATGCCGTGCGCGCCCGCTATACCTATGTCTTTACGACCGGCGGCATCGGCCCGACGCATGACGATATCACCGCCGACTCCATCGCCAAGGCCTTCGGCGTGCCCTGCGAATACGACGCCAAGGCCTACGCGCTGCTCGAGGCAAGTTATGCCGGGCGCGGCATCGAATTCACCGAAGCGCGCAAGCGCATGGCGCGCATGCCGCGCGGCGCCGACCACATCGACAATCCCGTCTCCGTCGCGCCGGGTTTCCGCATCGGCAACGTCCATGTCATGGCCGGCGTGCCGTCGATCTTCCAGGCCATGCTCGACAATGTGGTGCCGACGCTCAAGGCCGGCACAAAAATGCTGTCGGCCACCGTGCATTGCCCGTTCGGCGAAGGCCTGATCGGCGGCCCGCTGGCCGATATCCAAAAAGCGCATCCCGACACCATCATCGGCTCGTACCCCAAATATGGCGACGGCAAGTTCTGGACCGAACTGGTCGTCCGCGCCCGCAGCGGGGAAGCCCTCGAGGCTGCCCGCAAGGACGTCGAGGCGATGGTGGCGGGGCTCGCCGAAGCGGACTGACCGGCCGGTTCGGCTGGAACCAGTCAACGCGCTGAGGCGTTCCCTTTGCCGCGCGGATGCGCAGTCAAGACGTCGAGGGACCGGTCATGCGCTTCAAGACGATCGTCGCCATTTTGCAGAACGAACAGGACGCCGCGCGCGTGCTCGATTGCGCTCTTCCGCTTGCCGACAGGTTCGAGAGCCACCTCGTCGGCATCCATGCCGAGGCGCTTCCCGTGCCCTACACGTCGGCCACCGGCTTCCCGGATACCGAATTCCTGCAGGTCTCGGCCGAGATGAACAAGGAACGCGCCGACAAATTGCAGGCCTATTTCCTGCAGCGGATGGAGGAATCCGGCCTGTCCTTCGAATGGCGAAGCCTGGAGAGCTTCTCCGGCGACAGCGCGCTGACCGGCATATCGAGCGTGCGCGCCGCCGATCTGATCATCGCCGCGCAACGCGATGCCGGCGGCGACCCGAGCGCGGACGTCGACACGCTGGTCTACGACGCCGGCCGGCCGGTGCTGGTCGTGCCCCATGGCGGACCGCTGGTCACCACCTTCAGACGTGTGCTGCTTGCCTGGAACGGCAGCAAGGAAGCGGCCCGCGCGGCGTTCGATGCCCTGCCCTTCATCGCCGAGGCCGACAAGACCGACATTCTCGTCATCGATCCGCCGGAGACGCTGGAGGAATCTCCGGAAGCCGCCGGCGCCGAGATCGCCGCGGCGCTGTCTCGCCACGGCGCCAATGTCAGCGTCTGCGTGCAGAAATCCGGCGGCACCTCGGTCGACGACATGATTCAAGCCAGGATCGCGGAATCGGGCGCCGATCTTCTGGTGCTAGGCGCATACAGCCACTCCTGGCTGCGCCAGCTTCTGTTCGGCGGGGTCACCCGCACGGTGCTGCGCACCACGAACGTGGCGGCTTTCCTGTCGCGTTAGGGTGTATTTCCTGAGTCCACAGCCATCGCCGGCCCTGCCCTTGCCAAGCCTGGCGCTTTCCGGCTAATTCCGCCTGCATTCCAGTGTTTTTGCGCGCCACGGCGCGCCTTGCGGAGTGCGAACCATGTCCCTTCCCGAAAAAGCCTTTCCCGTCTCCTGGGACCAGTTCCACCGCGATGCCCGCGCGCTTTCCTGGCGGCTGTCCGGCGCCAACAAGGGACAGTGGAAAGCAATCGTCTGCATCACCCGCGGCGGCCTGGTGCCCGCGGCCATCATCGCGCGCGAGCTCGGCATCCGCGTCATCGAGACGGTGTGCGTCGCCTCCTATCATGACTATACCAGCCAGGGTCAGTTGCAGGTCCTCAAGGAGATTTCGCCGCCGCTGCTCGCCGATGACGGGGCCGGCGTGCTCATCATCGATGACCTGACCGACACCGGCAAGACGGCCGGTATCGTGCGCGCCATGATGCCCAAGGCGCACTTCGCCACCGTCTATGCCAAGCCGAAGGGTCGGCCGCTGGTCGACACGTTCGTCACCGAGGTCAGCCAGGACACCTGGATCTACTTTCCCTGGGACATGGGCTTCACTTATCAGAAGCCGATCGCGGACGATCACGCCGGCTGAACGGCCATCGTATTTTCCAGAGAATCTGCCTCAAACGGCGTCGCGTAGTCGGGTTGGCGGGCACGACTACTTTGCGAGACTGACTTTTTCTGGTGGGTTTTTCCGGCTGAGTGAAGTTTTTTACTTTTAAAGCCCACAATTCGCCCTAAGATTCGTAAGGTGGCAAAACGATTCTGGAGGCTTGGGGCAGCTTCTTACCATGTTGACGAGGCCAACGACCCACAACCAAGTGGCCGAAAGAGTCCGGCGGCTCTTCGGCGTCGCGCCTTGTCGCCTGCAGGTTGCCGCCTTGCCGTGGCGCGAAGGCGAGAACGGCGTCGAGATCATGCTGATCACCAGCCGCGACACCGGGCGCTGGGTGCTGCCCAAGGGCTGGCCGGAGGCTAGGGAGCCGCTTTGCGAGGCGGCTGCCCGTGAAGCAGGCGAGGAAGCCGGGTTGCGCGGCAAGGTATCGCATCTTGAAGCCGGTCGCTATTTCTATGCCAAGGTCCTCGCCTCCGGCGAGGAAGTGCCTTGCGAGGTCCTGGTCTTTCCGCTGCATGTCGACCGTGTCGCGGATCGCTGGAAAGAAAAGCGCGCACGAACGCGCAAATGGGTTGGCCCGAACGAAGCCGTCCGCATGATCAACGAACCCGACCTTTGCCAGATCATCGCCAGCTTTTGCGCCACGCCGCGCAAATTCGCCTGATTCAAAGCAATTTCAGGAAAGCGCGGAGCGTTAAAGCTCGGCGACTTCGCCGTAGCGGGCTCGGCGACGTCGCGTTAGCGCTCCGCCCGGGTTGCGTCGGATCGGAAAAATCCGTCAGACGCGGCCGAAATCATCGGAACTGAGCCGGGTCCAACGATCGCCCATCAATCCGCCGATGAAGATGTCGCCGGAGCGGACCGCTTCCGCGACCTCGGCAATGCGCGAGCGGACCATCGTTCCCCCGGCATAGCGGAAGAACACATGCTGGTGGCCGAAGAGCTGCGGCATGAAACGGCTCTGGGACTGCCCGGCAATGCCCACGCAACCCATATCCCGCGCCGCCGCGATGAGAGCATCCAGCGTCGCGCCCCAGTGGGATCCGGACGCCTGGATTTGCAGCAGGTTCGCGACGCCGCCGGCCTGGCCATAAAAAGCGTAGCAGCCCAGCATCTTGCCCGTTTCGTCGTAGGTCCCACCGAAATGAAGTGGCCCGTCGGCTCGCTTCTCGGCCGCCAGCGCAAGCAGCCGCGGCAACTCGCCGTCGTTCCAACTCGGTCGCAGGGAGTAATCGGTCATGAGGATTGGCAGTCGCTCCGCAAATCGGACCGCATCGATCGGCTCCCGGTGGATCCGTTGGGAAGACGAATGCTGGGCCGATGGCTCGAACCTTCTTCTTGCAAGAGCGTCGAATGCTCTCACGCAGGGATCGAGCGCAAGGCGGGGCAGCCCGGGCCATTTACGGCGCAGCGCGGCGGCGGCCATGGCGCCCGGCCGGAAAACACAGGTCCATTCCAGGCAGTGCACCGGCAGGAGCTGATACTTCATCGGACGCGCGAAGGCCAAGGATGTGCGATTGGCGGAGTCGGTCAGGTAGAGATCGAATTCGCCTTGATGCAGGGTACGCAGCAATTGCGGCCCGGCCCAACCGTGATCGGTATTTGAGTCGGTCATGAAGGGACCGATGATGGCCGCGTTCAATACGCTTCCGTTGAGCTCGTAGCGGGCTTTCAGAACGCCCATGAAGCCACCTAGGCGGCCCTGCGGATCGATCTGGACAAGGGCCTTGCTCTCATCCCCATCAAGGTAAAGCTCCCTCATGTAGTCGGCCGTCTGCGCGATCGCGCGATCGCGCTGGAGGCGACGATGGCGGAACTTCATCAGGAACAGCGCGGCGACGTGCTCGAGATCCCTGGCGGCCAAAGGCCGAACCGAGCCATGCTGGGATTCCAGCGTCGACGGCGCGGCCACTTTTCGCGGGCCGGTCATGCTTCCCAAAGAAAATCTCCGTTCAACCGGTATTCCTACAGAAACAAAAAATCCTGGAGGCCAGCGCCTATCATATCCGATTTGCTTTTCTGTAAATATACGACGAATGTTGCTTCAAAAAGCGGGAGACGATCAACTTCAAGAAAGCAATTACTAAAATATTCAATGTATAGAAAGAAACTTTAATAGCACATTATGCAGCCATATCCGCATAACGTGAAGGCGGTTGTAACTGTCGAGTTGGCAGGCATATCACTCCGAAGACCACGCTCCGGCTGCGCCCGGCCGGAGCCGGGCACAGTCCCTTCCCTCAGGCGACGAGGCCTTTGGTCAATTCGAGCGCCTGACGCTCGAACAGCCGCCGGTAGATGCCGCCGTTCAGCCTGATCAGGTCGTCATGCGAACCTTCCTCGGCGATACGCCCGCGATCGAAGACCAGCAGCCGGTCGAGCGCCCGCACCGTCGAGAGCCGGTGCGCGATCACCAGGGTCGTGCGCCCGATCATCAACCGCTCCATCGCCCTCTGGATCAGCACTTCCGATTCCGAATCCAGGCTCGACGTCGCCTCGTCCAGGATCAGGATGCGCGCGTCGGCCAGAAAGGCGCGGGCGATCGCCACGCGCTGACGCTCGCCGCCCGACAACTTCACGCCACGCTCGCCGACCAGGGTTCCATATCCCTTGGGCAGGTTGGTGATGAAATCATGCGCGCTGGCGAGTTTGGCCGCATGCTCGATTTCGATCTGGCTGGCGCCGGGCCTGGCATAGGCGATGTTCTCGGCAAGCGAGCGGTGGAACAGGATCGGCTCCTGCTGGACGATGGCGATCTGGCCGCGCAGCGACGCCTGCTCGACTTGCGAGATATCCTGGCCGTCGATCAGAATCCGCCCAGCGTTCACATCGTAAAGCCGCTGGATCAGCTTGACGAAGGTCGTCTTGCCCGAGCCCGAATGCCCGACCAATCCAACACGCTCGCCGGCCGCGATATCGACCGAGAAATCGCGGTAGAGCGGCAGAAGGTGACTGCCGTAGTGGAACGTCACCTTGTCGAAGGCGATGTGCCCATCGGTGATCCGGATCGGCTGGGAACCGGGCCGGTCCTCGATGCCGAGCGGCTCGGACTGGAAGTCGACCAGTTCCTCCATGTCGTTGATCGAGCGCTGCAGGTTGCGGATATGCGTGCCGATGTCGCGCAGATAGCCCTGCAGCACGAAGAACGAGGTCAGCACGAAGGCGACGTCGCCGGCGCTTGCCTGGCCCCAGGCCCACAGCATGAGAGCAAGACCGATCACCGCCGCACGCATCAGGAGCAGCAGCGCCCCTTGCGTGGTTCCGTTCGCGGTACCGCGCATCCAGGTGCGGCCGGTGCGCAGGCGCCATTTGGCGACGACGCGCGCCAGCCGCGCTTCCTCGCGCGCCTCCGCGCCGAAGCCCTTGACGACGGCATTGCAGCTCACCGCGTCGGCCAGCGAGCCGCCCAGCCGCGTGTCCCAGCTGTTGGCGAGCCGCGCGGCAGGCGCGACATAGCCGAGCGACAGCATCGCCGTGACCGCGATGAACAGCACCGAGCCGGCCGCCACCACTGCCCCCATCAGCGGCCAGAACCAGCCGAGCAGCAGCGTCGAACCGACGAGCATGACGACCGACGGCAGAAGCGCGATCAGGATCGTGTCGTTGAGCAGGTCCAGCGCCCACATGCCGCGCGTTATCTTGCGCACCGTCGATCCGGCAAAGCTGTTGGCGTGCCAGTCCGTCGAGAAGCGCTGCACCCGATGGAAGGCATCGGCGGCGATGTCCGACATCATCTTCAGCGTCAGCTCGACGATCCACAGGAAGGCGACATTGCGCAGCACGACGCCGGCCAGCGCCAGCGCCATCAGGGTCGAGAACGCCGTCATCGCCGCATTCCAGGCGACTGCGTCGGTTCCGGCGCCGCTGGCCACCGCATCGACCAGGCGGCCTGAGTAAAAGGGTGTCAATACGTCGGCGAGCGTCGAGAGCAGGAAGGCGCCCATGATGAGCGAAAGCCGCCACGGCTGGTGACGCCAGTGACTGAACGTAAAACCAAGCACACTGCGAAAGGCGCTTGCGCGCAGATCGATCTTGAAACGAGCCATGATGTCATCCAGGCGCCAATGAGCCCGGTCCCGGTAAAATCAAATTGGAAAACCCGCGTCCGCGCGTTGCGGCGTCTCGGAAAAGCGGGAGGTTCAGTATGGTAGGCCGCCCGCCCGAAAGCGGCGACCGGCAGCGGCAAATACCTCTCCTGCATCCAGCTTTCCGATCAATCTTCGGAAAGCCTGAGCAGACCTAGGCTTCGCGGCCTCGCGTAACGATGTAAAATCCTGCCATACGGTCCTCCCGGAAGGGAATCGCGGAGACGTCCTTATAGGAAGGCATCAGCCGATCGCCAAGTCGGCCCGTCACGGAAATGGCATCTGGTCCAAGCACTGAGGCGAATTTGCAACAACGGCGTTGCTCCGGCGTTCCTTGTCAGGCTGTCGGCTTGCGATCGAAGCGCATGTAGCGTCCATCGGTCGACGCCTTGAAGCCGAACTTCTCGTAGAGGCTGTGGGCATCGTTGGTCGACAGGCTCCAATGCGCCACCGACGCGACCTCAGGGTGATCGATCAACGCCTGGACGAGCCGCTTGCCGATCCCCCGCCCGCGATGCTCCGGCCAGATGATGACGTCGGCGACATAGGCAAAGACCGTATAGTCGGTGATCGCGCGGGCGAAGCCGACCTGCCTGCCGTCGAGATAGGCGCCGACGCAAAGCGAGTTGTCGAAGGCACGACGGTTCGCCTCGTCGGTTCGTGACGCTCCCCAATAGCTTTGCATGAGCTGGTCGGAGGTTGCCCGGAAATCGATCCGCGACAGGTCGAAACTGATTTCAATATCCTGCATGCGCGGCGCAATCTCGCGGATTAGCCGCGGTCCCGGAACCGGTTGGTGATCGGATAACGGCGGTCGCGGCCGAAATTCTTCCGTGTGATCTTGACGCCGGGCGCCGCCTGGCGGCGCTTGTATTCGGCGATATAGAGCAGGTGCTCGACGCGTGCCACCGTGGCCCGGTCGTGGCCGCGCGCGACGATGTCGTCGACGCTCATCTCGTTCTCCACCAGGCATTCGAGAATGTCGTCCAGCACCGGATAGGGCGGCAGCGAATCCTGGTCGGTCTGGTTTTCGCGCAGCTCCGCCGACGGCGCCTTGTCGATGATGTTGTTCGGGATCACCTCGCCGGAGGGTCCGAGCGCGCCCGGCGGCACATGCGAATTGCGCCAGCGCGACAGCGCATAGACCTGCATCTTGTAGAGATCCTTGATCGGGTTGAAGCCGCCATTCATGTCGCCGTAAAGCGTGGCGTAGCCGACCGACATCTCGCTCTTGTTGCCGGTGGTGACCACCATCGAGCCGAACTTGTTGGAGATCGCCATCAGGATCGTGCCGCGCGCGCGGCTCTGCAGGTTCTCCTCGGTGATGCCTTCCTGGGTGCCTTCGAAGAGCTGGGTCAGCGCATGCTTGAAACCTTCGACCGGCTCGGAGATCGGCACGATGTCGTAGCGGCAGCCCAGCGCCCTGGCGCAGTCTTCGGCGTCCTTCAGCGAATCCTTCGACGTGTAGCGATAGGGCATCATGACGGTGCGCAACCGCTCTTCGCCCAGCGCATCGACGGCCAAAGCCGCACAGATCGCGGAGTCGATGCCGCCGGAAAGGCCGAGCACCACGTTCTTGAAGCCGTTCTTGTTGACGTAGTCGCGCAGGCCGAGCATGCAGGCGCGATAATCGGCCTCTTCGCGCTCGGGGATCTTCGACATCGGGCCTTCCGAGCAGACCCAGGTGTCTCCCTTTCTCTTCCAGGTGGTGACGTCGACCGCGTCCTCGAACTGGCTCATCTGGAAGGCGAGCGTCTTGTCGGAACCTATAGCAAACGACGCGCCGTCGAAGATCAGCTCGTCCTGCCCGCCGAGTTGGTTGGCGTAGATCATCGGCAAGCCGGTTTCGATGACTTGGCGGATCACGACCTGATGGCGGACGTCGATCTTGGCGCGGTAATAGGGCGAGCCGTTCGGCACCATCAGGATCTCGGCGCCGCTCTCGGCCAGCGTCTCGCAGACGGCGACGTCGCCCCAGATGTCCTCGCAGATCGGAACGCCGATGCGCACGCCGCGGAAATTGACCGGCCCCTGCAGCTCCGGTCCGGCCTGGAACACGCGCTTCTCGTCGAACTCGCCATAATTCGGCAGATCGAGCTTGTAGCGCTCGGCGATGATCTTGCCGCCGTCGGCGAAGACGATGGAATTATGCGTGCCGGTCTTGCGCTTCAGCGGCGTGCCGATGATGACGCCGGGGCCGCCGTCGGCCGTGTCCTTGGCGAAATCCTCGGCCGCCTTCTCGCAAGCCTTCAGGAAGGAAGGCTTCAGCACCAAGTCTTCCGGCGGATAACCGGCGAGGAAGAGCTCGGTGTAGAGCACCAGATCGGCGCCCTGGCGCGCCGCGTCCGCCCTCGCCTCGCGCGCTTTGGCGAGGTTGCCGGCGACGTCGCCGACGGTCGGGTTGAGCTGGGCGACGGCGATGCGCAGGATATCGGGAGCGGTCTTGGTCATGGAACGGATTTAGCGTGGCTGAAATCGCCCCGCAATGGCGATTGCTTGTGCCACTTGGGATCGATCGCAGATCGTATCCTGACTAATCGCCCATGTACTCGCGCAACGCCTCTGCCGACCGGTTCTCACCGATCGACATCGCCAGGATGCGCGAGATGTGGCGGCGCGGCAGGCCGGTCTCGGCCGACCATCGGTTGATCTGTGCCTGGATCTTGTCGAGATCCCGCTTCGAGGTCGGATTTTCGGCGATATCGAGGCCGGCATCGCGCAAGGCCGCCGCCATGTCGGTGGAGACGACAAATGTGTCCCATTCCATCCAGCGCAGAAAATACTGTCCGGTGTTGCCGCCGAGCCGGCTGCCATGCTTGGCCAGATAAGCGGTCAGGCCGACCTGATCGTCCGCCGGCCAGGAGGCGATGAATTTGCCGAAGCTGCCATTCTCCTTCGAGACGCGATCGACGAAAGCGGCATTGTCGCGCACCGATTTGATCTTCTGCGGATTGCGCACGATGCGGCTGTCGGACGACAGTTCGTGCCAGAAGTCGTCCGGCTGGAACAACAGCCGCTTCGGCTCGAAGCCAAGGAACGCTTCTTCGAAACCCGGCCATTTCTGTTCGATGACGCGCCACACGAAGCCGGCGGCGAAAATGCGCTCGGCCATGGTGGAGAGAATGCGGTCGTCAGGGATTTTCGCCACCGCAGTGTTGTCAGGCGCCGGGCCGAGCAACCGCGCCAACACGGCCTCCCCGCCCTTGCGCTTTGCCGCCCGCGCATGGATTTTCTGGAATTCGAGCATCGTTGTCCTCGCCTGTTCGCCGCAATCTATCACTTCACGTCCGGCCCGGCAGCCTCTACCTCTATCGACGCCCTGCGAAGGAGAGGACAAATGAACAAGATCGTCGAAGATATGGCGAACCGCCTGCTCAAGCGAAAGCCGGACGGTTTCGGTCCGCTCGAGAGCCGCGTGCTCCAGTCGACCCTCGAGCGCACCACCATCACGCGCAACACCAACAAGGCCGTGGCCTTCCACGAGACCTATGGCGACCATATTGCCGACACCATTGCCAGGATCGGCGGCTCCTGGTCCTTCATCCTGAGCTTCCTGGCCTTTCTTGTTGTCTGGACTGCCGGCAATGCCTGGCTGCTCACGCGCGACGCCTTCGACCCCTACCCTTTCATCTTCCTCAACCTTGTTCTGTCGATGCTGGCGGCGATCCAGGCGCCGGTGATCATGATGTCGCAGAACCGCCAGACCGAGCGCGACCGCATCGACGCGGCCCATGACTACGAGGTCAATCTGAAGGCCGAGATCGAGATCATGGCCCTGCATGAAAAGCTCGACGAACTGCGCCATAGCGAGATCGTCGGCATGCGTGACGAAATCCTGCGCATGGCCGAGCAGATCAGGCGCATCGACGAAAAACTGTCCCCGCGGCCCGCAACAGAATGAGCGAGACCATCCACCACCTCATCGAGCAATACGGGCTGATCGCGGTCTTCCTGGGTTGCCTGGCCGAAGGCGAAAGCGCCGCCATCCTCGGCGGTTTCTTCGCTCATCAGCATGTTTTCGTGTTGTGGCAGACTTTCCTCGCCGCCTTTGTCGGCGCCTTCGCCGGCGACACCTTCTTCTTCATCATGGGGCGCAGCTTCGCCGAACATCGCTATGTGAGACTGTTGCGCAGGCGTCCGGGCTTCAGCCGCGCCTACCGCCTGCTCAACACCCATCCCAACATTTTCGTGCTGACCAACCGCTATATCTACGGCATGCGCCTGGTCGGCGGCATCGCTGCCGGCCTGTCGACCGTGTCGATGCCGCGTTTTGTCATCCTGAATGCCATCTCGTCCGCGGCCTGGGCGGCCCTGTTCAGCGGCATAGGCTATGTCTTCGGCCTCGGCGCGGAGGAAATCGTGGGCCAGGCGTTTGCTCGCCATGAGCGCCTGGTCATCGCCCTGGGCGTCGGCATCGTTATCGCCGTGGTCGCCTGGTTGGTAGCCCATCACTTCGCGAAGCGCGAACGCGCCAGGGAAGACCGGGCGGGATCGTGATCAATCCGCGAGGATCAGATCGGCGCGCCGACAAGGCGTTCGATGAGAGCGATGCCCCAGACGCCGCCGGCGAGCACGATCGAAATCAGCACCGCCAGCGAGCCGCAATCCTTGGCAAGCTGGATGTCGATGTGGAACTCGCGCGAGATCGCGTCGCAGGCCGCCTCGATGCCGGTGTTGAGCACTTCGATCATGATCAGGAGCAGCACGGCGCCGATGAGCAGGGCATAGCCGCGCCAGGAGACCGAGATGAACCAGCCTGCCGGCAAGGCGAGCGCAAGCAGCAACAGCTCCTGCTGGAATGCCTTCTCATGTGCAGCAAGCTTGCGGAAAGCCCGCACCGAATTGATGAAAGCGTCGATCAGCCGCTGCATGCCCAGCCCCGTTTCGAGTCACCGGCAGGGGGATATCGCAATGGCGGGATCAAGGGAATAAGGCAGCCGCCGCAAAATTCATCCGTCCGCGATCTTTATCGACGGCGTCGATTTCTCGAACTGCGGCAACCCATCCTCGATCGAATAATAGTCCCCCTTGTCGCTGACGAAGATGTGGCAGTCGCCCTGTAGGCTCGTCGGTTCGTCGAAAGACCCGGCCAGAACCGACACATACGCGTTGTCCCTTGGCTTCCAGAACAGCGCCGATCCACATGTCTTGCAAAAGCCGCGCTTGGCAAAATCGGAGGCTTCGTACCAGGTGAGGTTTTCCGCGCCGGTAATCGCGATATTGGCATCTGGAACATTGGTCGCCGCGTAGAAATGCCCGCTCTGCTTGCGGCACTGCGAGCAGTGGCAATAGACGACGCCGCGCAACGGCCCGCTCGTCCTGAAACGCACCGCCCCGCACAGGCACGATCCGCTATGGTTGTCTTCCATTCCGGTCTCCGTCGACATCATCTGTCCCGTTCTTGCGGGATAGAATTTCAGTTTTGAAATGGCTGGGCACCGGCAAATGCGACACCGGAGCGACGCGTTTCAGAAGCCGCGCCTGCACCCGCTTTGCACCCTGTGGTAGCAAAGACAATGAGGAAATGCCGGCTATTAAGGAAACTTTAGCGGGACCGCATTTATGCTTCCCACAAGCAATGGTCGTGTTGGGGACGCGCTATCGCAACCGCAATTCTGATTCAAATCCCCGCGTAAGCGACTCCCGGCGGTGGCAGGTCTCCGGTCGCACTGAAGGGGAAGTGAACACAACATGCAGCCGGCAGCCGTTCCGATCGACAGGAATACCGACATCGCCAGCACCGTCGTGGGGACGATGCGACAGCTCGGCGTGCTCGGCCTGCCGCGCAACTATGAAATCTTCTACGAGGCGCTGAGCGGCAGCAATCACGAACTCAGTCTTGCCGTCGTCTCGTTGAGCAACCGTCCGACGCAGGAGGATCTCGATCGCATCGGGCGGACTTTCTTCCCGCAGCATCACGGCCCCGCCATCGTCGAGCACGCCCGCGAGATGGTGGCCAAGGAGCTTGAGGATATTGCCACGCTGTTGCGCAGCGAGCACTCGCATATCGAGAAGTACGGCCGCATCCTCGACGAGACCTCGAGCGGCCTAAGCAATCGCAGCTTGCTCTCGCAAGAGTTCCTGCAAAAGATCGCCGGCGCGATGTCGGCCGCCACCAGCTCGACGATCGACCACGGCCGCCAGATCGCCAGCACGCTCAGCGAAAAGACGGCCGAGCTTGAAAGCGTCAAGTCGAAGCTCGAGGAATACAAGCGGCTCGCCGACACCGACCCGCTCACGCAGCTGTGGAACCGCCGCGCCTTCGACAAGGAGATCACCCGGATCTACAACAGCAATCGCGGCATCCTGTTCAACGCATTGATCCTTGCCGATATAGACCATTTCAAGGACATAAATGATCGCTATGGCCACCCGGTCGGCGACAGGATCCTGCAGATCATCGCCGAGATCTTCCAGTCCAGCGTGCGTTCCGACATATTTGTCGCGCGCACCGGCGGCGAGGAATTCGCGCTTATCGTCGAGGGCGCCAGCGAGGAAGCCACCTACGAGATCGCCGAGCGCATCCGCGCGCTGATCGAGCAGACCCTGTTCGCCAGCAGCCAGAGCGGCATCAACTACGGCACCGTTACCGTATCGCTGGGTATCTGCATGGCTTCGGAGGCGGAAAACCCCGAAGACCTCTACACCAAGGCGGACCGGGCACTTTACCGCTCCAAGGTCGGCGGCCGCAACCGGGTCACCAGGCATTCGACGACGGCGGGCCGCCCCGCCAAGGGCTGGCTGCTTTACAAGAAAGACTGACACGCCCCTTTCCAGACGAATTTTTGTGGACTATATTTTCCACAGAAATGAAAAGGGTGCGCTCATGCAACGTCCAGTCGCGGCCGCGACGGCGGCCGAAAACGCCGTCATCACCAAGGCCACGCTGCGCGCGGCCGACCTGCTCGACATCACCGCCAGGACGCTCGCTTTGGTCATCGGCGTGTCGGAAGCGACGGTCTCGCGCATGCGCCGGCAGGAATTCCTGCTTGAACGCGGTACCAAGCCGTTCGAGCTGGCGGTGCTGTTCGTTCGCCTGTTCCGCTCGCTTGACGCCATCGTCGGCGGCGACGAGACCGTCGCCCGGGCGTGGCTGAAGAGCCCCAACACCACGCTCGACGGCACGCCGCTCGAGAAAATCCTGACGATTGCCGGACTTGTCGATGTCATTGCCTACCTGGACTCCCGGCGCGCTCTCGTCTGAGGCCGTCAAGCTCGAAGGCAAGTACTGGCGGATGGTCGAGGCGCAGCACCGTGTCTCGACCCTCAAGCTCGTCGACACGCTCGACGAGCAGGCGCTGCTGGAGGACCTCATCGAGGACACCAAGCCGCAGATCCCGATGGAATGCCGCCATCTCCATTACCTGCTGGCGACGCCTTTTCGCTATGGCTCCGTCTACCCGTACGGCTCGCGCTTCCGCCGCGCCGGCAAGACCAAAGGCGTCTACTATGCCGCCGAGACGGTGCTGACGGCGGTGGCGGAAATGGCCTTCTACCGCTTGCTGTTCTTCGCGGAATCGCCAGCGACGCCATGGCCGAACGACGCCGCGGAATACACCGCCTTCGCCGCCGCGATAAAATGCGATCGCGCGATCGACCTGGCACGGCCGCCGCTCGATCGCGACGAGAAGGCCTGGACCCAGCCCACCGATTACACCGCCTGCCAGGCGATCGCCGATGTCGCCCGCGAAGCCGAAATGCAGGCGATCCGCTATCGCTCGGTGCGCGATCCCAAGGGCGCCAACATCGCGCTGTTGACATGCAAGGGGTTTGCCAGGCCGAAGCCGCTGGAGCCGCAGACCTGGCGCATCCGTATTGGCTCGTTCGGCATCCAGGCGATCTGTGAATTTCCGGACAAGCGGCTCGAATTCTCGCGCACCGCCTTTGCCGATCCGCGACTGGCCGTCATGCGCTGGGAGCGCCACTGAAGTTCCTGCTAGGCCAGGATGTTGACCGCCCGCGCCGCCACAAGCGCGATCGTCAAGAGCGAGATCATCGCTTCGGCCATCATCAGCAG
The DNA here is from genome assembly GCF_006442775.1 of Mesorhizobium sp. B2-4-6. Lineage (NCBI taxonomy): Bacteria > Pseudomonadati > Pseudomonadota > Alphaproteobacteria > Hyphomicrobiales > Phyllobacteriaceae > Mesorhizobium > Mesorhizobium sp. B2-4-6. The sequence goes on from NZ_VFVI01000002.1 coordinate 602,029, forward strand.
CTTCGCGCGCTGCGTGAGCGGCAAGGTGTCGGTCGGCGAGAACGCCGTGGCATTGGTGAAGGCCAGGAAGACATAGTCGACGAAGCCCGGCAGCCAGCCCTGGATCTCGCGATCGGGCAGCGTCATTTGCGGGAACAGGAAATCCGCCTGCGCGCGCTTGACCAGGCCGCAGGTCGGCGGACCGCCGCGATCGGTGCTCCAGAACCAGAGCGCGAACACAATCACATTGGTGACCCAGATGTTGAGCGCATCGACGAGCAGCGTCGTGCCGGCGCCGGCATGCCCCTCCAGCAGCGCCCGCACCAGGTAAACCAGCGACCCGCAATTCATGATGCTGATGACGCCGGTCATCACCAATGCCGTGCGGCGGATATAGAGGCGCAATTGGCCGATCGCGTACCAATGCTCGTGATCGACTGCCTTGCGCGTCGCCATTTGCGTCCAGGCCGTTGCGATCGACAGGGGCACCAGCAGCGCCGCTTCCACCGTCGGGGCCAGCCAGCGCGGACCGAAGGACAGGTTGTTGATGACCAGAAGCTGCAGGCAGATGATGACGAGAACCGCGGCGCGCGCCGACCAGAAATCGAGCCCGCGATAATGAATGACGGCATGCTGGTGGCGCATGGAGGCACCTGTATTGCTGGAACGGCGGCGCCCCCTGGGCCGGCTCCGGCAATGATCGGCCGGCGGTTCCTGCCCGAAGCGCCGGCGACGGGTTCCATAGCAATCTTGGCTTTACAATGTTGCGGCAGCATACATTTTCGTAAGCTTTTGCTATCGGACTGTTCAGCAATCCACCGGTGTGATTTTAGGCCCGCATGTCGAGAACCAGCGAATCCGTGCATGTCTGGCCTGTCGCGGCCGCGGCTGAAGGCAACCTGTCTTCGATGTGGAACAGCCTGGTCCGGCATCCATGGCGTTTGCTGGCGCTTTTGTGCCTGATCCAGATCGCCTGCTGGACCGTGATGCCGGCGATCGTCAATGTTGGACCGCCGCGCGACGTCGTCGAAGGTTTCCTGTGGGGTCGCGAATGGGTGCTGTTGACCTACAAGCACCCGCAGCTCCCGTGCTGGCTGCTCGAGATCAGCCATCTCCTGACCGGCTCGTTCCGCTGGCCGCAATACATGCTGTCGCAGCTGATGGTCGCGACGACTTTCGTCCTGGTCTATCTGCTCGCGCGCGACATGATGGGCCCGACCCGCGCGCTCGCCGCCGTGCTGCTGATGCCCGCGATCTATTTCTTCGGCTGGCCCACCCCGCAATTCAACCATGACTACGCGCAGATGCCTTTCTGGGCTGCGACCTCTTGGCTGCTATGGCGCGCGGCGCGCGATGGGCGGCCGGGCTGGTGGCTCTTCCTCGGTCTCGTTGCCGGCGTTGGGCTCTATGCCAAGTTCTCGACGGCTCTGCTGCTGGCCTTCGGCGGCATCTGGATTTTGTGCGACACCCGTGCCCGAAGCCGGCTCGCCACGCCATGGCCATGGCTCGGCCTCGCGGTTTTTCTTGGCGTCGTGGCGCCGTTGGCGGTGGAACTCGTCCGCCTCGATTTCCTGCCGCTGACCTATGCCGAGCATCGTAACGCCTGGGTCATCGCCAACCGCGCCCGGCTCTACTATATCGGCGTTCAGCTTGCCGGGCTTGCCGCTGTTCCCGTCGTTCTGGCTATTTCCGGCCTGTTGCGACGACAGCCCAGGCCCGTGCAAGACCCCTTGCTGGCCTACCCTGCTCCCGAGCGGCGCGCGGTTGTCTACCTGGCATGGATGGGTCTGGGGCCGGCGCTCCTGATCATGGCCGCATCGCTGTTTACCGGCACCGGCGAAGCCTGGGGCGCGACGATGTACAATCTCATCGGTGTCCTGGCGATGGCGCTTCTGGGCCGGCGGCTGGGACCAACGGAATTGCGCCGGCTGGCGGTGCTGGCGCTGCTATGCGTGGTCGGCGTGTCGAGCGCCTATGCGGCGACCCGCTGGACCAGTTGCAACATACTCGGCCGCCTGCAGCCAATGTGCTGGCCGGCGCGGTCGATTTCGCTGACGGCCGATGCAATCTGGCACGAGGCGGTATCCGCGCCGCTGGGCATCGTCGGAGGTGACGACGGCACGGCCAGGCTTGCCGGACTGGAAGCCCCGGACCAGCCTTCGATCTTCACGACCCTCGACAGGCGCCTCGCCCCCTGGATCACGGACCAGCGGCTGCGAGATCAGGGCATGCTGCTTGTATGGCCGCGCGGCTGGAAACTTTCTCCGCAACAGGAGGCCTGGACCGCCGGTCTGCCGGTCAAGACGGTGGCATTCAACTGGTCGCTCAAGGGACCGCCCCTGGAGATCAACTTTGCCGTCATTCCGCCCGGTAGAACCAGCTTCCCGGGCAATCCTCCCGGACCGCCCGATCCGGAATGAGCCGACCCCGAATAGCCGGCGCCTGAAACCTACCTGCCCAAATTGAAAAGGCGCCGGCTTTCGCGCCAGCGCCTCCGATAATAATCCGGCATCAGGTCCTGTTCAGGCGATGGCGGCCTGTTTGTGCTGCACCGGGTGGCTCTTCTTGAGCAGGTCCGAGACGAGGAAGGCGAGCTCGATCGCCTGATCGGCGTTGAGGCGCGGGTCGCAATGGGTGTGGTAGCGGTCCTGCAGGTCTTCCGCCGTGATGGCGCGGGCGCCGCCGGTGCATTCGGTGACGTTCTTGCCGGTCATCTCCACATGGATGCCGCCCGGATGCGTGCCTTCGGCGCGGTGCACCTCGAAAAAGGTCTGCACTTCCTTGAGGATGCGGTCGAACGGCCGCGTCTTGTAGCCCGCCGCCTCGATCGTATTGCCGTGCATCGGATCGGACGACCACACGACGTTGCGGCCTTCCTTCTTGACCGCCCGAACCAGCTTCGGCAGGTGCTCGGCGACCTTGTCCGAGCCGAAGCGCGCGATCAGCGTCAGGCGGCCCGGCTCGTTCTCGGGATTGAGCAGGTCGATGAGTTCCATGAGACCGTCCGGCGTCAGCGACGGGCCGCATTTCAGGCCGAGCGGATTCTTGATGCCGCGGCAATATTCGATATGCGCGTGATCCGGCTGGCGGGTGCGGTCGCCGATCCAGATCATATGGCCCGAGGTCGCGTACCAGTCGCCGGAGGTCGAATCGACGCGCGTCAGCGCCTCCTCATAGCCGAGCAGCAGCGCCTCGTGGCTGGTGTAGAAATCGGTCTCGCGCAGCGCGAAATTGGTTTCCGAGGTGATGCCGACCGCGCGCATGAACTCCATCGTCTCGGTGATGCGGTTGGCGAGCGCACCGTATTTCTCGCCCTGCGGGCTGTCGGCGACGAAGCCCAGCATCCAGCGATGCACATTCTCCAGGCTGGCATAGCCGCCTTGCGCGAAGGCGCGCAGAAGGTTGAGCGTCGCGGCCGACTGACGGTAGGCCATCTCCTGCCGCGCAGGATCCGGGATGCGCGACTTTGCGTCGAACTCGATGCCGTTGATGATGTCGCCGCGATAGCTCGGCAGCGTCACGCCGGCCTTGGTCTCGTTATCGGACGAGCGCGGCTTGGCGAACTGGCCGGCGACGCGGCCGACCTTCACCACCGGCTGCGCGCCGGCGAAGGTGAGCACCACCGACATCTGCAGGAAGACGCGGAAGAAGTCGCGGATGTTGTCGGCGCCATGCTCGGCGAAGCTCTCGGCGCAGTCCCCGCCCTGGAGCAGGAAGGCTTCGCCGGCGGCCACCGCCGCCAGCTGCTTCTTCAGCTTGCGCGCCTCGCCGGCAAAAACCAGCGGCGGGAAGGTCGCAAGCTGGGCCTCGGTGGCCTTGAGCGCGGCAGGATCCGGATAGGCCGGGACCTGCTTGATCGGCTTTGCTCTCCACGAATTCGGCGACCATTTCGTCATCGCTGCACCCAAACGCCCTTTCGGAGCAACCCCGGGAAAAGTGTGAAATTTCCGTCGGAATTGCGTCAAAACAAACCGGCGAACACGCGTGCCCGCCATTCCAGCCTCGATACGAGGTCGCGGCTCCTTACACGAAGCCGACTGGCTATTCTAGCCGGGTTTTTCAGTGGTGGCGAATGCTTCGGCCGCCTCGCTATGCGGTGTCCGCCAGCGCGAGCAGGAACAAGCCCAGCCCCAACAACAAGCAAGATGGGCTGTAAAGCAGGCTGTCATATCTGGCGAAACGCGTGTTCCTGACCCGCTTGAATAACCCGAAATATCGCGACCAACTCAACGCCCGCAGGGTGAATATGGCCGCCCACAGCATAACGGCCGTCTTCAGCAGCCAGTGCGGCAGCGGCAGGCGGATCAGGCCGGCGAAACCAAGAAGGAGGAGCAGGACCAGCGCCAGGACCAGACCGATCGCCAGGGCGCCGACGGCCGTCTCCTTCACCGCCGGGCTGCCGTCCTCGTGTTGAGGCAGCGAAACGCCGGCGCCGATGCGGCCGCCGAAGGCCCAGTAGACATGGAATCCGGCGCCAAGCATCAGCACGGCCGAACAGGCAGCGACAACCGCCATTTCCATGCCTATCTGCCGGCGTCCTTCAGACGGCTGAGCTGGCGGCCAAGACCGCCCGTCAAATCGAGCGCGAGCATGCGAAGCAGCGCAATGGCGCTCCACAAAGGCCGTTCCGCGAAAGGTTTGTTGCTGTTGTGCTCAAGCAGGGGATGGGTGAACAACGCCGCAAGGTAGAAGACGGGAATGATGACCAGAAAGGCCCACCACGTCACGAGGAAGGATGCCGCGACGCCGGCGATCGGCGCAAAGAAGAGGCCGAGGTAATGGATAAAGCGGGTTGAAGGTTTTGAATGGCCGGCAAGGTAACCGAGCCAGTATTCATCGAAAGTTTGCGGGTTCACAAGCAGCCCCTGCAGCAATGATTAGATTGGCCTATTGAACCTCTCAAGTACAAACACCGCAATGGTCATAATCGTCGCATGCCCCGCAAGTGCGCGCGATCTTTCGGGTGGGTTACTATTTCCTTGCGAGGGTACGCCTGCCCCTGCAACAGGCCCGCAGGCCTCGCTCACGTGCCTATGCGGCCTTGTCGACGAGCCGGGCCAGTTGCGTCATCACCACCGCCGATCCCGCCAGGCGTTTTTCGGCATTCGGCCAGTCGCGCATGAAGACGACGCTATGGTCGGCGCGGATCTTGGCCAGCGAGCCCTGCTCGCCGATGAACTTGACCAGCCCGACCGGATTGGGGAACTCGCGCTTGCGGAAATGGATGACGACGCCCTTGGGGCCGGCATCGAGCTTCTCGACATTGGCTTTGCGGCAGAGCGCCTTGATGAAGACGATCTTCAACAGATGCGTCACCTCTTCCGGCAGTGGCCCGAACCGGTCGATCAGCTCGGCGCCGAAGCCGTCGATCTCCTCCGTGGTTTCGAGATCGCCGAGGCGCCGGTAGAGCGCCATGCGGAGCTGCAGGTCCGGCACGTAGCTTTCCGGGATCATCACCGCGGTGCCGACCGCGATCTGCGGCGACCAGCCGCCGTCCTGCGCCTCGCCGGTATCCTTCACCTCGGCCACCGCCTCTTCCAGCATCTGCTGGTAGAGCTCGAAACCGACTTCCTTGATGTGCCCCGACTGCTCTTCGCCCAGAAGATTGCCGGCGCCGCGGATGTCGAGGTCGTGGCTGGCGAGCTGGAAACCGGCGCCCAGCGTGTCGAGCGACTGCAGCACCTTCAGCCGGCGCTCGGCCGTATCGGTGAGCTTGCGGTTGGCCGGCAGCGTGAACAGCGCGTAGGCGCGTACCTTGGAACGGCCGACGCGGCCGCGCAGCTGGTAGAGCTGCGCCAGGCCGAACATGTCGGCGCGATGGACGATCAGCGTGTTGGCGGTCGGGATATCGAGCCCGGATTCGACGATGGTGGTCGACAGAAGCACGTCGTACTGGCCGTCGTAAAAGGCGTTCATGATGTCGTCGAGCTCGCCCGGCGGCATCTGGCCATGCGCCACCGCCACCTTCAGCTCCGGCACGGATTCCTTCAGGAAATCATGGATTTCCGAAAGGTCGCTGATCCGCGGCACGACATAGAAGGAATGGCCGCCGCGATAGCGCTCGCGCAACAGCGTCTCGCGGATGACCAGCGGATCGAAGGGTGAGATGAACGTGCGCACCGCCATGCGGTCGACCGGCGGCGTGGCGATCAGCGAAAGTTCGCGCACGCCGGTCAGCGCCAGTTGCAGCGTGCGCGGGATCGGCGTCGCCGACAGCGTCAGCACATGCACGTCGGACTTGAGGTCCTTCAGCCGCTCCTTGTGCTTGACGCCAAAGTGCTGCTCCTCGTCGATGATCAGCAGGCCGAGACGCTTGAACGAGATCGAAGACCCAAGCAGCGCATGCGTGCCGACGACGATGTCGACCGTGCCCTCGGCAATGCCCTTCTTGGTTTCCGCCAATTCTTTTGAGCCCACCAGACGCGACGCCTGCGCGATGCGGATCGGCAGGCCCGAAAAGCGCTGCGAGAAGGTCTTGAAGTGCTGCCGCGACAACAGCGTCGTTGGCACCACGACCGCGACCTGGAACCCTTCCATGGCCGCGATGAAGGCGGCGCGCAGCGCCACTTCCGTCTTGCCGAAGCCGACGTCGCCGCAGACCAGCCGATCCATCGGCTTGCCGGCGCCGAGATCATCCATGACGGAATCGATCGCCGTCTGCTGGTCGTCGGTTTCCTCATAAGGAAAGCGCGCCGCGAACTCGCCATAAAGCCCTTCGGCCGGGATCATAGCGGGCGCTGCACGCATCTGCCGCTCGGCGGCGATGCGGATCAATTGCCCGGCCATATCGAGCAGGCGCCGCTTCAGCCGCGCCTTGCGCGCCTGCCAGGCGCCGCCACCCAGCTTGTCGAGCGTCGCTTCGGCCGAATCGGAACCATAGCGCGACAAAAGCTCGATGTTCTCGACCGGCAGGAACAGCCGGTCATCCCCGGCATAGTGGATTTCCAGGCAATCATGCGGCGCACCGACCGCTTCGATGGTGCGCAAGCCGATGAAGCGGCCGATGCCATGATCGGCATGGACGACGATGTCGCCCGCCGACAGCGACGAGGCCTCGGCGATGAAATCGGAAGCCTTCTTCTTGCGCTTCGAACGCCGGATCAGCCTGTCGCCAAGGATATCCTGCTCGGCAACGACGACCATATCGTCGGTCTCGAAGCCGGATTCGAGCGGCAGCACGGCAAGACCAGCCTGCCCCGGTTCCAGTTTTTCAACGTCGGCAAGCGTTGCGACTGGCTTCAGGTTGCCGAGGTGATGTTCGGCGAGGATCTGGCCGAGACGGTCGAGCGAACCTTCCGTCCATCCGGCGACGATGACGCGGCGGCGCGCGGCGCGCTCGTCGGCAATGTGTTTTACGACGACGTCGAAGACATTGATGTTCGGGTCGGCGCGCTCCTCGGCAAAGCTGCGGCCTTGCCGCGAGCCGCCATGGAACACTTTTTTGCTCCCGACATCCGGCGCGTCGAAGACCGTGAAATCGATGTCCTCACGCGGACCGAGCGAGGCTTTGAGATTCTCCGGCGACAGATAGAGCAGGTCCGGCGCCACCGGCTTGTAGGGCACGGCGTCCTTCAGCGCGCTGTCGGCTTGCTTGCGGCGCGCCTCATAGTGGTCGAGGATCAGTGTGTGGCGCTCGGCCAGCGCCTCATGCGCCAGATGGTCGAAGACGACAGGCGCATCCGGCAGATAGTCGAACACCGTCTCCAGCCGCTCGTAGAAGAAGGGCAGCCAATGCTCCATGCCGGCGAAGCGTCGGCCTTCGCTGACCGCCGCATAGAGCGCGTCGTCGCGCGAGGGCGCGCCAAAGGCTTCGATATAGGAGCGGCGGAAGCGGCTGATCGTTTCGGGCGTCAGCGCCACCTCGCTCATCGCCTGCAGCGACATCGACTTGCGCTGGCCGGTGGTGCGCTGCGTCGCCACGTCGAAGACGCGGATCGATTCCAGCGTGTCGCCGAAGAAATCGAGGCGCAGCGCCTCGCTCCAGCCCGGCGCGAAAAGGTCGAGAATGCCGCCGCGCACCGCGAATTCGCCAAGGCCGCGCACCGTCGGCACGCGCTCGAAGCCGGAGATCTCCAGCCGCGCGATCAGCGCGTTCATGTCGATCTGGTTGCCCGGCTTGGCATGGAAAGTCTGCGCTTGGATCAGCTCGGCCGGCGGGATGCGCTGCAACAGCGCATTGGCGGTGGTGAGGATCACCGCGCGATGCGGTTTCCTGGCCAGCGCGATCATGGCCGAAAGCGCGTCGAGCCGTCGCGCCGCGGCATCGGCGCCGGGCGAGACGCGATCGTAAGGCAGGCAGTCCCAGGCCGGCAGTTCCAGCACCGGCAGGCCGGGTGCGGCAAAGGCGAGCGCCTCGATGATCGCCGGCAGCCGCTGGCCGTCGCGCGCGACGAACAGCACCGGCTTGTCGGGCGCGATCTCCTGCGCCGTCTGCACCAGGGCGAAGGCTTCGTAGCCGTCGGCGACGCCGTCGACGATGAACTGACCGGCGCGACCCTTGGGCAGGCCAATGGAAGGAATGAGGCTCATGAATATGCGTTTTTCAAAATGTCATGGTCCGGCGCGACGCCAGGATCTTCCGCAGAACCGCGCAGTCGATACCCGGCGGAACCGGGCGTTCGCCGGTGACCATCGGCAGGAATTCGGTGTCGGGGATTTCGAGAAGCCTCTCATATTGGTCGATTTCATCGCCGGTCAAGGCGCCGATCTCGGCGTCGGCGAAGGAACCGAGGATCAGGTCCATCTCGCGCATGCCGCGATGCCAGGAGCGGAACAGGAGCTTGCGGCGGCGGGCGTCCAGCCCCTCGCTTGATCGCTGTGTTCCGGTCATGTCGCCGCATCCCTGTTCGAAGCGGCGCATATAGCGTGGATAGAGGGCGGTGTCAGCCTTTGCGCTGCCGCCGTCGCGACATAAGCTGACAGGATGCGTCCCACCATCCTCGATCCCCTGTTCGTTCCGATCACCTCGCTTGCCGGCGTAGGCCCGAAAGTCGGCTTGCTGATCGAGCGTGTGGTGCCGGCTGATCTCGGCGACCGCGCAGCGCGCGCGGCCGACCTTCTGTTCGTTCTGCCCAACACGGTGATCGACCGCCGCAACCGGCCCGGCATCGCGCTTTCGGCCGAGGGCCAGATCGTCACGCTCGAAGTGCGGGTCGACCGCCACCAGCCGCCGCCGCGCGGCAACAGGTCGGTGCCCTACCGGGTCTACGCCCATGACGATACCGGCGAGGTCGCGTTGACCTTCTTCCATGCCCATGCCGCCTATCTCGAAAAGGCAATGCCGGTCGGTGAGCATGTCGTCGTGTCCGGCCGTATGGAGTGGTTCAACGGCCGCCCGACCATGGTCCATCCAGATCATATCGCTTTGGCCAGCGAGGCCGACGGCCTGCCCTTGGTCGAGCCTGTCTATCCGCTGACCGCCGGGCTGTCGGCCAAGGTGCTTCGCCGGGCGATCGGCCAGGCGCTCGGCCGCCTGCCGGAATTGCCGGAATGGCAGGACGACGCCTTCATGCGGCGCCAGACCTTCCGCGCCTTTGGCGATTCGCTCGCCCGTGTCCACCATCCGGCGGATCCGATCGACGTCGCCGTCGAAGGCTCGGCCTGGCGGCGCCTTGCCTATGACGAATTGCTGGCCGGTCAGGTGTCGCTCGCGCTGGTGCGGGCAAAGGTGCGACGCCTGTCAGGACGGCCGCTGGTCGGCGACGGCAGCATCGTCGAGAAACTGCGCGCGGCCCTGCCCTACAAGCTCACACCCAGCCAGGAATTCGCGCTTGGCGAAATCAATGCAGATCTTGCCGATCCCGAACGCATGCTGCGCCTGCTGCAGGGCGATGTCGGCTCAGGCAAGACGGTGGTGGCGCTGCTTGCCATGGCGCGCGCGGTCGAGGCCGGCGGCCAGGCGGCGCTGATGGCGCCGACCGAAATCCTGGCGCGCCAGCATCTGGCGACCATCGCGCCGCTGGCGGAGAAAGTCGGCCTGCACATCGCCATCCTGACCGGTCGCGAGAAAGGCCGCGAGCGCACTGAAACGCTGGAGGGCCTCGCCAGCGGCGCGGTCGACATCATCGTCGGCACGCATGCGCTGTTCCAGGAAAGCGTGACGTTCCATGACCTCGTCCTGGCCGTCGTCGACGAGCAGCACCGCTTCGGCGTCCACCAGCGCCTCGCCATCACCGCCAAGGGCGACGCGCCCGACATGCTGGTGATGACGGCCACACCCATCCCGCGCACGCTCGTGTTGACCGCCTTCGGCGACATGGACGTCTCGAAGCTGACCGAGAAGCCGGCCGGCCGGCAGCCGATCCGCACCGTGACCTTGCCGATGGAGCGGCTGGACGAACTGGTCGGACGCATGCGCGATGCGGTCGCCGAAGGCCAGAAGATCTATTGGATTTGTCCGCTGGTCGAGGAATCGGAAGAGATCAAGCTGATGTCGGCGGAGGACCGTTTCGCTTCGCTGAAACCGTTGTTCGGCGACCGGATCGGACTGGTGCACGGCCGCATGAAGGGTGCGGAGAAAGACGAGGCGATGCGCGCCTTCAAGCAGGGCGAAACGCGCATCCTGATCGCCACCACCGTCATCGAGGTCGGCGTCGACGTGCCCGACGCGACCATCATGGTCATCGAGCATGCCGAACGCTTCGGTCTTGCCCAGCTGCACCAGTTGCGCGGCCGCGTCGGGCGCGGCGACAAGCCGTCCTCCTGCGTGCTGCTCTACAAAGAGCCGCTCGGCGAGACGGCCAAACGCCGGCTTTCGGTGATGCGCGAGACCGAGGACGGCTTCAAGATCGCCGAGGAAGACCTGAAACTGCGCGGCGAAGGCGAATTGCTGGGCACGAGGCAGTCCGGCACGCCCGGCTTCCAGGTGGCGCGAATCGAATTCCATGCGGACCTGCTGGAAGCGGCACGAGACGACGCGCGGCTGATCCTGTCGCGCGACCCGGAACTGCAATCCGAACGCGGCGAGGCGCTGCGCTTGCTGCTTTACCTGTTCGGCCGCGACGAAGCGGTGCGGCTGCTGCGCGCCGGTTGAGCGGCGCCAATCGCCGGATTGGCAAGGCCGCCTTCGACCGGTTCGCCGTTCAGCGTCACCAGCTTGGCCTTGACCTCCGGCGCCACCATGCCGGCCGAGACGATCAGCTTGGCGCCGTCCTCGATCGACATGTCGAGCGGCACGATCTCCGATTTGTGCACATACATCAGGAAGCCGGTGGTCGGATTGGGCGTGCAAGGCATGAACACCGCGATCAGCGGATCGCCTTCCTGGTCGAGCTTCTGGTTGATCTCGGTTTCCTTCTCGCTGGCGACGAAGACCAGCGACCACACGCCCTTGCGCGGATATTCGACCAGCCCGACCTGACGGAACATGTCGCCCTTGTTCGACAGCACCGTCTCGAATATCTGCTTCAGCGAGCCATAGATGCCGCGCACCAGCGGCATGCGGCCAAGCAGCCGTTCGCCGAAATTGACGATAGCGCGGCCGACGATATTCGCCGTCAGGAAACCAATCAGCGTGATCAGCACAAGCGCCACGATCAACCCGAAGCCCGGAACCGGGAACGGCAGATAGGTGTCGGGATTGTAGCGGACCGGAATGTAGGGCTTCACCCAGGAATCGACCCAGCCGATGAGCGACCAGGCGATGTAGGCCGTGATCGCCAGCGGCGCGCAGACCACGAAGCCGGTCAGGAAATAGTTCCTCAGCCGGGTCATGCCAGAGGTCTTCAGGGCGTCGGACATGGGTTCACCGCGGCGCAGGTTGCAACGCTGAGATTAGTGAACCGCGAGCCGCTTTGGAACTGCGAAGTTTTTAAAGAGCGCTGGTCATGCCGCTGTATCCAGCGGCACGATCTTCTCGAGTTCCGATGCTATTTTGCTCGCTTCGATCTCCAACTCGTAGGCCTTCTGGAAGTTCATCCAGAACTCGGGCGTGGTGTTGAAGGACCTGGCGAGGCGAAGCGCCGTATCCGGAGTAAGACCGACCTCCTCCTTGACGACGCTCTCGATCCGGGTGCGCGGAAGATTAAGCTTCTTCGCAAGCACGCCGGCACTCATCCCGAGCGGCACCATATACTCCTCGCGCAGGAATTCTCCGGGGTGGATGGGACGAGCAAACTTGAGCATAACCCAGTGTCCTCAAAGGTTAGCCGGGCGGCCCTCCTCGCGACATGTACCATGCTATGATACAGAGCCAAGATCACAGCTCTTTATGTTCCAAACGGAAGCTGCTTCCGTTCGCGATTAGCCGAAACATCCTTTCCTTCGGGGCCGTTGGCGTCATCCGCAACTTGCAACGGTCGCGAAACCTACTCCACCGTCACCGACTTCGCCAGATTGCGCGGCTGGTCGACGTCGGTGCCCATGAAGACGGCGGTGAAATAGGCCAGCATCTGGATCGGCAGCGCATAGATGATCGGCGAGATGATCTCCGGCACATCGGGCAGGATGATCGTCTCCATCGTCTTGATGCCCGCCTGCGCCGCGCCCTTTTTGTCGGTGATCAGGATGATCTTGCCGCCCCGCGCCGCCACTTCCTGCATGTTCGAGACCGTCTTTTCGAAGATGCGGTCATGCGGGGCGATGACGATTACCGGCATGTTCTCGTCGATCAGCGCGATCGGCCCGTGCTTCAGCTCGCCGCCGGCATAGCCTTCGGCGTGGATGTAGGAAATCTCCTTGAGCTTCAGCGCTCCTTCCATCGCCAGCGGGAAATTGGTGTCGCGGCCGAGATAGAGCACGTCCTTGTAGCGCGAGAGCTCGCGCGAGATGCGTTCGATCTGCTCGTCGAGCTTCAGCACCTGGGTGGCGAAGCGCGGTGCCTCGGAAAGCTCGCGCACAAGGCGCTTCTCCTCGTCGCGCGAGATCGTGCCGCGCGCCACGCCCGCGCGGACCGCCAGCGCAGCCAACACGGATAGCTGACAGGTGAAAGCCTTGGTCGAGGCGACACCGATTTCCGGCCCGGCAAGCGTCGGCAGCACGACGTCGGATTCACGCGCCATGGTCGATTCGCGCACATTGACCACGGCGCCGATCTTCATGCCGGCCCGACGGCAATAGCGCAGCGAGGCCAGCGTGTCGGCCGTCTCGCCCGATTGCGAGATGAAGAAGGCCGCGTCGTTGGCCGAAAGCGGCATCTCGCGGTAGCGGAACTCCGAGGCGACGTCGATGTCGACCGGCAGCCGCGCATAACGCTCGAACCAGTATTTGCTGATCAGCCCGGCGAGATAGGCGGTACCGCAGGCCGAGATCGCCAGCCGGCCGATCCTGGCGAAATCGAAGGGCAGGTCGAGCGGCTTGGAGACGCCGGAGACGAAATCGACGTAATGCGCCAGCGTATGCGAGATGACCTCCGGCTGCTCATGAATTTCCTTTTCCATGAAATGGCGGCGGTTACCCTTGTCGACCATGAAGCTGGTCGAGAGCGACTGCTGGCGCTTGCGGTCGACCTTGTTGCCGTCGATGTCGTAGATCGCAACGCCTTCACGGCGCACCACCGCCCAGTCGCCGTCTTCGAGATAGGTGATCGAGTTGGTGAAGGGCGCCAGCGCGATCGCGTCCGAGCCCAAAAACATCTCGCCATCGCCATGGCCGACGGCCAGAGGCGGACCATTGCGGGCGCCGACGATCAGGTCCTCGTCGCCCTTGAACATGATCGCCAGCGCGAAAGCGCCGGAGAGCCGCTTCAGCGCCGCATACGCGGCTTCCACCGGCTTCAGCCCCTTGGCGAGCTCGCGCGCCACCAGATGCGCGACGACCTCCGTGTCGGTCTGCGAGGCGAAGCTGTAGCCGTCGCGAGTGAGTTCGTCGCGCAGCTCGGCGAAATTCTCGATGATGCCGTTGTGCACGATGGCGACGCCGTTGGAAAAATGCGGATGCGCGTTGGTCTCGTTGGGGACGCCATGCGTTGCCCAGCGCGTGTGGCCGATGCCGATCGTGCCGTCGAGCGGTTCGTCCTTCAATCGGCGTTCGAGGTTGATGAGTTTGCCTTCGGCGCGGCGGCGGCCGAGCTCGCCGTTCTCGATGGTGGCGACACCAGCCGAGTCGTAGCCGCGATATTCAAGCCGCTTCAGCGCATCGACGATGAGCGGCGCGACTTGGCTTCGGCCGACGATTCCAACGATACCGCACATGGCGATTGCCCCCGATTCCGAGCGGAAAACCCGGCGTTATCTAGGGACTGCCGGTTTGCCGCGAAAGTCACTTTGCGTTTCGTTCCGTGTCAGCGGAACGGTTTTTTGCCAGGGCACAATGCCAGACTGCGCTTGCAATCCGGTTGCCTGAACCGCTCGGGTTTTCAGGGCCCTGGTTTCCACTCGTTCATATCTGACCGAGTTGCAACGCCTCCGCAAGGAAGCGCTGAAAATCATTCCGCCGCCTTCTTCCTCGCCGCGGCGGCCGAGGCGAAGCGCTCGCGCAGCTCCTTGCCCTTGCCGGGGATCGTCTTCTGGCGGGCGCGGCCGAAGGCCAGCGCGTCGTCCGGCACGCTCTCGGTGATCACGCTGCCAGAGGCGATATAGCCGCCCTTGCCGATCGTGACAGGCGCCACCAGCGAGGAATTCGAGCCGACAAAGGCCCCCTCGCCGATGTCGGTGAAGAATTTCGAGTAGCCGTCATAATTGCAGGTGATGGTGCCCGCGCCGATATTGGCCGCGGCACCCACGCGCGCGTCGCCGATATAGGTCAGGTGGTTGACCTTGGCGCCCTCCTCGATCGTCGCCTGCTTGACCTCGCAGAAATTACCGACCTTTGCCTTGTTTCGAAGATCGGCGCCGGGCCTGAGCCGCGCAAACGGCCCGACATCGCAGTTCGAGGCGATGGTCGCGCCCTCGATATGGCTGAAGGCATGGATCTTGGCGCCCGACGCGATCCTGACGCCCGGGCCGAACCAGACATTCGGCTCGACGATCGTGTCGGCGCCGATTTCGGTATCGTGCGAGAAATAGACAGTTTCGGGCGCGATCAGCGTAACGCCGGAAAGCATGGCCTCGCGCCGCCGGCGCGCCTGCCAGATCGATTCCGCCTCGGCAAGCTCGGCCCGGTTGTTGATGCCTAGCGCGCTTTCGAAGCTGGCTTCCGTCGCCACCACATCGAGGCCTTCCGCGCTGGCGATCTCGACGATGTCGGTGAGGTAGAACTCGCCCTTGGCGTTCTTGTTGCCGACCTTGTCGAGCAGCCGCAGCGTATGCTTGCCCGCCACCGCCATCATGCCGGCATTGCAGAAGCCGATCTTCTTTTCCGCCTCGGAACAGTCCTTCTCCTCGCGGATGGCGACGAGCTTGCCGCCCTTTTCAATCAAACGGCCGTAGCCGGTCGGGCTTGGCGGACGAAAGCCGATGACGGCGACGGCGGCACCCTCCGCCAGCTTCTGCCGCGCAGCTGCCAGCGCCCTCGCATCGATCAGCGGCGTGTCGCCGAACATCACCAGAATATCGTCATAACCCTTTGATATCGCTTCGCGAGCGGCAAGAACGGCATGCGCGGTGCCGAGCCGCTTCTCTTGCACGAAAGTGTCAGCCTTCGGCGCGAATTTCTGTGCCGCCTTGCGCATCTCGTCGGCGCCGTGGCCGATCACCAGCGCCAGGCCGGTTGCACCGGCAGCCTCGGCGGCCTTCACGACGTGCGCCACCATCGGCAGGCCGGCAATGGCGTGCAGCACCTTGGGCGTGGCGCTTTTCATGCGCGTGCCCTCGCCGGCGGCGAGGATGACGGACAGGCAGGATCTCTGGCTCATGTAGGGGTGACCATTTTGAAGGACTTGGATCAACGCATGCTAGCAGCCGGGCGATGCTGCACCAATGCGGTTAAATTCCGGTGAGACGGCGGAGCAGCTGACTCCTAATCAGCGGGTCCACGACCAAATCCGACGGACAGGGCTTACAACAGCCCGTGCTTCTTGAATTCCGCCTGCTCGTCGCCGGCGATCCAGCCAAACACCTTCAGGCTGCCTTCGCGCCTTTCGACGAGATAATCGACTTCGAAATCGATGGTCACGAGCCTTTTGTCCTTGCGTTCGTATTCGCCCGACCATTCTACCTTGGCCACGCAACGGCCCTGATCGATGGCTGTTACCGAGACATCCTTGCAGGTCATCGTCTTGCTGCCCATCGCCCGATAGGCTTCAAAACCCTTCCTCATCGTATCTTGAAATTTCTTGCCGTTCTCGCCGACCATGACGCCGGCCGGGGTGACCGAGACAAATCCGGTCGAATACATCGCTCCAAAATCGTCCATGTCGACATTGCCGGCGATCGCGTCGTTGTAGACCTTCTCGTAGGTCTTGAAGAACTTTTGCACGTCCGCCTTGGCTACCATTATAGCCTCGCTATCGATGTTGTGCTTGCGATTCGGTAACGTCAGTTTTTCGGCATCGTTCCGATCTGGGGTATCATGGCGCCGGCGTGCACTGAAAGAAAGGCTTCAAATGTCGAGCCACAGCTTCGAAGCTTTCGCCGTGTTTATATTTTTCATTTTGATATCGATCTGTCCGGGCCCGGCTCGGGCCGACTACACTACTCCGCATGCCGAGGTTGTTTGCCAACCGGGCCGTAACGTCGCGCTGATCCGCTTTACGCTGACGATGGACGAAGATCCGGTCGGGTATCGCCGACTGCCCACCAGCGTCGATCAGGGATTATCGGCGACGCCTGCCACGGGTCGATCGAATTGCACCATGGTCAATGGCTGGACGATCCGCCTCCGTGATGGGCAAGACCAGGCTTTTGGGTATGGTCAGGGCGGCGCCGATCCGCCAGCCTTCTTCAGCCTTTGGATTGCGAAGCGAAAGATTTTTTCGCGCAAAGAGTGGAAGCCTGGCTACGCGACGGACCAAAAGCGCTGGCTGATCGGGATGGTGATCAGGCCGGATCGGCTTAGCTATTGCCATGTCGTCGGAGACGAGGCGCCGGACAAGGGACCCATTGTCTGCCTGGACGAGCCTTTCCAACTGAACCGGTACAAGATCGATCGCGTCGAATATGCGCCGCCGGGTCGCCGGCCACCAATTGGCACCATATTGCTGGCGCATGGAACGACTGAGCCGCGTCTTTGTCGAAAATTCCTGCGTCTTCGACAGGAAGGGTTTGAGAACGTCAGCACCTCCACTAACGACAACGCCAACGTCTTTCCCATGGACACCGCGCAGCAAAATCTCAACATCAAGGTGGCGACGATCGAGGTCTCGCCCGGCGTGCGTCGCAAGCTTGTGCGCTGGAGCGGAACCAATCATTATTTCGACGGCGATGTCATGCTATTGGCGCCGCTCGCAGCTGATCCGTCGACGGTCCTGAAAGAGAGTATGCTCGACGACGGCGACACGTTTTCGGACGAATTGCCCTCGGGATGGAGCGTTATATCAGGCCAACTCCCCCGCCTCTACCCAAATGTAAGCCGGCGCTACGTGCACTTCGATACGCAGCGGATCGATGGACGGCTTTACTTGCTGGCCCAACCTTCCAACAGGGACCAGCGCCCCACCGCTGTCCTCGTCCGGCCGCTTGCTGACGGGTTCAAGGCCATTTGCGTGTTCCAGCGTGTCGAGCCTCATTTCTGACGACTCACAAAACGGGCGCCGAACCGCTACCCCAGCCGTCCCAGCACCGGAAAATTCTCCAGCAGCCAATACGACGCGCTCTGCACGCCGCCGGTCAGGAAGAACACGCCCGCGACCACCAGCAGCGCGCCGATCGCCTTTTCCACACGGCCGAGATGGACGCGGAATGTGCCGAGGAAACGCATGAAGGCACCGGAAAACAGCGCCGCGATCAGGAACGGGATGCCGAGGCCGAGCGAATAGGCGGCAAGCAGCAGCGCGCCCTCGCCCACGGTCTCGCGCCCGCCGGCTAAAGTCAGGATCGGCCCCAGCACCGGGCCGATGCAAGGCGTCCAGCCGAAGGCGAAGGCGAGCCCCATGACATAGGCCGCGATCATGCTGGCAGGCTTGCCCTGCGACTGGAAGCGCGCCTCGCGCGACAGGAGCGGAATGCGCAGGATGCCGAGGAAGTTGAGGCCCATGATGATGATCAGCACGCCCGCCGCCATCGCCAGCGGCTCCTGCCAGACGCGCAGCAGGCGGCCGATGGTCGAGGCGCCGGCCCCAAGCGCGACGAAGACGGTGGAAAAGCCGAGCACGAAGGCGAGCGAAGCGTAGAGCAGCGCGCCACGGGCGCCTTCCTTTGCCGTTACGCTTTGGTTGCCGCGGAAATCGTCGACCGAAACCC
Source organism: Mesorhizobium sp. B2-4-6 (assembly GCF_006442775.1). Classification (NCBI taxonomy): domain Bacteria; kingdom Pseudomonadati; phylum Pseudomonadota; class Alphaproteobacteria; order Hyphomicrobiales; family Phyllobacteriaceae; genus Mesorhizobium; species Mesorhizobium sp. B2-4-6. Next base: position 620,223 of record NZ_VFVI01000002.1, read on the forward strand.
CGGCCATGTAGCAGAGATAGGGCGGCACCAGCGGCAGCACGCAAGGCGACAGGAACGAGATCGCCCCTGCTCCGACCGCGCTGACATAGCCGATGTCCAATGCCATTTCATCCGCCCCGATTGTGCTTGGCGCCGATATAGCGATGCGGAAGGCTCTTCGCCAATCACCATTGTGTGGCTCGCCGCCGTTTCGCCAAGGAAGAAACCGCCGCGCCAATGCGTTGTCGGAACGAGCGCGCGATTGCCGCGCGCTCGTTCTCAGGGAGATTGTCATGAAATCGATCGCACTCGGGTTTGCCGCCCTCCTTCTGCTCGGCACCGCAGCGTCCCATGCCGCCGAAGCATGGAAGGAAGCTGAAGTCGGCGGCAAGAAGATCTATACCGACGCCAAAGGCATGACACTTTATACGTTCGACAAGGACAAGAAGGGCAAATCCAGCTGCTACGACAAATGCGCCGCCAACTGGCCGCCGCTGAAGGCCGAGGCCGGCGCCAAGGCCGACGATGAATGGACGATCGTCGACCGCACCGACGGCAGCAAGATGTGGGCCTACGACGGCAAGCCGGTCTATACCTTCGTCAAGGACAAGAAGACCGGCGACATGACCGGCGAAGGCGTTGCCGGCGCCTGGCACGTCGTCAAGGCAGATTGAGTTTCTCCCACCGCTGGCATGCGGAAGACTGCCTGGCTGCCGAATTGGTTTGATTTGGCGGCCAGCGATCTTTCCGGGCGGGGCAGCGCCTCGCCACTGTCTCTCGACTCGACTGGCCGGCAGGCCGTCCCGGCGTGATATGAGGCGCGCATGCGCCCATCCCCAAAAATGTGATCTTTGCCATACACTCTAAGAGTGTATTGCCGGCGGCCGCTTCCCAAATTGCCCGCCTCCCCTTGACCGATTGCAAAAGCGCGGCCATGTGAGCGACGAAAAGAGTGGGATTTCGTCGTGCATCGCGGAGTTCTTCCGCCACCTCACAGCTGATTAAGAGACCTCATGGACGTCGTCGTCGTCGAATCGCCGGCCAAGGCGAAGACAATCAACAAATATCTCGGCAAGAACTATAAGGTCCTGGCCTCCTTCGGCCATGTCCGCGATCTGCCGGCCAAGGACGGCTCGGTCCGCCCTGACGAGGACTTCGCCATGTCCTGGTCGGTCGACACTGCGTCGGGCAAGCGCCTCGCCGAGATCGCCAAGGCGGTCAAGGATGCCGACGGGCTGATCCTCGCCACCGACCCGGATCGCGAGGGCGAGGCGATTTCCTGGCATGTGCTGGAAGTCCTGAAGCAGAAGCGCGCGCTGAAGGACAAGCCGGTGAGCCGCGTCGTCTTCAACGCCATCACAAAGGCCTCGGTGCTGGATGCCATGGCCAATCCGCGTCAGATCGATGCGCCGCTGGTCGACGCCTATCTCGCCCGCCGTGCGCTCGATTATCTCGTCGGCTTCACGCTCTCGCCGGTGCTGTGGCGCAAGCTGCCGGGCGCTCGCTCGGCCGGCCGCGTCCAGTCGGTGGCGTTGCGCCTGGTCTGCGACCGTGAATCCGAGATCGAGCGCTTCATCCGCGAGGAATACTGGCAGATCGCCGCGATCCTAGGCACCCCGCGCAACGACAGTTTCGAAGCGCGGCTGACCGCCTTTGCCGGCAAGAAGCTGCAGAAGCTCGACATCGCCAACAAGGCTCAGGCCGACGACATCAAGGCGATGCTGGAAGGCGCGACCTTCAAGGCATTGTCGGTCGAGGCCAAGCCCACCAAGCGCAATCCCGGCCCGCCCTTCACCACCTCGACGCTGCAGCAGGCCGCCTCCTCCGGGCTCGGCTTCTCGGCCACGCGCACCATGCAGGTGGCGCAAAAGCTCTACGAAGGCATGGATGTCGGCGGCGAGACCGCCGGCCTCATCACCTATATGCGAACCGACGGCGTGCAGATGGCGCCCGAGGCGATCGAGGCTGCCCGCAGCGCGATCGTCAGCGAGTTCGGCGCAAAATACCTGCCGGAAAAGCCGCGTTACTATACCACCAAGGCCAAGAATGCCCAGGAAGCGCACGAGGCGATCCGCCCGACCGATTTCAACCGCACGCCTCAATCGGTCAGGCAGTATCTCGACGCCGACCAGGCGCGCCTCTATGAGCTGATCTGGAAGCGCGCCATCGCCAGCCAGATGCAGCCGGCCGAGATCGAACGCACCACGGTCGAGATCGAGGCGGTCAACGGCGCTCGCACTGCCGAGCTTCGCGCCGTCGGCTCGGTTATCCGTTTTGACGGCTTCATCGCCGCCTATACCGACCAGAAGGACGAGGACGCGGAGGACGAGGAGAGCCGCCGCCTGCCCGAGATCCGCTCCGGCGAGCAGCTCGCCCGCCAGGCGATCAACGCCACCCAGCACACCACCGAACCGCCGCCGCGCTATTCCGAGGCGTCGCTGATCAAGAAGCTGGAAGAGCTGGGCATTGGCCGGCCGTCGACCTACACGGCGATCCTGAAGACGCTCGAGGATCGCGATTACGTCACCATCGACCGGCGCCGGCTGGTGCCGCAGGCCAAGGGCCGGCTGCTCTCGGCCTTCCTCGAAAGCTTCTTCGAGCGTTATGTCGAGTATGATTTCACCGCTTCGCTCGAGGAAAAGCTCGATGAGATTTCCGACGGCAAGCTCGCCTGGAAGGATGTGCTGCGCGATTTCTGGAAGGATTTCTCCGGCGCCGTCGACGACATCAAGGAACTGCGCGTCACGGACGTGCTCGATGCGCTCAACGAAGAACTGGCGCCGCTTGTCTTCCCGGAACGCGAGGACGGCTCCAACCCGCGCATTTGCCCGAAATGCGGCTCAGGCAACCTCTCGCTGAAGCTCGGCAAGTTCGGCGCCTTCGTCGGCTGCTCGAACTATCCGGAATGTTCCTACACCCGCCAGCTCGGCGACGCCGCCAACCCCAATGGCGAGAACGGCAATGGCGACGACGGCATCAAGCTGCTCGGCAAGGATCCTTACACCGCCGAGGAAATCACGCTGAGGAGCGGCCGTTTCGGCCCCTATATCCAGCGTGGCGAAGGCAAGGAGGCCAAGCGCTCGAGCCTGCCCAAGGGCTGGACGCCCGAGTCGATCGACCACGAAAAGGCGCTGGCGCTGCTGGCCCTGCCGCGTGACGTCGGAAAACATCCCGAATCCGGCAAGATGATCTCGGCCGGTCTCGGACGCTACGGCCCGTTCGTGCTGCATGACGGCACCTATGCCAATCTGGAAAGCATCGAGGACGTGTTCTCGATCGGCCTCAACCGCGCCGTCTCGGTGATTGCCGAGAAGCAGCAGAAGGGCAAGGGCGGCCGCAATGGCGGCACCGCCGCGGCGCTCAAGGAGCTTGGCGACCATCCCGACGGCGGCGGCAAGATCGTCGTGCGCGACGGCAAATACGGGCCCTATGTCAACTACGGCAAGGTCAATGCGACGCTGCCCAAGGGCAAGGATCCGCAATCGGTGACGATGGAAGAAGCGCTCGCCCTGATTGCCGAAAGAGAGGCCAAGGGCGGAGGCGGTAAAAAGCCCTTCCGCAGGGCGGCGAAGAAGGGATAGCGGAACGTGGCGCGCAGGATCTCCGGAAGAAGCCACGGCGATCCGCGCCACGCCGACACGAGGGCCAAGGTCAAAGACGACTATCGACCTTCTCGCGACGAAATCCTGCGCTACATCGCCGAAAATCCCGACCGCTCCGGCAAGCGCGAGATCGCCAAGGCCTTCGCGCTGCGTGGCGAGGACCGCATCTGGCTGAAAGACCTGTTGCGCGACCTGCAGGACGAGGGCCTCCTTAACAAAGAGCGCAAGCGCCTCACCCGGGCGGGCGCCGTGCCGCACGTCGCCGTGCTCGACATTTTCGGCCGCGACGACGACGGCGTGCTTCTGGCGCATCCGAACGAATACACCGGCAACGGCTCGCCGCCTGTCATCGCCATTCGCATTTCGCGCGGCGCCGCCGGCCCGGTACCCGGCATCGGCGACCGCGTGCTTGCCAAGACCTTCCCGACCGACGATCCGTCAGGCCCCGCCTATACCGGGCGGGTGATGAAGGTCTTCGAGAAGCGCAGCGATGCGGTGCTCGGCGTCTTCCGCGTCCTGAAGGATGGCACGTTGCGCATCGAGCCCGTCGAACGGCGTCAGCCGGAACTGATCGTCGACAAGGAATTCCAGAACGGCGCCAAAAACGGCGACCTGGTCGAGGTCGAGCCGGCGCGGGCATCCCGTTACGGACTGCCCAGGGCGAAAGTGCTGGCGGTGCTGGGATCGCTGAGCAGCGAGAAGGCTGTTTCGATGATCGCCATCCACGCCCACGACATTCCCCATGTCTTTGCGGCGGACGTGATTGCCGAGGCCGAAGCAGTGAAGCCGGCGACGCTCGATCACCGCGAGGATTGGCGCGACCTGCCGCTGGTCACCATCGACCCGGCCGACGCAAAGGACCATGACGACGCCGTCTTCGCCACGCCCGATGCGGACGAGAAGAATCCCGGAGGCGTCGTCGTCACCGTGGCGATCGCCGATGTCGCCACCTATGTGCGCTATGGCACGCCGCTCGACCGCGAAGCCTTGAAGCGCGGCAATTCGGTCTATTTTCCGGACCGCGTCGTGCCGATGCTGCCCGAACGCATCTCCAACGATCTCTGCTCACTGCGCGAAGGCGAGGACAGGCCGGCCATCGCCGTGCGCATGACCTTCTCCTCGGAAGGCCGCAAGCTCAGGCACTCCTTCCACCGCGTCATGATGAAGTCGGCCGCCAAGCTCTCCTACCCGCAGGCGCAGGCTGCGATCGACGGGGTGCCCGACGACAAGACGCGGCCGATCCTCGATGGTGTCTTGAAGCCGCTCTGGGATGCCTATGCGGTGCTGAAGCACGGCCGCGACGCCCGCCAGCCGTTGGAACTCGACCTGCCGGAGCGCAAGATCCTGCTGAAGCCCGACGGCACGGTCGACCGCGTCGTCGTGCCGGAGCGACTCGATGCGCATAAGCTGATCGAAGAGTTCATGATCCAGGCCAATGTTGCCGCCGCGGAGACATTGGAGGGCAGGAAAGAGCCGCTCGTCTATCGCATCCATGACGCGCCGTCGCTCGCCAAGCAGGAAGCGCTGCGCGAGTTCCTGCAGACGCTCAGCCTGTCCCTGGCGCGCGGCGCGCAGATGCGGCCTAGCCAATTCAACGGCATCCTGGAGCGGGTGCGCGGCGCCGACAACGAGGCGCTGGTCAACGAAGTGGTGCTGCGCTCGCAGAGCCAGGCCGAGTATTCGCCGAAGAATATCGGCCATTTCGGCCTCAACCTCAGGCGCTACGCGCATTTCACCTCGCCGATCCGCCGCTATGCCGATCTGATCGTGCACCGCGGATTGATCGCGGCGCTTGGTCTGGGTCCCGGCGGCCTGACGCAGCAGGAGGCGGACAGGTTGGAAGAGGTCGCCGCGCTGATCTCGGCCACTGAACGCCGCGCCATGGCCGCCGAGCGCGACACGGTCGACCGGCTGATCGCCGCCTATCTCGCCGAGCGCGTCAACGACACGTTCGATGCGCGCATCTCCGGCGTCACCAAGGCGGGGCTCTTTGTCCAATTGCCGCAGTATGGCGCCGACGGCTTTATTCCGGTGTCAACTCTGGGCGGCGACTACTATATCTACGACGAAACCGCCCGATCGCTGTTCGGGGAACGCACCGGCAAGGGCTATCAGCTCGCCGACCGCGTCGAAGTCCGGCTGGTCGAGGTCGCGCCGATGGCCGGCGCGATGCGTTTCGAGATGCTGACCGACCCGAAGCCGCTGCCAGGCTCCAAGCGGTCGTTCCACAAGGCCAAAGGCCGCGCCCGCGCGTCGCAATCGCGCGTCGGACCGCGCGGCAGGAGACGATGATGCCAGGCAATTTCCAGGTGGAAGAACAGGTTTTCGGCGGCGAGCATCATTCCGGCCGCGTCGCGCGTCCGCTGTGGACGGCGATCAAGCGCGGCATGCTCGGCCGTTGCCCGCGTTGCGGCAAGGGAAAGCTGTTCCGCGCTTTCGTGAAGCCCGTGGACACGTGCGAGGTCTGCGGCGAAGAGCTGCACCACCATCGCGCCGACGACCTGCCTGCCTATCTGGTCATCGTCATCGTTGGCCATATCGTGCTTGGCTCGTTCATGGCGGTGGAGGCCGCCACCACGCTCTCGACCTGGCAGCACGCGCTGATCTGGGTGCCGTTGACCATCATTTTGGCGCTCGTGCTGCTGCAACCGGTCAAGGGCGCCGTCATCGGCCTGCAATGGGCGCTTTATATGCACGGCTTCGGCGACGAGAAAGACGAATTCGAGCCGCGTCCCAAGGCTTAGGCCGCAACCTGGTCTGACGTATGAGATTTCTGAATTCCGAGCATCCGTTGACTGGCGACATGATCGCCCAATGCGAGAAAGCTTGCGGGCTCGTGCTCCCCGCCCCGGCTCGCGAACTTTATGCCAAGTCCAACGGTGGCGAGCCGGACCCTTACGTCTTTCAAAACGATGAACTCGATACGGTGGTGTCCGAATTCTTGCCCCTTGCGGCCGAATCGCGCGGGACCGCGGTTCAAAGTTACCGACGCTTGGTTACGGAAAAGGCGGTGATCGCCGCCCGATTCTTTCCTTTCGCCATCGATGGCGGCGGCGATTATTTCTTTGTGGACACCCAGACGCGAGACGGTGCGGTCTACTTTTACCGAAGCGACAGTCGCTTCGATCAAGGCCTTCTTCCGCTTGGACTCGATTTCACCGGTTTTTGGGCGGCTCTTGTCGCCGAGTAACGTTCCATCGGTGCCGCATCGGAGCTTGATCGCTGCCGCCGCCGGTGGAATTGCCTGTTCTCGGCAATGGCCCCGTCATCCGGCTGGTGCAACACGCCAATTGCTAAGGCCACTTTCGCATTCGAGAACTTTCCGCTAGGTCGAGCGCATGGAAGGAATGACCAAGGCGGATGTCGACAAGCTCGATAAGGGCCTGGCCGTGCGCAACGGCCGGGCGTTGCGTCCACGTGATGCCGCAACCCTCATTCTGCTCGATCGCCGGGGCAAGGACGTTCTGGTGCTGATGGGCCGGCGCCATGCCGGGCACGCCTTCATGCCCGGGAAATTCGTCTTCCCCGGCGGCCGCACCGATCCCGCCGACAGCCGCATTCCCGTCGCCGCCCCTCTGCCCGATGAAGAAGAGAGTAGGTTGGTCTCAGGCCCTGGCCGCGCCAGCGCGGCGCGGGCGCGGGCAATCGCCCTGTCGGCGATTCGCGAGACCTATGAGGAAGCCGGCCTGCTGATCGGCCGCAAGGGCGCCTTCTCGACCGCGAAGCGCGACTGGCAGGGTTTCGCCGAACATGGCGTGGTCCCCTCGCTGGACGTGCTCCGCTTCATTGCGCGCGCCATCACCCCGCCCAATCGCGTGCGCCGTTTCGATACGCGTTTCTTCAGCGCCTGGCGCCACGACGTTGCCGTGGAGTTGCCCGGCGGCGGCCCGACCAACGAGCTCGAAGAACTCATCTGGCTGCCGCTCGCCGATGCCCGCAAGGCCGACATCCCCGACATTACCGGCATGATCCTGAAAGAACTGGAAGGTCGGCTTGCCGACGATCCCTTGCTGCGGCCGGGGGGCGCCGTGCCGTTCTTCCGGCTCGTCCGCAACCGCTTTGTCCGCGAAGTCCTTTAGAAGCAGAGCATTTTGATCCCATGACGGTCGATACCCAAGAACAGGGCGACGAACGCGTACACTGGCTGCCGATGATCGCGGCGATCTCCTCGATCAGCGTTGTCGGCATCGCCATCGGCCTCGGCATGCCGCTGCTCAGCGTCATTCTGGAAAGTCGCGGCCATTCCGCTTCGATGATCGGCCTCAACACGGCCGTCGCCGGTCTCGCCTCGATTGCCGGCGCGCCGCTCGCCACCCCGCTTGCCATGCGGCTCGGCGTCGCCTGGACCATGCTGTTGATGATCGCCATCGGCGCGCTCGCCTTTGTCGGCTTCCATTTCGCGCCGGATTTCTGGATGTGGTTTCCGCTCCGCGTCGCCCTGCATATCTCGCTGACGGTGCTGTTCATCCTGTCGGAATTCTGGATCAGCATCTCCGCCCCGCAGAACCGGCGCGGCCTTGTGCTTGGCATCTACGCCACCGTGCTGTCGCTCGGCTTCGCCGCCGGACCATGGCTGTTCGCCCATCTCGGCAGCACGGGCTTCCTGCCGTTCGGCGTCACCATAGCGCTGGTGACGCTTGCCGCCATTCCGGTGCTGGCGGCCCGCAACGAGAGTCCGACCATCGTCGCCGACAGCGAGACCAGCCACTTCCTGCGCTACATCTGGCTGGTGCCGACCGCGACCTTCGCCGTGCTTGTTTTCGGCGCCGTCGAGACCGGCGGTTTCTCGCTCTTCCCCGTCTATGGCAGCCGTATCGGCTATTCGGAAGCCGACGCCGCGCTGCTCCTGACAATGATCGGGCTCGGCAATGTGCTTCTGCAGATCCCGATCGGCATGATCAGCGACCGCGTTTCCGACCGACGCTACCTGCTGCTGGCCTGCGCCACGGTCGGCCTCATCGGCACGGTCTTCATGCCGTTTTTCGCGCAGAACTGGCATCTGATGGCAGCCCTGCTGTTCGTCTGGGGCGGAGTCGTCGCCGCCATGTACACGATCGGCCTTGCCCATCTCGGCTCGCAGCTGTCCGGCCATGAACTGGCATCCGCCAATGCTGCCTTCGTGCTTTGCTATGGCGTCGGCATGGTGCTGGGTCCGCAGGCGATAGGCATCGGCATGGATGCCTTCGGCCCATCCGGTTTCGGCTGGTCGCTGGCCTTTTTCTTCGCTGCCTACATGGCTCTGATCCTGGTCAGGCTGGTGCGCAAGATTCTGTAGGCAAATGCCGCTGAAGCGTCGGGCATCCTGACATCACCGTGTCAGCAGCACCCCTGCTATACCCTGTCTCCAGCGCGAAGTAGGAGAATTGCGATGATCGACAGCGGCTTTGAAACCAAGTCCCTCAGGATGGAACTGCTTCTGCTCGTCACATTCCAGGCGCCGGCCGCCGATGTCGAGCGCATCATGGAGGCGGTGGTGGCGATCACGCCGCTGCGCATGGGCAAATATGACAGCAACGCCTATCAGTCGGCGCAAGGCGTCGAGCGCTATCGGCCGCTCGAGGGCGCCGCCGCGGGCGCCGAGACGGAATTGCGCCGGCGGCCCGGCACCGTTGAAGTGTCGTTCGAGATCGCCGACGACCAGGCGCTCGCCGCTCGTGTCGTCGAGGCGATATTCCAGGCTCACTCCTATCAGGAGCCCGTCATCCGCATCCAACCGCTGCTCGCCAGCCGTTCCAAGGGTCTTGACGACCATGCCAATCCCAACCGCTGGTGGAACACCACGGGCGACTGGAAAAAAACGGCTCAGCGGATCGGCGAGAACGCCTGAAGCGGCGAGATCGGCCATGACCAAATGGGGCAAGGAAGGCGCCCGGGCTTGACTTTCCGGGCGCGTTCTTTATGTGTCGCGCCAAGTTTCCCGCGTCCGGGTGTTTTCCCCGTGCTCCAGCGGCCAAAACTCCACGAACATTAACGGACGAAAATCATGGCCAAAGCCGCAAACATCAAGATCAAGCTTCTGTCGACCGCCGACACCGGGTTCTTCTACGTCACCAGCAAGAACAGCCGTACCAAGACGGACAAGCTCTCGTTCCGCAAGTACGACCCGGTCGCCAAGAAGCACGTCGAGTTCAAGGAAACCAAGATCAAGTAATTTGGTTATCCCGAGAAATCAAAACGCCGCCCTTCGGGCGGCGTTTTTGTTTTGGAGCAATTCCAGGAAAAGTCCGACAAGGTTTCCCGGCAGAAGGAAGACCGAACGGCTGAGGAGCCTGCGCGACTGTCTGCGCAAGCTTCCGATGTCGGTCTTTGAGAAAAAGGGGGCCGGTCGGCGTTTGGCAGCGGTACGAGGAGGCCACTATGCGCCAGCGCCGGCCGGCCGACCCCACGGACCCAGGAGATGCGGCGGACCTGAGCATCATGGGGTATTTTTTGGATCGAGCCGGCTAGTCTACCCTCGTGCCGGCCTCGTCTTCTGTCTATGCGTCGCAGATTTGCGCAAGACCTTATAAAAATCAACCATTTCTTAACCACCGCTCGCGAATCGCTTGGGTTAAGGTAAATTCGTAACCCTGTTGGGACGGCCGCGAATCGTCGCCTTTTTGCCGAGCATGTCTCCCGAGAGTGGAAACCGGTTTCGGGACAAAGACAGCGCGCTGGGTGTGAAAGATCGCGACGCGTTTTTGGGATGTGTTGAGATTCAGGTCAGGCCGCGCCGAGAACGTTGGTTTCCGAGAACCGGAGCGGAGCGTACTTGCGTGAGCACCGGAAGCGCAGGAAACCATCGTTCGCAGGCCGGCATCACCTGAATATCAACACAGCCTAGGCGGCCTTGGCGACCACCCGGTTGCGGCCGCCGCTTTTGGCCTCGTAGAGCGCCAGGTCGGCGCGCTTCATCAGCGCGGCGACGCTGTCCGTCCCTTTCAGGACCGACGACACCCCGACGCTGACCGTGACCTCGATCATCTTGCCGTCGTTGCCGATCGCGAAAGCCGCCTGCGCGATCTCGGCGCGGATGCGCTCGGCGACCTTCTCGGCGACCGCGCCATCGGTGTCCGGCATCACCACGACGAATTCCTCGCCGCCGAAGCGGCAGGCGAGATCGATGCCGCGCACATTCTTGCGCAGCCGCCGGGCGAACTCGCGCAGCACGTCGTCACCGCCGTCATGGCCATGAGTGTCGTTGATCGACTTGAAGCGATCGAGGTCGGTGATCATCACCGACAGTGGCCGCCGCCGAGCCACGGCGCGGTCGAACAGCGTCTGCAGATGGCTGTCGAGGTAGCGCCGGTTGTGCAGCCCGGTCAGCCCGTCGATCACCGCCATCTCGATCGTCTGGGCGACGCTGGCCCGCAATTGGTCGTTGTAGCGCTTGCGCCGCACCTGCGTGCGCAGCCTCGCCGTCAGCTCGTGCTGGTCGATCGGCCGGATCAGGTAGTCGTTGACGCCGAGTTCCAGCCCGCGCAGGATGCGGCCCTCCTCACCCTCGTCGGCGAGCAGCATGATCGGCAGGAAGCGGGTGCGGTCGAGCGAACGCAGCTGCGAGCAGAGCCTCAGCGCATCGAAATTCGAGAAGGCGGTCGACACCAGCACACATTCATACGCCGTTTCGGCCGCCTGGAAGAACCCGGCATTCGGATCGGTCGCGACATCCAGCTCGGCGCTGTTGCGCAGCATCTTCTGGATGCGTTCGACGGAAGATTTGCGCTCGTCGACAAGCAGCACCCTCGGCTTGGCGTCCTCAGTCGCGAAATCGCGGCTCAGAAGCTCTTCGATGCCGATATTGCGCGTCGTCGAGGCGCGCAGCCGCAATTCGTCGGTCAGCGACTTCAGCCTGACCAGGCTCTTCACGCGCGTCATCAGTTGCAGGTCGTTGACCGGCTTGGTCAGGAAATCGTCCGCGCCCGCCTCGAGGCCGCGCACCCGGTCCGACACCTGGTCGAGTGCGGTGATCATGACGACGGGGATATGCGAGGTCGCCGGGTCGCTCTTCAGGCGCTTGCAGACCTCGAACCCGTCCATGTCCGGCATCATGACATCGAGCAGCACCACATCGACCTTGCCGTTCTCGCAGGTCTCGATCGCATCCAGGCCGTTGCTGGCCGTCAGCACCTCGAAATACTCGGCAAGCAGCCGAACCTCCAGCAGCCGCACATTGGCGGGGATATCGTCGACGACGAGGATCCGCGCGGTCATCTCAACAAACTCCGGCTCTGCTGGTCTCGGGCATCAGGCGTCGCCCAGATAGGATTTGATCGTCTCGATGAAGCGCGGCACCGAGATCGGCTTCGAGATATAGGCCTCGCAGCCGCCCTGGCGGATGCGCTCCTCATCGCCTTTCATGGCGAAGGCGGTGACGGCGATGACCGGGATCGAATGCAACTCGTCATCTTCCTTCAGCCACTTCGTCACTTCCAGGCCGGAGACTTCGGGCAACTGGATGTCCATCAGGATCAGGTCCGGCCGGTGCTGGCGCGCGAGATCCAGCGCCTCCAGCCCGTTACGCGTGCGAACCGTCTCGTAACCGCTGGCTTCGATGAGGTCCCGAAAGAGCTTCATGTTAAGCTCATTGTCCTCGACGATCATGACCTTCTTAGCCATCAGTTTCCCGTCCCGACCGCCCTCGAAACCGAAGGCCGTCGCAATGCGTCCCCTTCGGACCGCACCCAACCCTTTTCCACTCTAGCCCAATATGATTGACGAAACGGAAACCGGAGATTGGAAAGCTGCACCAATTCCACCTTCGGACGTTGTATGGGAAAGAGCGGAGGCTTGCCGCTAGCGACGCTTGCCGTTACTGCGGAAGGAGACTCGAAAAAATCCACCATTCCAAAGGTAATGATGGCGAACGCAGCGTCAATGCGCGAGGAAGCGGAAACCATTGCCGTCAGGGCTCTGGGCTTCGTCGCCGCCGATCCCGAACTTCTGCCCCGCTTCCTGGCGATCACCGGCATCGAGGCGAACTCGATCCGGAGGGCCGCCGCGGAGCCCGGCTTCCTTGCCGGCGTCCTACAATTCATCCTCGCCCACGAGCCGACGCTGCTGCGCTTCGCCGAGGAGACCGGCACGCCGCCAGCGGCCGTCGGCAAGGCGCTGCGCGCGCTCCCGCTCGGCAACGACGATCACGAGCGTTCGACATGAGCGACGATCCCGAGACGGCGCGGCAGATCGAAGAGCTTGCCGCCGATGACCGGCCGCTGCTGGTGCTCGACGTCGACGATGTCGTGCTGGAATTCATCCGGCCATTTCCGCACTATCTGAAGTCGCGTGGTTTTGGCCTGACGCTCGCATCCTTCCGATTGACCGGCAACATCGCCGAGACGGCGAGCGGGCGGCTGATCGAGCAGCCGGAAGTGACGGCGCTCCTCGGCGATTTCTTCGACGCCCAGGCGGATTGGCAAAGCATCGCCGACGGCGCCGCGGATGCGCTGGCGATGCTCGGTCGAGGCGCCGAGATCGTCATGCTGACCGCCATGCCGCACAAGCACCGCGCTGTGCGCCGCGCGCATCTCGATGCGCTGGGGCTCAATTATCCGCTGCTGACGACGGAAATGGCCAAGGGACCGGCAATCGCGAAACTGCGCGGCGTCAGGGGCCGGCCCGTCGCCTTCGTCGACGACCAGCCTTCCAACCTGGTCTCGGCGCGCAATTCCGTGGCGGATGCCCACCTCTTCCATTTGATGGCCGACAACGCCCTGCGCGCCTTCTTGCCGCCAACGCCGGAAGACATCATCTCGGTCGAGGACTGGCGGGATGCGACGCCAAAAATCGCCAGTGCTCTCGGGCTTTAACCCAAGCGATCAGGGCTGGAGCTTCGCTCCGGCCCCGCCATTGTCGCCGCCATCCGTATCGTCGCCCCCACTCGAATTGTCGGTTCCGTTCGAGCCACCACCCGAGTCGTCCTGACCCGCGCTGTCGTCCTGGGCGGCATCCGGCCCCTTCAGCATGGCGCCGTTGACCTTGACCGAGCCGTCGGCTTTCGTGTCGATCACCCACTCCAGGCGGCCATCCGGCAGTGTCTTGCCAAATCCCTTGACGGCCAGCGCAAATGGGAAGGCTTGCGCCATCTGCTCATCGCTCTTGGCCGCTTGCTTCAGGGCATCGACGATCTTGTCGTAGCCGGCGACGTCGATGGTCACGGTCGCGTCGGGCTTCTCGCCGGGAAAAATCATCTCACCCTCCAGCGCGACCTCGATATCGCCGTTCTTCACCGTGCTGTGCCCGATCACGACCTTCGGATTCTTGGCCTTGAAATCGGCGACCAGAGCCTTGCCGAATTCATCCGACAGCGGCGGATTCTTATTGAGATCAAAGGCTTCGATCGCCTTTTTCGCCATCGTATCGAGATCGATATTGGCGCCGCCGAAGTTCAGATCGATGTCGGTTGGCAGCAATGGGACGGTCCATTCCGGCAGGCTCTGCCGAGGAATTGTCAGGCCGGCAGCCTTGATCTTGTAGTCGACCTTGCCGTTCTGGGAGACGCCGTCCATGCCGAATGCGGTGCTGAATTGGGCGGCCCCGAACTTGCCGACAGGGCTCTCCACCTCGAAATCCTTGAAGCCGTAGTTGCCGTCGACCCTTTCCCAGATGGGCAGCGCGGCCAGCATGAGCGATTTGAGCTCAGCCTGGCTCGCCTTGAGTTTGGCTTCGTCCTCGTTGGCCACGGCAAAGGCAAGCAGGTCGAGCAGTAGCTTCGTCCGCACGCCTTTGCCGTTTGCATCCACCGAAAGTTCCGGCGTTTTCAAGGTGAGCGGGAAATTCATTCCGCTGTTGGGATCGTCGATCTTGATCTTCTCGACGAAGTCCGAAACTTTCTGGGTGGCCGTGAAGTCGACGCCGCCATCGGCGGATTTGGTCGCCGTAACGGTGGCGATGCCGGCGCCGGTCGAGATATCGGCCTGCTGCTTGGCTTCCCGGGACGTCATGGTCATCCCGGCCAACGAGCTGGTGGCGTTGGTGAAGGCGGCAAGCGCCGGATCGTAGACGCTGGTCAGCTTACCGTCCTTGATCGTGAACTCCATGCTCTGACGGCCTTCCGGCCCATCGAACTCGAAGGACGCACCCTGCGAGAAATTCGACGAGACGTCCCAGGACCCGTCGCTGCGCGGCTTCACCATCAAGGCATATGGCGCCATGTCGAATTTGAGGAGCTTCTGCTCCGGCAGCGCATTGACGAGCGACTTGACGTCAAACGCGATCTTGTAGGCGTCGCCCTCGACCGAAACCTTGAGCACGCCCTTGTCGAACGCCTGCTTGCCGAAATAACGCGCCAGATTGTCGGACAGCTCCTTGGCGCCTTGATTGTCGACAGTCTGGGCAAAAGCCGGCGCGCCGAGCGCAAGGGCAAAGGCAAGTGGCAAAATACGCTTCACGTCGGTTCTCCGTGATCTCGGAAGGATTGTGCTGCTGGTAGGCAAGAAGCGTTACAGCCGCAAGACGCCGACTGTAGGCCAAAAGCGCATCCGGCTAAAGCACCAGCCGCATCAGCGGCCGGCCGGGCTTGCGTTCGACAAGCCTCTGGAAGCCGGCCTTCTCAAACACCCGCGACGAGCCGACGAAAAGCCCGATCGAGCGCGAATCGCGCGACAGGTCGATCGGGCAGGCTTCCAGCAGCCTCGCGCCGTTCTCGCGCGCGAAGGCGATGCCGCCCTCGACAAGGCGATGCGTGGTGCCTCGGCCCCTCGCCTTGACGCGGATGAAGAAGCACGAGATCGCCCACACGTCCGGATCGCCGGCATCGGCCGGATCGACAGGCGCCGAGCCCCTGCCCTGGTTGTTCCATTCGGGTATGTCGGCGCGCGGCCCGATCTGCATCCAGCCGACGGCCTTGCCGTCCTCGAGCGCCAGAAGCCCCGGCGGTGGGCCCGTTTCGATTCGCGCCTTGATGAGATCCTTGTTGCGCTCCTTGTCGCTGGCGCGCCGTTGCGCCGGCGCCAGCCGGAAATGCGTGCACCAGCAGCCGTAACAGGCGCCCTGCTTGCCGAACAGGTCCTCGAAATCGGCCCAGCGTTCAGGAGTCAGCGGTGCTATGGTCGTGCTCATGCGTTCTCCCCAGGCCAAGCTTGTTGCCAGCCTTGCGCTGTCGTACCATTGCATCTGTTCTCTTTATGTTCGCAGCGATGGCGGCTCCTGTCAACAATCCCGAACACGGTTTTTGCCGTGACTGCCTTGCTTTCCAGCGCTCGGAGACGCGTCGCTGCAATCGTTGCGGCAGTCCGCGCCTTGTCCGCCACGCCGAGCTCTACCGGCTCAAGATCGCCCATATCGACTGCGACGCTTTCTACGCGGCGATCGAAAAGCGCGACAATCCGGCACTGAAAGACAGGCCGGTGATCGTCGGCGGCGGCCGGCGCGGTGTCGTCTCCACCGCCTGCTATATCGCTCGCATCCAAGGCGTGCGCTCGGCCATGCCGATGTTCAAGGCGCTCGAACTGTGCCCCGAAGCGGTGGTGATCCCGCCCGACATGGAAAAATATGTCGGCGTTGGGCGCGAGGTCCGCGCGTTGATGCTGGCGCTGACGCCGCAGGTCGAGCCGCTGTCGATCGACGAGGCCTTTCTCGACCTAGCTGGCACCGAGCGGCTGCACGGCATGCCGCCGGCGCTGGTGCTGGCGCGCTTCGCGCAGACGGTGGAAAAGGAGCTCGGCATCACCGTTTCGGCCGGCCTCTCCTACTGCAAGTTCCTGGCCAAGATCGCCTCGGATTTCCGCAAGCCGCGCGGTTTTTCGGTGATCGGCGAAGCCGAGGCGCCAAGCTTCCTCGCCGCGCAGCCGGTGACGATGATCTGGGGCGTCGGCAAGGCGCTTGCCGCGACGCTGGAGCGCGACGGCATCCGCATGATAGCGCAATTGCAGCGCATGGAGCGCGGCGACCTGATGCGCCGCTACGGTGTGATGGGCGACCGGCTCTATCGCCTGTCGCGCGGCGAGGACGATCGCCCGGTCGACCCCGGCGGCGATGCCAAGAGCGTCTCTGCCGAAACCACCTTCGACACCGACATCGCCGCCTTGGCGGAACTGGTGCCGGTGCTGCGCGGCCTGTCGGAAAAGGTCTCGGCGCGGTTGAAGAAATCAGGCATTGCCGGGCGCACCGTGGTGCTGAAGCTGAAGACGCAGGACTTCAAACTCCGCACCCGCAACCGTCAGCTCGGCGACCCGACGCGCCTGGCCGACCGCATTTTCCAGACCGGGCTCGACCTGTTGCGCCGCGAGGCCGACGGCACAAGATTCCGCCTGCTCGGCATCGGCGTCAGCGACCTCTCCGACGACGAAAAGGCCGATCCGCCGGACCTGGTCGACATGCAGTCGCGCAAGCGCGCGCTGGCCGAAGGCGCGATGGACACGCTGCGCGACAAGTTCGGCGGGAAAGCCGTCGAGACCGGCTACACATTCGGCAAGGGCCGCGCCGCCAATCCGCCCGAGCCGCTGGAGGATTGAGGGGTCAGGTCCGCTTGAGGTCGATCCGGCTCGTCACCACCATCTTGCCGGTTGCCGGATCCATGTCGGTCACCGTCATGCGCATATTGTCAGGCCCGATCTTCTCGACCGTCAGTTCCGCGTCGCGGTCGCCATTGACGATTTTCGCCCAATGGATGTCGAGATTGATCGCATCGCCCTTGCGGCTTCCGCTGAGCCCGGCGGGTCCGCTGCGCGAGCCGATATAGGTGCCGGTGTAGCTCGCCCCGCTGACCTTCAGGTCGGCGCGGATTTCGCGCGACATGATCAGCAGCGCGCGGCAGGTGCCGTCAAGCGACAGTGAGTCCGCCGTCGCGTCCGAGGTGAAGGTGCAGTTGATGTTCATTACCGGCGTATTCGTCCTGATCCTGACCGTTCCCTTGCCGGAGAACTTTCCCTGCAGCGAGCGCAGGAAAGCCGCCTCGTCTGCATGCGCGCCCGTCGAGCAGAAAAGGCAGGCGGCGGCCAGCAAGGCAGCGGTCGATTTCATCAAGACGTCCCTCCTGCGATCATAGCCTTCCGATGGAAAGCGTGGACTTAACGGGTGCCCAGGCGCCAGGTTCCGTCGCGGCGATGACGGTTTCTTGACATCCAGTCCGGCTGGCCCAGTGGAATGACGCCACTAACGGTTGCGGCCCAGGACCTGGCTTGCGACATAGGCCCCAAATGGCGCCCGCTCCCTCGATCCCAAAAGCCGCGTTCTGGATGGCTCTGTCAATCGCCTCGATGCTGGCGATGTCGGTTGCCGGCCGCGAGACGACCGCCGAGCTCAACGTCTTCCAGGTGCTGGAGTTGCGCTCGGTGATCGGCTTGTTCATCCTTTTGCCGCTGGTGATGATGAGCGGCGGTTTTGCCGCGATGCGCACCGAGCGTCCGTTCGCCCATATCGCCCGCAACATCATCCACTATACCGGCCAGGCCGCCTGGCTCTACGCGCTGACGCTCATTCCGCTGGGCGTGCTGATCTCGATCGAGTTCACCACGCCGATCTGGACGGCGATTCTCGCCGTCAGCTTTCTGGGGGAAAAACTGTCCCGGTCGAAGCTCACGGCGATCGTGCTTGGTCTGATCGGCGTGGTCGTCATCGTGCGCCCAAGCGCCGGTTCGATGGACCCCGGCCACCTCGTCGTCCTGGGCGCCGCGGCCTGCTTCGGCATCTCGATGGTGCTGGTCAAGTCGATGACCAAGACCGAAAGCGTGGTGCGCATCATCTTCTGGATGCTGATCATCCAGTCGGTGGTTGGCTTGATCCCCGCTCTCTATGGCTGGCACACCCCCTCGCCCGGCCTCTGGCCCTGGATCTTCATCATCGCCTTCACCGGTATGTCGTCGCATTTCTGCCTGGCGCGCGCTCTCACCCACGCCGACGCCACCATCATCTCGCCGATGGATTTTTTGCGCGTGCCGCTGTCGGCGCTGGTCGGCTGGCTGCTCTATCACGAGCAGATCGACGTCTTCACCGCCGGCGGCGCGGCGCTGATCCTGATGGGCAATCTGCTCAATTTGCAGCGCAAGACACCGCAAGCGGCAGAGGCGGAGGCGGCAACGCCCTGAGCTAGACCAACTCCACTTCCACCACGCCCTGCACCGCACGCATGGCAGAAGCGATTTGCGGCGAGACGCGATAATTACCCAAGCCGATTTCAACCTCGCCCTGCGCCTCTCCCTTGAGAACGATGATGCTGACTTGACTGTCGCCACGCTGTTTGAGCTGCGATTGAATGATCGATGATGGCCCATCGTCTCTGACAAAAATGCGTAGCGCTTTCTGGATGCGGCTGGCTTCGTCGTCCAGTGATTGCACCGAGTTGATGCGCAGGTTTACGCCCTCAGGCCTGTCTTCGGCTGCAACCATAATCACCACCGAACTGCCGGGCTCCAGCATGTCGCGATACTGCGCCAGACCTTCGGAAAACAGCACAGCCTCATACTGTCCCGTCGTGTCGGAAAACTGCACCACGCCCATCTTGTTTCCGGTGCGAGTCTTGCGCTCCTGCTTGGAGGTGACCGTGCCGGCGAGGCGTCCGGCCGCTGCGCCGCGTTTGACCGCAGCCGAGAATTCCGCCCAGTTCTGCACCCGCATCTTCTGAAGTGCCGCCTTGTACTCGTCGAGCGGATGAGCCGAGAGGTAGAAGCCCACCACCTGGAACTCGCGGTGCAGCCGGTCCGCGGCAAGCCACGGATCGGTCGCGGGCAGGTTGAGCGCCTGCGATTGGCTCCCAAGCGATGCGCCGAAAATGTCGGCCTGGCCGGAAATGGCGTTCTGCTGCGCCAGCGAGGCCAGGCCCATCATGCGCTCGACTCCGGCCGTCATCTGGGCGCGGTCGTGGCCGAAGCAATCGAGCGCGCCCGCCATGATCAGGCTTTCGAAAACGCGCTTGCCGACGATCTTCGGATCGACGCGCTCGCAAAAATCGGCAAGGTTCTTGAACGGCTTTTGGCCACGCTTCTCGACGATGTGCTCGACCGCCGCATCGCCGACGCCTTTGAGCGCCGCCAGCGAATAGAAGATCTTGTTCTCGCCGACCTCGAAGGGGCGGAAGCTCGACATCACCGACGGCGCCACCACCTCGATGCCGAGGCGCATGGCGTCCTGGCGGAAATCGGCCAGCTTGTCGGTGTTGCTCATGTCGAGCGTCATCGACGCCGCCAGGAACTCGACCGGGTAATGCGCCTTGAGATAGGCGGTCTGGTAGGAAACGACCGCGTAGGCCGCCGCATGCGACTTGTTGAAGCCGTAGTCGGCGAACTTGGCCAAGAGGTCGAAGATGAAGTCGGCCTGCGGCTTGCTGACGCCGCGCTCGACCGCGCCCGAGACGAAGCGCTCGCGCTGCTTGTCCATCTCGGCGCGGATCTTCTTGCCCATGGCGCGGCGCAGCAGGTCGGCTTCGCCGAGCGAATAGCCGGACAGCTCCTGCGCGATCTGCATCACCTGTTCCTGATAGACGATGACCCCTTGGGTCTCCTTCACCAGATGGTCGATCTTGGGATGAATCGAGGCCATCTCTTCCTCGCCATGCTTTCTGGCGTTGTAGGTCGGGATGTTCTCCATCGGGCCGGGGCGGTAGAGCGCCACCAGCGCGATGATGTCCTCGATGCAGTCGGGCCGCATGCCGATCAGCGCCTTGCGCATGCCCGCACTTTCAACCTGGAACACGCCGACCACCTCGCCGCGCGACAGCATGGCGTAGGTGTCTGGGTCATCGAGCGGGATCGTCGCCAGATCGATGTCGACGCCGCGCCGGCGGATCAGCTTCACCGCGGTCTCCAGCACGGTCAGCGTCTTCAGGCCGAGGAAGTCGAACTTCACCAGGCCGGCCTGCTCGACATATTTCATGTTGAACTGGGTGACCGGCATGTCCGAGCGCGGATCGCGATACATCGGCACCAGTTCCGACAAAGGTCTATCGCCGATAACGATGCCGGCCGCGTGCGTCGAAGCATGGCGGTAGAGGCCTTCGAGCTTCTGCGCCGTGTCGAGCAGCGTCTGCACGATCGGTTCCTTCTCCGCTTCCTCGGCAAAGCGCGGCTCGTTGGCGATGGCATCCGCCAGCTTGACCGGATTGGCGGGGTTCTGCGGCACCATCTTGGAGAGCTTGTCGACCTGGCCGTAGGGCATCTGCAGCACACGGCCGACGTCGCGCAGCACGGCGCGCGCCTGCAGCGTACCGAAGGTGATGATCTGCCCGACCTGGTCGCGGCCGTATTTCTGCTGGACGTAGCGGATCACCTCCTCGCGCCGGTCCTGGCAGAAGTCGATGTCGAAGTCGGGCATCGACACGCGATCCGGATTGAGGAAGCGCTCGAACAGCAGCGAGAAACGCAGCGGGTCGATGTCGGTGATGGTGGTTGAATAGGCGACCAGCGAGCCGGCGCCCGAACCGCGGCCCGGCCCGACCGGAATGCCTTGCGCCTTCGCCCATTTGATGAAGTCGGCAACGATCAGGAAGTAGCCCGGGAACTTCATCTTCTCGATGATGCCAAGCTCGAACTCGAGCCGTTCGCGATATTGCTCGACCGTGTAGCCGGGCGTCGGCCCGTGCGCGGCAAGCCGCGCCTCCAGCCCTTCGCGCGCCTGGCGGGCGAGCTCGGCCGCCTCCGCCTTCTCGGCCGCGTCCTTGTCTGCGGCGTCGGCGCCGGTGAAGCGCGGCAGGATCGGGCTGCGGTTCTTCGGATAATAGGAACAGCGCATGGCGATCTCGACCGTGTTGTCGATCGCTTCCGGCAGGTCCGAGAAGAGCCGCGCCATATCGGCCTGGCTGCGCAGGAAATTGTCCGCGGCGAGCCGCCGGCGGTTGTCGGCGGCCACCACCGAGCCCTCGGCGATGGCGATCAAAGCGTCATGCGCCTCATAGTCGTCACGCTTGAAGAAGAACGCCTCGTTGGTGGCGACCAGCGGCAGCTCATGCGTATAGGCAAGGTCGACCGTCGACTTCTCGACCATGCGGTCATAGCCGGCGACCCGCTCCAGCTCGACATAGAGCCTGTCGCCGAACAGGCCTTTGAGGAAGAGCAGCCGCTGTTCGGCAAGATCGCGCCGGTCGGCCTTCAGAGCGGTGCCGATCGGGCCGCGCGGCCCGCCGGTGAGGCAGATCAGCCCGTCGCACCGGCCTTCCAGCATCGTGCTGGTCAGGTGCACCGGCTCGCCGGGCGGCGTCTCCAGATAGACCTTGCTGATCAGCCGCACGAGATTGGCATAGCCAGCCTCGCTGGCGGCGATCAGCACGACAGGTGACATTTCCGGTCCATGCCGGCGGCGGTCTCGCTGGCTATCGCTCGCCTCGCCGGAAAAGGTGAGATCGACCTGGCAGCCGATAATCGGCTGGATGCCGTCCTTGACCGCCTTCTGGGCGAATTCGAGCGCCCCGAACAAATTGTTGGTGTCGGTGACCGCGATCGCCGGCGCCTCGTCCTTGACGGCATGGCCGACGATCGCGCCAAGCTGCAAGGCGCCTTCCAGCAGCGAATAGGCCGAATGCACGCGCAGATGGATGAAGGTCCGCGCCGGCGCTTCCGGCCGCGCGGCCCTCACGGCTGCTTCGCGCTGCAACGGGTCGCGTGGAAGTCGTTCATCCGCCATATTTTTTCGCGCCGTCCCAAAGACTCAAGTCCATGCAGATGTATTGTTCCGGACGGGGCCATGCCAGTCCAGCACAATCGACCCACAGGCCACAGGCTTGCGGCCCCGTATCGCCTCGTTTCAGGCGAACTCCATGATCACCGCATCGACCGCCAGGCTGTCGCCCGGCTTGGCGTTGAGCTTGGCAATGGTGAGGTCGCGTTCGGCGCGCAGCACGTTCTCCATTTTCATGGCCTCGACCACGGCCAGCGTCTCGCCGGCCTTGACCTCCTGGCCCTCGGCGACGGCGATCGAGACGACGAGCCCAGGCATCGGGCAGAGCAGCATCTTCGAGGTGTCGGGGGGCAGCTTTTCCGGCATCAGCCTTTCGAGCTCCGCGGTGCGCGGCAGCATGGCTTGAGCCGTCACCGACATGCCTTTCCAGGCGATGCGCAAACCGTTCAGCATCGGGCGGATCTGGGCGGCGATGTTCTTGCCGCCAACCGTGCCCCGCCAGATCGCGTCGCCCGGCCGCCAGTCCGAAGCGACGGTCAGCGGCCTGCCGCCATCGATCGACAGATCGACCTCCATCGGGATGGAAACCATGCCGTCGACGATTTCGACCGGAAGATAGTCAGCGTCGATCTTCGCCACCCAATCGCGCTTGAGATGGCCGGAATGCGGCGCCAGCCGGCCGCCCAGGCGATCGAGCCGGTCGCGGCGCAGCAGTTCGATCGCGGTTGCAACGGCGGCGAACACCGCCCTCTCCCCGCCATCCGGCTCGACCGGCGCGAAGCCGTCCGGATATTCCTCCGCGATGAAGCCGGTCGACAGCCTCCCCTCGCGCCAGCGCGGGTGCTGCATCAGCGCCGAAAGGAACGGGATGTTGTGCTCGATGCCGTCGACGACGAAACTGTCCAGCGCCTCCGACATCGCGTCGATCGCCTCAAGCCTGGTCGGCGCCCAGGTGCAGAGCTTGGCCACCATGGGGTCGTAGAACATCGAGATTTCCGACCCTTCGGCGACGCCGGTATCGTTGCGGACCACGACATCGCCGAACGTGCCCTCCGCCGGCGGCCGGTAACGGGTCAGCCGGCCGATCGAGGGCAGGAAGTTGCGGAAAGGATCCTCAGCGTAAAGACGGCTTTCCACCGCCCAGCCGTTGAGCTTCACGTCGCCCTGTTTGATGCCGAGCTTCTCGCCGGCGGCGACGCGGATCATCTGTTCGACCAGGTCGATGCCGGTCACAAGCTCGGTCACCGGGTGCTCGACCTGCAATCGCGTATTCATTTCAAGGAAATAGAACTTCTTATCCTTGTCGACGATGAACTCGACCGTGCCGGCGCTCTGGTAGTCGACGGCCCTGGCCAGCGCCACCGCCTGCTCCCCCATCGCCTTTCTGGTCTTGGCATCGAGGAATGGCGACGGCGCCTCTTCGACCACTTTCTGGTTGCGGCGCTGGATCGAGCATTCGCGCTCGCCGAGATAGAGCGCGGTGCCATGCGCGTCGGCCAGCACCTGGATCTCGATATGGCGCGGGTCGACGACGAACTTCTCGATGAAGACGCGGTCGTCGCCAAAGGAGCTTTTCGCTTCCGAACGCGCCCGGTCGAAACTGTCGCGCACCTCCGCCTTGCTCCAGGCGATGCGCATGCCCTTGCCGCCACCGCCGGCCGAGGCCTTGATCATGACCGGATAGCCGATCTCGCCGGCGATCCGTTCGGCATGGTCGGCGTCTTCGATGACACCCAGCCATCCAGGCACGGTCGAGACCTTGGCCTCGCTGGCGAACCTCTTCGATTCGATCTTGTCGCCCATCGCCTTGATGGCCTTGGGCTTCGGCCCGATGAAGACGATGCCTTCCTTCTCCAGCGCCTCGCAGAAAGAGGCACGCTCGGACAGGAAGCCATAACCCGGATGCACGGCTTCCGCGCCGGTCTCCTTACAGGCAGCGATGATCTTCTCAGGGACCAGATAGCTCTGTGCCGCCGGCGAAGGTCCGATATGCACCGCTTCGTCGGCCATTTCGACATGCACGGCATCGCGGTCGGCATCCGAATAGACCGCGACGGTGGCGATCCCCATCTTTCGCGCCGTCTTGATCACACGGCAGGCGATCTCGCCGCGATTGGCGATCAGGATTTTCTTGAACATTCGGATGTCGTCCCTCCGGCGAAGCGGTCCAGTTCTATGGACAATTCCGGCGCGCCTCAAGTGCCCGCGGGCCACCTCCCACGGCTGGCGCCGATTGCGGAAACCGCGCCGAAAAACGTCGCAACAGACGTTGGCCGCCAGCGCGGAACTCGCTAAGCTTGCCCGTGACGCCGAACGGATGGCAGGCTGCCATTCGCCACGGACAGCTTGCCGTTAGCTAAAACTTACAGACTGCCTTGGGAGAAGTGCCTCATGAAAACGCGTGCCGCCGTTGCCGTTGCCGCCGGAAAGCCGCTTGAGATCATGGAGGTGGACCTCGAAGGGCCGCGCGACGGCGAGGTGCTGGTCGAGGTCAAGGCGACCGGCATCTGCCATACCGACGAGTTCACGCTGTCGGGCGCTGATCCGGAAGGCCTGTTTCCGGCGATTCTCGGCCATGAGGGCGCCGGCGTCGTCGTCGATGTCGGCAAGGGCGTGACCTCGGTCAGGAAGGGCGACCATGTCATCCCGCTCTATACGCCCGAATGCCGGCAGTGCCCGTCGTGCCTGTCGCGCAAGACCAATCTGTGCACCGCCATCCGCGCCACGCAGGGCCAGGGATTGATGCCCGACGGCACCTCGCGCTTCTCGATGGGCAAGGACAAGCTGTTTCATTACATGGGCTGCTCGACCTTTTCCAACTTCACCGTGCTGCCGGAAATCGCGGTCGCCAAGGTCAATCCCGACGCCCCCTTCGACAAGATCTGCTACATCGGCTGCGGCGTGACGACCGGCATCGGCGCCGTGATCAACACCGCCAAGGTCGAGCAGGGTGCGACCGCCGTGGTCTTCGGCCTCGGCGGCATCGGCTTGAACGTCATCCAGGGGCTTCGCCTTGCCGGCGCCGACATGATCATCGGCGTCGATTTGAACAACGACAAGAAGCCCTGGGGCGAGAAGTTCGGCATGACGCATTTCGTCAATCCGAAGGAGATCGAGGGCGACGTCGTGCCTTACCTGGTCAACCTGACCAAGCGCGGCGCCGACCAGATCGGCGGCGCCGACTACACCTTCGACTGCACCGGCAACACCAAGGTGATGCGCCAGGCGCTGGAGGCCTCGCATCGCGGCTGGGGCAAGTCGGTCGTCATCGGCGTTGCCGGCGCCGGCCAGGAGATCTCGACCAGGCCGTTCCAGCTGGTCACCGGGCGCAGTTGGATGGGCACCGCCTTCGGCGGCGCGCGCGGCCGCACCGACGTGCCCAGAATCGTCGACTGGTACATGGAAAAGAAGATCCAGATCGATCCGATGATCACCCATACGCTGAAGCTCGAGGACATCAACAAGGGCTTCGACCTCATGCATGAGGGCAAGTCGATCCGGAGCGTCGTGGTTTACTGAGGAAAGCCACTAGGCCGCCGGCCGAGCGCCCGCGACTTCTGTGGTCAAACGGGAGGAAGTGTAAATGGCCGAGAAACTGCATCACTCGATCGACAACGGCTTGCCCAGGGAAAGCGCAAGCTTCGCCGGCGGCACGCTGGTCTGCCTGTGCACCAGCAATCCGGTGAAGGTGAAGGTCAAGGGCCAGATCGCCCACAACCACGCCTGCGGCTGCACCAAATGCTGGAAGCCGGACGGCGCTATCTTCTCGGTAGTGGCCGTTGCCGGCAGCGGCGATGTCACCGTGACGGAGAACGGCGACAAGCTGAAGGTGGTCGACCCGGCAGCGCTGATCCAGCGCCATGCCTGCACCGGCTGCGGCGTCCACATGTACGGCCCGGTCGAGCGCGACCATCCCTTCAAGGGCCTGTCCTTCATCCATCCCGAACGCTTCGAGGAGGATGGCTGGTCGCCGCCGGGCTTCACCGCCTTCGTCTCCTCGATCATCGAATCCGGCGTCGATCCGAACCGCATGGACGGCATCCGCGGCCAGCTGAAGTCGATAGGGCTCGAACCCTATGACTGCCTCAACCCCGGCCTGATGGACTATATCGCCACCTGGACCGCCAAGAAGTCGGGCGCCTTGGCGGCCTGACAAATTCTGCGATTTCTGCCATGGGGCTGGCTGACACGCCGGCCCCATATTTGTTTGGAAGTAACGATGCTCGCACCCGTTATCTACGTCGATGCCGACGCCTGCCCGGTCAAGGCCGAGGTCGAGAAGGTCGCGGAGCGCCATGGCGTCGTCGTCACCTATGTCTCCAATGGCGGCCTGCGGCCGTCGCGCGATCCGATGGTCCGCAACGTCGTCGTCTCCAAGGGCGCGGACGCGGCGGACGACTGGATCGTCGAGAATGCCAAGGCCAACGATGTCGTGGTGACGGCCGACATTCCACTTGCCGCGCGCACGGTGGCGCTCGGCGCGCATGTGCTCGGCCCCACCGGCCGCCCCTTCACGCCGGAAACCATCGGCATGGCGGTGGCGATGCGCGACCTCAAGCAGCATCTGCGCGAAACCGGCGAGAGCCGGGGCTTCAACGCCTCCTTCACCCAGAAGGACCGCTCGCAGTTTCTCGGCGAGCTCGACCGCATCTTGCGGCGGGCTTTGAAATCCGTCACACCGGACTGATCCAACGTCTTCAGGGGCCTCGGGCCATGGGTGAGGATCTCAACACGCCGATGCATCGGCACATGCAGTTCGCCCTCGCTGCGGCCATCGGCATCGTCGCGCTGCTTCTTGCCTTGTTGCTGCGCGCGCCGCTGCCCTACTCGATCGGCGCCAATGTGTTCTTCGTCAGCTATATCGCCCTGGTGCTGGCCCTGATGCCCAGCCTTACCGGGCGCTATCTCAGCAAGAACGCGCGCTCGACCGATCTGCCCGTCCTTCTGATCTTCGCCGTCACGCTCTTTGTCGTCGGCGCGGCCATCGTGTCGCTGTTCCTGCTCATCAACCAGAAGGATGCCGCGCATCCCGTGCAGCTCGGCTTCGCCATGCTGTCGATCCCGCTCGGCTGGTTCACCATCCATGCCATGGCGTCGCTGCACTATGCGCATGTCTATTGGAAGGATGGCGACGAACTCGACGAGAAAACCCGGAAGAAGCTGCCGGTCGGCGGCCTCGATTTTCCAGGCGGCAAAAGACCGGAAGGCTGGGACTTCCTGTATTTCGCGACGGTCATCGGTATGACGGCGCAGACGGCGGACACGGCCATCACCACCTCGCGGATGCGGCTAGTCGTGCTCGTCCATTCGGTCCTGACTTTTTTCTTCAACACGGTGATCGTTGCCGCGGCGGTCAATCTGGCGGTCAGCCTGGGTTCTCCGTAATAAATCCGTGATCGCATGAAACAACGCTTTGCCTGACGGCGTATTGGGAGGAAGAACGCAAGCCGGTAAGCGGTGAGCGATGCAGGGCCGGAGACGAAGATGGAAGCCATTGCCAGGAACGAGCCGGTAGCAGAGGCCGATAAACCTGCGCCGAAAAATGGGCCGCTCATTTACCGGCAGTCGGGCTGGACCCGCCTTACCCATTGGCTCTGGGCTTTCTCGCTGTTCTTCATGCTGCTTTCCGGTCTGCAGATCTTCAATGCGCGGCCGCAGCTCTATGTCGGCAAGCAGTCCGGCTTCGAGTTCCACAACACCATCCTCCAGATCGGCGCCGAGAACACCGCGAACGGACCGCGCGGTTTCACCGAAATCTTCGGCCATCGCTTCGACACCACAGGCGTGCTCGGCTGGTCCGGGCCGCCGGGACAAGAGACGCCGCGCGCCTTCCCGGCCTGGGCGACGATTCCCTCCTATTACGATCTCGGCACCGCCCGCGTCGTGCATTTCTTCTTCGCCTGGATCCTGACCACGACGCTGCTCGTCTGGCTGATCGCCGGCCTGATCAACGGCCATATCCGCCGCGATCTCGCCCCTCGCGTGTCGGACCTTCGCAAGCTGCCGCGCGACATCGTCGACCATGCCAAGCTGAAGTTCCACCATACGCGCGAATACAACACGCTGCAGAAAATGGCCTATGGCGGCGTGCTGTTCGTGCTGCTGCCGCTGATGATCGTCACCGGCCTGGCCATGTCGCCGAGCATGAATTCGGTGTTGCCCTGGCTGAATGAGATACTCGGCGGCAGGCAGACGGCGCGGACCATCCATTTCACCGTCATGGTGCTTTTGGTCGGCTTCTTCGTCATCCATATCCTGATGATCCTCGCCGCCGGCCCGATCAACGAACTGCGCTCGATCATCACCGGCTGGTACCGCACCGACCCCCAGGCGAAGCACGACCAGCCCACCGAGAGGAGCGCCTGACATGGCTAAATTCCAGATCAGTCGCCGTAAATTCCTGACCGCCAGCAGCCTCGGCCTGTCCGGCATCGCGCTGTCGGGTTGCGATGCCTTCGACAGCGGCCTCGGCATCGGCGGCGGCCTGCGCAGCTTCCTCGAAAACGCCAACGGCCTGACCTGGCGCGCGCAGCGCCTGCTTGCCGGCCGCGACGCGCTGGCGCCGGAATTCACCGAGGCCGATATGCGCCAGCCGCAACGGCCGAATGGCATCACGGCGCCCGATGACGACACCTACAAGGGTCTGCTCGCCAACAATTTCGCGGACTGGCGCCTGGAGGTTTCAGGCCTGGTCGAAAAACCGCTGTCGCTGACCCGCGAGCAACTCCAGAACATGCCGAGCCGCACCCAGATCACGCGCCACGACTGCGTCGAAGGCTGGAGCTGCATCGCCAAATGGACCGGCACGCCGCTGTCGCTGGTGCTGGACCAGGCGGTGGTCAAGCCGCAGGCCCGCTATGTCATGTTCCACTGCCTCGACACGATCGAGCAAAGCCTGTCCGGCAACATCAAATATTACGGCACCATCGACCTGATCGACGCCCGCCATCCACAGACGATTCTGGCCTATGGCCTGAACGGCAAGCCCTTGCCGGTCGAGAACGGCGCGCCGCTTCGCGTGCGGGTCGAGCGCCAGCTCGGCTACAAGATGCCCAAATACATCTACAAGATCGAGCTGGTCGACAGTTTTGCCAATGTCGGCGGCGGCCGCGGCGGCTACTGGGAGGACAATGGCTACGACTGGTATGGCGGGATTTGATGGTCCTCGCCTGCAGGCCGAGCACGATCTTGCGGCAGCCGGGCTCGACGCGATCGAGCAGCGTCTCGACAACGACAACCGGCGGCTGACCGGTCGTGGCGACGACCGCGCCCTCGTCCTTGCACTGCGGGATGAGCAAGGGCGCGTCGTCGGAGCCGCCGCGGGCTATTCCTGGGCCGGCATCGCCGAGCTCACGCTGATGTGGGTCGACGAGGCCTATCGGGGCCTCGGCCACGGCAGGAAGCTGCTCGATGCCTTCGTCGCGGAGGCTGCCGCGCGCGGCTCGCTGCGGATATGGGTTTCGACCCACGACTTCCAGGCACCGGGCTTGTACGAAAAGGCCGGCTTCGAGCGCATGGCTGAATTGACAGGGTGGCCCGAAGGCCATTCCAACATCATCCTTTGCAAGACGATCGGTTCCCGCTAAGCAGCGGCCGGACGAGCGGGGCGTTCAGCGTGCGCAGCTTTGCGACGCGATCAATCGTCCGAACTGTCGAACGTGGTTTGACCGGGCTCGGGCGGCGCATCTCCCATCTCACCCGGATTGTCCACCATGCAGCCCATGCCGTGGCATCCCTGATAGTTGCCGTGGGTATCGAAATTGGCATTGCCGTCCCTGTCGAATTGCGGCGTCGGGTCGATCCATCGATCGTCGCGGCGCGGCTTCGGCCTCGGATAGTAATTGTCCGAATGGCGGCCGTGCCTGTCATTGTCGTCGAGGATGGCACCGACAATGCCGCCAACGATGATGGCCGCCGCCGCATCGCCCGGAGACGGCCTGCGGCCGGAGCCGGCGACCAGGAATTGCGCCGAACAGCCCTTGTCCACCCAGATGCCGCCGCCGTCATAACCCCAGCTCGTGCCGAATTGGCAACGCGACTTCGATAGCCGGCCGGTCAATTGCACGCCGCCACGGGTGTCGACCCCGCAATAGGAGTAGCGGTAATTGGAACTCGAGCAGACCAGGCGCATCGGGCCCGCGGCCTGCGCGGCATCGGGCAGCAGCGACAGCTTCGCCGGATTGCCCAGGAAGCTGGCCAGCAACACCATCGAACCGGTAACCGCCATTCGCGCCGACATCGCAAGTCTCCAATTGGGTTCGCTATCGACAGAATGGCACCTCTGTGTAAGTCTTACAACCAGACGGGTTGCAGCGAGGATATATTCATGCGCGCTAACAAAACGATCGCGGCGATCATACTTGTTCTCTCTGCCTGGCTGGCGTTATTGCCGGCTCGCGCCGACGACAGCCTCAAGCGCGTCATCGACCAGAAGACACTGACGGTCGGAGTGGCGCTCAACCCGCCATGGGTCCTCAAGAACGCGGACGGCAAATTCGCGGGCTATGATGTCGACCTCACCAGCGCCCTGGCGTCCGATCTCGGCGTCGACCTGAAATTGGTCGAAGTGCCGTGGAACGACTTGAAGGCGCGGCTGCTCAAAGGCGACTTCGATCTGGTTGCGGCTGGCTATGCCAGCACGCCGGAGCGCGCCCGCGAAATTGTGTTCTCCAATCCGACCGGCACCGCCGACATCCGCATGGTGGCCTCGATCGCCAGCCTCGGCAAAAGGCCTGGAAGGGCGCTGGCGGCGCCCGGATATAAGATCGCCGTGCTGTCCAACTCCACGGACGAGGCAGCCGCTAGGGAAGCCTTTCCGAAGGCGAACATCCTGTCCTTCGACAACACCGCCGATGTCTTTGCCGCGATCATCGGCGGCGACGCGCAGGCGATGGTCGCCACCTCGCCGACTCCGCAGATGGCGGCGAGGCTCTACGATGCGAAATTCAGGCTGGTCGGCGGCCCGCTTCTGCGCACGCCGGAAGCCTTCGCGATGCGCCCCGACGACATCCGCCTCATCCAGTACGTCAACAACTGGATCGGCGCGCGCACAGCCGACGGCACCATCGCCGGTGTCCGCCGCTACTGGTTCGGCGGCTTCAAATGGCTGTCACGCTTCGATACCTCGGCCAAGCCGGACAAGGCCAAAGCGGACCAGGCCAAGCCGGAACAGACCAAGCCGAAGCAGTAGGTCAGGCCACTTTCTCAAGCAGCGGCTTCAGCGCCGGATGGATTTCCGGCGAAGCATGCCTGATCAGCGTCAGCAGCGCGCGCTCGTTGTCGCGCAGCGGCCGCTGGCCGCCGCCGACGCGCGCGGCCAGCCATTCGGCCTCGCCCGCATCGATCGTCTCGGCGCGGCGGGCAAGCGCTTCTGTGGCCCGGTTCCTGGCTTCCCATTCCGCCTCGATATCGCCGGGCGAATGGTAGGCTTCGAGGATCGCGGCGAATCCACCCGAGACCATCCGGCTGAAGAAACCGCCAAGCGTCGGGCCTGCCTCGTCGAGGAAGGTCTCGTGGCGCAGCGCCACTTCCCGCGTCGGTGGCTCGTAGCCGGTCGAGCACATGACATAGTTGGCGATCGCCTTGACGAAGAGGTCGTTCCAGGACGGATCGTTTTCGGCGGCCGCGGTCCGGTCGTTGATCCTGAACAGGACCTCCGCCTCGGCCTTGCTGATGGCGATGTTGCCGTCGCCGCCATAGGCATAGAGGATGCGCCGCAACAGATCGACCTCGGCCTTGGCGATCAGCCCGGGCACGAGATCGCCGCCGAGCATCAACGGGCCTTTGCCGTCGATTACCGCATGCGCAACCTGTTCCAGCGCATAGGCCGAGAGCTGGCCGGGCGAGGATTTCGCTTCCTCCAGCACATGCACCAGCAGCTCCAGCTCGGTGTGGCCGTCGACCATGCCGTCGCGCGAGATCGTGCGGACCAGCCAGTCGGCATTCTGCTCGGAGATATAGCCTTCCGGCTTTTCTTGATGGACGATATAGTCGGTCACCGCCTCGACAAAGAACGGCGCCCATTCGCGGCATTTGTCGCGCGCCGTCTGGTCGAGCGCGAACAGCGCCTCCGCCTCGCCGCGACTCACCACGCCATCCGCGAAAACCTCGCGCCGCAGCATCGTCACGTCTTCGGCCGCGATCTTGTTCTTCGAGGTCAGCCCCGCCACCGGAGCGCTCATGATCAATTCGCCCATTTGCCGTCCCTGCCCGTCGCCCGTTGCCGGCGAACTCAGTGCATTACCCCACCGAGCTTTATCAGCATTGTCTTGAGAAACCGGCAAACGGCGTGGTTAGCGAAGCCTTCTCGGCCAATGCATGTCGCCGAAGAGCAGAGCGCGCTTTAAATGTCGCTGGGAGGTGACAAGGTGTCGCCGACGGGCTATGGATGGCGCGTCGGGGGCTCAGGCGACTGAGTCCTACCTGTTTGCGGGAGAGAGCAGCGCAAGCTGTCGCCGAAGGGGAAATCGCCCGAAATCTCTCAGGCAAAAGAACCGTGGACGGGAAAGACAACTCTGGAAAGTCGGGATTCGTCCCGCGCCGAAGGTGTAAGCGCTGCCGACAGAGTTACGGGGCGCGAGTCTCTCAGGCTTCAGACAGAGGGGCACGAATTAGGCCGCCACCGGCGGTCGATTGCGTGCGACTCTGGAGAAGACATGACAGGCGACGACACCAGACATCTACCCCTTGAGGATTTGCATCAGGCCGCTGGCGCGCGTTTCGGCGCCTTCGCCGGCTGGTCGATGCCGCTCACCTACCCGCCCGGCGTGATGAAGGAGCATCTTCACTCACGCGACCATGCCGGCCTGTTCGACATCTCGCATATGAAGCTGTTCGAGGTCGCCGGTCCGGGAGCCATCGCATTGTTGAACCGCGCCTGCCCGCTCGATGCCGGCGCGCTGGACATCTCGCAGTCCAAATACACTTTCTTCCTCAACGAGGCGGCAGGCATCATCGACGACCTGATCGTGACGCGCTTGGGCGATGACCGGTTCATGGTGGTGGCCAACGCCGGCAACGCCGTCGAGGACGAGAAGCATCTGCGCGACCTCTCCGCCGATTTCGACGCCAAGGTCGAGCCGCTTGACCGCGTCTTCCTGGCGATCCAGGGACCGGACGCCTGGGCAGCCCTCGCGCGGGCCGGCATCGAAACCGGCTCGCTGCTCTTCATGCACGGGGTCGAGCCCAGGCAAAACTGGTTCATGAGCCGTTCCGGCTACACCGGTGAGGACGGTTTCGAGATCGGCCTGCCGGAGAGGGATGCCCGCGATCTTGTCGCCAGACTCCTGGAAGACGAGCGCGTGCAGTGGATCGGCCTTGCCGCCCGCGACAGCCTGCGGCTCGAGGCCGGGCTTTGCCTGCACGGCCAGGACCTGACGCCGGAGATCGACCCGGCAAGCGCCGGACTGATGTGGGCGATTCCCAAGGAGGTTCGGGCCTCGGGTCATTTCATCGGCGCCGACACGCTGCGCTCTGTCATCGAGCGTGGACCGTCGCGGAAGCGCGTCGGCCTGAAGCCGGACGGGCGTCAGCCGGTGCGCGCCGGCGCGGCGCTCATCGACGCCGACGGCAATCCGGCCGGCCACGTCACCTCGGGCGGCTTCGGCCCTTCGACCGGGCACCCCGTCGCCATGGGCTACGTCAACACCCCGCTGGCCAAGCCCGGCACGAAACTTTTCGCCGACGTCCGCGGGACGAAAATCCCGGTCGACGTCGCGTCCCTGCCCTTCACCCCGCATCGCTACCGTAAAGGATAAGACCCAATGGCAAAGACCTATTTCACCGAAGACCATGAGTGGCTGCGCGTCGAAAGCGGCGTCGCCACTGTCGGCATCACCGACTATGCGCAGGAACAGCTCGGCGATCTCGTTTTCGTCGAGTTGCCGGAAATCGGCCGCAAGCTCGCCAAGGGCGACACCGCCGTGGTCGTCGAATCCGTCAAGGCGGCGTCGGACGTCTACGCACCGGTCGACGGCGAGATCACCGAGGCCAACGCCTCGCTGTCGGCCGATCCCTCGCTGGTCAACTCGGCCGCGACCGGCGACGGCTGGCTCTGGAAGATGAAGCTCGCCAACGAAAGCCAGCTCGACAGCCTCATGGATGAGGCCGGCTACAAAGCCCATATCGGCTGATATCAGGACATACAGACATGACCGCAGCGCTTACTCCCTTCTCGGCCCGCCATATCGGCCCGGGCGTCAACGATGTCAGAGCCATGCTTGCCGTGCTCGGCGTTCCGTCCGTCGAAACGTTGATCAGCCAGGCCGTGCCGAGATCGATCCGCCTCGACCAGCCGCTCAACCTGCCCGCTCCGGCCAGCGAGGCGGAAGCCCTGGCCGAACTGTCTGCGATCATGGCGAAGAACACGGTGCTGAAAAGCTTCATCGGCGCCGGCTATCATGGCGTCTTCGTGCCGCCGGTCATCCAGCGCAACCTGTTCGAGAACCCGGCCTGGTACACGGCCTACACCCCCTACCAGGCCGAGATCAGCCAAGGCCGGCTGGAAATGCTGTTCAACTTCCAGACATTGGTGACGGAACTGACCGGCCTGCCGGTGGCGTCCGCCTCGCTGCTCGACGAAGCCACCGCCGTCGCCGAAGCCGTCGGCATCGCGCTGCGCCACCACCGCGACAAGCGAACCAAGGTGGCGCTTGCCGGCACGCCGCATCCGCAGACGCTGGACGTCGTGCGCACCCGCGCCGAACCGCTCGGCATCGAGGTCGATGGCGAGACGATCGACGACAACACCGCCGCCCTGCTCGTATCCTGGCCGGACACATTCGGCGTCTACGGCGACCACAAGGCGGTGATCGAGAAAGCCCGTGCCGCCGGCGCGCTCGTCGTCTTCATCGCCGACCCGCTGGCGCTCACGCTGACGGACGCGCCGGCGAAGCTTGGCGCCGACATCGCCGTCGGTCCGATGCAGCGTTTCGGCGTGCCGATGGGCTTTGGCGGCCCGCATGCCGCCTATTGCGCCGTTTCCGACAAGCTGACCCGCCTGATGCCCGGCCGCCTCGTCGGCCAGTCGACGGACACCATGGGCCGCCCGGGCTACCGGTTGGCGCTGCAGACGCGCGAGCAGCACATCCGCCGCGACAAGGCGACCTCCAACATCTGCACCGCGCAGGCGCTGTTGGCCAATATGG
This sequence comes from Mesorhizobium sp. B2-4-6, assembly GCF_006442775.1. Classification (NCBI taxonomy): domain Bacteria; kingdom Pseudomonadati; phylum Pseudomonadota; class Alphaproteobacteria; order Hyphomicrobiales; family Phyllobacteriaceae; genus Mesorhizobium; species Mesorhizobium sp. B2-4-6. Next base: position 655,474 of record NZ_VFVI01000002.1, read on the forward strand.
CGACGGCCTATGCGATCTGGCACGGTCCTACCGGCCTGCAGGCGATTGCCGGTCAGATCCACGGGTTGGCCGGCCGCCTCGCCTTGGGTCTCAAGGCTGCGGGCGTTGCTGTGCTTGGCACAAGCCGCTTCGACACAGTGACGGCGGAAATGAAGGGCAAGGCCGCGGCAATAGCCGCTGCAGCCGAGAAGACCGGCCGGCTGTTGCGCGTCATCGATGCCGACTGCGTCAGTGTCGCCTTCGACGAGACTTCCACGGAAGCCGACCTCGAGGCGATCGCCGCCCTGTTCGGGGCCAAGCCCGGCGCGACGGAAGGCAGCTCCATGCCTGGCAAGCCGCGCGGCAAGGAATTCCTCACCCAGCCGGTCTTTCACGACAACCGTTCCGAAACCGAGATGATGCGCTTCCTGCGCAGGCTGGCCGACAAGGACCTCGCGCTCGATCGCACCATGATCCCGCTCGGATCCTGCACCATGAAGCTCAACGCCGCCGCCGAGATGATGCCTGTGAGTTGGCCGAGCGTCGCCAATCTGCATCCTTTCGCGCCGGCCGGCCATTCCGAGGGCTATCGCAAGATGGTCGGCGATCTGGAGACCTGGCTGTCGGAAATCACCGGTTTCGACGCCGTCAGCCTGCAGCCCAATGCCGGCAGCCAGGGCGAATATGCCGGCCTGCTCGCCATCCGCGCCTATCACCGCGCGCGCGGCGACGGCCACCGCACCGTTTGCCTGATCCCGTCCTCCGCGCACGGCACCAATCCGGCGAGCGCCGCGATGGCCGGCATGAGCGTCGTCGTCGTGCGTTGCCTGGACGACGGCAACATCGACATGGACGATCTGCGCGCCAAGGCCAACGAGCATTCCAAGAACCTCGCGGCGCTGATGTTCACCTACCCTTCGACGCATGGCGTCTACGAGGAAGGGGCGCGCCATCTCTGCGCACTGATCCACGAGCATGGCGGCCAGGTCTATTTCGACGGCGCCAACCTCAACGCCCTGGTCGGCCTCGCCCGCCCCGGCGACATCGGCGCCGACGTCTGCCACATGAACCTGCACAAGACCTTCTGCATCCCGCATGGCGGCGGCGGCCCGGGCGTCGGCCCGATCGGCGTCAGGGCGCATCTGAAACCCTATTTGCCTGGCCATGTCACCGAAGGCTCGGCGCATGCCGTTGCCGCCGCGCCCTTCGGCAGTGCGTCGATCCTACCGATCACGTGGATGTACATCCGTATGATGGGCGGCTCCGGCCTGAAGCAGGCGACCGAGACGGCGATCGTTTCCGCCAACTACGTGGCGACGCGGCTCGCGCCGCACTACCCGCTGCTCTACAAAGGCAGGAGCGATCGCATCGCGCATGAATGCATCCTCGACACGCGCGTGCTCAAGGAAAGCGCCGGCGTCAGCGTCGACGACATCGCCAAGCGCCTAATCGACTACGGCTTCCATGCGCCGACCATGTCGTTCCCGGTTGCCGGCACGCTGATGGTCGAGCCGACCGAGTCCGAGCCCAAGCGTGAGCTCGACCGTTTTTGCGAGGCGATGATCGCCATCGCAGGCGAGGCGGCGAAAGTGGCGAAGGGCGAGTGGCCGTCCAGCGACAACCCGCTGGTCAACGCCCCGCACACCGCGGCGGAAGCGCTTGCCGGTGAGTGGAAGCATCCCTATTCGCGGCTGGAGGCGGCCTATCCGGCGGGCGACGCCGATCTGTCGGCGAAATACTGGCCGCCGGTCTCGCGCATCGACAATGTCGCCGGCGACCGCAACCTGGTCTGCTCGTGCCCACCGCTGTCGGAATATCTCGGCGCCGCGGAATAGCAGCCAGGTTTTGCTCAGGCGGTTTTCAGGGCCGGCCCCACATCGGGCTGGCCCAATTCGGTCTGAGCGATGACGCGATTGCGTCCTGCACGCTTGGCCGCATAAAGCGCGGCGTCCGCTTGCGCCAGCACCTCGTCGAGGGGGCGACCGGCGGTCGAGCCGAATCCCACGCCGCCGCTGACGCTGCTGCGCAGCGGGCCGCGATGGGTCGCAACGATCTCGGTGCCGAAAGCGACGCCGATACGGCTGGCCATGTCATGCGCCTTTTCCGGTGTCACGCGCGCCATGACGAGCGCGAATTCCTCGCCGCCCAGCCGGAATGCGTCGACACCTGCCCTGCCGTATTTTTTGATCACCGCCGCGAAGCGGCAAAGCACCTGATCGCCGACGGGATGACCGAAGACGTCGTTGGTCATCTTGAAATGGTCGAGATCGAACATCGCGATCGCCATGAACGGACCGAAGCTGCGATCGCCGTAAAGCTCGTTGAGCGCCCTGCGGTTCATCAGGCCGGTCAACGGATCGGTCATCGTTTCGGCCTTGAGCTCGATCTGCGCCTGCAGGTGGTGCAGCGAAAGCGTCAGCGCGCCGAGGCCGGTCATGCAGGCGACCGCGACGACGGAATTCAGCCGTTCCGCCCAATTGTCGGGCGCGGCGCCGAGGACCCATTGCCCCTGGACCAGCAACACCAGGCCGCACAGCGCGAAGGACAGACCGCAGGCTCCGCTGAGGAAGGAGACGACCAGAAGGATTCGCCGGTCGTGATCCCCCTTCATCCAGAACATCGCCCCGATCGCCGCGAGCAGCGCCGTCACGGCCGCATAGGTGATCTGGAAGCCGATGCCGTCGAAGCCGAGATAGGTGACCAGCGCGCAGGCCGCCATCGCGGCCAGTGCCGGCACGATGGCGCGGCGATAGTCGCGAAAGCCGAGATACTGCATGGCCGACAGGCAGATGATCAGGAAACCCAGGGTCAACAGCGCCAGCACGACCTGGCACAGCCAGGGATCGGCATCCTTGGCATAGCGCCAGAACGCGACGACATGGGCGACGAGCACCAGGGTGCCGCAGGCGACCGTGAGCACGAAGCGCGCCCGCGGCGTGGTGAGCCAGATGGCAAACATGGTAATGCTGAGGCATGTGCCCGACAGCGCCGCCGCGAGCAGGAGCGAACTGAAATCCAACATCCGTGAAGAACTGCCTCTAGCGTCTAACCGGTGCCCGTCCCCCAATGTAGGCTGACTGCGGCTGGCGCAAACCGTTTTCGGGCGATGCCCAACGCTACCTCGACACAGGGTTTACAAAGCGTCGACATGTGAGGCGAAATCCCGTGAGGATACACGGGAAACGGGAACCCGCAGACGGATCAGCCCTTGTCGAGCAGCGCCAGATTGGCGTTGACCACCGTCTGGTCGGCCATGCCGGCCTTGGCTTCGAGCAGCAGCGCGCGCGCCTTCTTCTTGTTGCCGCGCAGAAGCTGCGAATAACCCATATTGTTGACGATCTGCGGCTTGCGCCCGGCGACCTTCAACAGCTGCATATAGGCGCGATCGGCGAAGTCGAAGCGGCCAAGCTCGTCATAGGATGCGGCAAGCCCCATCCAGGCCTCGGCATTGTCGGATTTGAGTTCGACCGCCTTGCGGAAATGCTGTTCGGCAAGGCCAAAATTCGCCTCGCGGAACTGAGCCTTGCCTTCAACGAGGTCGTTGGCGCTCACATCCTTGGCCACCGGCTGGATCGCCGTGGTCTTGGTCGTGTCGACATTGTTGTTCGTCGTGCAGCCGGTAATCATCAAGACGGCCGCCAACGCTGCCGCTGCCCTGGGAAGTCTCTGACGCATGCCCCTGCCCCATCGCCCGATTTGCCGGGTCGTTCTTCAGGAAAAACCATACAGAAGAGCGATTAAGCTTCGGTGCCGAAATGCAGCTAAATTTTGGTTGCCCGCAGAGGATGCGTTAACCACGGCTGCCCGGATTCAGGTCGGGCCGGGCCGAGAGCGACGGGTTCCGAGAACCGGCCTACTCCGGCCGTGGCCTTCATGGAGCGGAGATACTTATGAGGGCTTCGGCCAGCGAAGGCCACAGCGAGCGTACTTGAAGTACGGAAGCGCAGGAGGCCGCCATTTGCAGGCCGGCCTCACCTGCATCCTTAGTGCGCGGTCAGCTTCACGACGATCGGTATGATGGCGATCATCAGCACCACCGGAAGGATGCAAACCGTCACCGGGACCGACATCTTGGCCGGCAGGGCATGCGCCTTCTCCTCGGCCAGCGACATGCGCTTGTGCCGCATTTCGTCGGAAAAGACGCGCAGCGAGCCCGACAGGCTGGTGCCGAGTTCCTTGGATTGCTGCAGCAGCGTCGCGAAGGAGCGAACCTCGTCGAGGCTGAGGCGGTCGGCAAGCGCCTTCAGGGCGTCGTCGAGGCTGCGCCCGGCCCGCAACTCCAGCGACACCAGGATCAGGTTCTGGCTGAGCGACGGGTAGGTCCTGGCAAGCTCCCTGGAGACCCGCTCGATGCCGGCCTCCATGCTCATGCCGGCATCGGAGCAGACGATCATCAAATCCATGAAATCGGGAAAGCCGTTGCGGTATTCGCGCATCTTTTCCCGAACCTTCTGCGCCAGCACCAGACCAGGCAGGAAATAGCCGCCGGCACCCGACAGGATGATGAAGGTCCAGCGGCTGGTCATGGTCGACTCGGCACTGGCAGCCCAGTGGTTGACCAGGAATGCGCCGAGCGCCGCGCCGACGAGCGCGGCGAAACGGATCAGGAAGAACATGCCGACGGCGCGCGGCTCCATGTAGCCGGCCTGGATGAGCTTCAGGCGCAGCCGCGCGACATTTTCCGGATCGCTCTTGGCATAGAACTCCTGCGCCCGTTTCACCGCCTTCTCGCGCACGGCGTTGGTGCTCTTCTTAGGCGCGGGCTCCGCCTGCTCGGCCGGCTGCGAAATCTCCACCTTCAGCCGGCGCTTGACGTCGCCGCGATCGCCCTTGGCGAGCACCAGCGGCCAGGCGACGGCGCCGCCGCCCAGCACGAGGAGCAGCACGGCGACCGGCATCGGTGAGGTCGGCGCGAGCGAAGCGAGGAAGCGGATGACGTCTTCCATCTCAGAACCTGAAATTCGACATCTTGAACATGATGGCGTTGCCAAGCAGCAGCCAGAAAACGGAGCCGCCCAGCATGTACCAGGTCTTCGGCACGTCCCAGACATCCTGGTAGAATTGCGGCATCAGCACCATGATGGCAGTAAACAGAAGCACGGGGACCGCGGTCAGGATGTAAGCCGACATACGCCCTTCCGTCGAAATGGCGCGCACCTTGCGGCGCAGCTTGCCGCGGTCGCGGATCGTCGCCGACAGGCCGTCGAGGATCTCGCGCAGATTGCCGCCTGAACTGCTCTGGATCGACACCGCCGTGACGAACAGCGGCAGGTCCTCATGCCCCACCCGGTCGAAAAGGTTGTTCAGCGCCGAGACCAGGTCGGAGCCATAGGTCACCTCGTCGGCGACGACGCCGAACTCGGTGCCGATCGGATCGGCCATTTCGCGCGACACCATGGCAACCGCCACCGGCACAGGATGGCCGGCCTTCAGGCCGCGCGTGATCAGCTCCAGCGCCTCGGGCAGTTGCATGCCGAACCGCTTGTGCCGGCGCTTGCGCAGGAAGCGCATGGCCATTACCGGCAGCACCGGCAACAGCAAGACAAACAGGATGAGGCCGAAAAGGAGCGGCAGGCCCTTCCAGATGCCGACAAGCGCCAGCGCCGCGGCCACGCCCGAGGTGATCGTCAGGAATTTCGGCAGCGGCGTGGTCATGCCGGACTGCGTGCGCAGGGCGCGGAAGCGGTCGAGGGAAAAGATGGAGCCGCCGCCGTCGATCCCGCGTTCCTTGCGCAGCTGGATCAGCACCTGCTCCTGGCTGATCTTGTTCTCCGCGAGCTTCATACGCCGGTTGATGGCCGTGCGCTTGTCGCTGCGCCCGGCATAGAGCAAATAAAGGCCCTCGGCGATCATGATGCCGGTGAGCGCCGCCGCGGCGTAGACGACATAGACCGGGCTGAATCCCTCGAACACCGGCCTAGTCCTGCGGCCGGCCGGGTTCGAAATACTTGCCCGGGAATTCGATGCCCATGTTGCGCAAGTCCTCGAGGAAGCGTGGCCGGATGCCGGTCGCTTCGAAGTGGCCGAGGATCTTTCCGTCCGCCTCCATGCCGGTGCGCACGAAGCGGAAGATCTCCTGCATCTGAATGACGTCGCCTTCCATGCCGGTCACTTCGGCGACGCTGGTCACCTTGCGCTTGCCGTCGGACAGGCGCGTCAGCTGGACGATGATGTCGATGGCGCTGGAGATCTGGCTGCGGATCGACTGCACGGTCATCGGCATGCCGGTCATCCCGAGCATCTGCTCCAGACGCGAGATGGCATCGCGCGGCGTGTTGGCATGGATGGTGGCCATCGAGCCTTCGTGACCGGTGTTCATCGCCTGCAGCATGTCGAAGGCCTCCTCGCCGCGGCACTCGCCGAGGATGACGCGGTCGGGGCGCATGCGCAGCGCGTTCTTGACCAGATCGCGCTGCTTCAATTCGCCGTGGCCCTCGATATTGGCTGGACGCGTTTCCATGCGCGCGACATGCGGCTGCTGCAGTTGCAACTCGGCCGCGTCCTCGATGGTGATCAGGCGCTCGTCTTCCGGAATGAAGGCCGACAAGGCGTTGAGCATCGTCGTCTTGCCCGTGCCGGTGCCGCCTGAGATGATCGTGGTCTTGCGGGCATGCACCGCCGCCGCCAGCACCTCGGCCATGTTCTGGGTGATGGCGCCGAATTCGACCAGCTTGTGCAGGCCGAGCTTGTTCTTGGAGAATTTGCGGATCGACACCAGCGGCCCGTCGACGCCGACCGGGCGGATCGCCGCGTTGAAGCGTGAGCCGTCGAGCATGCGGGCGTCGACCATCGGCTGCGATTCATCGACGCGGCGGCCGACCGCCGCGACGATTTTATTAATGATTCGAAGTAGATGTGCCTCATCCTTGAACGGGATGTTGACCTGCTGCAGCTTGCCGCGCCTTTCGACAAAGCAGTTCTGGTGACCGTTGATCAGGATATCGTTGATCTCGGGGTCCTTGAGCAGCGGCTCCAGCGGGCCGAGGCCCACCATCTCGTCGACGATGTCGTCGACCAGGGCGTCGAGTTCGGCGTTGTTGATCGCCATCCGCTCGTTGCGCGTCTTTTCCGAGACGAATTCATGCACCTGCCGGCGCATTTCATCCCGGGGCAGCCGCTCCAGCGCCACGAGGTTGATCTCCTCGAGCAGCATGCGATGGATACGCACACGCGCATCGAGCACCTTGTTGGCGCTCTTGGCAGGCGCTGCTTCAGGCTTCGGCGGCGCCGGCTTGCGGGTCGTCGGGATGATCACTGCATTGTGCGTCACCGACGCGGGTTCGGGCGCCCGCTGCGGACGAACGTCGCGGCTCTGCAGGTTGGAAAAGCGGCTGTTCATCCTGCCTTCCTCTTCAGCAAGCCCTTGCCCAGGCCGAACAGCGACTTCGACTTGGCCATCGTCTGCACGGCCTCCTCCGGCAGGATGATCTTCTTCAGGTCGTTGACGACATTGGCGTTGGGATCGATGGCGTGCAGCGGCACGCCGCGGTCGACCGCCTCGCGCACCAGCCGGTAATTGTTGGAAATGCCGCCGACGAAATGCTCGCCGAGTATCTCCTGGACGTCAGCCTGCTTGATGCCGCTGTCGAACATCTTCTGCTCGAAGCGGTTGACGATGACGTTGGGCTTCACTTCCTTGCCGGCGGTCTCATAGACGGCCTGGATGAGACGCTGCGTATGGCGCAGGCAGGGTACCGTCATCTCGGCGACGATATAGAGCTTGTTCGAGCCGAGCAGCACCGTCTCTGTCCAGGGGAACCATGTGCGCGGCATGTCGATGACGACATTGTCGAAATAGGCCGCCACGAGGTCGAGCATGCGCACCACGACATCGGTCTTGAACGAGCGCATGTCCGACGGGCGCGTGGGAGCGGCAAGCACGCACAGCCCGCTCGCATGCTTGGACAGCATCACGTCAAGCAATTGCCGGTCGAGGCGCTCCGGCTGGTTCTCGATTTCCGTGATGTCGAAGCGCGGTTCGAGATCGAGATATTCGGCGCAGGCGCCTTGCTGGAAATTGAGGTCGACGACGCATGTCGAGGCGCCGCGCGTCACCGAATGATGCAGTTGGAACGCCGTCTGCAAGGCGAGCGTGGTGGTGCCGACGCCGCCGGCGGCCGGCATGAACGTGTAGATGTGCGATTCGGTGTTCTCTTCCCGCCCCGGCCCTTGCAGCGCACGGATGACGGAACGCACCAGGTCGGCCGTGGTGATCGGCTTGACCAGGAAATCGGCGACCTTGAGCTGCACCAGGATACGCACCGCCGCCGCGTTGAATTCCTGGGTCACGACGACCACCGGAACGCTGCCTTCCAGCCGTCGCATGACGCGCTGCAGCGACTCGATTTCCTCGAGCTTGGCTGCATCCATGTCGACGATAACCGTGCCGAAGTTCGTCTCGAGGATCTCGCCGCGCAGCTCGTTGACGCTCTTTTCCAACGTCAAAAGCTCGATGACCTCGGAGGCCGCGAAAGCCGTCCGTGTGTCTTGCAAGAACGTCCTGTCCGTCGAAACGAGCAGGATCTTCTTGGTCTTGCTACCAGATGCCATCGTCGTCAGCCCGTCAGTCCGATGTCGTTGATGATGATGTCGTCGGCGCCGACCCCGAGCCGGCCTTCGCACCGACGGCGGTGCTCTCGGAACCCGGACGCCGGGCCGGCACGAGAAGCCGGGTATTCTGCACGCCGTACTTCCACGGATCGACCATCTGCATGGCGGTGTTGGACGCCTGTGCGTTGCCGACTCCGGGCGTCACCCCTTCGGTGCGGACATAGTCGTCGCTGGTGCAGCCGCCGGCGAAACCGGCCAGGAGCAGAGCGATGCAAACGGGGATGCGCATGGCCTTAGTCCTTTGGCAGATCGAGGAAGTGGCCGGACGTGGCGGCAGCCATCGGGCGGGCGGCGCTGCCGTCCGCCAGCGTCACCGGACGCTTCGAGGCCGAGGCGTCCACTTCCTCGGTGTTGTTCAGGAAATAGTCGGCGGGACTTGCCGGCTGGGTGCCGTCGATCGGCTCGACCATCTTCTTCGAGGGATCGACCGGCTTGACCAGATAAGGCGTGACGATGATGACCAGGTCGGTCTCGCGCCGCTGATAGGATTTCGAGGAAAACAGCGGACCGAGCACCGGCAGCCTGCCGATCCCCGGCACCCGCGATGTCGTGATGTCGTTCTGCGACTGCAGGAGGCCGGCGATCATGAAGCTCTGGCCGTTCTTGAGGTCGACCGATGTCCTTGCGCGGCGCACGATGAAGGCCGGAATGGAAATGCCGCTGCTGACCTGGATGGAAGCGGACGGGTCGATCGAGGACACTTCCGGCGCGATGTCGAGGCTTACCAGCCCGTCCTTCAGCACCGTCGGCGTGAAATCCAGGCCGACGCCGTACTTCTTGTAGGTGACGCTGATCTTGCCATTGTCTTCGGAAACCGGGATCGGGAACTCGCCGCCGGCAAGGAAGCTCGCCGTCTGGCCCGAACGTGCAATCAGGTTCGGCTCCGCCAGCCGCCGCGCCAGGCCGCGTTCCTCCAGCGCCTTGATGGCGATGTCGATGGAAACGCCGTTCGAAAGCAGGCTGCCGATGATCTCGCCTGTTCCGGCAGCCGTCAGGTTCCCCCCATCCGGGTTCAGCACGACTTTGCGGTTGCCGATGCCATAGGCGAAATTGGCGGCGTATTTGGCGCCGAGATCCTGACCGGCCTGGCGATTGATCTCGACGAAGCGGACGTTGAGCTGCACCTGCTGCGAGGACGAGATGTTGACCGAGTTGATGATTTCCTCGTTGCCGGAAAAGCGCGACGCGATCTTGCTGGCCTTGTCGGCGGCGACCGCATCGTCGGCCTCGCCCGACAGCACGACGCGGCCGTTCGCCGAACCGACCTTGATCTTGGCGTCGGGCACGCTGGCGCGGATGGTGCTGGCCAGTTGGTCGGTGTCCAGCGTCACCTCGATGTCGATGGTGCCGACAAGCTGCTTGTTCTGGTCGAACAGGGCGATGCCGGTGGTGCCCAGATTGTTGCCGAGCACGTAGAAGGACTTGTCGGTCAGCGGATTGACGTTGGCGATCTCCGGATCGCCGATGACGATCTGGTAGAAGGCGGCGCTCGTCATGATCGTCTTCGGCTTGCCCTTGGCCACCTTGATCGAGGCGTTCTTGTTCGCCGAGACATAGACGACGTCATTGCCAGCCCTTGCCGGCGCGGCGACGCCAAGCATTGCCGCCGCCAGCGCTATCGCGCCGAGAAGACGCCATCCCCCGGTCGTCCGAAATGCATCAAACCCGAACATCTTGCCCCGTCCCCGCCGGTCCCCACCGGCTATTGCTGCAGTTCCTGCGGCGGTTCCCGTGAAGGAACCTTGTATTCCTCGACCTTGTCGCCACGCGTCACGATCACCGTCTTTAGTTTCGGCTCGCCCTGGTCTTTCGTCATCGCATTGACGAGCGAGGCGGTGCTCGCCTGCGCGTTTGCGGCAACCGAGCCGCCGAAGGACGAGATGGTCGTAAGCCCGCCATTGCTGGCGGTTGCGTCGGCGGCCGACCGCAGCGACAACGACAGCGTGCCGACGGTGCGGGCAAGCGCCACTTTCTGCGCCCCTTCGTTGGTGACTTCGAGGGTCACGGAATTGGCGATTTGCGGCTCGGTCTTGCGCTCGTCGGCGCCCTGTCCGACCGAAAGCACCTTGGCGTCGGAGACGACGATCTCGGACGTGACGGTCGACCCGGCGGCGCCCTGCGCATTCTTGGACACTTCCTGGATATCGCCAGCGTCGCGCGTCAGCACGACGTCCACGCGGTCTCCCGGCGTGATGAAGCCGCCGACACCGGCGATCTCATCGGTGCGGATGGTGACGGCCCGCATTCCCGGCGACAGCATGTTGGAAAGGGTGGCGCGGCCATTCGGCCCCGACAGCTTGGTGAGCAGCACCGGTTCGTTGACCTCGACCGGCGACAGCACGACCCGGCTGCCGTCCGCAAGCAGCTTGTCGATCGTCGGGAAAGCACCTTGCGGCAGCGAATCCTGCGGCCACGGAATCTCGGCGAGCAGCGGCCGTCCGAGCTCCATGCCGTAGCGCAGCGGCGCGCTTGCGACCACGATGGTCTTGAACTCGACCTTGGGCTGCTGCGGCGCCATGACGGAGACGACCTTGACCTCGGGCTGCGCCTTCGCCTGGCTCTTGACCCAGAAATCCGCCGCAAAGATCGAGATCGCGCCGAACACGGCGGCGATGCCGATCATGGTTATGGCCCTGCCCCTCACAACGAAACCCCTGACGCCCGTGGTCTTTTGTTGGTTAGGCCTCACGCTAGGCGTTAATGTTAAAGAATCGGGAACACCGGGGCACGCCGGCCGCCCTATTTCGGCCGGCTTGGTTATCGAATGGTTTTGGAATAAGAGACAGTTTGATCCCTGAACGGAACAGGAACTCGTTCGCCCGCCAAAAGCGTGGCAGTATCGAGACGTGATTCGCATTACCGGACGCTAGGCCCAGCATGGACGACAGCAACGACCTCTTCGGCAAGATGGAAAAGCCGGCACAGCCGGTGCGCGCGCCGTCACGCCCGGCCGATCCGCTCGTGCAGGCCGCGAAGCGTTCGACCGCCGTCCGCGACGGCAGCGAGGGCTACAGCGCCGCCGACATCGAGGTGCTGGAAGGGCTCGAGCCGGTGCGACGCCGTCCGGGCATGTATATCGGCGGCACCGACGACAAGGCGATGCATCACCTGTTCGCCGAGGTCATCGACAATTCGATGGACGAGGCGGTCGCCGGTCACGCCACCTTCATCGACGTCGAGCTTTCCGCCGACGGCTTCCTGACCGTCACCGACAACGGCCGCGGCATCCCGGTCGATCCGCATCCGAAATTCAAGAAGCCGGCGCTCGAAGTCATCATGACCACGCTGCATTCGGGCGGCAAGTTCGACTCCAAGGTCTACGAGACCTCCGGCGGCCTGCATGGCGTCGGCGTCTCGGTCGTCAACGCGTTGTCCGACCATCTCGAGGTCGAGGTCGCGCGCGGACGTCAGCTCTACCGCCAGCGTTTTTCGCGCGGCGTCCCGGTCAGCGGTCTTGAGCATCTCGGCGAGGTCCACAACCGCCGCGGCACCAGGACCCGCTTCCATCCCGACGAGCAGATCTTCGGCAAGGGCGCCGCCTTCGAACCGGCGCGGCTTTACCGCATGACGCGCTCGAAGGCCTATCTGTTCGGCGGCGTCGAGATCCGCTGGACCTGCGATCCGTCGCTGATCAAGGAAAAGGACCAGACGCCGCCCAAGGCCGAGTTCCATTTCCCCGGCGGCCTGAAGGACTATCTCAAGGCGACGCTCGGCGACGAATTCCAGGTCACGCGCGAGGTCTTCGCCGGCAAGAGCGACAAGCAGGGCGGCCACGGTTCGCTCGAATGGGCGGTGACCTGGTTCGGCGGCGACGGTTTCCTCAACTCCTATTGCAACACCATTCCGACCCCCGAAGGCGGCACGCATGAGGCCGGCTTCCGCAACGTGCTGACGCGCGGACTGCGCGCTTACGCCGACCTCATCGGCAACAAGCGCGCCTCGATCATCACCACCGACGACGTGATGATCTCGGCCGCCGGCATGCTGTCGGTGTTCATCCGCGAGCCTGAATTCGTCGGCCAGACCAAGGACAGGCTGGCGACGATCGAGGCGATGCGCATCGTCGAAAACGCCCTTCGCGACCCGTTCGACCACTGGCTGGCAGACAATCCCCAGGAAGCCTCGAAGCTTCTGGAGTGGGTGATCGCGCGCGCCGACGAGCGCGTGCGGCGCCGCCAGGAAAAGGAAGTCTCGCGCAAGAGCGCGGTGCGCAAGCTGCGCCTTCCGGGCAAGCTCGCCGACTGCACGCAGAACGCCGCCGCCGGCGCCGAGATCTTCATCGTCGAGGGCGACTCGGCCGGCGGCTCGGCCAAGCAGGCGCGCGACCGCGCCAGCCAGGCGGTGCTGCCGCTGCGCGGCAAGATCCTCAACGTCGCCTCTGCCGGCAACGACAAGCTCGCCGCCAACCAGCAGATTTCCGACCTGATCCAGGCGCTCGGCTGCGGCACGCGCTCGAAATACCGCGACGAGGATTTGCGCTACGACCGCGTGATCATCATGACCGACGCCGATGTCGACGGCGCGCACATCGCTTCGCTGTTGATCACCTTCTTCTATCAGGAGATGCCGAACCTGATCCGCGGCGGCCATCTCTATATGGCCGTGCCGCCGCTCTATTCGATCCGGCAGGGCGGCAAGGTCGGCTACGCCCGCGACGACGCGCACAAGGACGAACTGCTGCGCACCGAATTCACCGGCCGCGGCAAGGTCGAGATCGGCCGCTTCAAGGGCCTGGGCGAGATGATGGCCGCGCAGCTCAAGGAGACCACGATGGATCCGAGGAAGCGCACGCTTTTGAGGGTCGACGTGATCGACGCCGAGCAGGCCACCAAGGATGCCGTCGACGCGCTGATGGGCACCAAGCCCGAGGCGCGTTTCCGCTTCATCCAGGAGCGCGCCGAATTCGCAGAGGCGGATGTGCTGGATATCTGATCGCCCGCCGGTCCATAACAGTCTCCGGCGCGGAGAACCGATGTGACCTGGACGCGGTTGAAAGAGCTTGTCGAGACGCCCTTAAGCGGTTTGACGCAGCCGACCCGTTCGGACTGGATTTTTGCCCTGCGCACGGTTTCGGCCGGACTGATCGCGCTGCTTGTCGCCTACGCGCTGAAGCTCGACCATCCGCAATGGGCGATGATGACGGTGTTCATCGTCGCGCAGCCGGTCGCCGGCATGGTGCTGGCAAAGGGCTTCTACCGGCTGCTTGGCACGCTGGCCGGCGGCCTGGCGGCCGTCGGCATCACATCGCTGTTCGGTGCCAATCCCTGGCTGTTGGTGAGCGTGCTGGCGCTCTGGATCGGCGTCTGCACGCTGGTCTCGTCGCTATTGCGCAACCCGGAAGCCTATGGCGCCGCGCTTGCCGGCTATACCGCGATGATCATCAGCCTGCCGGCCCTCGGACAGCCGCATATTGTCGTCGACCTCGCCATCGCCCGCTGCGCGGAGATCGCGCTCGGCATCGTCTGCGCCGGCGTCACCAGCCGGCTGATCCTGCCGAAGCTCGCGGCCGACGCCATCATTTCCAGGTTGAAGCGCAGCATCCTCGACCTCGCCGAATATGCCGGCGGCGCCTTTTCCAACGGCGATCCGGCAAGCCTCGCCGCACTCCAGCGCAAGCTGATCACCGATGCCCAGACGCTTGCCGAGATGCGCACCTATGCGCGCCTGGAGGCGCCGAGCTTCGCCACCCGCGCCCACCCGGTGCGGCGCACGATCGGTCAGCTTCTGTGGGCGCTTTCGGCGGCGCGCGCGCTGCACAGCCACCGCAGGCCGAAGAACGCGGCGCTCATTCCCATGCGCAGCGAATTGAAGGCCTTCGTCGGAGAACTTTCGGCGACACCCGGCGCGCTCGACGACACCGGCCCCTGGGTGGCGCGGCTCGATGCGATCGCAAGCAAGGCCAGGGAGATGCCCGACCTGCCCAACGATAACGGCTCCAACGACACCGCCGAAGAGAAGGTCGGCACCATTACCCGCCTGACCATTGCCGGCGATTTCGCCGAGGCGCTGAAGCAGGTGATGCGCGGTCTTGACGCGCTCCGCTCGCCCGTCTCCCGGAAATCGAGCGAGCGAGGCCAGCCGGCGCTGGTCGTCCACCGCGACTACCAGGCCGCATGGCGCAACGCGGTGCGCGCGGCGCTCGCGACGTTGCTCGTGGCGGTCTTCTGGCTGACGACCAAATGGTCGGAAGCAGCCGGCACCGTCATCCTCGTCGCCGTCGTCTCCAGCCTGTTCGCGGCACGCCCGGATCCGGTGCAGTCCGCCTGGGGTTTCTTCACCGGAACGCTGATCGCGCTGCCGTTTGCCTTTCTGGTCGGCCAGGTCGCGCTGCCGGCGCTGCCGGGCTTCGGCTGGTTCACGCTCTTCGTGGTGCCGATCCTGGTGCCCGCGGCGCTCGGCATGGCAAATCCCCGCCATGTCGGTGTCGCCACCGCCTTCGCCATCAACTTCCTCGCCTTCCTCAGCCCGCATCAACAGATGATCTACGATCCCGGGCCGTTCTTCGCCGGCTCGGCGTCGATCCTGGTCGGCATCCTGATTGCCATCGGTGTCTTCATCGTCGTGCTGCCCGCCGACCCCTGGGTCACCGTGGAGCGCATCTCGCAGGCGATGCGCGAGGATTTGGCGCGGCTTTGCCTGCATGAGCGCATTCCCCGGCGCTCGGCCTTCGAAAGCCTCGCCTATGACCGGATCAACCAGCTGATGCCACAGGTGCAGCAGACGAGGCGCAAGGGCGACCCCATTCTTGGCGGAAGCATTTCGGCCGTAACCGTCGGGCTGGAAGTGCTGCGGCTGCGCCACGCGCAACTGAACTCCGCCGTCCCGCACGAAACGGTCGAGTCCATCGGCAATTTCTTGCGCGGCCTGGCGGGCGAATTGCTGTTTAGGCGGCCGGGCGAGCCGCAGACCGCGACCGTCGCGGTGGCGAGGCAATATGCGGCCAGCATCGCCCAACGCAGCGATCGGCTCGAAATTCTGCAGATCGCCGCCTCGCTACGCATCATCGCCGCAGCGATGGAAGATTATCCGGATTTCTTTGCGAAGGGTCGCGCCTGAACAATTCGGAGCGTGCGGCGTTTCAGGTCAGACCGGTTCGGGAATGATTCTTGTCAGGCTGGTCGAGACATTTTAGGTTGGACACATGGCGCTCAAACGGATGGACAACATAGGAATCGTCGTCGAGGACCTCGACGAGACGATTGAATTCTTCCGCGAGCTCGGCCTCGAGTTCGAGGGGCGGGCCACTGTCGAGGGAGAGTGGGCCGGACGTGTCACCGGACTGGGCGATCAGCACGTCGAGATTGCCATGATGCGCACCCCGGACGGCCACAGCCGGCTCGAGCTGTCCCGCTTCATCACACCGCCTGTCGTCGCGGATCACCGCAACGCTCCGGTGAACGCCCTGGGCTATCTCCGCGCCATGTTCACCGTGGACGACGTCGACGAGACCCTTGAGAGACTCCGCAAGCGCGGCGCCGAGCTCGTCGGCGAAGTGGTCCAGTACAGGGACGCGTATCGGCTCTGCTACGTCCGCGGGCCTGAAGGGCTTCTCATCGGCCTCGCCCAGGAACTCGGCTGAGACTTGAATATGCCCTAGGCCGCGGCGATGGCCAGCGCGTGCCCGCGCGCATTTTCCCGCAAGGCGTCGAGGTGGATAGACTTCACCAGCCCGGCAAGATCGCCCTCGGCGGATTGGCCGCCGAGTTCCCTCAGCATCAGCCAGCTCACTTCCTGTACGCCGGCGACACGCCGGCCGTTGGCGACCTCGCGCCAGATCTTGAGTGCGCGCAGGATGATGGCATGCGTGGCCGGCGCAAGTCCGGCGCTGCGGAACAGCGCCTGCAGTGCAACGTCGTGCCCGCCGGCTAGAAGCGCTGTCACCCGCTGCTCGGACTGTTGGGCCAAAGCCACCAGAGTCGAGCCGAAGAAGTCCACCTTGCCATGCGCGATGGTGCGGATGATGAAGCTTGCCGTAAGGTCGCCGCGCAGCCTCAGATGCTCGATCAGCGCGGCATGTTCTTCCAGGCGCGTTCCCTCGATCAGCGTCACCGAGGCTTTCACGCAGGCGTCGCGCATCACGCGATCGGCGCGTGCCGCACCCATCATCGCCAGCACCAGGGGTGAACCTTTCAGGGTCTCGCCGAGCTTGACCAGCAGCATGTGCCGGCAATCGGCGGGCAAGCGTCGATCGGCAATCAGCGCCTCGCGCACCAGCGGCAGGTGGCCGTGCCGCTCGGCCATGCGGCGGAAGCTCAGCGAAGCAATCTCGGCGCCGCTGTTGCCGACCAGCGCGGCACAGGCCTCCGGCTCGCCGATCTCGGCGATTGCCGCCGCCAGCGACATCGAGACGACCGGACGGTTGGCGATCAGCTTCTGCGTCGCCTTCTGGCCGCAGGCGACGCGCTCGACCAGATCGGCATCGGTCAGCAGCGGCGAACGCGCCAGAACCAGCGCCGCGACTTCCGGCTGGTCGGCTGCCAACGCACTGATCACCTGCGGCGGCGCGTGGTGGCTCATCGACAGTGCCTCGGCGAGCGCCTGGCGCACCTTGGAGGAAGCGTCGTCCAGAAGCAGCGTGAGCGCCGCCTCGGCGGCGCAGCGATCCTCGAATGGCAGATCGGAATTGATATAGGCACGCGCCAGCGCGCTCGCGGCCGCGGCACGCTCGGAAACCCTTGCCGTATCAATCCATTTTAGAAAGTGCGAAACAACCATACCGACCAGCTACGCCCATGCCGGAATGTTCCCGGCCCCGTTGTCAACGGTAGGCTGGAAATGGTTTACGAACGGTTCACCATGTTTCTTAACCGGCTTGATGGAGGCGCAGCCAACGCCTATCAAGCAGGTGCATTGGAGGAGGTCGAACCATGGCCGGGCTTTATCTGGAAGAGTTTGTCGTCGGCCACGTTTTCCATCACGCGCTGCGCAAGACGGTGACCGAGAGCGACAACATGCTGTTTTCGGTGATGACGCTGAACCCGCAGCCCCTGCACATCGATTTCGACTTCGCCGCAAAGACCGAATGGGGCAAGCCGCTGGTGAATTCGCTGTTCACGCTCGGCCTGATGATCGGTATTTCGGTGAACGACATCACAGTCGGCACCACTGTCGCCAATCTCGGCATGAAGGAGACGGTGTTCCCGCATCCCGTCTTTCACGGCGACACCATCCGGGTCGAGACGACGGTCGTCTCCGTGCGCGAGTCCAAGTCGAAGCCCGACCGCGGCATCGTCGAGTTCGAGCATCGCGCCTACAATCAAAATGCCGTTCTCGTCGCCAAATGCACAAGGCAGGCGATGATGCTGAAGAAGGCGGCCTGATGCGCTCGCTGCTTTTCGTACCCGGCGATTCCGAGCGGAAGCTGGAAAAAGGGTTTGGCGCCGGCGCCGACGTGGTCATTGTCGATCTCGAGGATTCCGTCGCCACCGCGAACAAGGGGGCGGCACGCACGACCGCGGCCGGGTTCATTTCGAGTCAAAGACACCGGACGGGTTCCGCCATCTATGTGCGGGTTAATGACCTGTCGACCGGCCTCGCCGACGCCGATCTCGCGGCACTCGTCGCCGCGAAGCCCCACGGCATCATGCTGCCCAAGTCGAACAGCGGGCAGGATGTCCAGCAGTTGGCGGCGAAGCTCCGGGTGCATGAGGCCGAAAACGGGCTGCCTGACGGCGCCATAAGAATCGTACCGATCATCACCGAGACCGCGGCGGGCGTGCTGGCGGCGGCAAGCTATGCCGGAACGAGCGCGCGGCTCGCCGGGCTGACCTGGGGCGCCGAGGACTTGTCGGCCGCGATCGGCGCGCGCTCGACCCGCGACGAGGACGGCTGTTACACCGACCTGTTTCGCCTGGCGCGCACCATGACCATTCTGGCGGCCGGCGCGGCCGAAGTTGCCGCCATCGACACCGTCTTTCCGGATTTCCGCGACATGGCCGCCTTTGAGAAGGAATGCCGCGAGGCCGAGCGCGACGGCTTCACCGGCAAGATGGCGATCCATCCGGCGCAGGTGCCGGTCATCAACGCCGCCTTCACGCCGTCCGCCGAAGCGGTCGGGCGATCGCAGGCGATCGTCGACGCCTTTGCGGCGGCGGGAAATCCGGGCGTCGTCGGCATCGACGGCAAGATGTACGACCGGCCGCACCTGCGGCTGGCCGAACGGCTGCTGGCGCGCGCCAGGGCAATTCCAGGAAAAGTGTGAGCGGTTTTCCGTCCGGAATTGCGTAAAAACAAGGGGATAGAGCATTTCACCGTTTCACGGAAACGGTGAAATGCTCCAGGGCGGCAGGCAGTTCCGCCTGACCGCTACCAGACCATCGGGATCAGTTTGTAGCGAACGCTCGCGGCGTAATCGTCATAGAGCCCGGCTACGTGCGCGCTGTCATGACAGCGCGCCGCTCCAATCCTTCCGTCGGCGCGGACGCACCGCCTTCGAAGAATCGTGAGCCAGGCCGCGCCCCTTTGCGGCGTCCATAGACGGTTCACCCTGCCCATGGTCCCGTGTAATCGCCGTAGAGCTTTGCCGGATCGGGCCGCGGTCGCTCCGGCGTTGGCCCCTGATGGGAGCCGATATGGACGAAGCCGATGACGCGCTCCTGCGGCGACAGCCCCAGGATCGCCCTGCCCTCGGCCACGTCGGAATACCAGTTGCTGATCATGTTGGTGCCATAGCCCAGCGCGTTGGCCGCGATCATCAGGTTCATGGCGGCCATGCCGCCCGACAGGAACATCTCCCATTGTGGGATCTTCGGGTTCTCCTTCGGCACCGACACGACGCCGATCACCAGCGGCGCGCGCGAGAAGCGCGCCAGTTCCTGGTTGCGTCGGCCTTCCAGCAACGGCCCCTCGCGCTGTTCGGCGAGCGCCGCCAGCTTCTTGCCGACCTCGATGCGCGCCTCGCCGCGATAGAGGATGAAACGCCAGGGCTCGAGCCTGCCATGGTCGGGCACGCGCGAGGCCGCCGCGATCATCGTCGCGATCTCGGCGTCGCTCGGCGCCGGCTCCTTGAGGTCGGGGATCGGCGCGGAATTGCGGGTGAGCAGGAAGTCGATGATCGGCGACACCATGGGCGCAAGTCTCCTAAGCATTCAATAGCATTCAATTTTGAGCTGAAGCACGCCATCGGGAGGTCGGGCGGCTCGGGCGATGGCGTCTTGCGCCGGATAAGAAGCTGCCGCGTCGGGCGACGCGCTTCTAGAGCATGATGCCGAAAAGTGTGAAGCGGTTTTCGGACGACATCATGCTCTACTTCTTTGACTTAGACCCGGATTCAGATTTCAGGTCAATTCGACCTGAAATCATTCGGCTCTAGGTCTTGAAATTGCCACCGCCTTGGGCTTCAACGCAAGCATGTTTGAGGGGACTCTGCGCCTTTTCGTGATCGCACTGGTCGCTGCGTTGTTCGCGGTGCCGGTTTCCTTCGCGCTCGCCCAGAACGCCAATGATGTCGGCGACATCAAACTTCCAGGCATTTCGAGCTATGCGACGCCGAAGAGCCAGGCTCCGCTGGCGCTCGGCAGCGGCGGCGCCATCACGCTGTCGGCACAGTTGACCGACAAGGGCGCCGACATCACCCGCGGCATCGTCTGGCGCGTCTTCAAGCCGGAACCCGCCAGCGACGGCAAGCTGCCGATGGTGGCGTCCGCGCATGGCGGCGCGGCCGTGTTCCAGCTCGATCCCGGCAGTTATCTCGTCCATGCCTCCTACGGACGCGCCGGCGCCACCAAGCGCATCACCGTCGGCAAGGAGGCCAGGCGCGAAAGCCTCGTGCTCGACGCCGGCGGCCTGAAGCTCGACGCGGTGACGTCGGGCGGCGCGCCCATTCCGTCGAAGAAACTGCGCTTCTCGATCTATGAAGGCGAGGCCGCGGCCAATGGCGACCGCGCGCTGATCGCCCCTGAAGTCGCACCCAACACCGTGGTGCGGCTGAACGCCGGCACCTACCATGTCGTCTCCACCTATGGCGCGGTCAACGCGGTGATCCGCTCCGACATCCGTGTCGAGGCCGGCAAGCTGACGGAGGCAACCGTCGAGCACCGAGCCGCCGAAATGACGATGAAGCTGGTGCGCGAGCCCGGCGGCGAAGCCATCGCCGACACATCCTGGTCGCTGCTCAACGAGAGCGGCGATCCGATCAAGGAAGCGGTCGGCGCCTTCGCCTCGATGGTGCTGGCCGAAGGCCAATACACCATCATCGCCAAGAACCGCGACCGCATCTATCAGAAGGATTTCACGGTGGTTGCCGGCCAAAACCAGGAAATCGAGGTTGTGGCCAATGAATCGTCCGCCATCGATCCGGAGGAAGGCGCCGACTGACCGGGTCCGGCTCTCAGTTGAAGTGGTAGTTCAGGCCGATGCGAACGGTCTGCTCGTGGAACTTAGCCGACACTTTGAAATCCAGCGGAGCAGTCGCGGGAGCTGTAAAAGACCGACGCCCGAGATCAACATAGAGGTACTCGGCTTTGACGCTCCAGTTGGGCGTCAGCATCGTCTCGACGCCCGCTCCCAACGCCCAGCCCAACCGGGTGCTGTCGGACGAACTGTTTGCGCAAATATCAACTTCGGAGCAGGGATTCTGCACGGGTATGGCAGGTAAATTGACCGTGCTGAAGCCAATATTGGTCTTGCCGTAGGCCAAACCGCCGGTCGCGTAGACCAGCCATTGCGGATCGACGAGATAGCCGGCGCGGGCGCGCACGGTGCCATACCAGTCAACTTTCTTGCTGACGGTCGTATCTGTCTGATCAAAAAACTGAGGGCTCCTTAGTTGCGTCTCCGAGCCCTTTATCCCCGACGCCTGAATATCCGCCTCTATGCCGACGACCCAGTTGGAAGGCAGCTGCCAGTTATAGCCAACCTGCCCGCCGCCAACGACGCCGCGTGCGGAGGGCGACATCGACGTTGGAAACGCACCGACCTCGTTTAGAGCGTCTACAACCGCCTGAATGTCTTCAATAGGAAAATCAGGCGGTGCGTGTTCAGGCCCAGGTTTCAATAATAAACCCAAGTCGCCCGAATCCCAGCCATAGCCGATATTGGCGCCGATATAGGCGCCACCCCAGGAGGGGGCCGCATCGCCGGCCATTGCGGAGTTGATACCAACTCCTGCGGCACCCAGGACCAGTCCCGTCAGTACAATAGTGTTGGCGATATTCATCGGCTCAGCTCCCCACCCAGCCTTTGATAGCAAATCGCGCAACTTGTGACTGTGGCTATTGAGCCACAGTATAAGTATCTATAAATTACTCAAGCAACAGCTAAATAAGGCCATCAAGGGTGACTATGTCGCCAAGACGGCAGCTTGTCATTCAGGCGGCCTTGCGCGTCCGCCTCGGCAGGAACGGCACACGACCGCGTTGCGCAGCCGGCGTCGCCAGGTCGAAGACCGAGCGGTAGAGACGATCGAGCAGCGCCTTGCGCTCGCGCAGCGGCTCGAGGTCGCGCCAGCTCAGCACATCGCCGATGCGCACCTCGATTGTCCTGCCTGACAGGCGGGCGAACTCGCGGATGAGCAGGGAAAGACGCAGCGTCAACGATGCCTTGCCGATGAACTTGGCCACGCGGTTGTCGCGCTCGGCCATGTTCATCGGACCGCTGACGAGGTGGAACAGACGCCCGTTCTGGCCGGAAAAGTGCATCGGGATGACAGAGGCCTTGGCCTCCTGAACCAGCTTGGCCGGAAACATCTTCCATGGCAGGTCGATGGCGCGGCCGAAGACCTTGGGCGCCGTGGCGACACCGCCAGCGGGGAAGATCACGATGGTGACACCTTCCTTCAACAGCCTCACGGCCTCATGGCGCACCGCCATATTGTTCTTCAGCGCTTCCTTTGTCTCGGAAAAATCGATCGGCAGCGAATAGGGCTCCATCTCGCGGATCCTGAGCAGGTCCTTGTGGATCATGACCCGGAACGGGCGGCCCAACTGCTCGACAAGCGAAAGCACGGCAATGCCGTCGCCGATGCCGAAGGGGTGGTTGGCGACGATGACCAGCGGCGTATCGGGCAGCGCCGCCGGCGGCCACTGCACAGCGTTGCGCACCTTGACATCGATCAGCTCCAGCATGCGGGTGAACACCCGATCACCGGTGGGAACCACCTGGCGGCGCCAGAAGTCGTAGAGCGCCGCAAAGCGGTCGCGACCCGACAGCCCCTCGACCGAATGGATGAACCAGCGCGTCAGCACCGGTTGATGCGGGTTGGCGTAGGAAAGCTCGGGAAATCGTCTTTCCGGCAGTTTCAACTTGAGCATGGCGGCTCGTTACAAGGCTGGCGTGACAGGCATATGAAAATGGCGGTGGAGACGCCACCGCCATTCTAGGAAGTGCTGGTAGGTCAGGCTGCGCGACGCTTGCGGTCAGGCGAGACCGCCTCGTCGGAAAGCTGCTTCACCGCTTCGTCGAGCTTCAGCGATTCCTGGTCGCGGGAGCCCAGCCGGCGGACATTGACGGTTTCCTCTTCCGCCTCGCGCTTGCCGCAGACGAGGATGACCGGGACCTTGGCCAGGGAATGTTCGCGCACCTTGTAGTTGATCTTCTCGTTGCGCAGGTCGGTCTCGGCCAACAGCCCGGCCGCCTTCAGCCGTTCGACGACCTTGATGGCGTATTGGTCCGCATCCGAGGTGATCGTCGCCACCACCACCTGCAGCGGCGCGAACCACAGCGGGAAATGGCCGGAATAGTTCTCGATCAGGATGCCGAGGAACCGCTCCATCGAGCCGCAGACCGCGCGATGCACCATCACCGGCTGCTTCTTCTCCGAGTCCGAGCCGATATAGAAGGCGCCGAAGCGCTCCGGCAGGTTGAAGTCGACCTGCGTGGTGCCGCATTGCCATTCGCGGCCTATGGCGTCCTTCAGCACATACTCGAACTTCGGCCCGTAGAAAGCCCCCTCGCCCGGATTGATCGAGGTCTTGATGCGGTTGCCGGAGCGCGCGCGGATCGTCTCCAGCACATTGCTCATGATCGCCTCGGCATGGTCCCAAGCCTCGTCGGTGCCGACGCGCTTGTCCGGCCGGGTCGACAACTTCACGCTGACCTCGTCGAAGCCGAAATCGGCATAGGTCGACAGGATCAGGTCGTTGATGCGCAGGCATTCGGCCGCGAGCTGCTCCTCGGTGCAGAAGATATGCGCGTCGTCCTGGGTGAAGCCGCGTACGCGCATCAGCCCGTGCAGCGCGCCCGACGGCTCGTAGCGATGCACATTGCCGAACTCCGCAAGCTTGACGGGCAGTTCGCGGTAAGACTTCAACCCGTGCTTGAAGATCTGCACGTGACCGGGACAGTTCATCGGCTTCAGCGCGAAGACGCGGTCGTCGTCGGTGTCGTCGCCGGCGACAGTCACCTTAAACATCGCATCGCGATACCAGCCCCAGTGACCCGACGTCTCCCACAGGCTCTTGTCCAGCACCTGCGGCGCGTTGACCTCCTGATAGCCGTGCTCGTCGAGGCGGCGGCGCATGTAGTTGATCAGGTTCTGCACCATCTTCCAGCCCTTGGCGTGCCAGAAGACGACGCCCGGCCCCTCTTCCTGGAAATGGAACAGGTCCATCTCGCGGCCGAGCTTGCGATGATCGCGCTTCTCCGCCTCTTCCAGCAGCGTCTGGTAGGCCTCGAGCTGCGCCTGGTCGGCAAAGGCGGTGCCGTAGATGCGCGTCAGCATCGGATTGTTCGAGTCACCACGCCAATAGGCGCCTGCCACCTTCATCAGCTTGAAGGCATTGCCGATCTGCCCGGTCGAGGCCATGTGCGGACCGCGGCACAAGTCGAACCAGTCGCCCTGGGCGTAGATCTTGAGGTCCTGGTCTTCCGGAATGGCGTCGATCAGCTCGAGCTTGTAGCGCTCGCCCTTGTCGGCGAAGACCTTTTTCGCTTTCTCGCGCGACCAGACCTCCTTGGTGAAAGGCTTGTTGCGCGCGATGATCTCGCGCATCTTCTTTTCGATCGCCGGGAAATCGTCGGGCGTGAACGGCTCGTTGCGGGCGAAATCGTAGTAGAATCCGTTCTCGATCACCGGCCCGATGGTCACCTGCGTTCCCGGCCACAGCTCCTGCACGGCCTCGGCCAGCACATGGGCCGTGTCGTGGCGGATGAGTTCCAGCGCGCGCGGATCCTCGCGGGTGATGATCTCGACCTTGCCGGACGTGCCGAGCGGATCGGAAAGATCGCGAACGGTGCCGTCGAGACTGTAGGCGACAGCCTTCTTGGCCAGCGACTTGGAGATCGATTCGGCAAGACCCGCGCCGGTCAGCGCCGCGTCATACTCGCGGACGGAACCATCGGGAAATGTCAGGGAAACGGAATTCGGCATCAGGGTTCTCCTATCCAGTCCCGCAAACGAGCGCGGGTGGTGAAATGCATGCCGCCGGATGCGTTGCGGCAAGCAGAGGGTTAGCCGGAGGCGTCCGGCAGCGGCGCGGTTTTAGAGGCAGTGTCGCGCGAGGTAAAGAGCGGCCGTCAGGAAATGTCGGAAGGCCTGCGCCTGCCGCCGCTTTTATGAGGAGGAGGACCGAAAGCGGGGGGTATATCGCGGCCTATCATGGCGGAGCCCTTGCCTGGGTCGAGCCCCGTGTAAAGCCGCTCTCATTCGGGGTGCGGGGCGCGGGTCAACGGGTCCGATAGCGGGAATTCGGGCTCCGGCGGCGTGCCGCCCAGGATGTTCGACAGCTCGCAGGCCGCCTTGAATTGCGAAGCGGCAGCCTGTTGGATCGGCACCCGCCCGCGCACCGACTGGAGGAATGGCATGGTCAGCGCAGCCAAGGCCTGCCCCCGGCCGTCGAGGATCGGGAAACTCACGTCGGTGATACCGGCAATGTTTTCACCCGCGATCAGCTCGTAGTGCCGCGCGGCGATGGCTTCGATGCGCTGCCGCACCCGTCGCAATTCCGCCCGATCGATGCCGTTGGCCGCCAGCGCGTCGAAATTCCACTCGCGTATCGTTGGCGGCTGGAAAGCGAGGATCACCCGGCCCGAGGCGGTATGCTCTGCCGGACTCGATGTGCCGAGCCGCACCCGGAAGCCCAGCGGTGCCGGACTGTCGGCGTAGGCGATGGTGCGAATGAACGCCCCCTCCAGCACCGTCAGCAGGATCGACTGCTGCGTTTCGGCCGCGAGCCGCAAGAGGATCGGGTTGGCCGCCGTGGTGAGCATCTCGATCGGCGGGAAAGCGAGCGCAAGGTCGTAGAGCTTCATCGACAGCCTGAAGGCCTCGTCCTGCGGTCCGCGGCGGATATAGCCCCGGCGCTCCAGCGAGACGACCATACGGTAGACTTCCTGCAGCGAACGGCTGAGCTGCTGCGCGATCTGACTCTGGGTCAGTCCTTCGGATTGCCGGGCAAGCAGCTCGAGCACGTCCAGGCCCTTCTCCAGCGCGGGCGCGAGATAGGCTGCCTGCCCCTCTCTGGGCGTTTTTTCCGCCGGCGCGGCGACGTCGCTTTTTCTTGGCCCACCCATCTGATTCTGGTCCCGCTGGTTCCGGTCGGCAGGAATTTGCTGATCTCGGCGGCAATTGACAAGCGCCCGAAGTTTCTATTACCTATTAAAATATGCTATCATATATGAAATAAAACAGGGGAACTCGAACCATGGATACGCATGCCGTGCGCATACTTCTCCCAGCTCTGCTACTCGCCGGGCTGGCAAATCCGACAGCCGCTCTTGCCGACGGCAAGGCGGCGCTCGCCACGCTGCCGGACAATCTGCGCGGCCTCTATGTCGGGGCTGAACAGAATGTGCAGCCTTCGGCCTTCGACGGCTTCGCGATGCCGGCCAAGCCGTGGAAATGGTGCCATTCTGAATCGTATCAGGGGAATCCCTGGCGAGTGGCGCTGACCAATCACTTCAAGAGCCTCGTCGGCGCTTTTCAGGCCGACGGCAGCGTCAGCAGCTTCGAGCTTTCGGACTCGAACGGTGACACCAGCCAGCAGATCGCCCAGCTCCGTGCCTTCATCGACAAGAAATGCAGCGTCATCACTGTCGTGGCCGGATCGTCTACAGCGCTGAACGACGCCATCGAGGCGGCCTATAAGGCGGGCATTCCGGTGGTCTCGGTGGGCCTCGTCACCACGCCCTACGCGGTCAGCGTCGATTCCAACTACATCAAGTTCGGCTATGACATGGCCAAGGACATCACCACGGCGCTTAACGGCAAGGGCAATGTGCTGAGGGTCGAGGGCATTGCCGGCAGTCCGCTCGTCGCCGAGCAGCGCGTCGGAGCCGACAAGGGGTTCGCGGAATCGCCCGACGTGAAGGTCGTGCGCGACGTCAACGGCAACTGGACCGCGGCGGTGACCAAGACGGTGGTGCTGCAGGCGCTTGCAACCAATCCGGGTCCGATCGACGCGGTGTGGACCTCGGGCAGCGAAGCGCGCGTGGTGGCCGAGGCCTTCGCTCAGGCCGGCAGGCCGGCGCCAGTCATCACCGGCAGCATCTCGGGCGATGCCCTCGGCTACTGGAAAGCGCATCCGGACTTCAAGTTCACGGGCGGTGCGCTGCTGCCATCATGGACGGCGCAGACCGCCGTGCGCGTCGGCGTACGGATGCTGCTGGGCCAGGAGCCCAAGGTGAGCCTGATGGAAATTCCGATCCCCGACGTCAAGGTCGGCGACCTCGGTTCATGGTACCGCTCATGCATGACGGCCGACGCCGTGTCGGTCTTCCCGGTCGCGCCACAGGATCCGATGCCGGAAGACCTGATGAACGGGTATTTCAAGAAGCCGGCGCCGACGCCGGAATTCGACTACGCCAAGACGCCGGATCCCTGCGCCCAATAACTCCCGTCAAGACCTCACAAGGGCCCTCCGAGGAGGGCCCTTCCTCACTTCCAGACATTTTTGGCAGAACCATCATGAAGCTCGTCAGCACGGCCAGCACGGATATCGATTTCGAAAAGGACGGAAAGCAGATCGGCTTCGTCAACCTCCCGCTTTCCGTTCATGAGGATGCCTGGGGCGTCGTGCCGATCCCGCTCACCGTCATCAAGAACGGCAAAGGGCCGACCATCCTGCTGCAGGGTGGCAACCACGGCGACGAGTACGAAGGGCCGATCGCGCTCGGCGAGATGATCCGCGATCTCGATCCGGCCTCGATCTCGGGCCGGCTGATCATCGTGCCGGCGATCAACCTGCCCGCGGTCGTGGCGGGTCGCCGAACCTCGCCGGTCGACGACCTCAATCTCAATCGCGTGTTCCCGGGCGATCACGGCGGCACCATTACCGCCCAGATCGCCGCCTTCATCAGCGATGTCCTATTCCCGATGGCCGACGTCTTCGTCGACCTCCATTCCGGCGGATCGTCATCGGTCAACGTGCCAAGCGCCGCCATCGAGCCGGCCGCCGATCCAGCGCATTTCAAGCGCAACATCGACGCGGTCGTGGCGTTCGGCGCGCCCATGGTCGTGGTCATCTCCAATCGCGGTGATCCACGAACCTCGACGGCCACGGCGGTGCGCGCGGGATTGACGGTGGTCGGCACCGAGCTCGCCGGCGGCGGCGCGGTATCCATCGAAGCGCTGGCGGTCGTCCGGCGAGGCCTGCGCAACCTGCTGGCGCATTTTGGCGTGCTGCCGCCCGGAAAGGATGGGCCGCCTTCCTTGAAGCGGCCTGATATCTATGAGGTCACTCCCGATGCCTATGTGCTCGCCACCGAGACAGGCGTGTTCGAACCCCTGCATCTCAACGGCGTGGAGGTGCATGCCGGCGAGCCGGCCGGGCGCATTCATTTCCTTGCCAATCCCGGTCGCGCCCCCGAAACGCTCCGCTACCGGGCCGACGGCATCGTTTACGTACGTCGCCAGCCGGGCCAGGTCCGGCCCGGCAACGTCTGCATGGTCGTGGCGACGCCTTATCGCGGGCAATTGCCGTGATCGGCCTCGACGATGTGCGGGCGGCCGCCGAACGCATCGCCCCATACATCCGAAGCACGCCGGTCGTGAACGCGACGGTCACTCGGCAGCCATTGGCGGATGCCGAAGTCTGGATGAAGCTCGAGTCGCTGCAGCCGACCGGCTCCTTCAAGGCCAGAGGGGCGACCAACCGGCTGCTGACCACGCCTCGGCAAGCGCTCGCCGCCGGCATCGTGACCGCTTCGGGCGGCAATCATGGCCTTGCGACCGCGCGGGCGGCAACGACCGCCGGAGTGCGGGCGACGGTGTTCGTGCCGGAGACGGCCGAGCAGGCGAAGATCGAAAAGCTCCGTATGTGGGGCGCCGAGGTCCGCGTCGAGGGCGCCATTTGGGATGCCACCAACCGCGCGGCCTTGGCGTTCGCCAAGGAGCGCAGCGCGGCCTATTTCCACCCCTTTGCCGACCCCCAGGTCGTGGCCGGCCAGGGCACGATCGGGCTTGAGCTCATCGAAGCGCTGCCGGAACTCGACGTCGTGCTGGTCGCCATCGGAGGCGGCGGATTGATCTCCGGTATTTCGGTCGCGCTCAAGGCGCTGAAACCTTCGATCCGTATCGTCGGCATCGAGCCCGTCGGTTCGCCGACGCTCAAGGCCTCTCTTGCCGCCGGTCATGTGGTCACCTTGCCGGCCGTCACCACCCGCATCGCCACAATGGCTTGCGGGCGAACGGACGAGCGCATCTTCGGCATCGTGCGCGATCATGTCGACGAGATCGTCCTCGTGAACGACGAGGATATGCAGGCGGCTGCGCGCTGGCTGTGGTTCGAATTCGGCATCGCGGCTGACCTGAGCGGCGCGGCCGGCATCGCAGCCTTGCGCTCGGGCAGGCTTCGTTTGCCGCCGCGCGCAAAGGTCGCGACGCTTATCTGCGGCGCCGGCAGCAATGGCATTGGCGCGGATGGCCAATGAGATGACAGACGAGCGCACCCCGATGCTCGAAGCGTGCGGTCTGTCGAAGCGCTATGGCGAGACCCTGGCGCTGTCGAACCTCGATCTCGCCTTCCAGGCCGGCTCGGTCCACGCCATCCTGGGTGAGAACGGCTCCGGCAAGAGCACCTTGGTCAAATTGCTTTCGGGGACCGTCGCGCCCTCGTCCGGGAGCATCCGGATGCTTGGCCGGCCGGTCACCGGTTCCAATCCGGCGCGCATCCAGCAACTCGGCCTGGCGACCGTTTTCCAGGAAGTGCTGCTCGCCCCCGAACGCTCCGTCGCCGACAACATCGTGCTCGGCACCGGCTCGGCGTTCGGCTGGCGCGCCAGCCGCTCAGCGCGTCACGGCATAGCCGCCTCGGCTCTCTCGCGGATCACCAGCCTGCCGATCGATCTCGATGCGCCCGCCGGGTCGCTGTCGCTGGCGGTGGGCCAATTGGTCGTGCTGGCGCGGGCTCTGGTCCGCCGCCCGAAGGTCCTTGTGCTTGACGAGGTCACCGCCGCACTCGATCTCGGCGACCGCAACGCGGTGTTCGGGATGATCGAGGACCATGCCCGGGCGGGCGGCCTGGTGCTGTTCATCTCGCACCGGATGGACGAGGTGATGCGTCTAGCCCATCGGGTCACCGTGCTGCGCAATGGGCAACTGGTCGATACGCTAGAAACCGCGTCGGTTTCGGCCGAGCGGCTGCTGCAATTGATGGCGCCCGCCGCCGCCAGGGAGCTCGATCATGCCCTCTGAGCCGGCCCTGCGCGTCGAAGGCGTGTCGCTTGCCCACAATACGCCCGGGCTGGACGAACTCATCCATGCGGGTGAGATCGTCGGCCTCGCCGGGCTCGACGGGCATGGCCAGGACGCTTTCCTCGAAACGCTTGCCGGCTTGCGCGCGCCGGTCGGCGGTCGCGTCCTCGTCCGTCATGGCAGAACCGACTATGTCGAAATCGACGATTTCCGCCACGCGACGCGGCTAGGCATCGCTTATCTTGCCCGCGACCGCAGAGCCAACGGCATCTTCCCCTCGCTGTCGATCCTCGACAATTTCAGCATGGCGACGTTGGGGCGCGATTGCCGCTTCGGATTGATCAGCACGCGAGCCAGGCGCGAACGCTTCGAACGCTACCGCGAGCGGCTGTCGATCGTGGCGCCCGGGGGCAACAAGCCCATCACCGCTCTTTCGGGCGGCAACCAGCAAAAGGTGCTGCTGGCGCGCTGGCTGGCGCGCGAACCCAGGATTCTCCTCCTCAACGACCCCACTCGCGGCGTCGATCAGCGGACCCGTGAAACGCTCTACCAGGCCTTCCGCGATCTCGCGCGACAGGAGGGCATGGCGCTCGTCGTGCTGTCCTCGGAGCTCGAGGAGATCTTCCGCCTCTGCGATCGGCTTCTTGTGTTCCGAGAGCAGGGCCTCGTCGCTACCTTCTCGGGGGCAGATATGAACAGCAGCACCGTGATCGCGGCAATGTTCGGGCGCGTCGCATGACAGCCTCCGTGCCAATTGCCGGCGACGCGCCCACGCGATCCCGTGGCATCGGAGCGCTCCTGGCCGGTCGCCGCGACTCGGTGCCGGCCTTGGTTATCCTTCTCGCGCTGCTCATCGTCGACCTATGGCTGAATCGGGCCTGGATGCTGCCCGGCTCCTGGGGCACCGTCATCGGCCTGGCCGGCCCAACGCTGGCGGCAGCCATCGCCTCCATGCCGGCGATCATGGCCGGGCGCGGCGGCATCGACGTGTCGATCGGTCCGTTGATGGGGTTCATCAACATCATCCTGGTCAAGGTACTGGCGGGCGATCTGGGTATCGACCAACCCTGGGTGCTGGTGCCGGTCGCCCTTGCGATCGGCGCGCTTGTCGGGCTGTTCAACGGGCTGCTCTCCGCGGTGCTGCGCATCCAGCCGATCGTGGCCACGCTCGGCACCTATCTGGTGCTCAGCGGCGTGACGCTGACCTTTCTGCCAGCGCCGGAGGGCACCGCGCCCGGCTGGCTGAAGGCCCTTGCCGGCCCCTACTCCATAGTTCCGCTCGCCGGCATGGCGGCAATCTGGCTGCTGGCGAAACGCCTGACCGTCTATGATTGGCTGATGGCGTGCGGCAGCGATGACCGTGCCTGCTTCACCGCCGGCGTCCCCGTGACCGGCGTGCGTGTCTTCGCCTACACGCTCGGCGGCCTTTTTGCCGGCGCCGGGGGGCTTTTGCTCAGCGCGCTGCTCGGCTCGGCCGACCCCAATGTCGGCCCGACCTTCACGCTGGTCGCCATCTCCGGGGTGGCGCTCGGCGGCGTGAGCCTCGCAGGAGGGCGCGGCGGCTTCGCTGCCGCGGCGCTGGGCGCGGCGGTGATTTTCCTGCTGCAGAGCACGCTCACCTATTTCAACGTCTCGAGTTTCCTGCTGCACACCCTCTACGGCGTCATCCTGGTCGCATCCGTGTCGCTGAACGCGCTGACCGGCCGCATCGCTGGAGGATCGAGATGAACGTCCTTCCCGGCCTCGGCGCCAACACAAGCCGCACCCTGGGCGCCATCGGTATGGCTCTGGTGCTGCTCGTCCTCGGCTCGCTGGCGATCGAGGGCTTCGGCGCACCGTTCGCCATCCGCTCGATGCTCGTTCTGGCGACATTCATAGCCGTGGCGTCCATCGGCCAGACACTGGTGGTCCTGCTTGGCGGAATCGACCTGTCGATCCCCTTCGTCATCGGCTTCGCCAATGTCGTTGCCGCCTCGCTCTATGGCGACGGGATGGCGTTCTGGCTGGTCTGCCTCGTCGTGGCGCTGCTGTCGATGGCGATCGGAGCCCTCAACGGCACGCTTTCCTCTTTCCTCAGGATCCACCCGTTGATCGTAACGCTCGGCGTCGGCACCACGGTACAGGGGATCGTGCTGATGTGGACCGGTGGGCTGCCCACCGGTTCGGCTCCGGCCTATCTAAGCGAGTTCGTGTCGATCGGTGGAACCATCGGCCGGCTGCCTGTGCCATGGGTCGTGCCGTGCTTCGCGGTGCTGGCGATCTTTGTCCATGTGATGCTTGTTCGCACGCCGTTCGGCCGGCAGGTCTATGCACTTGGCAGCAACCCGACCGCGGCGCCGCTGGCGCTGATCGACCCGCATCGGATCGTTATCGTCAGCTACGCGCTGAGCGCCCTGTTCGCCGCGCTCGCGGGCATCCTCCTGCTCGGCTTCACCGGCTCGGCCTATGGCGACGTCGGCCAACCTTACCTGTTCCAGACCATTGCCGCGGTGGTGATCGGCGGCACCGCGCTCGTCGGCGGGCGCGGCAGCCTGATCGGCACGATTGCCGGCTCGGCAGTCCTGATCGAGCTCAACACATTTCTAATCGGCCTCGGCCTCGCGCCTTCCACGGTGCAAGCCGCCCTGGGGCTCGTCATTCTCGCATTGGTCTCGATTTATGGCCGCGAAGCCCACGTCCGCACGCTGATCTGAGCGCGATCGCTTGAGCGTGCCTGGTCCACCGTCCGATCAGCCGCGACTGGTCCGCCTGTCGGATCGCCTTCTCTTAACTTTACGTCGGGCGAGCCTCATTTCACCAGTTGCGGCAAATCCTTCAGGAACGCCGCCCGCGTCGCGAGGCCTTTCGGCTTATCGGTCCGTTTGGCATCGACGACCAGCCGGGCAAAGACGATGCGGCGGCCATTCTTCTCGGCCCAGCCGACGAACCAGCCGAGCGAGCGCTTGCCGTCCTGGCCGAGCCTGGTGCTGCCGGTCTTGCCTTGCACGGTCCAATCCCCTGCTGCGAAGGTCGGAAGGATCGCCCTGGTCATCTCATGCGCCTTGGCCGACACCGGCATCTTGCCTGCGAGCAGTTGGCGCAGGAAAGCCGTCTGTTCGACCGGCGATATCTCGAGCGAGGAATTTATCCAGGATTGCGTCAGCCCATTGTCCTTGCCCGCATCGCCCGAGACGTCCTTGTTGCCATAGCCGAATTTCGACACATAGAAGGAGAACTTCTCGGCGCCGAGACGCCGCGTGATCTCGCGAGAGTACCAGACGATGGAGTCGCGCTCCCAGATCGTCGGATCGACGGTCTTCTGGTCACGCTTCGCCGCCTTGAATTCCGGCTTGTAGTCCCAGCTCGGCGTGTG
This sequence comes from Mesorhizobium sp. B2-4-6, assembly GCF_006442775.1. Lineage (NCBI taxonomy): Bacteria > Pseudomonadati > Pseudomonadota > Alphaproteobacteria > Hyphomicrobiales > Phyllobacteriaceae > Mesorhizobium > Mesorhizobium sp. B2-4-6. The sequence continues at coordinate 688,983 of NZ_VFVI01000002.1, forward strand.
CTGATCGCTCAGGATGCCGGAATCGTAGCCGATCAGCGCGAGCGGCACCTTGAACGTCGACGCCGGGCTGACGCGCTTGTCGCAGACGCCGTCCTGGTAAAGCGTTTCGCCGCTCCGCGAATCCTGGACCAGCGTGCAGTGGATATCGTCGAGCGGCGCCGATTGCGCCCGCACCGGCAAGCCGAGCATCCATGCCAGAAGGAAGAGGACGATGGCGAAAATGAAGGGATAGCGGTCCATCTGGCGCATGGCGAAGTCACTCCGGAATGAGATTGCGGAAGCGGCTTAGCGAGACGACATGTCTCGATTTTGTCTCAAATTCGCAGTGTTCGTGCAGCTTCGCGTTAACCCTACCGGACGGTAAACAAAGCTTAGACGATGACAGGCCTACGAACTGTCTTGCCCGGCTGCGGATCGGCCTTCAAAGCGCCATTTGGCTCATCGGCAGAGCTGACTGGATTTTCATTCACGGCTTTCGGCATATCGCGTGGCTGCGGCATCAGCCCGAGGAATTCGGGCCGCAGCCCATCGCCCCGCTTGGCGGCATGGGCGTGAATGGCCAGGAACAGAGACATCATCGGGAAACCTCGCATCTTGGAGGGCTCCAGTGTCGCTTCGGCCAGCGGGCGCCGCCACCCGTTTCGGGACAAGCCTCAGCTGTTGGTTTCGCCGCGTTTCTTGCCGATCCGCCAGTAGCGCCAGGGCATGAACCAGACATAGCGCCGGGCAAGCGTCTCCGGCACGCGGTCGATGCCGTGCGTTCCGAACGGACCGCAGCGCAGGACGCGGAACAAGCCCATCCAGCCACCGGCCCAAAGGCCATGGCGAGCGATCGCCTCATGCGCATATTCGGAGCAGGTCGGCAGGTGCCGGCAGCTGTTGCCGACAAAGCCCGAGAGCGTCAGTTGATAGAGGCGCACGAGCGACGTCCCCAGGATGCGCCCGGGCGTTTTGCGCCAAGGCCCCGGCCAGTTGCGCCCGCGCCGGATCGGCCGGGCGCCGTGCGTATATCCGTGATGGTCGCCCATCTGTCTCCGCAGGCCTGTTTCACTGCGCGATAGATGTGACCTTCGGCGCTGAAACGCAATGCTTTGCCGTCAAAGCCGGGAGCGCCGGGTGGGATACCTATTGGCGGGCGGCACGTGGCGGCAGGGTGCATTCCGACGTTCCTCGCAGCCGCCTCCTCGCAAGGCTTCGCCGTGCCATTGAAAGGTGGCGATCCGCATGACGTCGTTCAAAATGGTCAGGAACTGGTTCATGGCAGCGCTCCTTTGAGCACCGATTAGACTGCCGCTGGCCTTCCCTCTCAAACGAGTATAATTTCCTCATCGGATAACTTGAGGTTATGCGAATGAAGCGAGGACGGCTGCCGCTGACGGCGCTCAGGAGTTTTGAGACGGCCGGCCGGCATTTGAGCTTCAGCCGGGCGGCCGAAGAGCTTTATGTCTCGCAGGCCGCGATCAGCCGTCAGATCCGCGAGCTCGAGACCTTCCTGGGCAGACCGCTGTTTCTGCGCCTCCATCGCCGCGTCGAACTGACGGATGCGGGGCAACGGCTGCTCGACCGATTGGTCAGGAGCTTCGACGACATCGACCGGGTGCTTTCGGAGCTTACGGCCTCGCCGGCGCAAGCCGTCGTCCGTGTAAGCGTCGAACCGTCGCTTGCCGCCGTGTGGCTGGTGCCGCGGCTCAATCGCTTCCGCCAATTGCGGCCCGATATCGATGTGTCCCTCGAAGTCGACCCACGGCCGATCGAGTTCCGCAGCGATCAGCCCGAACTCGCCTTGCGTTTCAGCGCGCACGCCACGTCATGGCCGCGCAGCGAGGCCGAGCGCCTGGTCTCGACCGTCGATTCACCGGTTCTGTCGCCGGGGTTGTTGGCATCCGGCCCTCCCCTGGAGAAGCCGATCGACTTTCGCCACTACACGCTGCTGCACGAGGAAAACCGCCAAGGTTGGGCGCGCTGGTTCCAGGCAGCCGGCGTGCCCGCCGATGCGGTCCCCGCGCGTGGCCCGATGCTGGCCGACATCTCGCTTTCGAAACAGGCTGCGCTGCTCGGCCATGGCGTGGCGCTCGGCGATCTCTTGCTGGTCGGCGAGGAACTCGCGGCAGGCACTTTGATCAAGCCGTTCGATATCGATGTCGCTTCCGGCGCCTACTGGCTGGTGGCCAGGAGCTTGCGGAGTCTGCCGGAACCCGCCAAGGCTTTTGCCGACTGGGTGAGAATCGAATTCGCCAAAAGCAGGCAGGCGCAGGAAGCGAACATCTGAGGCGCGCGCGCTGCTCCGGTTAATCCGGCTTCTTGCTATATTTTTCCAGAAGTTTTTCGAGATCCTTGGCATCGATGCCCAGGGGCTTCTGTGACGTGTCCTCTGCCGGGTTGAATGTGAGAACGACATCGCGCCACAGATCGTAGTGGTCCGCGTAGGATGTCAGCCCGGGAAATGGCGCGCAACGCCTGATCGCCCGAACAGCAGCCTCGGCAACCTCGTCCGGCGATGGTGTCACGGGACTAAGTATCCTTGGTGGGCCGGCGAGCGAGCCGTCCTTGTTCAGGCTGATCTTGACGCGCGCAACGCCGTGGGTACCGGCCGGCGGGATCCAACAGACTTGGATAGCTCTCATCAAATAGGCGCCGATATCCCGCTGGAGCGCCACGTCAGCCCGGCTCACGCCGCCGCTCAACGCAAGTAAAATAGCAAAGCTCAATGCAAAAACGGAAGCTCGCACGCCCACCCCTCGCGAAAGCTGAATTCCCAACCTCAAGCCGCCTGTCCGGCGCGCTTCTTCTCGATCTGGCCGATCGCATCGACCACCGCGTCGAAGGTCAGCATGGTCGAGGCATGGCGCGCCTTGTAGTCGCGCACCGGCTCCAGATATTTGAGGTCGGCGAAACGGCCATCGGGCGGTGCCCCATTCTCCTTGAGCATCTTCAGCATGGTTTCGCGCACTGCGCGCAGTTCGTCGGCGCGGGCGCCGACCACATGCTGAGCCATGATGGACGATGAGGCCTGGCCGAGTGCACAGGCCTTCACGTCATGGGCGAAATCCGTCACCACGTCGCCGTCCATCTTGAGGTCGACGGTGACGGTCGAGCCGCACAATTTGGAATGCGCCCTGGCTGTCGCGTCGGCATCGTCGAGCCGGCCGATCCGCCCTATGTTCCCGGCGAAACCGAGAATTTTCGCATTGTAGACGTCGTCGATCATATTTTTCCAATCCGTCGCCGCCCAGCGAACAGGCTTTGCCGCTGTCGCGTCTTCCTTTCGCGCCGCCAGAACCATATATAATAATCGCAGTCGGGCATCGACAAGGCGACGACAAGCCGCTGTCCCTGTCCATATGTTCACGCCGCTTGCGGGATGGAAATGGGCGATTTTCACCCAAAAGGTCGTGGTCCGTTCAACTCGTCCCACCTTTGAGTGGGACTACGGGAGACGCCTTTATGGATGCCGTCATCAAGAAAATCATGCCCCCCTCCGAGTATTTGGACAAGCCGGTCACCGACAGGCCGAGCGAGGCCGAGGTCGAAGCCGCCGTGCGTACGCTTTTGCGTTGGACCGGCGACAATCCGGACCGCGAAGGCCTGATCGACACGCCCAAGCGTGTCACCAAAGCCTTCCGCGAAATGTTCAACGGCTATGACATGTGCCCGGCCGACGAGCTTGGCCGCACCTTCGAGGAAGTCGCCGGCTATGACGATCTCGTCATTGTCAGGGACATAAAGTTCCATTCGCATTGCGAGCACCACATGGTGCCGATCATCGGCAAGGCGCATGTCGGCTATCTGCCGGACGGCAAGGTCGTGGGCCTGTCGAAGATCGCGCGCGTCGTCGACATCTTCGCGCATCGCCTGCAGACCCAGGAAGCGATGACGGCGCAGATCGCCGGCGTCATCCAGGATGTTCTCAACCCGCGCGGCGTCGCCGTCATGCTCGAAGCCGAGCATATGTGCATGGCCATGCGCGGCATCCGCAAGCAGGGCTCGACCACGCTGACCTCGACCTTCACCGGCGTCTTCAAGGATACGCCCGAGGAGCAGGTCCGCTTCGTCACCATGGTGCGCGCCGGCTGATTTGCCGGCCCTTGCCGGCCCGAACATACAAGGACCGGCGATGTCGGCAGTCGAATTCCCAAAAGCTTCGTCAGACAAGAAAGCGCTGGAGGAAGGCACTATCCTTTCTCCGCGCTTCGATGCGGCGGGCCTCGTCACCGTCGTCGTCACCGACGCCGGCGACGGCATGCTGTTGATGGTCGCGCATATGAATGCCGAGGCGCTGGCGCTTACGCTGGAGACCGGCATTGCCCATTACTGGTCGCGCTCGCGCAACGCGCTGTGGAAGAAGGGCGAAACCTCCGGCAATTTCCAGCACGTCGTCGAGATGCGCACGGATTGTGACCAGGACGCGATATGGTTGCGCGTCAAAGTGTTGGGCCACGACGCAACCTGTCACACCGGAAGGCGTTCATGCTTTTATCGGACGGTGGGGCTCAACGACGGCAAGGCGACGCTTGTCGACGACGGCAGCAGACCGCTGTTCGATGCGGACCAGACGTATCGGAAGCCGGTGTGAACCATTCAATATTCAAAAACCACCCATATTCACTATTCTCAAATATCCTTGCGGTAGAAGGAATATGGGACAAGGGAGATCGTGATGCTCGAATGGGCGTCATTGCGCAGCAGACCTGACGTTCGGGAGGCCAACGGCCCCGCATCGTCCGGCGGGGCGTCTGACCCGAAGCCAGGCAGGAAAGCCGGTATCTCGCTGGCGCTCGGCGGCGGATGCGCGCGCGGCTGGGCCCATATCGGCGTGCTGCGCGCGCTTGACGAGGCCGGCATCGAAGTATCGATGATCGCCGGCACCTCGATCGGGGCGCTGGTAGGCGGCTGCTACCTTGCCGGCAAGCTCGACGAACTGGAAGAATTCGCCAGAAGCCTGACCAAGCGGCGCATTTTCGGCCTTCTCGATCTCAATCTTCGCGGCAGCGGCCTGTTCGGCGGCATGAGGCTCGATCAGCGCCTGCGCGAGCACCTCGACGGCGCCCGTTTCGAGGACTTGTCGAAACCTTTCGTTGCCGTCGCGTCTGAAATCCGCACCGGTCATGAGATCTGGCTGTCGAGCGGTTCGCTCGTCACCGCCATGCGCGCCTCCTATGCGCTGCCGGGCGTCTTCGAGCCGGTGGCCTGCAACGGCCGCATGCTGGTCGACGGCGCGCTAGTCAATCCGGTGCCGGTCTCGGTCTGCCGCGCCTATGAGCAGCCGCTCGTCGTGGCCGTAAACCTGCATTACGACCTGTTCGGCCGCGCCGCCGTCATCAAGCACAGCGCCGGCGAACTGCTTGTCGAGAACGACGCGCCGCGCCCCGGCCAGGTCAATCCCCAATCACACCAGACCCGCCTTGGTATCACTGGCGTCATGGTAGAGGCCTTCAACATCATCCAGGACCGGATTTCGCGGGCCAGGCTCGCGGGCGATCCGCCGGATATGTCGCTGCAGCCCAAGCTCAGCCATATCGGCCTGACGGAATTCCATCGCGCCGACGAGGCGATCAGCCTCGGCTACCAGGCGACGAAGTCCCAGATCAACGAACTGACCCGGCTGCAGACCGTTCTGGTCTGAATTCCCCCTATCGCGTCGTTAAGCCAGCGCCGCATCGCTGATGCGAAACTGCACCGTGCGGTTGCCGTTCCAGTAATTGCCCGAGAGCGAACCGGCGATATGCACGGTCCTGCCCCTGTTTTTGAACAGGAATTCGCCGAGCGCGGTGTCGACGGCACGGAACGCCATGGCCTGGATTTTGCCGCCGCTTTGCGACTGCAGGTCCGCGCGGATGTGGTTGGTGCCGATCGCGCGCGCGTCGGCCAGCCGATGGCGCGGCAGCACGAACACCGGCGCGATGTGTCCGGCGCCAAACGGCCCGGCTTTCTCCAGCGCGTCGAGCAGCGCGATGGTGGCGCCCTCGGCGGCCAAGGCGCCGTCGATCGCCAGGCTCTCCTCGTTCTGCAGCCGGAACACGTCGGCCGCGGCGCGCTCCTCGAAGAAGGCGCGCAATTCGCCTAGCTTGGCGCGCTCGACGGTGATGCCCGCCGCCATCGCGTGGCCGCCGCCCTTGACGATCAGCCCGGCCTCGGCCGCCTCGCGGACCAACCGGCCGAGATCGAAGCCGGTCACCGAACGGCCGGAGCCCGTGCCGATGCCGGTCGAATTGAAGGCGATGGCAAAGGCCGGCCGGCGCGCATAATCCTTGAGCCGAGAAGCGATCAGCCCGACGATGCCCGGATGCCAGGTGTTGCTGGCGGTGACGATGACTGCCGGGCCGTTGCCGCCGGCAAGCTCTGCATCGGCCTCGGCGCGCGCCTGCGCCAGCATCTCCTGCTCCATTTGCTGCCGTTCCTGGTTCAGCCGGTCCAGCGTCTCGGCAATCCCTGTCGCCTCGACGGGATCGTCGGTGGCCAAAAGCCGGCTGCCGAGCGCGGCATCGCCGATGCGGCCGCCGGCATTGATGCGCGGGCCGATCAGGAAGGACAGATGGAAAGTGTTGATCGGCTCGCCGATGCGTGAAACCCGCGCCAGCGCCGCCAGCCCCTCGTTCTTCTGCTGGCGCGCCACCTGCAGCCCCTTGACCACGAAGGCGCGGTTGACCCCGGTGAGCGGCACCACGTCGCAGACCGTCGCCAGCGCCACCAGGTCGAGCATTGCGAGCAGATCGACCGGCGCGGCGTCCGGTAGCCTCGCGCGCAGCACCTTCGCCGTCTGGACAAGACACAGGAAGACGACGCCGGCGGCGCACAGATGTCCCTGCCCCGACAGGTCGTCCTCGCGATTAGGGTTGACCACGGCGTCCGCGGCCGGCAGCGGGCCGCCGACCTGATGATGGTCGAGCACCACGACATCGGCGCCGGCCTCGCTGGCCGCGTCGATCGAGGTCGCGCTGTTGGTGCCGCAGTCGACGGTGACGATCAGCTTCGCGCCGCGCGAGATCAGCTCCCGCATCGCTTCCGGATTGGGTCCGTAGCCCTCGAAGATGCGGTCCGGGATGTAGATTTCCGACGACACCGAAAAATGCGTGAGAAAGCGCTTGATGAGCGCCGACGACGCGGCGCCGTCAACGTCGTAGTCGCCGAAGATCGCCACTTTCTCGCGGGCGACGATCGCATCGGCCAGCCGCGCCGCCGCTTTCTCCATATCGGTCAGCGATGCCGGGTTCGGCAGAAGCTCGCGAATGGTCGGATCGAGGAAACGCTCGGTCTGCTCCACGCTGACGCCGCGCCCGGCAAGCACCCGCGCCACAATATCCGGCACGCCATGGCCTTGCGCGATCGCGAGCGCGGCCATGTCCTGCCGCTCGGTCAGCCGGTGTTCCCAGGAAACACCGGTCGCCGATTGCCTGACATCGAGGAAGAACCGTTTCTCGCCGGTCATGCGACGCGCCGTCTGCACATCATTGCTGCGCAGATATCAACATGCGACGTCCAGAGCAATTGCGGGGAAGCGGGCAATCCGGGGAAAGGTGTGGAACGTTTTCCCCGAATTGCGGAAAGCGCTCGGGCTAAGCGAGATCAGAACTTATCCAGATCCTGATGCCTGGCCTTGATCTCGCGCACCGTGCGCGAGGACGAGCGCAGCACGATGGTGTGCGTGGTGATGAAGGTGCGGCCGAACTTCACCCCGTCGAGCAGGTTGCCGTCGGTGACGCCGGTCGCGGCGAAGAGCACATCGCCGCGCGCCATGTCCTGGACGCGATAGACCCGCTTCGGGTCTGAAATGCCCATCTTCTCGGCTCGCGCCACCTTCTGCGGCGTGTCGAGGATCAGCCGGCCCTGCATCTGTCCGCCGGTGCAGCGAAGTGCGGCCGCCGCCAGCACGCCTTCCGGCGCACCGCCGGTGCCGAGATAGATGTCGATGCCGGTCTCGTCTGGATCGGTGGTGTGGATGACGCCGGCGACATCGCCGTCGCCGATCAGCCGGATCGCCGCGCCCGTGGCGCGCACTGCGTCGATCAGTCTGGCATGGCGCGGCCGGTCGAGGATGCAGGCGGTGATGTCCGGCACCGCCACGCCCTTGGCCTTGGCCAGCCGGGCGAGGTTCTCGGCCGGCGGCACGTCGATGTCGATGAGGCCGTCCGGATAACCGGGCCCGATGGCGATCTTGTCCATGTAGACGTCGGGTGCGAACAGCAGGCTGCCCTTTTCCGCGATGGCGATGACGGCAAGCGCATTGGGCAGGTTCTTGGCGCAAATCGTCGTGCCTTCGAGCGGATCGAGCGCGATATCGACGGCCGGACCTTTGCCGGTGCCGACCTCCTCGCCGATATAGAGCATCGGCGCCTCGTCGCGCTCGCCTTCGCCGATCACCACCGTGCCCTTGATGGCCAGCCGGTTGAGCTCCTGGCGCATGGCGTCGACCGCCACCTGGTCGGCGGCCTTCTCGTCACCGCGCCCGCGCAGCCTTGCCGCCGCGACCGCCGCCCGCTCGGTGACGCGCACGACTTCCATGGTAAGGATCCGATCGAGACCGGCGACGATGTTCTGGGCCATGTTCATGGATGGGCATTCCTCGTTGACATGAGACCGGTACAATTCTGAACCGCTCTAATTGTTGCTGCGAGCAATTCCAGCGCCGTTGAGCACCGGACTTGCTCCGCCTCCCGCCAAGGGCGCGCTTCTTCTGGCAAAGCTCCATGACAACGGCAAGACTTGCCCCGTCAATTTTTGAAATGACAGCAAAATCAATCGATTGAAGACGGAATCGGACTTGGCTATTCCGCCCGCTCGATGCGGATCACCTGCGGCTTGTCGGTCAGATGACCGTCTTTGGTGATGCCTTCCACGGCCTTGCGCACCGCCGCTTCCGTCGTCTCGTGGGTAACGAGGATGACGGTCTTCTGCGCCTGCGTTTCCGGGCCGGCCGCCTGCTGGACGATCGATTCCAGCGAGATGTCGTTGTCGGCCATGCGTTTGGCGATGGCCGCGAAGACGCCGGTGCGGTCATGCACGGTCAGCCGGATGAAATAGCCGCCGGCATGGCTGCGCATCCGCGCCTTCTTGTAGGGCTTCAGCTCCTTCGCCGGCCAGCCGAAGACCGGGCCGTGCTGGAAGCCCGGCCGGCTCTTGGCGATGTCGGCGATGTCGCCGACGACCGCCGAAGCGGTGGCATTGCCGCCCGCGCCCGGACCCGAGAGCAAGAGCTCGCCCAGGATATCGGTTTCGATCGCCACCGCGTTGGTGACGCCATGCACCTGCGCGATGACCGACGCCGTCGGCACCATCGTCGGGTGCACGCGCTGCTCTATACCGCTGTCGGTGCGCTGCGCGACGCCGAGCAGCTTGATGCGGTAGCCGAGATCGCCCGCCGCGCGGATATCGGCCTGGGTGATGTTGGAGATGCCTTCCATATAGATGTCGGCGGCGGCGATCCTGGTGCCGAAGGCAAGGCTGGTCAGGATCGACAGCTTGTGCGCCGTGTCATGGCCTTCGATATCGAAGGTCGGATCGGCCTCGGCATAGCCGAGCCGCTGCGCGTCCCTCAGGCAGGCGTCGAAGGCGATGCCTTCGGCTTCCATGCGGGTCAGGATGTAGTTGCAGGTGCCGTTGAGGATGCCGAAGACACGGGTCACCGCGTTGCCCGCCATCGCCTCTCGCATCGTCTTGATGACCGGGATGCCGCCGGCCACCGCCGCCTCGTAGTTGAGCAGCACGCCCTTCTTCTCGGCGATCTCGGCAAGCGCCACGCCATGCTTGGCAAGCAGCGCCTTGTTGGCGGTCACGACATGGCGCCCGGCCTCGAGCCCTGCCTTCACCGACAGCCGCGCCGGTCCCTCGTCGCCGCCGATCAGTTCGACGAAGACGTCGATATCGGCCCTCTCGGCCATCTTGACCGGATCGTCGAACCATTTCGCGGCGCTCAGATCGATGCCGCGGTCGCGTTTCGGGTCGCGGGCCGAAACGGCGGTCACGACGATGTCGCGACCGCACTGCCGGGCGAGCTCGGCCGCCTTGTCGCGCAGTACGCGCGCCACCGAGGCGCCCACCGTGCCAAGGCCGGCAATTCCAACACGCAACGCTTCAGCCATGTCCGGCGACGCCCCTCAACTTGCAAAAAATGTCAGGTGCAAAAAATGTCAGGCAACTCAACGACGAGCGGCTAAAGGCACCACATTGTTGGGCTGCTTGGCGGTGGTCGCGAGGAACTTCTTGATGTTGCGCGCTGCCTGGCGGATACGGTGCTCGTTCTCGACCAGCGCCACGCGCACATAGTCGTCGCCATGCTCGCCGAAGCCGACACCCGGCGCCACCGCGACATCCGCATGCTCGATGAGCAGCTTGGAGAATTCCAGCGAGCCGAGATGGCGGAACGGCTCCGGGATAGGCGCCCAGGCGAACATCGAGGCCGCGGGCGCGGGAATGGTCCAGCCGGCGCGGCCGAAGGAATCGACCATCACGTCGCGCCGCTTGTGGTAGACCTCGCGCACCTCCTCGATGTCGGCGCCGTCGCCGTTCAGCGCATGCGCCGCCGCTACCTGGATCGGTGTGAACGCGCCATAGTCGAGATAGGACTTCACCCGGGTCAGCGCCGAAATCAGCCGCTCGTTGCCGACCGCGAAACCCATGCGCCACCCAGGCATGGAAAAGGTCTTCGACATCGAGGTGAACTCGACGCAGACATCCATCGCGCCCGGCACCTGCAGCACCGACGGCGGCGGATTGCCGTCGAAATAGATTTCCGAATAGGCCAGATCCGACAAGATGATGATGTCGTTCTTCTTCGCGAAAGCGACCACGTCCTTGTAGAAATCGAGCGTCGCGACCAGCGCCGTCGGGTTCGACGGATAGTTGAGGATCAGCGCCAGCGGCTTCGGGATCGAATGGCGGATGCCGCGCTCGACCGCCGGGATGAAGCCGTCATCGGGCTCTACCTGAAGCGAGCGGATGACGCCGCCCGACATGATGAAGCCGAAGGCATGGATCGGATAGGTCGGATTGGGGCACAAGATGACGTCGCCGGGCGCAGTGATCGCCTGCGCCATGTTGGCGAAGCCCTCCTTCGAACCAAGCGTCGCCACCACTTGCGTGTCGGGGTTGAGCTTCACGCCGAAGCGGCGCTGATAATAATTCGCCTGGGCGCGGCGCAGGCCGGGAATGCCGCGCGACGACGAATAGCGATGCGTGCGCGGATCGCGCACCACTTCGCACAATTTGTCGACGATGGCTTTCGGCGTCGGCAGATCCGGATTGCCCATGCCAAGGTCGATGATGTCGGCGCCGCGCGAACGGGCGCTGGCCTTCAGCCGATTGACCTGCTCGAACACGTAGGGCGGAAGCCGGCGGACCTTGTGAAATTCTTCCATGGCGGTTCCAGACGATCAAAGGGGCGCTTTCGGCGCGCGATATAAACCTAATTGCAACTAGGGTCGAGAGCAGGGTCGCATTTGCCCTCGATCTGCTTCAGCGTGTCGCCGCCATGCGTTTTAGCCAAGGTGCTGAGCGCCGCCGCATTCGCCGGTGCCTTGACGCCGCTGCCCTTGGCGATCTGCGCCTGCTCCTTGGCCTTGAGCTGGGCGAGGTTCGCGGCGGTCTCTTCCTTGGTGAGTTGCTTGGCGGCGACCGGCGGCGGGACATTGAGGTTCGGATAGGAGCCGGTGTCCTTCGGGCCTTCGGTCAAGGCCGTCGGCGCATTGTTCGTGCTAGTGCTCGTGCAGCCGCCGGCGGGCAGCAGCACGCCGACCAGCCCTGCCGCGACCGCCATGCGGCAAATCGAACCCGCGTCGAGAAAAAAAGTCCGGCCAACATTAATCGTCATATTGTTTTCCTGGCAGCCGGGTTACAGCGAATTGGACCCAGTCAGATGTCCCATGGTACTATGTCAAGAAAACGCTCCGGGAGGAACCCCGCGAACCATGTCCAAACCTGACGATTCGGACAAAGCGGAAAATGGCGGACCTTCGGCCATCGAGCAATATCTGGTGAAGGATCCCGAGCGCTTCGCCCTGAACATGGCGCGCATGATCGAGCAGGCCGGCAAGGCGGCTTCCGCCTGGGCCGAACCGCGCGAGAAGGGCCAAGTGCGCGACCATGTCGCCGAACCGGTCGTCGACATGGTCAAGACCTTCTCCAAGCTCTCGGAATACTGGCTGGGCGATCCGCAACGCGCGCTCGAAGCGCAGACGCGACTCTTCGCCGGCTATATGACCGTCTGGGCGAACGCCATCCAGAAAGTCAACCTCAACGCCGAGGCGCCGCAGGACGCGGTTCAGCCCGAACGCGGCGACAAGCGCTTCCAGGACCCGGAATGGGGCCGCAACGCCTTCTTCGATTTCCTCAAGCAGGCCTATCTCGTCACCTCGCACTGGGCGAACGAGCTTGTCGAGCATGCCGAGGGCCTGGACGAGCACACCCGCCACAAGGCGAGCTTCTACGTCAAGCAGGTGTCGAACGCGATCGCGCCATCGAACTTCATCTTGACCAATCCGGAGCTGTTCCGCGAGACCGTCGCCTCGAACGGCGAGAACCTCGTGCGCGGCATGAAGATGCTGGCCGAGGACATCGCCGCAGGCCGGGGCGACCTGAGGCTGCGCCAGGCGGATTACACGCCCTTCGAAATCGGCAAGAACATCGCCACGACGCCCGGCAAGGTCGTCGGCCGCAGCGACGTCGCCGAGATCATCCAATACGACCCGGTGACGGAGACCGTGCTGAAACGGCCGCTGCTGATCTGCCCGCCATGGATCAACAAATTCTATATCCTCGACCTCAACCCGCAGAAATCCTTCATACGCTGGGCGATCGAGCAGGGCCACACCGTCTTCGTCATCTCCTGGATCAATCCCGACGAACGCCACGGCGCCAAGGGCTGGGAGGCCTATATCCGCGAAGGCCTGCAATTCGGCCTCGACATGGTGGAGAAGGCAACGGGCGAAAAAGAGGTCAACGCGATCGGCTACTGCGTCGGCGGCACGCTGCTCGGCGCCGCGCTTGCCCTGTTGGCGCAAGAGGGTGACCACCGCATCAAATCGGCCACCTTCTTCACCACGCAGGTCGACTTCACCCATGCCGGCGACCTCAAGGTGTTCGTGGACGAGGACCAGGTCGCAGCCGTCGAGCGCTCGATGAGCGAAAAGGGCTATCTGGAAGGCACCAAGATGGCGACCGCCTTCAACATGCTGCGCTCGGGCGACCTGATCTGGCCCTACGTCGTCAACAACTACATGCGCGGCAAGGAGCCCCTGCCCTTCGACCTGCTCTACTGGAATTCCGATTCCACGCGCATGGCGGCGGCCAACCACTCGTTTTATCTGCGCAATTGCTATCTCGAGAACAATCTGTCGCGCGGCGTGATGGAGCTTGCGGGGCGCATGGTCTCGCTGGCCGACATCACGATTCCCGTCTACAACCTGGCCACGAAAGAAGACCACATCGCGCCGGCGCTTTCGGTGTTCCTGGGATCACAGTTTTTCGGCGGCGACGTCGAGTATGTGATGGCGGGTTCCGGCCACATCGCCGGCGTCGTCAATCCGCCCGCCGCCAGGAAATACCAGTACTGGACCGGCGGCAGGCCGGTAGGTGACTTCAACGCGTGGCTCGCCGCGGCGCACGAGCATCCCGGTTCCTGGTGGACGCATTGGCAACACTGGATCGAGAACCAGGACGACATCCGCGTACCCGCCCGAAAACCAGGCAAGCGCATGAAAACCTTGGGAGATGCGCCGGGCACCTATGTCAAGGTGCGCGTGTAACAGACTGTAATGTCTGGTGAGTTGACGCCCCGCCAAAACAGGGCGAAATGGTGGCGTCAATCGTTCGGCGGCCTCAAATCAGCGTTCGACGCCGAATAATTCCGAGGCTTGCAGATTCGACACACATCCCGTTTCCGGTTGGGAACAGGAGGGTTATCGCGGCGCGGTTCTGGAGTAGCGCGGCGATAGCGAACCGACCGGATACCGAGGGGGAATTTATTTTGAAATCAGCAGGTTGGCGTCTTGCACGAGGGGAAAGTCGCAGCATCGCGGCGGCACTTTTCTCCGTGCTGCTGGCCTCCTGCACGTCGACCGGCGACCCGACGATGTCGGTCGTTTCGCCCGCCTACAATTCGACCGCGACCGAAATGACCGCGTCATCCAGCGCCAAGACAGCGGCTTCGGCCGATTCGTCGTTGCCGGCATCGGCGACCGCCGAGGCGGCCTCGACCGTGATGAGCGAGGACGATACGCCCCTGCCCGAGAAGGTCGCCTATGTGCCGGAGACGCGGCCGGACGGCACCTTCCCCATCGCCATCCCTGCCGGCGCCCAGGCCATTGCCGGAAGCACGCCGCAACCGCTGGTTCAGCAGGCGCAAACGGCGGACCAGACGCAAGCCGTCGCCCAGCAGGTCGCCGCCGGCGATGCCGCCGCCGTCGCGTCGAAGGCGCAGGCGACCACGCAAGCCATGAGCAACGGCGTCTATGTGACCGCCGGCGAGTCGGCGCAGCCGCCGATCGCCGCGCCGAAGAAGAGCCTGTTCGCCTCGCTGTTCAGCACGACGCCAGCTTCGGCCGCGCCCGCCCCCCTGATCAACAACGCGCGCTCCGGCGACCAGCCGGCGGCGCAGGCCAAGACCACGCCGCCGCCGGCCAAGCCGATCGTGACGCTGGCCTCGGCGACCCCGGCCGAGAAGTCGGTGCAACTGGCCTCGCTCGACGACCCGGCCAATCACATCACCGGCGCCGACGCTCTCCCCGGCGTGCGCCAGACGGCGCTGTTCGAGATCAAGCGCAAGTCCGGCATCGACGACGAGAGCGACGTCGATCTCAATGAGGACGAGGGCGGCGGCGGTTCCTACCAAGTGGCGTCGGCCGCCGGCATGGCGAGACTCGCGCCCAACGGTCTTTTGAAGCAGAACGAAAGCGTCGACGTCGCCTGCCTCAAGCCTTCGCTGGTGCGAGTGCTGAAGACGATCGAGGGCCATTTCGGCCGCAAGATGATCGTCACCTCCGGCTATCGCGATCCCTCGCGCAACCGCCGCGCCAACGGTGCCAAGAACTCGCTGCACATGTATTGCGCCGCCGCCGACATCCAGGTGCCGGGCGTCTCGAAGTGGGAGTTGGCGAACTACGTCCGCACGATGCCGGGCCGCGGCGGCGTCGGCACCTACTGCCACACCGAATCCGTCCATGTCGACGTCGGGCCCGAGCGCGACTGGAACTGGCGCTGCCGTCGCCGCAGCGGCGGTGGCGAGGACGGCTGATACTTTCGGCTTGGTCCGGCTCGCATAGCCGGTTTGGCGGGTTGAGAGCCGATCAGCGCGCCACGTTTGTTTTCATCCGTCGGGACGTTCGCGATTGGCCAAAGCCTTCGGAACTTCGTCATCCACGGGCGAAGCGGACGCGCAGACCCGAGGATCCATTCCGTCACCTTGGCCGCGGGATGCAGCAGTGAGGGTTCTTGCACCGTTGCAGCACTCATGCACCACGGAAGGGATTCCATGGTCCTCGCTGCGCCCCTTGCTCCGCCACAGAATGACGACCGCGAGGGATGTCCCGGCTAATCTCCAAGGGTGCGCCACCAAGCGAGGCCGCGAAACGCACCTTGGCTCGCCGAAAGAGCGCCTTTCCCGCTTTCGAAAAAAGTTGTCGCATCTGGCTGCGGATGGGTTGCCGGTTGGCAACAACGCAATTATAAGCCGCTTCGTCTGAGCGCGCCCATCGTCTAGCGGTTAGGACACCGCCCTTTCACGGCGGTAACAGGGGTTCGATTCCCCTTGGGCGTACCAGCTTTCAAGCACATATGAGGACCGTCGAGCGGCGATCGGGGCCTGACGCTTGAGAATTATCTGAGGCAGAAGCTCCCGACCGATCCGCTCATCAGCCAAATTGGCAGTTTCATTTCCTGTGTGCGATCGCTTCGATGAGCCTTTGGATAGCCTCACCGGAAGCGGCGCGGCTGGAAATTTCACTCCGGATCAGACCTTCATGCAATTGATGAAGCAGCGAAACGCTTCTGGGTTACATCCGTGGTTGGGTTGGCAAGGGCCTGGCCACATAGCAGCCGGGCCATCGTTTCACTTGCGCAATTCATCAGGATTTCTTGTCGCCGTTGGGATTTGGTGCCGGTGCCTCTCGCACGTCTCGCGGTGGCTTATCGACATGTTCAGGCTCTGGTGATCCTTCCTGATCGGGAACAGGGCCCTTTTTCTGGTCGGACTTCGGCTGCGGTTCTTTGACCTTGGTAGGCATATCGAGCTAACTGGTTAACCCGCACTCTCGTTCCGCTTGCAGAGTGAAATTGCACGTACAGATGGCCGAGAGATGCCCATTGTACACCCTGTCGACGGAACAGGCCTTGGATGTCTTGTTCGCTTCGGATTGGCAACTGAGAGGAGGCGTCATGAAGCGCGGCCAGGTCTGGTTCATTGCGGCAGTCGGGCGCGACAATGGGCTCTCGGGGGCAGAAACCCGCCGTTAACGCCATTCACGGCTGACAGGGTGTAGGCTCCCAACCGAAGGTGTAGCTTCTCCTCGCTCCCAACCGTGGAGGCAAGAATGAACTTGCTTCGGATAGCGCTGCCGTGCGCGGCGATGATTGGCCTGGCAGGCGCTTCGCCTGTTCGCGCCGACGATCAACCTGTCCAGCCGAATAGCAAGGTAACGACGCAACCGTCGCCGGCAATCCATTGCGAGGGGCAGAATTGCCTGCCCCCGGCCGAGGATCCGGTCCTCGACTGCAAGGGCCCGGATTGCACGCCGGCTCCGGCGACCGACCAGACGCCGGCACCGGAAATCCAAAAGCTCAAATAGACCGCGTCGGACAATGTCCGGGATTCGGCCAAAGCCGGGAAAGCGGCGCTGGCCGCCGATCAATCCGGAACCATGGGCGCCGGCTCTTCGCACCGATAAACCATGCACCGACCGTCGCTCGCCGGGACATAGTCGACCATCGGCACGTAAGGAGCATCGCACTCATTGCCGAACTGGCGGACGTAGCGATCATAGGTGTTCGCTCCGGTGCTCAGCACCGCCGCATGCTGGCTCTGGATCAGCGCCTGGGTCTGCGCGCAGGTCATCTTGCGTGTGTCGGGCCGGGCGTCGGCGAAATGTGTAGCCGCAACGACCATCGCTGCCGCGCAGAACGCAATCTTGCGTATGGGCATGGTAGCATCCTCGCAAAACATCGTATCGCCAAATTCGCATCCGGCGACGCCGTTCCGCAACGGTTGCGCTATCACGATGCGGCGAGCAAAGCCGACATCGCGTCGAACAGCGCAGGGACGAAGGGCTGTCGAAACGCTAGACCGCCGCGAACACCACCGTCTGCAGCAACCCGCCTCCCGGCCTGTTCTCCAGCCGGATCGTCCCGCCATAGCGTTCGATGATCTCCTTCGCGATCGCAAGCCCCAGCCCCGCGCCCGGAATGAATTGCGTGCGCGCCGGATCGACCCGGAAGAACGGCTCGAAGGCCTTGTTCAACAGGTCCGGCGGAATGCCGGGGCCGCGGTCGGCGATGGTGAGAGCCGCTTGGCCGCCCCGCCCCGCGAGCGCGATGCTGCAGCTCTTGCCGTGCGTGGCGGCGTTGACGATCAGGTTGCGCAGCGCCCGGCGCAAGCCAAGCGCGCCGGCTTTGACCGATACGTGATCAAGGTGGTCGATCGCCACCGCATGGCCAAGCGAGACCATCTCGACCTCGATATCGCGGACCAGCCTGTCCAGTTCCACCGGCTCGACCGCGTCCTGGTTCACCTCCTCGCGCACCAGGCGGATGGCGCTGTCGGCGATGCGGTCGAGCTCTTCGAGATCGCTCAGCCATTTTTCGCGGTCTTCGTCGAGGAACTCGGCCCTGAGCCGCATCCTGGTCATCGGCGTGCGCAGGTCATGACCCGCGGCCGCGACAAGGCGCATGCGGCTTTCCATCGCGGTCTTGAGCCTCTCCGACAGTTCGTTGAGCGCACGCGCCGTCGCCCTGACCTCGGCGGGTCCTTTCTCCGGCACAGCCGTCAGCACCCCGTCCGATCCGATCTTGCTGACGGCCGCTTCCAGCATCTCCAGCGGCCGCACCAGCACACCGGTAAAGTAGATCGACACCGGCGTGGCGCCGAGCACGATCAGCGCCATCCAGCCCGCCAGCCCGTACCAGACATCGCGCGGCGGCCCGAAATCGGGAACGTCGACGATCATCCAGCGATTGCCAGGCAGAGCGACAGAGGCGACCATGCCGGGCCCGCCGACGTTACGGGTGACGACAGCCGAAACATCGACGCCGTCATGCTGCAGGATCTCGTTCAGCACGCGCGTGTGCTTGCGGTCCTCGATACCGGGGGCCGGACCGCCGCTGACGGTGATCGGCGCGTCGCGCGCGGTCTGCGCGTGGCCGGGAGCCAATTGAACCATATACTGGATCTGGTGGGCCAGCGGACCCATGATCAGCTCGGGCGACGGACCGCCGAGCACCTTGACGGCGACGAATGTCGCGAGACCCACGACACCGAGGATCGAAACGACGAGAAGGATGATCAGCCGCCGGCGCAGCGAGGTCATGTGCCCGCCTCCGTCGTCGGGGCGCGGTGCTCCGTCGTCTCGACGCGCGCGGTCAGCTGATAGCCGCCGTTGCGCACCGTCTTGAATAGCGACCCCTCCCCCGCTTCGGCAAATTTCTTGCGCAGCCGGCTCACCAGCACGTCGACGGAGCGCTCCAGCGGATCGCGCTCGCGGCCCTGCGTCAGGTCGAGGAGCTGGTCGCGCGACAAAAGCCGCCCCGGACGGTCGAGGAAAACCTGCAGCAGGTCGAACTCGGCGCCGGTAAGGTCGACCGCGACGCCTTCGGCATCGATCACCTTGCGTGTGTCCGGCTCCAGCCGGTAGCCGGCGAAATGATAGATGCGCACTTTTGGCGGCGCCGCCTCTTCCGGAGCCGCGCGCCTCAGCACGGCGCGGATGCGGGCCGATAGCTCGCGCGGGTTGAACGGCTTGCCGAGATAGTCGTCGGCGCCGAGCTCCAGCCCGATGATGCGGTCGACATCCTCTTTCAGCGCCGTCAGCAGGATGACCGGGATGTGTGGCTTGCGGTCACGCAGGCTCCTGCAGATGTCGAGACCCGAGCCATCGGGCAGCATGACGTCGAGCACGACAAGATCGAATTGGCCGGCGCCCAGCTTCTGCTCGCACTCGCGCCTGTCCGCCGCCACCGAGACGCGAAAGCCTTGGCCGTCCAGATAGCGCCCGAGCAGCGTGCGGATCTCGCGGTCGTCGTCGACGACAAGGATGTGGGGTTGTACCTGCATTCCCGGCCCGTTTCACCTTGCCCGTTTATCGCCGCCGTTTGTCACTGCTTGTCCCTGATTATAGGAAGTGCCGCGCGCCAACGGCACGAAAAATTGCAACCGAATGTTTCCCGCAAGGCGCCGGAAACGTTCGGAAACAAATCTCCTTTTTGCGGAAACCTTCGGCAACACGCCGACGCGAAGCGGCAAAAGTCGCTTCCTATCCTGCCTGCATCCGAAGCATGCAGAAAAGGATAACGTCATGCGAAGCAGACTTTTGGCGCTCGGCCTGTTCTCGGTCGCGGCGATCCACCCGGTGCTGGCCGCCCAGCCCGAGCCCGGCGCGCCGGGCGACCAGCCGCCGGCCATCGACCGGCAGGACGATGCGGGCCCAGGCCCGATGCGCTGGCACGGACAGCGCTGGGCGATGCGGCATGGACCGGAGGATTTCGGCCCTCGTCGCATGGGACCGCCGCCCGAAATGCTCGCGGCGCACCTTTCGTTGCTCGAGACCCGCATCGGCATCCGCTCCGAGCAGCTCGACGCCTGGCGCGATTACACCAGCGCGCTGCAGGCGGTGCTGGCGCCGCCGGCACGACCGGACTTCGGCCTGGGCGGCACAAGTCCCGACAGACCTGCGCCAGGTGCTGCCCGCGATCCCTTCGCGTTCCAGGAAAAGCTGGCCGACGATGTCACGACACGCGCCGCTTCGGCGGCCAAGCTGAAGGACGCGATCGCCGCGCTCCGCTCCAAGCTGACACCCGAACAGCTTGAAATCCTCGCTTCGGCGGATCGGCCTCACGGCCCGCCCCCCGGTCCATGGGGTGATCCGCCGGATGCGGCCGGCCCCGGAAGTCTGCCCGATCACGGCGGACAGCTCCCTCCACCCCCACCCCGGAATGGCGAGCAACTCTGACCGGCTGCGCCGGCCGGTCCCCCTGACCACCCGTTCAAGGGCCGGCCGGTACTTTCTGCGAGCTGGCGGACGCGTCCGCGCGACCGCCAGCTCGCATGGAGCGCATTATGATGTGGGAAGCCCTGATGATGCTGCGGCTGCTTGCCTCCCTGGGCTCGCCCCTGACGATCCGTCCCGGCGCCGGCGCCAGGCAGCGGGTCCTGTCGAAGCGGGCGCTGCAGGAGGCGATCCGGCTGAGCTTCGCCGCTTACCGTCTGTCGCTTCCGATCTCGCCTTCGAACACCGAAAATCATGACCAGAAAATTGCGTAAAAGCCATCTTCTCCTCGTCGCCGTGCTGGTCGCGGCCGGTGCCGCCGCGATGCTGAAGGCCTATGGCCGCGGCGCGCCGGAGCCGGACGTCGGGAAAGCCGCGCCTGCTCAGGCTGCCACGCTCACCGTTTCGGTGGAGCGGGTCCATCCCGAGGCGGTCACGTCGTCGGTCAGCGCGACCGGCACCGTCGCCGGCGCCGGCTTCCTCAATGACGGCAATCTCGTGCGCGTCGCCGCCCGCGAAGCAACGGCTGCCGATGCCGCAAGCGCGGCGGAGCAGACGCGATGAACGCCATCTCCTCCTGGTCGATGGTGGCACTGCCGCTGTCGGTCGGCGGCGCATTCGGCTTCCTGCTCGTCACGGGCAAGGCACTTGGCATCTGGCCGTTGATCGGCATACTGATGCTCATGGGCATCGCGGCCAAGAACTCGATCCTGCTCGTCGAATATGCCCTGGTCGCCGAGAAGGAGCATGACATGAGCCGCTTCGAGGCACTGCTCGACGCCGCCCGCAAGCGAGCCCGGCCCATCGTCGTGACATCGATCGCCATGGGCGCCGGCATGCTGCCGATCGCGCTTGGCATCGGCGCCGACGCCGAGACCCGGGCGCCGATGGCGATCGCCGTGATCGGCGGGCTCATCTCCTCGACCGTGCTCAGCCTCGTCTACCTGCTGGTAGTCTACACCTTCATGGACGACATCCAGGGCTTCCTCGCCCGCCATCTCGGCAAGCTGTTGGTCGAAGCGCCCGGCGCGACCGGCCAAGCGGGAACCGCAACTCCAGCGAAAGATCCAGCCAATGCATATCCAGCCTGATCGCCCTCTGTTGCTGGCGAGGCCGCGCCGCTTGTGGGCGGGAATTCTGTGCACCGTGCTTCTTCTGGCGGCCTGCTCGCAGGAAAAGAGCCAGGTGCCGGCCGGCATGGGCGGCGTCGGGCGACCCGAGGTCGGCGTCGTCACGCTGCATCCGCAATCGGTGGCGATCACCGCCGAATTGCCGGGCCGCACGGCCGCCTCTCTCATCGCCGAGGTTCGCCCGCAGGTCGACGGCATCATCCAGCAGCGCCTGTTCCAGGAGGGCGCTGAGGTGGTGGCGGGACAGCCGCTCTACCTCATCGACCCGGCGAGCTACCAGGCCGCCTATGACAGCGCCGTCGCCACCCAGCAGAAGGCCGAAGCCGCCGTGCCCACCGCTCAGGCCAAATTCGACCGTTATTCCGGGCTGCTGAAGCAGAATGTGGTCTCGAAGCAGGATTACGACGATGCCGCCGCGACGCTGGCGCAGGCCCAGGCCGACGTCGCATCGGCCAAGGCCAGCGTCGAGACCGCGAAGATCAGCCTCAACCGCACCTCGATCACCGCGCCAATCGCCGGCCGGATCGACAAATCGTCATTGACGCCGGGCGCGCTGGTCACGGCCAACCAGGAAACGGTGCTGACCACCATTCGCTCGCTCGACCCGATCAATGTCGACGTCACGCAGTCGAGCACCAACCTGCTCAATCTGCGCCAGGCGATCAACGAAGGCCGGCTGAAGTTCAGCGGGGCCAATGTCAGCGTCAAGCTGAAGCTCGACAACGGCACCATCTACGCCCAGGATGGCAAGATGGAATTCGCCGGCGCCAATGTCGACCAGTCGACCGGCACGTTCGCGCTCAGGGCCCAGTTTCCCAATCCCGACCGCCTGCTGCTGCCCGGCATGTATGTGCGCGCCATCGTCGAGGAAGGCGTCGCCCAAAACAGTTTCCTGGTTCCGCAGCGCGGCGTGACCCGTGATCCCAAGGGCCAGGCCACGGCCATGGTGGTCAATGCCCAGGGCAAGGTCGAGCAGCGTACGCTGGGCGTGCGCAACAGCGTCGGCAACAACTGGCTGGTGGATTCCGGCGTCGGCGACGGCGACCGCGTCATTGTCGAGGGCCTGCAGCTGGTGCGCGCCGGCGGCGACGCGACGGCAGTCGAAGTGACGATCGACGAAACGACCGGCGAGATCAAGGACCGCGAGCAGGGCTCCGCCTCAGCCGCACCCGCCGGCGGCAATGCCGCCGGCGCCGCAAAGCCGGCCTCCGGCGCAACCGGGAACTAAAGCGATGTCGGGTTTCTTCATCAACCGGCCGATCTTCGCCTGGGTGATCGCCATCGTGATCATGCTGGGCGGCCTGCTGGCGCTGCAATCGCTGCCGATCTCGCAATATCCGCAGATCGCGCCGACAACCGTCAATATCAGCGCCACCTATCCCGGCGCCGATGCCCAGACCGTCGAGAACTCGGTGACCAAGGTCATCGAGCAGGGCATGACCGGCATCGATAATCTCGATTACATGACGGCGACGTCGACCTCGACCGGCCAGGCCTCGATCACGCTGACCTTCACCAGCGCCGCCAACGCGGATACGGCCCAGGTTCAGACGCAGAACAAGCTGCAGCTGGTGCAGTCGCAGTTGCCGCAGGTCGTCCAGAGCAACGGCATCACCGTCTCCAAATCCTCGACCGGCTTCCTGATGGTCATCGGCTTCGTCTCCAGCGACGGCAAGATGAACTCGACCGACCTTGCCGATTATGTCGACAGCACTGTCAACGACACCCTGAAGCGCGTCGAAGGCGTCGGCTCGACGCAGCTCTTCGGCTCCGGCTATGCCATGCGCATCTGGCTCGACCCCGACAAATTAGCGCAATATGCGCTGATGCCGAACGATGTCGCCACCGCCATCGAGGCGCAGAACACGCAGGTTTCGGCGGGCCAGCTCGGCGGCTTGCCGGCGCGCAAGGGCCAGCAGCTCAACGCCACGGTGACGGCCAAGAGCCGGCTGCAAACCGCCGAACAGTTCCGCAACATCATCCTCAAGAGCAATACCGACGGCTCGCTGGTTCGGCTGAACGACGTCGCCAAGGTCGAGATCGGCGCCGAAAGCTACACCACGCAGGCCCATTACAACGGCAAGCCTGCCGCCGGCGTCGCCGTCAACCTGGCGACCGGCGCCAACGCCATCAGCACCGCCGAGGCGGTGCGCGCGACGATCAATCGCCTGAGCTCGACCTTCCCGCAAGGCGTCGAGGTCGTCTACCCGTACGACACCTCGCCCTTCGTGCGCCTGTCGATCGAGGAAGTGGTGAAGACACTCGCCGAAGCGATCGTGCTGGTTTTCCTGGTGATGCTGCTTTTCCTGCAGAACCTGCGTGCCACCATCATCCCGACGATCGCCGTGCCGGTGGTGCTGCTCGGCACATTCGGCGTGCTCTCCTTCTTCGGCTATTCGATCAACACGCTCACCATGTTCGCCATGGTTTTGGCCATCGGCCTGCTCGTCGACGACGCCATCGTCGTGGTCGAGAATGTCGAGCGCGTGATGCAAGAGGAAGGCCTGCCGCCGAAAGAGGCGACGCGCAAATCGATGCACGAGATCACCGGCGCGCTGATCGGCATCGCCACCGTGCTGTCGGCCGTGTTCGTGCCGATGGCCTTCTTCGGCGGCTCCACCGGCATCATCTACCGGCAATTCTCCGTCACCATCGTCTCGGCCATGGTGCTCTCGGTGCTGGTCGCGCTGGTGCTGACGCCGGCGCTATGCGCCACGATCCTGCGCCCGGCCAAGAACCACGCGACGCAGAAAGGTCCGTTCGGCTGGTTCAACCGCGTCTTCGATCGCGGCACGATCGCCTACCGCGACGGCTCGCACGGCATCATCAACCGGTCATGGCGCTTCCTTGCCGTGTTCCTGGCCATCGTCATCGCCATGGGCTGGATGTTCGCCCGGCTGCCGAGCTCGTTCCTGCCGGACGAGGATCAGGGCATCCTGATCACCAGCGCATCGCTGCCGGTCGGCGCGACGCAGGATCGCACCGAGCGCGTGCTGGCTGAGGTGACCAACCATTATTTGAACGAGGAGAAGGACGCGGTCGAAGGCGTGTTCACCGCTTCCGGCTTCGGCTTCGGCGGCGCCGGACAGAATGTCGGCATCGCCTTCGTGCGGCTGAAGGACTTCGACCAGCGCAAGACGCCGGCTCTCGCCGCATCGGCGGTCGCCGGCCGCGCCATGGGCGCCTTCTCCAAGATCAGGGACGCGCAGGTCTTCGCGCTCGCCCCGCCCGCCATCCAGGGTTTCGGCAACACCAACGGCTTCGATTTCTACCTGCAGGACGTCAACGGTGCCGGCCATGAAGCACTGATCCAGACGCGCAACCAGCTGCTGGGCCTGGCCGCGAAGAGCACGCTGCTCGCCAACACCCGCCCCAACGGTCAGGAGGATCAGCCGCAATTCTCGGTCGATATCGACCAGGAAAAAGCGAGCGCGCTGGGCATCAGCCTCGCCGACATCAACAACACGCTGTCGACCGCCTGGGGCAGCGACTACGTCAACGACTTCATCGATCGCGGCCGGGTGAAGCCGGTCTATCTGCAATCGGACCCGGACTTCCGCATGCAGCCGGAAGACCTCGACAAATGGCAGGTCCGCAACTCCGGCGGCGCCATGGTGCCGTTCTCGGCCTTCGCCTCCAGCCACTGGACCTATGGATCGCCCCGCCTCGAACGCTACAACGGCTCGGCGGCGGTGGAGATCCAGGGCGCGGCGGCGGCGGGCCAAAGCTCCGGCGCGGCGATGGACGAGATCGACAGGCTGGTCGCGCAACTGCCCGCCGGATATTCGCATGAATGGACCGGGCTGTCGCACCAGGAGAGGCTCTCCGGCAACCAGGCGATGTCGCTCTACGCGATTTCGGCGCTGGTCGTCTTCCTCTGCCTTGCCGCGCTTTACGAGAGCTGGTCGATCCCGTTCGCCGTCATGCTGTCGGTGCCGATCGGTATCTTCGGCGCGCTGGCGGCGGCAAGCCTGTTCGGGCAGACCAACGACGTCTATTTCAAGGTCGGGCTGCTGACCACGATCGGCCTTGCCGCCAAGAACGCCATCCTCATCGTCGAGTTCGCCATCGAGCGGCAGTCGGCCGGAATGGGATTGGTCGAGGCGACGCTCGAGGCGGCGCGACAACGCCTGCGGCCGATCCTGATGACGTCGCTGGCCTTCATCCTCGGTGTCACGCCGCTTGCGATCGCCAGCGGCGCCGGCTCCGGCGCGCAGAACTCGGTCGGCATCGGCGTCATGGGCGGCATGATCGCGGCGACCGTGATCGGCGTCTTCCTCGTGCCGCTCTTGTTCGTCACGGTGCGCCGCATCTTCAGAGGCAAGGCGGCCAAGCAGGATACCGGCGGGACACAAGCCACAGCCACCCAGGAATAAAGGCTTCTCTCAAATGTTTGATTTTGAACGCGGTTTCGCGACCGCGAAGGGGCTCTTTTTGCCCGCGTTTGCCGCTGCCCTGCTCTCGGGATGCGTCGTCGGTCCGGATTACCAGAAGCCTCTGCTGGCAATGCCGGCGAGCTGGAGCGGGCAGAAAGCGGCGAACCCGGCCAAGCCAGCGCAATTGTCGAAATGGTGGCAGCGCCTGCGCGACCCCGAGTTGAACGCGCTTGTCGACGAAGCGGTTGCCGGCAATCTCGATGTCGCCACCGCCAAGGCCAAGATCCGCGAGGCGCGGGCGAGCTACCGCCAGTCGGTAGGCACATTGCTTCCATCCGCCGACGGTTCGGCCTCGGCCACCCGCAACCGGGTCTCCGCAGCCAGCGCGGGAACGACGGCCAGCGAGACCTACAGCCAGTACCAGGCAGGCTTCGATTCCAGCTGGGAACTCGACCTCTTCGGCGCCAACCGCAGGGGCGTCGAGGCGGCGAGCTACGGACTGGACGCCTCCGAAGAAGAACTGCGTTCAACCCTTCTCACGCTGATTGGCGACGTGACCTCGAACTACGTCCAGGCACGCGGCTATCAGGCCCGCATAGCGCTAGCCCGGCGCTCTGCAGCGTCGCAGCGGCAAACCGCCCAGCTCACCCGCACGATGGCTCTGGCCGGCTCGGCGACCGCGGCGGACGTCGCCAAGGCGGATGGACAGGCCAGCGGCACGGAAGCCGGCGTTCCGAGCCTGGAAGCGAGCTATGCGGAGGCTGTGCATCGCCTTTCCGTGCTGACCGGGCGGCCGCCGGCGGCGCTCACCGAGCGTTTGAAGCGCGCAGCACCGATCCCGGCGCCGCGCCTGCCGATCCCGACCGGTATCCCGGCCGACATCCTGCTCACCCGTCCGGACGTGCGCTTGGCCGAGCGGCAATATGCGCAGTACACCGCCAAGATCGGCCAAGCCGAGGCGGCGCGTTATCCGAGCGTCAGCCTGACCGGCGACATCAGCACCACGGCCCTCAAGCTCGGCGATCTCGGCAAGAACTCCACCATCGGCTGGTCCTTTGGCCCCACGCTCAGCGTGCCATTGTTCAACGCCGGCCAGCTGCAGGCGGCCGTGGACGTCGCCAAAGCCCAACGCGATCAGTATTTCGTCAGCTACAAGGCCGCCGTGCTGACGGCTCTGGAAGACGTCGAAAACGCCACGGTTTCGCTGTCGCAGGAGCGCATCAGAAATGGCAAGCTCGCCTCCTCCGCGAAGTCCTATGGCGATGCCGCGCGGCTTGAAGGAACGCTGTACAAGGCTGGAGAGACCAGCCTTCTCGATGTGCTCGATGCCCAGCGGTCGGCCTATTCCGCCGACGACTCCGTCCTGCAAAGCCGCGTCTCGATCGCCACCGATTATATCGCCCTCAACAAGGCGCTCGGCGGCGGCTGGAACGGCGCGGTCGACACTGCCAGGCCCGAAATCATCGATGTCCGCACCGGTCCGCGGCTGGCATCGAAGACGCAATGACCGGTGAGCCGCGCTGTCTATCCGTCACGAACGGCCCGAACAAATTCCCGTGAGCCATGCCCGCAAGCAATATCCCACTATATAACAGCGTCGTTGAGGTAATGAGATGTCAGGCGCCTACGATCTGGGAACCAATCTGGTCCGCCGTATCTATGAGAAGCGCATAGATGCACCGGCCATTCTTGAGGCCGGCACGCATTTTCCCAATGCCGCGAAGTTCACCGCCGCCTGGCGGGATATCCGCGACGAGGCGCTGGCGGCGAAGCTGAACAACGCGCCGCGCTTCCACGACATCATGCCGGAGCAGGCCGATATCTCGGCCAATGACGGTCTCGACTGGCGCATGTTCGTGCTCAAGGCCTATGACATGACGGTCCCGGAAAACCTCGCGCGCATGCCGGTCCTGAGCCGGCTGCTTGCGGAGTGCCCAGAGGTCAAATCGGCGGCTGTCTCATTCCTGGCCCCGCGCAAGCACATCCCGGCGCACCGCGGACCTTTCCGCGGCATCATGCGGTTCCATCTTGGCCTGGTCATCCCGAAACAGCCGGACGGCCGTCCGGCAACGATCATGATGATCGATCACGAGGAACGGCGCATCGCCGACGGCGAGTGCATGCTATGGGACGATACGTTCGAGCACGAGGTTATGAACAACTCGGATCAGCCCCGCGTCGCTCTCCTCCTCGACGTGTGGCGTCCGCAAATGCCGCTGGACATGGAAATCCTGTCGCGCGTGATCGTGCGCGGCGTGCAGGTGGGGATGCGCTATCGTGGCGTGTCGTTCGGCGGCTGAACCAGTTGCAAGGCTCAAAGCGCGCCGCGCTTTAAGCGCGCGTCTCGCGATACGTCCCTGTCCCGCTGCCCCGCCTGCCGGGAAACATCGCGTCCCTCGCCAGCAATCCGCTGACGCGGCAGAAAGCAGCGAATGCGCGGCAGGCTTCCTCGGCGCTGGCCACGTCGACCGTCGCGCCGAAACAGGCGTTGAACGCGGCTTCGAAGACCTTGCCCTGCCGGCGCTTTGGCCAATCCTGCAGGAAGTCGAGCGCCTGCTCGACGCTGTAGATTTCCTCGACCGGCAGGCCGGGCGCGGGCGTGATGCGCACCGGCACCTCGAATTGCAATCTGTCCATTCCCTGTCTCCCGAACTGGCGCCGCCCTGAGCAACGCCGCTCGATGTGAAAAGTTGCTTTTGCGGCCTTCTGACTCGCAAATGTGACCTCAGTGCGGTGAAGAATCGGTTCGCCGGTGCGGCGGACCGGCGTCAGTCCGGATCGATACCGGCTCCTGCATTGCCAATGCCGGACTTCCACCGTATTGCCGGCCATCACAGCTGCCGCGGGCGAAAATATGAGCGAAATCCGGGTCGAGTCTCTGGTCAAGCGCTATGGCGATGCCACCGCGCTGGACGGCGTTTCGCTGGCCTTTCCGCGGGGATCTTTCACGGCGCTGCTCGGCCCTTCCGGCTGCGGCAAGACGACGATGCTGCGGTTGATCGCCGGCTTCTAGGCGCCGAGCGAAGGCCGCGTTTTCCTTGGCGATGGACGCCGCAACCGCACTTCGTCCTTGAACCTTGCGGCTTCCGGTGCCAAATCTGGAGCAGATTTCGCGTTCGGCTCCTTTGGAGCCAACGCCGGCAAACGGACAAAAATGGTTACCTATCTCGACGCCTCCACGGCCCCCCTTCGAAATACCGGCCAGATTCGCCTCTATGGCGAGGAAGGTTTTGCCGGTATGCGCAAGGCCTGCGACCTCACCGCGCGCTGCCTTGACGAGCTTGTACTGATGGTGAAGCCTGGCGTGACGACGGAAGCGGTCGACCGCTTCGTCTTCGAATTCGGCATGGACCATGGCGCGCTGCCGGCGACGCTCAATTATCGCGGCTACACCAAGTCGTCCTGCACCTCGATCAACCATGTCGTCTGCCATGGCATTCCCGACAACAAGCCGCTGAAGGAAGGCGACATCGTCAACATCGACGTCACCTATATCCTTGACGGCTGGCACGGCGATTCCTCGCGCATGTATCCGGTGGGCACGATCAAGCGCGCCGCCGAGCGCCTGCTCGAGGTGACTTATGAGTGCCTGATGCGCGGCATAACCGCGATCAAGCCCGGCGCCCGCACCGGCGCCATCGGCGCCGCGATCCAGACCTATGCCGAGGCCGAGCGCTGCTCGGTGGTGCGCGATTTCTGCGGCCATGGCGTCGGCCGGCTTTTCCACGACGCGCCGAACATCCTGCATTACGGCACCGTCAATGAAGGCGTCGAAATGCGGCCGGGCATGATTTTTACGGTCGAGCCGATGATCAATCTCGGCCGCCCGCATGTGAAGGTGCTGTCGGACGGCTGGACGGCGGTCACGCGCGACCGCTCGCTGTCGGCGCAATACGAGCACACGATCGGCGTCACCGACACCGGCTGCGAGATCTTCACGCTGTCGCCGAAAAAGCTCGACCGCCCCGGCCTGCCGGGTTAGAGCGGTTCCATCGTTTCATGGAAACGATGGAACCGCTCTATCCTCTTGT
The DNA here is from genome assembly GCF_006442775.1 of Mesorhizobium sp. B2-4-6. Classification (NCBI taxonomy): domain Bacteria; kingdom Pseudomonadati; phylum Pseudomonadota; class Alphaproteobacteria; order Hyphomicrobiales; family Phyllobacteriaceae; genus Mesorhizobium; species Mesorhizobium sp. B2-4-6. The sequence goes on from NZ_VFVI01000002.1 coordinate 718,700, forward strand.
TTCACGCAATTCCGAACGGAAAACCGCTTCACACTTTTCCTGGAATTGCTTTAGGTTTCAGCCGAAGCCCGAGGGGGAGCGGGCGAGCATGGGGAAAGTCGAGGACGAGCGGGCATTCTTTTCCGAAGGCTGGATCGAGCCGCCCAAGACGGCGCCGAAAAAGGCCACGGCAGCAGAAAAGCCCCATTATCACGGCCATCGCGACCGTCTGCGCGATCGCTTCGTCGCCGGCGGTCCGGACGCCCTGCCCGACTATGAACTGCTCGAACTGCTGCTCTTCCGGCTGATCCCGCGCGTCGACACCAAGCCTATCGCCAAGGCGCTGATCGCCCGCTTCGGCTCGCTGGCAGAAGTGCTCGGCGCGCCGGCGCCCTTGCTTGAAGAAGTCAAGGGCATCGGGCCGACCGTCGCGACCGATCTAAAAGTCATCGCCGCCACCGCCCAGCGCATGGCGCGCGGCGAGGTGCGCGGCCGCGAAGTCCTGTCCAACTGGACGCAATTGCTCGACTATTGCCGTTCGGCCATGGCCTTCGAGCCCCGCGAACAGTTCCGCATCCTGTTCCTCGACAAGAAGAACGGGCTGATCGCCGACGAGGTGCAGCAGACCGGAACCGTCGACCATACGCCGGTCTATCCGCGCGAGGTGGTGAAGCGGGCGCTCGAACTCTCCGCCAGCGCCGTCATCCTGGTCCACAATCACCCTTCCGGCGACCCGACGCCGTCGCGCGCGGACATCGAGATGACCAAGCAGATCATCGATACGGCCAAGCCGCTCGGCATCGCCGTGCACGATCACATCATCATCGGCCGCAAGGGCAACGCCTCGATGAAGGGCCTGCTGCTGATCTGAAGAAAAATAGGAAGGACCGACATGTCTCAGCACGGCAGTGAACCTTGGCCGTTCGACAAAGAACGCGCCGCCCTGCTGGTCATCGACATGCAGGGCGACTTCGTCGATGAAGGCGCGGTGATGGAAGTCGCGATGGCGCGGCATCGCATTCCCATTATGCGGCAGGTGGTCGAACTGTGCCGCGCGACTGGTGTCCCGGTGGTCTACACGCAGCATGTGCTCAGCGACCATTTCAACATCTCCCCGCTCGAGACCGCCTACCAGCCAAGGCTGAAGGCCAAAGGCATGCGGGAAGGCAGCGCCGGCACCGGGATCGTGGCGGAACTCGCTCCCTTGCCGGGCGAGGTGATCATCAAGAAGCACCGCTATGACGCGTTCCACAACACCCAATTGGAAACGGTGCTGCGCAACATCCGCGGCGCCGGCCAGGTCGATACCGTCATCATCATCGGCACGGTGACCAGCATCTGCTGCGAATCGACGGCCCGCAGCGCCTTCATGCGCGACTACAAGGTGGCTTTCGTCAGCGATGCCAATGGCGGGCTGGACGAGGCCTCCCACAACGCCACGCTCGCCATCATCGGCAAGGTGTTCGGGCGGGTGGTGACGGCCGCAGAACTGGAAAGCCTGTTCTAAGCGGTGGGATCAGGGCGGATCGGTTTTGCAGCTTGCCGCGATCTGTCCGATCGCTTCGGAGAGGCCCGCGAGTTCGAAATCGGCCTCGCCGCGTCCCGACAGGAGACCGAAGCGCCACGACAGCGTCAGCCGGTTCGCTGAAGCCAGACGCCTGATGCCGTCGTCCCCGTCCCTGACCAGCGTTCTGCCGCGCGCGCCGACCGACCAGCTTTCATCGGTTTTGCCGCCGCCGTCGACCACGACGGAGATGGTGATCTTGCGGCTGGCGGAGACGGCATCGTTGAGCTGGAGCCGCTCGCTCCAGCGTGGTTCGCCATCGGACCGGCAAGCCAAAATCAGCACCGGGCTGTAACCCAAGGCCCCGCCGCCGGTGATCAGCTTGTTGCTGGCATGCAGCGATGCCGTGATCTGGCCGTCGTCGCCGGCGCCAACGCTCCAGTTGCCGAGATCCGGCTCGGCTCGGGCGATACCGGCGGACGCGGCAAACAAGAGCGCCGCGGCGACGACCACGTCTCTCATCATGAACCCCAGCCTCACCAATGCCTCCAAACACCCGCGAATGCGACGAAGCGCAGATAATGTTCAACGGTCCGTATCGCCAGCGGCAGACTATCAAGACAAGTTGTCTGTGTTGCCGCGCCGCCACAATGGAACACATCACAATGAAAAAGGCCGCCCGGAGGCGGCCTTTCGAAATCTCGGCATTGAAACCTGTTACTCGGCTTCCTTGGCGGCTTTCTTCTTCGGCGCGGCCTTCTTCTTCGGCTCGTCCGCCTCGTCGGCGGCTTCGCCCGCCTTTGCCTCGGCCTTCTTCGAAGAGGCCTTCTTGGCCGGCTTCGCCTTGGTCGCGGTCTCGGCCTCCTCGTCGTCGGCCATCAGCTCGTCCTTGCCCACCTTGACGTCGTCGACCGAAATCTGGCCGAGCAGATAGTCGACCACCTTCTCCTCGAACATCGGCGCGCGCAGCGCGTTGATGGCTTCCGGGTTGCTGCGATAATACTCGAAGGCTTCCTGCTGCTGGTTGGCCGGGAAGCGGCGCACCTGCTCGAACAGGCCGCGCTGCAGTTCCTCGTCCGACACGGTGACGCCGGCCTTCTCGCCGATCTCGGCGAGCACGAGGCCAAGGCGCACGCGGCGTTCGGCAAGGCGCATATATTCGGCGCGCGCCTCTTCTTCCGTCGTCTCCTCGTCGGCGAAGGTCCGGCCGGCGGCTTCGAGGTCGCGGTTGACCTGGGCCCAGATGTTGTTGAACTCGGCCTCGACGAGCTTGGAGGGCGCTTCGAACGAATAGGACGCGTCGAGCTGGTCGAGCAGCTGGCGCTTCACCTTCTGGCGGGTCATCGAGCCGAACTGGTTCTCGATCTGGCCGCGCACGATCTCGCGCAGGCGCTCGAGCGATTCCAGGCCGAGATTCTTGGCCGTCTCGTCATTGACCTCAAGCGCGCCGGGCGCCGACACTTCCTTGACGGTGACGTCGAAGGTGGCTTCCTTGCCGGCCAGATGCGCCGCCTGGTAGTTTTCCGGGAACGTGACGGTGACCTGTTTCTCGTCGCCGGCCTTCGCGCCGATCAGCTGGTCCTCGAAACCCGGGATGAACTCCTTGGAGCCGAGCACCAGCGGCTGGTCGGTGCCGGCGCCGCCGGCGAAAGCCTCGCCTCCGATCTTGCCGACATAATCGATGCTGACCCGGTCGCCCTCGGCGGCCTTGCCGGTCTTCGGTTCGTAGCTGCGCGCCGATTCCGCAACGCGCTTGACCTGGTCGTCGACTTCCGATTCCGGCACGTCATAGACCTGACGCGTCACCTTGATGTCGGAGAAATCCTTGATCTCGATCGGCGGGATGACTTCATAGTTGAGGCTGAATTCGAAATCGGTGCCGCCAGCCAGGATCTTCTCGGCCTCCTTCTCGTCCTCGGTCATGATCACTTCGGGCTGCATGGCGGCCTTTTCACCGCGCCCCGAGATGATCGAACGGGTTGAGTCGTTGAGGATCTCGTTGACGACCTCGGCCATGAACGACTTGCCGTACATCTTGCGCAAGTGCTGAACCGGCACCTTGCCCGGGCGGAAGCCGTTGATGCGCACCTTGTCGCGGGCGTCGGTCAGCCGCGCCATCAGCTTGGCTTCCATGTCACCGGCCGGCACGGTGATCTTGATCTCGCGCTTGAGACCGGAGTTAAGCGTTTCGGTGACCTGCATCCTAGAACCTTTGTTTTCAACAATGAGACTGCCAAACGGTTCTTAGCCGTTTACAGCCTGCCGGTATGATCTTGCCGGAAATGGCTTTTGGGACGGAACCTGGCGATTTGACCGCTAATGCGGTTCAAATCTTCCTGAACTGCGCCTTGCCAAATGCGAATAAGTTCTTGTTTTTCCTATAACTTTTCGCATCTTGCAGAGGCGGAAATTCACATTCCGTCACATTCGACACGCCTTTTGTCACAGGCTAGGCTAATTTTCAACCATCTTCGCTTCAATGCACGCCGCCCAAAAGTGTGCGGCGGTTTTGGGCGAACGGCATGCATCAAAAGACTTAAGCGCGTCACCTGAATCCATTTCGATGCGGCGCGCTTCAACGGATAGCATGACTTGGGCGCCGACATTGACAGAATGATGGCTACATGGGATTGCCGGGGAAAGCGGATGTGGCGGAATTGGTAGACGCCCTGGATTTAGGTTCCAGTGCCGAAAGGCGTGGGGGTTCGAGTCCCTTCATCCGCACCATCCTTCGCTCTTCGAGCTTCGGATGGCAGGCCGCCACCTGGGGCTCGAAGAGCCGAAGGTGTCCTCCGAAGCCTTGGCGAAGGAGGACCGGCGCTGTCAGTGCCAACCCAAGGCGCTAATAAAGCGGCTCCTCGAACAGCGTCTTGTCGCCATCCATCAGCGCCTTGATCTGCGCCGTGCCGTCGGCCGCGAGCGCGAGCTTGATGCCGAACGGCCGCACGCGCATGTCGTTCTGGATCGCCATGCCTTCGCCTTCCGGCACATAGAAGCGATCGATCCCATAGTCCGGCGCGATCGTCATGTCGGGGCTGCGAAGATCCCAGCCCGCGGCGACATGTCCGACGATATCCGCCTCGTCCGCGCCCGCCGGGGCCGGCGCTGTGCCGAACCAGGCCGCCGTCGGCTGCCAGTAACCATCCGCGCCCTTCTTCAATCGCACCGCGATCGAACCGTCGTCGCTGGAAAACGCGCCTTGCGGAATGTCGGCGATCAGCTTCACCGGGATTCGCGAAATGTTGTTGTTGAGCGAGAGGTAGTCGCCGCGCATGAGATCGCGCGGATCGACGGGCTCGACTTTCAGAAGCACTTCCTTGCCGTTGCGCAGGATCGCGGCGCGGTCGGCGATGATCCAACTGAGAAAGCCGATCTGGACAAGCGCCAGCACCAACGCCGCGATGATCAGTTTCTTGCCGGTCATGCCGTTGCTCCTGCCTTGGCGGGCGCCCTCATGCGCTTCTCGATGCGGATGATGATCAGCGCCAGGATGCCGAGCAGCACGGCCGCGGCCAGGAAGAATCCGGCCGTATCGAGCATCGACCGCAAAGTGACGCCATAGATGATGGCGAGTTCGAAGGCGAAGCCGGCATAGGCCAGCCAGCGCAGCCCCCTGCTCTCGCGGCCGGCCAGCATGATCGCCGCCACGATGCCGGCAAGCGCCATGATCGAGGCGATGGCGAAACCGCCGTTGTAGGTGCTTTCATCCGCCAGCTCGAACTGGACGATCGCCATGCCGGTGAGGAAGCCGAACAAGGCGTGCAAGGGCAGCCGGCCGCCGAGCTGAAGGATCCTGTCGATCGGATCGCCGGTAAAGACCGAAGCGGCAAACAGCAGCGCCGATACGACGGCGAGCGAAACCGCCACCGGCAGCGTGTCGCGATCGGTCGCCAACAGAACCAGATAGAGAATGACAGACAGAATGATGAGGTGGCGCGCGGCCTGGCTGCGCGTCCAGAACGAAATGGCGAACAGCACGACCGCCATGACGATGAAGAGATGTGGGATCTCCGCGCGCCAGTAGAAGCCGAACCCCTTGAGGACCAGCCAGGCGTCGGCGATGCCGACCGCCGCCACGGTCAGCGGGTTGGAACGCAGCGCCACCGCCGCCAGCGCCGTGCCGGCGCACCATGTCAACAGCGCCGAGGCCTCGTCGCCCGAGAGGTGATACATCTGGCCAACGAGTGCGATCGAGCCGCCGAAGGCGGCGACGGCGACGATCCACAGCGCCTCGCCGATCGCGGCATGGTCGCGCGCCTTCAGCACCGCTCCGCCGACATAGCCTGCGAGGATGACCGCAAACAGGGCCGCCACGCGAACGAGGCGCGGGATGGCCTCCCAGTTGGCGGCGACGAAAATCAGGATCGCCGCGCCGAACAAAAGCGCCGCCATCATAGCCAGGATGGAGCCGAAACTCAGTGACGCCCGCTCGTTGGCGGCGATGTCGCTTGTCAATGCCTCCGCCGTGGCGGGATCGATCAGCCCGGATTCCCGCCACCGCGCGATATCCGCCCTAACCTGTGTTGCATAGCCCGCCATGCTTTCCCCCGAAGCCTGGTCATTTCCTTAGCCGGAACAGCCAAGCCGTTGACGCGGCGGCATTTTCCGATTCGGTCTTCTTTGTGACGCAGGCGTGAATGGCCGTTAATGTTGCATTGCACAATTTGCATTGCTGCCATGCGCCAACGGCACTTTTAAACCGATATGATCCCACCTATTTTCTGTTCGTACGCAAACGGAATGATCCGAACCAAAGACGAAACGAGAAGTACCATGAACCTGATCCGCAACTACCGCAACTGGCGCCGCTACCGGGACACCGTCTCCGAGCTGAGCCGCCTGTCGAACCGTGAACTGACCGACCTCGGCATCAGCCGCAGCGACATCCACTACGTCGCCCGCAAGGCGGTCTAATCCGCTTCGGACCGCAAATGGTCCGAACCAGTTTTGAAGAGAGTAACGACAATGAACCTGATCCGCAGCTATCGTAACTGGCGCGTCTACCGCGACACCGTTACCGAGCTGGGTCGGCTTTCGAACCGCCAGCTCCACGATCTCGGCATCGTTCGCGACGAGATCAAGATGGTCGCCCGCAAGGCGATCTAAGCAAGGCATTTCGCCAGGGTCGACCTCCTCCCCGACCCTGACGGATACGGCCAACCCTCACCTCCTCCCGAGGGTTGACCACCAAAACGGCGCCCGCCGGACCTCCTCCCCCGGCGGGCGTTGTTCCAGAAGCGAACGTAGTTCGTCTTCGAAGGCTTCGCCCCTTCTCAAAGACGAAAAGAATTTTCGTCCTCAAGGGCGATAAGGAATTTCGTCAAAGCCGACCTCCTCCCCGGCAATGACGAATAAGGTCGATCTTCACCTCCTCCCGAGGATCGACCCCCAAAACGACACCCGCCGGACCTCCTCCCCCGGCGGGTGTTGTTGTTTTGAATTCCTACTCCCCTTTCCGCCTTTTCAGACCGGCTTCCACAGTCTCTTCACCAGAGCAGTAGGAATCTATGTCCGAGTGTATTTTTTCCAACTCAGACAAGTACCGTTCCTTTTTCGGCGGCCGCAGCCGATATTCCAATATGAGTTGCCACAGCTCATCTTTAGTCAGTTTATCGGGCGGTACTTTGGTTGGCCTTGCATTTCCGACCCCGGGTCGGGGTAGCCGAGCCGGTACGTTGTATGGCTCGAAAAGATCGCCATAGCCTTCTACAAAGAGTTTTGCCTTCCGACGTAGAACGTTACGTCGAATATTGACTATCGCGTTCTCGACAATGTGAGGGGTAATCGCTTCTAGCTGATTACTGTGGCTTTCTCGAATTGCAGCAATAGTCTCACGTGCCGTGAGGTTTTCTGAGAGCGTTCCAACTAATGAACAAAATTGGACGTATGCCAACTGCGTCATTGATCGACTCCTTAGCGAATCAATCCATGATGTGCAGTCAAAGGAATAAAGCAAGAACAAACTGGCAGTCTCCACTGATGAGTGCTACCAGTGCGCCATTGCATTCGACTTCGCGGGGTTATAATTCCCCTCATGAGCAAAAATCCCGTACATGTCATCGGCGGCGGCCTCGCCGGCTCCGAGGCCGCATGGCAGATCGCTGAGGCCGGCGTTCCGGTCGTGCTGCATGAAATGCGCCCGGTGCGCGGCACCGACGCCCACAAGACCGACAGTCTGGCCGAGCTCGTCTGCTCGAACTCCTTCCGCTCCGACGACGCCGAAAACAATGCGGTCGGCCTGCTGCATGCCGAAATGCGGCTTGCCGGCTCGCTGATCATGAGCGCCGGCGACGCCAACCAGGTTCCGGCCGGCGGTGCGCTGGCGGTCGACCGCGACGGCTTTTCCGACGCGGTCACCGCGAAGATCGAGGCGCATCCGCTGATCGCCATCCAGCGCGAGGAAGTGCCGGGACTGCCGCCCAAGGATTGGGACCAGGCGATCATCGCCACCGGCCCGCTGACAGCGCCTTCGCTGGCGCAGTCGATCGCGGAAGCCACCGGCTCCGATGCGCTTGCCTTTTTCGACGCCATCGCGCCGATCGTGCATTTCGACACGATCGACATGAACACCGCCTGGTTCCAGTCGCGCTACGACAAGGTCGGCCCCGGCGGCACCGGCAAGGACTATATCAACTGCCCGATGGACAAGGACCAGTATCTCGCCTTCGTCCAGGCGCTGCTCGACGGCCAAAAGACCGAATTCAAAGAGTGGGAAGGCACGCCCTATTTCGACGGCTGCCTGCCGATCGAGGTGATGGCCGAGCGCGGCGTCGAGACCCTGCGTTACGGGCCGATGAAGCCGATGGGCCTGACCAACGTCCACAATCCGACGGTCAAGGCCCATGCGGTGGTGCAGCTTCGCCAGGACAATGCGCTGGGCACGCTCTACAACATGGTCGGCTTCCAGACCAAGCTGAAGCATGCCGAGCAGGTGCGCATCTTCCGCACCATCCCCGGCCTTGAAAACGCCGACTTCGCGCGTCTCGGCGGCCTGCACCGCAACACCTATATCAACTCGCCGACGCTGCTCGATCCGTCGCTGCAGCTCAAATCGCGGCCGGGCCTGCGTTTCGCCGGCCAGATCACCGGTTGCGAAGGCTATGTCGAAAGTGCCGCCATCGGCCTGCTCGCCGGCCGCTTCGCCGCCGCCGAACGGCTTGGCCAGACGCCCTCGCTGCCGCCCTCGACCACCGCCTTCGGCGCACTGCTCAACCACATCACCGGCGGCCATATCGTCTCCGACGACGAGCCCGGCAAACGCTCCTTCCAGCCGATGAACGTCAATTTCGGTCTGTTCCCACCCGTGGAAGCACCGAAGACCGAAGGCAAGCGTCTGCGCGGCAAGGACAAGACCGTCGCCAAAAGGCACGCCATCACCTCCCGCGCCCTGGCTGAATGCAGGGCATGGTTGGGGCTGCCGGGCAGGGCTGAGGCAGCCGAATAAGCTTTTCTGTCCCATTGGCCATGCATATAAAGTAGGATATCATCCCACTTTATATGCATGGAGCGATGCCATGGAATCTGCCGAGAAACTATCCATCACCGTCACGCCTGCCATGGCGCGCATGATCCGCGAGAAAGTCGAGGACGGGTCTTTCGGCTCCGCCAGCGAAGTCGTCCGCGCAGCGCTCCGCGCCTTCCAGCGCGAAGAGGAAGAGCATGCCGAGCGCATGGCATCGATCCGGGCGCGGGTGAAGGCTTCGATCGAGGACAAGAGGCCGAATCTTTCAGGAGAACAGGTGCGCGCTCATCTTCAAGGGCTGTTTGCCGAGTATTCGAGCCCCGACGATGATTCAGCGGCTTGAAGTCGAATACAGCCAAAGCGCGAGAGATGATCTCGCTAATATTTTCAGACACATAGTCGAGGCTACGTCGCGTTGAAATTCGTTCTGCGCATCGAAGACCGCTGCCAGAACATCGGAAACGCCCCTCGCGGCGGCCGAACTCGCGACGATATCGTACTAGGCTTGCGAACCGTCCCTTTCGAGCATTCTGCCGTCATCACCTATATTGTCGAAAGCGATGTCGTTCGCATCATCAACATCTTCTACGGCGGTCGCGACTACGAGACGTTGATTCGAGACGGTGGGTCGAGCGCTCCATCCTGAAGGGGTCTTACTCCGCCGGCTCGGGCACCCGCCCTGGCAATCCCGGCTTGCCCGCCTCTCCCGGATTCCTCCGCACATAACCCGCCTTCAGCGTCTCGGACGTATCGCGCGAACCGTCATGGCTCCAGCCTGGCGGCTGGATGAGATAGTTGACACGCTGACCAGGCGTCAGGCCCGGCGCCAGCGCATCCTTGAACATGCCGATCCATTCGTGGAAGGCCACCTTCAGCGGATTGAAAGTGCCGATGTTCTTAACGATGCCGTAGCGCGGCCGGTCCTCCTCCAATTCCTCGACGAAGGTGCCGAACATGCGATCCCAGACGATCAGCGTGCCGGCATAATTGGCGTCGAGATAGCGCGGATTGGTGGCGTGGTGGACGCGGTGGTGCGAAGGCGTGTTGAAGATGAATTCGAACCAGCCCCACATCTTGCCGATCGTCTCGGTGTGGATCCAGAACTGCCAGACCAGGTTGAAGCCGAAGACGAAGGCGATCACCGCAGGATGGAAGCCGAGCAGCACCAGCGGCGCCTGCAGGATGAAGGTGAAGGTGAACAGCCCTGTCCAGCTTTGTCTCAGCGCCGTCGAGAGATTGTAGTGCTGGCTGGAATGATGGTTGACGTGCTCGGCCCACACCCATCGCACCCGGTGCGCGATGCGGTGATAGACATAGTAGCGCAGGTCGTCGAGCAGGAAGGCGGCGACGAACACCCAGATCTGCAGGCCGAGATTGAAGAAGCGGAATTGCCACAGCCACAGCAGCGCCCAATAGGACACGACGCCGAGCAGTAAGCCTGCGACGACATTGCCGGTCCCCATCATCAGGCTGGTCAGCGTGTCGCGCGTTTCGAACGATCCCCTGGCGCGGCCGGTGCGCACCAGCCAGAGCTCGATCAGGATCGCCGCGACGAAGAACGGGATCGCAAGCTGGGTGACCTGCGGGAAATTATACTCGTCCATCACGCCGCCTCCCGGATCCGATCATGGCTTTGCAATGCCGCCGCCACGGCCAGCGCGCCGGCTTCGTCGGCAAAAGCAAACCGCCCGCCTTTCCAGGTGAAATCATTGAGCCGCAGCGAGACCACATTGCCTTCCCTGGTCAGCGCCAGAATGTCCTGGGGCGTGACGATGCGCGTCAGAAAACAATCGCCTATGCTCCGGACGATGCCGCAGCGCTGCGGGCCAAGATCGAGAAACGCGGCATGGCTGTCGGCTGTCAGCCGTATTGAACCCGGTCTTTCGTCAGGAAAATCCTCGGCAAAGCGTGCGAGCGCATGATCGGCGCCGGCAAGCGTCGCGGTCGTCGTGCCGCCGGTGAAATGCACGGCCGCGACCGATAGCGCGATGCCGAACACGACAAGGACGACCAGGACTGGCAGGCTCATGGAAAGACGGCTCCTCCGGCGGCCCGCATTTCTTTGACGCGAGTCCACATAAACGGAACCCCTAGCACGATTGACGTTTACGTCAAAGGGGCGTCCAGCCCCGCATCGCATGACGCAGGAGCAGCCAGTGGCGGCGCAGGGCGGAGAGCGTCGCCGTCGAGCCGAGCGGAGCCCCCCCCGCCTTCTCCATCTTGTCGAGATAGATACGGGTCAGCGCCAACGGCAGGAAAGCAGGCCGCAGCGCAACAGGAAGCGCCGGCGCGCCTTTCGCGAAGGCGTTGAGATGGTCCCACGCCAGCGCGATCATCGCAGCGACCGCGCGTTCCGCGGCAGCCCCGCCCTCGCCCTTGACGAACTCTTCCGGCGTCGTGCCGGCGGCCGCCAGAATGTCCGCGGGCACGAAACACTGGCCGCGCCGACGATGCAGCGGCAGCAGAAGCAGCAGGCCGGTGATGGCCTGAGCGCAACCGGCCCGGCCTGCCAGTTCGGCAAAGCGCGGCGCCGCGACCGGATCGAGCACCATGGCCGCAAGCTGGATCAGTGCAGCGGCCGTTTCGCCGCAATAGCCCTCGAGGTCGGTCCGCGACGGCATCGGATCGTCATAAAGATCGAAGATGCGCGCCTCGAGCATGTTGTCGAAAGCGGATTTCGGCAGATGATTGCCGACGATCGCGGCCTTCAGGGCATCGGCAATCGGATGGCCGGTCTCCTCCGGCCCGTCGGCCGCGATGACGTCGCGCCACCATTGCAGCCTGACCTCGCCCGGCAGTGGCTCGTGGATGCGATCGCGCACGCCGGCGATCTCGGCGTTGAAGGCGTAGAGCGCGAGCAGCACGTCGCGCCTGTCGGCCGGCGCGTAGAGCGCCGACAGATACCGGTCATGGTCGGCGGCGCGCACCGCATCCATGACGACGTCGCCATTCTTGACGATGTTGGACGTGCCGGCCATTCAGTCTACGGCGATCAGCGCAGCGGCCACCGCGCGGTCTTCGGCGAGCAGCACGTTGTAGGTCCGCACCGCCGCCCCGGTCGACATCGGGTCGGCCGAGATGCCGGCCTCCTTGAGGGCGGCGCGCAGCGCCGTCGGCAGCGGCCGCAATTCCTTGCCCATGCCGACCAGCAGGATCTCCACCCTGCCGACCTCGGCGAACAGCCTGTCGAAGTCCGAGGCCTTCAGCGCCAGTGGATCGGCCGGCTCCCAACCATGGATACCCGACGGCAGGACAAGCAGCGAGCCCCGATGCGACATGTCGGCAAAACGGAAGCCGCCATTGCCATAGGCCTCGATCGGCGCCTTGCCCGGGAAATGCGCCTCGCGGATGATGATGCCTTTGGCCATGGGTCTAGACCATGATGCCGAAAAGTGTGGAGCGGTTTTCGGGCGACATCATGCTCTATCTCTTTGATTTGAGCCGGATGATTTCAGGTCGGCTCGACCTGAAAACATCCGGCTCTGACGGCGTCAGGTCGCCACGGCCTTGCCGTTCACCGGCTTCTTTTCTTCTTCGGTGGCGGCCTGCGGCCGCAAGCGGAACAGAATCAGCAGCGGCGCGGCGATGAAGATCGACGAATAGGTGCCGAACACCACGCCGAACAGCATTGCCAGCGTGAACGAGCGGATCACCTCGCCGCCGAACAGCACCAGCGCCAACAGCGCCAGGGACGTGGTGACAGAGGTCAGCGTGGTTCTCGACAGCGTCTCGTTGATGGCGTTGTTCAGGAGCTGCGGCAGCGGCATCTTCTTGTATTTTCGAAGATCCTCGCGCACGCGGTCATAGACGACGATGGTGTCGTTCAGCGAATAGCCGATGATGGTCAGGATCGCCGCCAGCGACGACTGGTTGAACTCAAGTCCTGTGAGGACGAAGAAGCCGATCGTCATCACCACATCGTGCACCGTGGCGACAATGGCGCCGACGGCGAACTGCCATTCGAAGCGGAACCAGACATAAAGCAGGATGCCGACCAGCGCGATCAGCATGGCGATGGTGCCCTGCTTGGCGAGCTCGCCGGAAACCGTCGGACCCACCACTTCGACGCGGCGGAAATCATACTGATCCTGCAACTCGCCCCGCACCTTGTCGATGACGGTCTGCTCGGCATTCTCGCCGGCGTCCTGCGTGCCGACACGGATCAGCACGTCGTTCGGCGCGCCGAACTGCTGCACCTGGATCTCGCCGATGTTGAGCTCGGACAGCCTGCTGCGGATATCGCCAAGATCTGCATCGCCCTGCTTGGACTGCACTTCGATCAGCGAGCCGCCCTTGAAGTCGATGCCGTAGTTGATGCCAAGAGTCAGGAACCCGACGACCGACAGGATCGACAACGTGCTGGAGAGAGCAAATGTCCAGCGGCGGATGCCCATGAACGGGATTTTGGTGCCAGGCGGAATGAAGGTGACCGGCGCGCGCGGCAATTCCTTCGGACGAGCGCGGCGCAGCCAGATCGACACCAGCATGCGGGTGAAGGTGAAGGCGGTGAAGACCGTCGTCAGAATGCCGATGGCATAGGTAATGGCGAAGCCCTTCACGGGACCGGTGCCCAGAAAGAACAGCACGACGGTCGCGATCAGCGAGGTGACGTTGGAATCGACGATTGTCGCAAGCGCCTTGGAGAAGCCGGTGTCGATCGCCTGGATGACCGAGCGGCCGTTGCGCCGCTCTTCGCGGATGCGTTCATAGATCAGAACGTTGGAGTCCACCGCCATGCCGATGGTGAGCACGATACCGGCGATGCCGGGCAAGGTCAGCGTTGCGCCGAGCAGCGACAGCGCGCCGACGATCATCGCCACGTGCACGGCCAAAGCGACATTGGCGATGAAACCGAGGAAACCATAGGCGACGAACATGAAGGCGACGACGAGGATCGAGCCGATCACACCAGCCACCTTGCCGGCGTGGATGGAGTCCTGACCAAGGCCCGGGCCGACGGTACGCTCTTCGATGATGGTCAATTTGGCCGGCAGGGCGCCGGCGCGCAGCAAGACGGCGAGGTCGTTGGCGCTCTCGGCCGTGAAATTGCCGGATATCTGCCCACTACCGCCGAGGATCGGCTCGCGGATCACCGGCGCCGAAATCACCTGGTTGTCGAGCACGATGGCGAATGGCTTGCCGACATTCTGCTGGGTCGCCTGACCGAACCGCGTCGCTCCGCGGGAATTGAAGGTGAACGAAACCACCGGCTCATTGGTCTGTGAATTATAAGTCGGCGTCGCATTCGACAGGTCTTCGCCCGATACGATGACGCGGTTCTCGACGAGGTAAGGAACCGGAGGATCGTCCTGCGAATAAAGGATCGAGTCGCCGGCCGGCGGGCGATTCTTCATCGCATCCTGGACCGGCACCGACGTGTCGACCATCTGGAACGTCAGCTTCGCGGTCTGGCCGATAATGTCCTTGAGCCTTTGCGGATTCTGAAGCCCGGGCACCTGGACCAGGATGCGATCGTCGCCCTGCCGCTGCACGATCGGCTCGGTCGTGCCTAGCGCATTGACGCGTCGCTCCACCACTTCAATCGCCTGCGAGAGAGCGGTCGAGGTACGATATTTGATGCCGGCATCCGTAACGGTGAACTTCAACAGCCCAGGCTCGGAATCGTCCAGCGCCATCGACTGCACGGAACCACCGGCAAACAGACCGGCCGTGACCGGGTTGGTTATCGGCTTCAGCGCGGTCTTGGCGGCCTCGACCTGGCTCGCATCGTTGATGCGCACCTGCACGGTTCGGCCTGTTCCGCCAAGGCCGGTATATTGGATCTTGGCGTCGCGCAGCAGCGTCCTGATCTCGTCGCGCGTCGTCTGCAGTTGATCCTTGATCAGGTCGTTCTGATCCATCTGCAGCAGAATGTGCGAACCGCCCTGAAGGTCGAGGCCGAGCGTCATCTGCCGTTTCGGCACCCAGCTCGGCAGTTGCGCCAGCGTGCTTGCCGGGAAAAGGTTAGGCGCGGCAAGGATCACTGTAATGGCCACTGCGAGCCAGATCAGGATCATCTTCAGGCGCGAGAAATAGAGCATTCGTTCTTATCCGTTCAGGCGTACAAGCGGCAGCGTTCCGCCATCGGCTCGTAGTCAGCTATGGTTGTCATTCCGGCCATGGCCGGCCCTATCGTGCTTCCTCGACGATTGTCAATCTCGCCGGCAGCGCGCCGGTGCGGAATAACAGCGCGAGTTCCCTGGCACTTTCAGCCGTGAAATTTCCCGATATCTGGACAGTGCCATGCTCGATGGGTTCCCGGATGATAGGCGCTGAAATCACCTGATCGTCCAAAATCACCGCAAATGGCCTGCCGATATTCCGCGTGGTTGCCCACTTGAAACGTTGCGTACCCTTGGAATCGAGCCGGAATGCGACGACAAACTGTTCTGTCGAACTGTCGCGGATCGCTTCCGCGCCCAGCACGCTCTCACCCGAGACAAGCACCCGGTCTTCGACCAGATAGGGAACTGGCGGATCATCCTGCGTGTAAAGCACCGTTGAACCGGCAGGCGCCTGGCCGTTGACCGCATCGTTCACAGGCGTCGACGTATCGACCAATTGGAAGCTCAGTCGGCCTTGCCGCACAAGGGTATGCGCCAGGCTGTGCAGATCCGCGACGCCTGGCGCCTGAACCAGTATGCCGTCATCCGTCAACTGGACCGCGGGATCGGCAACGCCAAGTTCGTTGAGGCGATTTTTGATGACCTCGATCGACTGTGTGAGCGCGGCATAGGTTCGATACTTCGCGCCGGCATCGGTCATGGTGAATTTCAACAGGCCGCGCTCGCTATCGTCCAGCGCAAATTCCTGGACCGGGCCTTCCTTGCCGGCAATGGGATCGACCACCGCCTTGAGTGCCGCTTTGGCGGCCTCGATTTGCACGGGATCGCCAATGCGCAGTTGAACCGTGAGGCCCGATACGACAAGGCCGCTATAGTTGATCCTGGGTTCGGCGTCGCGAAGCAGCGTCCTGACCTGGTCGCGCATTGCTTCCAGCCGGCGGCTTTTTACCTGGTCGGTATCCAGGCGAAACAAGATATGCGCGCCGGGCACCGCGGCGAGAACATTCGGCGCGCCGAAGACCATCGAGATCAGGGCAAGCCCGATCAAAATGACCTTCAGGCGCGAAAGATAGACCATTTGCCGCCGTTCGTCAGAACCCTGCCCGCGGCCATCACCGCTGGATTTCGCCTACTTCTTGGCGTTCTGGTTCGCCACCGGTTCGCCCTTGACGCGCACGTCCGAGATCGTCGAGCGCAGCGCGGTCACCTTGGTTCCGCCGCCAAGGTCGATCTCCAGTTCATTGTCGTCGATCACCTTGGTCACCTTGCCGACGAAGCCGCCGCCGGTCACCACCGTGTCGCCGCGGCGCACCGCCGCGAGCATTTCCTGGCGCTTCTTCAGCTGCCCGCGCTGCGGCCGGATGATCAGAAAATACATGATCACGAAAATCAGGACAAACGGCAAAATCGAGATAAGCATGTCTGGCGAAGCGCCGACGCCCTGGGCGTATGCCGGTGTAACGAACATCAAGAAACTCCTGGATGGTGAAATACCGCCGGAGCGGCCCCGCGAAAATTTGGCCGGAATATAGTCGGTAAACTAGCCAATGCAACTGCGCTGCGAGGCCAATCCGTTGCTTTTCCAGCCGTTTGCGGCGTGCTAGAGCGTCGCAGCGGAAGCGGCTTCGAGGCCACCGAAAAAATCATGCTCCAACAAAAGCTTGGGCCTGGTTCTTGCAGCGACGCCGTGGAAGCTGCTCCCACGTGCTGAAATATCACAACAAAAAGACCTGATATGACCGACAGCCTGGACGCCCTGAACAAGAAACTCGACCGCCTGATCGAGGCGGTATCCCGCCTCGCCCCGCCGCCGGTTCCGCAGACCGACCTCGGCATTGCCGACTGCTTCGTCTGGCAGGCGGAGCCCGGCTATCTGGAACCGGTTCGCAAGGTCAACCGCGTCGACATTGGCCTGATCCGCGGCGTCGACCGCGTGCGCGACATCCTGCTCGACAACACCGAGCGCTTCGCGTCCGGCTACGCGGCCAACAACGTGCTTTTGTGGGGCGCGCGCGGTATGGGCAAATCGTCCCTGGTCAAGGCCGTGCATGCCACCGTCAACGCCTCCGACAAGCTCGACCGGCCGCTGAAGCTGATCGAGATCCACCGCGAGGACATCGACACGCTGCCCAAGCTGATGGGCCTCCTGAAGGCAGCGCCTTATCGGTTCATCCTGTTTTGCGACGACCTCTCCTTCGACCATGACGACACGTCATACAAGTCGCTGAAGGCGGCGCTCGAAGGCGGCGTCGAGGGCCGCCCCACCAACGTCATCTTCTACGCCACGTCCAATCGGCGGCATCTGTTGCCGCGCGACATGATCGACAATGAGCGCTCGACCGCTATCAACCCCTCGGAAGCGGTGGAGGAAAAAGTCTCGCTTTCCGACCGTTTCGGCCTGTGGCTCGGCTTCCACAAATGCTCGCAGGACGAGTATCTCGACATGATCGACGGCTATGTCCGCTATCACGGCCTGGCGACCGACCCCGAGCAGTTGCGCGCCGAGGCGCTGGAATGGGCAACCACGCGCGGCAGCCGCTCCGGGCGTGTCGCCTGGCAGTTCACCCAGGACCTCGCCGGTCGGCTTGGCAAGCCGCTGAAGGATTAGGCCTAGCCATGATCGCGAACCGAACCTTCGGTTCTCACGGCCGAAACAAACTGAAAAAGCCCGCTCCTTGCGGAGCGAGCTGAAGACGGCGGGCCGGACTGGAGGTCAGGCGGCCCGCAAAACGGTTCTTGTTCTATTCGAGATAGCCGGTCGGATCGACCGGGGCCGAATTCTTGCGCACTTCGAAGTGCAGCTTGGGCGAGTCGGTCGTGCCGCTCATGCCCGACAGCGCGATTTCCTGGCCGCGCTTGACCTTCTGGCCGCGCTGCACCTCGATCGAGCTCGCGTGGCCATAGACGGTGACCAAGCCGTTCTCGTGCCGCACCAGCACGGTGTTGCCGAATTCCTTGAGACCGTCGCCGGCATAGATGACGACGCCGTTCTCGGCCGCCTTGATCGGCGTTCCTTCCGGCACCGCGATGTCGACGCCGTCCTTGCCGGAACCGAAGCCGGAGATCACGCGGCCGCGCACCGGCCAGCGCATCTTGCCGATGCCGGTCGCGTCGGGCGCCACCGCATCGTCCTCCTCGGCCTGCTGGATGACCTTGGCGTCCTTCTTCGGTGGCGTGTAGGAGGCGAGCGTTTGCGACGGCGTGGTCTTCGCCGGCGGCTGCGTCGTCGCCGTCGTTACAGGATCGACGGCAAGCTTGGCAGCGGCAGGCTTGGCGGTCGCCACGACCGTGCCGCCGGCCGGGACCTTGAGCGTCTGGCCGATCTTGAGCAAGCCGTCCTGCATGCCGTTGGCCTGCTTCAGCGCCACGACGCTGACGCCGGTCTTCCTGGCGATCGAGGACAGCGAGTCGCCCGACTGCACAGTGTAGGAGCCGCCGGCGCCTGCCGGCTTGGCCTCGGCCATCTGCGGCGCGGGCTTCGGGTTCTTGGAACCTGCGGCCGCGGCCGACGTATCGACCTGAGCGGCGGATTTGCCGTCCTTGACCTTGGGCTGCTGCGGCAGCACGGCGACCTTCTCCGGAGCGGGCTGCTTCGGCGTGTTCGTCGGCTTGCCTTCGGCGACCTTCGGCTCCGCCTTGCTCGAATAGGCATAGGCGGGGATGACGATCTTCTGGCCGCTGCGAATGCCCTTCTTCGGATCGATCCCGTTGACCTTGGCGATGGCATCGGCCGGCACATGGTAGTGCGCCGCCAGGCCCGAAAGTGTCTCGCCGTCCCGCACCACGATTTCGGTCGCGTGCGGCGCAGCGCTCGCATTGCGCACCGCATCGGGCTCCGCGGTCTTGAACGGCTTGGCCGTGGCAACCGTGCCGGTGGCCGTCCTGTCGAGATGCGGCGCCGGAGCAAGCGCCGGAGCCGGCGCGAGGGCGGGAGCCGAGGCGGTACGCATCGGCTTTGCTGGAGCCGGCGCCGAGGGAGGCGGCAATTGCTGGGCCGTAACCGGATCGAGGCTCGAGCGGCTCACCGACTGGGTATGGGTGCCGTCGACCGGCGCAGGCGCGACCGTGTCGCCCGGATAGGGCTGGTCGACATTCTGCTTGTTGATGATGGCGCGCTGATTGTTGGTGGAGGATGTGAAGACATCATCGACACCGTTGAAGCGCATCGACTGGGAACTGCACCCGGCCGCCGCGCCGGCAATCATCAGGACAGCGCAACCGCGCGCCAGATTACGTCTGTTTGCCTTCAAGTGATTGAATTGCATCGCACTAACCCGCACAGACCCGGTACAAACTGGTCACGATTAAAGCGCGTTAATGTTACTGGGCGGTTAACCCATTAGAATCCGACGAAAATTTTCTTAAAACATTGGCGGAAATTTTGGCGAGGGCTGTGAGGCCCGCTAAATCACCATCGCGACGCTGCGCAGGATCGGCTGCAGCCTGACCATGCCGATGTCCTCGCGCTCGAAGCGGCTGCCCACCTTGGTGAGTTTGGCCAGCACCTGCTCGCCCTCCTCCGGGCCGATCGGCGCGATGACGATGCCGCCGCTCGACAGTTGGTCGAGCAGGAAGCGCGGCAGGCTTTCGAAGGCCGCCCAGGCGACGATGCGGTCGAACGGCCCTTCATTGGGCAGGCCGTTGGAGCCGTCGGCCTGGCGGGCGATGACGTTGCTGATGGCAAGCGCCTCGAAGCGCTGCTTGGCCTGCTCGGTCAGGGTCTTGTAGCGGTCGATGGTGATGACGCGCGCCGCAAGCCTCGACATGACGGCTGCCGTGTAACCCGAGCCGGTGCCGATCTCGAGCACGCGATTGCCCGGCTCGATATGAAGCGCCGCGATCACCGCCGCCTGCAGATCGGCGCCCTCGATCGCCTCGCCGCATTCGATCGGCAACATGCCGTCCGACCAGGCGATCGCATGGAACTGGGCCGACAGGAAACCACGCCTTGGCGTCGCCTCGAAGGCCGCGACCAGCGCCTTCGGCGCCGTGCCCCTACCGCGCAGCCTGAGCAGGAAAGCGGCGAAACCTTCGCGGTCGTCGATGCCCGTGTTCATGCCAAAACCGTGTTCATGCCAACCCCTTGTTCATGACAGCGCCTTAGTCAGCTGGTCGCGGAGTTCATGGGCGGTGAGGTCGAGTTGCAGCGGCGTCACCGACACCAGCCGGTTGCGCATCGCATGGAGGTCCGTGCCCTTCTTGCCTTCGACCGGCTCGCGGCCGAAACGCAGCCAGTAGTAAGGCAGGCCGCGCCCGTCGCGCCGCTCGTCGACCCACAGGCTGTGCACCAGCTTGCCCTGCGCGGTAACGACGGTGCCCTCCACTTCGTCGGGCGCGCAGTTGGGGAAATTGACATTGAGCAGCACGCCTTCGGGCAGCGGCGTTTCCACCAAGCGCTTGAGCAGCGCCGGCGCCAGCGCCTCGGTCGTCTCATAAGGAACGACGCGGTCTTCGCCGACATAGGAATAGGCCTGGCTGACCGCGATCGAGCGCACGCCGAGCAGCGCGCCTTCCATGGCGCCCGCAACGGTGCCGGAATAGGTGACGTCGTCAGCGATGTTGGCGCCGGAATTGACGCCGGACAGGATCAGGTCCGGCCGTCCGGGCAGGATTTTTTTCGTGCCCATGATGACACAGTCGGTCGGCGTGCCGCGCACGGCGAAATGTTTCTCGCCGATCTTGCGCAGCCGGAGCGGCTCCGAAATCGACAGCGAATGCGCATAGCCGGACTGGTCCTGCTCGGGCGCCACCACCCAGACATCGTCCGACAGCGTGCGGGCTATGCGTTCGAGCGACGCCAGCCCCTCGGCGTGGATGCCGTCGTCGTTGGTCAGGAGAATGCGCATGCGGTCACTTCGATTCGATCTTGGTAAGACCACCCATGTAAGGCCGCAGCACTTCAGGAATGGTTACGCTGCCATCCTCATTCTGGTAGTTTTCGATGACGGCTATGAGAGCGCGGCCGACCGCGGTGCCCGAGCCGTTCAACGTATGGACGAAGCGATTGCCCTTGCCGTCCTTGTCCTTGTAGCGGGCATCCATGCGCCTGGCCTGGAAATCGCCGCAGACCGAGCAGGACGAAATTTCGCGATAGGCGTTCTGCCCCGGCAGCCAGACCTCGATGTCGTAGGTCTTGCGCGCGCCGAAACCCATGTCGCCTGTGCATAGCGTCACCGTGCGGAACGGCAGGCCGAGCCGCTTCAGCACCTCTTCGGCGCATTGCGTCATGCGCTCATGCTCCGCGATCGAGTTTTCCTGGTCGGTGATCGAGACCAGCTCGACCTTGTAGAACTGGTGCTGGCGCAGCATGCCGCGCGTATCGCGACCGGCGGAACCCGCTTCCGAGCGGAAGCACGGCGTCAGCGCGGTGTAGCGCAGCGGCAGCTTCTCATGCGCGGTGATTTCCTCGCGCACGAGGTTAGTCAGCGGCACCTCGGCGGTAGGGATCAGGCCGAGGCGACTGTCGCCATGCGGCGTGAAGAACAGGTCCAGCTCGAATTTCGGCAGCTGGTTGGTGCCGAAAAGCACCTCGTCGCGCACCATCAGCGGCGGGATGATCTCTTCATAGCCGTGCTCGGTGGTGTGCAGGTCGATCATGAATTGGCCGAGCGCGCGCTCCAGGCGCGCCAGCTGGCTTTTCAGCACCGTGAAGCGCGAGCCGGACAGTTTCGCCGCGCGCTCGAAATCCATCATGCCGAGTGCTTCGCCGACCTCGAAATGCTCCTTCACCCAGTTCGGCCGCGTCGGCACCTCGCCGACGATGCGCTTGACCACATTGTCGTGCTCGTCCTTGCCGACAGGCACGTCTTCGAGTGGCACGTTGGGCAGCACGGCAAGCGCGTCTTCCAGCGCCTTGTCGAGCTCGCGCTCGCGCGCCTCGCCATTCTGGATGAACACCTTGATGTCGCTGACTTCGCTCTTGAGCTTCTCGGCAAGCGCTGAATCGCCCGAACGCATGGCGTTGCCGATCTCCTTCGAGGCGGCGTTGCGACGCTCCTGCTTGACCTGCAACTCGCTGAGATGCGAACGCCGCGCCTCGTCCTTCGCGACCAGATCGTCGACCGTGGACTGCGCCTCGCCCGCCGGCCACGAGCGCTTCACCAGCGCCTCGACAAGGGCCTTCGGGTTGTCGCGAATCCATTTGATGTCAAGCATGATCGATCCTCAAACTAATGCATGTCGCCCACAAGTGTGCCGCGGTTCTGGGCAACGACATGCATGAAAATAGAGACTTAAACCGCGTCGCGCGCTTTAAGGATCGAGGGCGTAAACCGCATCCGTCGTCGATGCAAGACGGCCGGTAAATGGACCGCTGCGATTTCCTGCCCCAGGCGGCGCCGTTTAGGTCAGGAGGCCGAGGTGTCCGGCGTGTCGCTCGAAACCGAACTCCCCGCCTCCGCCTGCTCGCGCGCCAGGCGGTCGCGCGCCTGGGCGCGCTCGATCATGCGCGAGGACCAGATGGCGACCTCGTAGAGGATGATGGTCGGAATGGCGAGGCCGCACTGGCTCATCGGATCGGGCGGCGTCAGCACCGCCGCAACGACGAAGGAAAGGACGATCGCCCATTTGCGCTTCTCGGCCAGCGCCTGCGACGACAATATGCCGACGCGCGTCAAAAGGCTGGTCACCACCGGCAACTGGAACACCAGGCCGAAGGAGAAGATCAGAGTCATGATCAGGCTGAGATATTCCGACACCTTCGGCAGCAGCGAGATCTGCACCTGGTCGTTGGTGCCGGTCTGCTGCATGGCCAGGAAGAACCACATCACCATCGGGGTGAAGAAGAAATAGACCAGCGAGGCGCCCATCAGGAACAGGATGGGCGAAGCGATCAGGAACGGCAGGAAGGCGCCGCGCTCGTTCTTGTAGAGACCCGGCGCGATGAACTTGTAGATCTGCGTGGCGATCAGCGGGAAGGCGATCACCATGCCGCCGAACATGGCGAGCTTCACCTGGGTGAAGAAGAACTCCTGCGGCGCGGTATAGATCAGCTCGACCTTGTGCGGGTCGAGCCCTGCCCACTGTGTCGCCCATTTGAAGGGGACGACAAGCAGGTTGAACAGGCGCTTGGCGAAGAAGAAGCAGACGAGGAAGGCGACGAAAAAGCCACCCAGCGACCAGATCAGCCGGCGGCGCAGCTCGATCAGGTGTTCGATCAGCGGCGCGGACGATTTTTCGATTTCTTCCTTTTCCTTGTCCGAAACGCTCACTTGGTGTCGCCCGCCATCTTCTTGCTGTCGGTTGCCTTCTTCGCAGCCGGCTTCTTCGCCGTGGCTGGCTTTGCCTCAGCCTTGGGCGCCGCCTTCCTGGCGGGCGCCGCGACTTTAACCGAGGCCGGCGAGGGTTTGGCCGGCGCCTTTGCGGCCGGTGCCTTCGCCGCCGCAACTGCCTTTGCCGTGGCGCCGGTCGTCTTTGCCTTGACGGTCGCAGCCTTTTTCGCCGGCCGGGCCGGCGCGGCGGTCTCAGAAACCGATGCGGTGACGGAGGCGTCGGTCATGGCCGGGAAGATCGGAGCGGCCGCAGCAGCCTCGGCTCCATTACCGCCGGGCATGTCCGTCGCGCCATTCTTGAGCGGCTCGGCGGCCTGCGGAGTCTCAGCGGCCGGTGCTGTCGGATCGGCGGCCGGCTTGGGCTTCATCATCGTATCGACGCCGGACCGCACGTCGGCCGCGGCCTGCTCGAACGGATTGAGCTGCTTGCGTACCTCGTTCAGCGGATTGAGACCGCGAAGGCTATCGATCGAACTCTTCACATCGTCGAGTTCGGCTTCCTTCAGCGCCTCATTGAACTGCTTCTGAAAGTCGCCGGCCATGGCGCGCAATTTCGCCGCGGTGCGGCCGAAGGTGCGCAGCATGTTGGGCAAATCCTTGGGCCCAACGACCACGATCATGACGACCGCGATCACCAGCAGTTCGCTCCAACCGACTTCGAACATGACAATCTATTCCGACGAGCGCCTGCCGCCCAAAAATGCCAAGCGGTTTTGGGACAACGGCAGGCTCAAAGCAACAACCGAGATCAGCTCTTGCTGACCTTCTCCTTGGCCGGCGAAACGGTCTCGTCGGAGCGATGTTCGACGGTACGCTTGTCGTCGGCGTCGTCGTCCGCCATGCCCTTCTTGAAGCTCTTGATGCCCTTGGCCATGTCGCCCATCAGTTCCGGGATCTTGCCGCGGCCGAACACCAGAAGCACGATGACCAGCACGATCATCCAGTGCCAAATCGAAAATGAACCCATTGCTAAATCTCTCTCGAATGTTTTTCCCTGGCGATGATCTATGCGTTTTCGCTCGGGGATTCAAACACAACCGCTTCGAAGTTGATAAAATGGCTAGCGGATGTCACGCACTTTCGGCGTGAGCGGCTTGCTACGAATCCGCGCAGCCTCTGCTAATAGACCATTCGCGGCGATTTGATGATCACTCGTCGGTGACGCGCGGCGTCAGCAGCCCGAGCTCCTCGAGGTCGATATCGGTCAGCGCGTCCTCGTCTTCGGCGAGCGCGTCCGGATCGGCCGGCGGCACCGGCATCGAGAAATTCGCCGGCATGCGCGTCGAAAGCAGGCCAGCCCCCTTCAACTCCTCCATGCCGGGCAGATCGCGGATCTCCTCCAGCGCGAAATGATCGAGGAAAGCGTCGGTGGTGCCGTAGGTCACCGGCCGTCCGGGCGTGCGGCGGCGGCCGCGCATCCTGACCCACTCCGTTTCGAGCAGCGTATCGAGTGTGCCTTTCGACGTCTCGACGCCTCTGATGTCTTCGATCTCGGCGCGCGTGACCGGCTGGTGATAGGCGATGATCGCCAGCACTTCGAGCGCCGCGCGCGAAAGCTTTCTCTGCTGGACCGAGTCCCGGCTCATCAGGAAAGCCAGGTCGCCTGCGGTCCGGAAAGCCCAGGCATCGCCGACCCGTACCAGGTTTACGCCGCGCTTGGCATAGATTTCCTGCAGATCCGCCATGGCGGCGGCAATGTTCATGCCTTCCGGCAGGCGCGCGGCAAGCTGCTTTTCGCTGACCGGCTCGGCGCTGGCGAAAATGATCGCCTCTGCCATGCGCACGGCCTCCGACAATTGCAGCCGCTCGGCCGGGTTTTCGATGGAACCCTGCTCCGCCATCTCGTCTTCCGGTTCGTCCTCGACCTTGAACGGGATGACCGAAGCGTTGGCGCGTTCGCTCATGATACCACCTCGACTGCCCTTACCCTTTGCGCGCGGCCGCGCAGATAGATCGGCGCGAACACCTGGTCCTGCCGCATGTCCAATTTCCCCTCGCGCACCATTTCCAGCGTCGCCGCGAAGGAACTGGCCATCGCCGTGCGCTTCTCTTCCGGCGCGGCCAGATATTCGATCAGGAAGCTGTCGAGCGTCGTCCAGTCGCCGACCGAGCCGATCAGCCGCGCCAGCACCTCACGCGCATCCTTCAACGACCAAACGGCGCGCCTGGCAATCGTCACATTGTTGATCGCCTGCTTCTGGCGCTGCTGCGCGTAGGCGGTGAGCAGGTCGTAGAGCGAGGCCGAAAAGCTGTTGCGCTTCTCGATGATCACCATTTCCGGCAGGCCGCGCGAAAAGACGTCGCGGCCGAGACGGTTGCGGTTGACCAGGCGCGCCGCGGCGTCGCGCATGGCTTCCAGCCGCTTCAGCCGGAATTGCAGCACCGCCGCGAGTTCCTCGCCGCTTTCGCCCTCTTCGCCCGGCTGCTTCGGGATCAGCAGCTTCGACTTCAGGAAGGCGAGCCACGCCGCCATCACCAGATAGTCGGCGGCGAGCTCGAGTCTCAGCGCCCGCACCTTCTCGACGAAGGCCAGATATTGCTCGGCGAGCGCCAGGATCGAAATGCGCGCCAGATCGACTTTCTGGTTCCGTGCAAGATGCAACAGAAGATCGAGCGGGCCTTCGAAGCCGGCCACGTCGACGACCAGCGACGGGTCGCCGGTCAGGCGTGAATCGTCGTTCTCGGCCCATAGACGGTCCATCGGTGCGGCCTTCGCGGCCTTGCTTTCCAATGTCTCCGCCACTTGCTTTTCGTCCCTTCGGTTCAGGCCACCGCTTCGAAATAGGTGGCGAATTCTGCGCGTATCGCGGTTTCGTCGGCGACGTCGCGATCCTCTATATAGGTCAGCGCCCGCTCGGCTCTCGCCAAGGACTTGCCCGACAGCGCCGTCGTGCGCGAGGCGATCCCCGACATCTCCTCGAAAACGCCGTTGCAGTGAAGGACGAGATCGCAGCCGGCCGCAAGGATCGAGGCCGCCTTTGTCGGGAAATCCCCAGAAAGTGCCTTCATCGAGGTGTCGTCGCTCATCAGCAGCCCGTCGAAACCGATCTCGCCGCGGATGACCTGGTCGACGACCTTGGCGGATGTGGTCGCCGGATTGTCGGGGTCGACGGCGCTGTAGACGACATGCGCCGTCATCGCCATCGGCAGCTCGTTCAACGCCTTGAACGGGGCAAAATCATGCCGGCTGAGTTCCTCGAACGGCGTATCGACGGTCGGCAGCGCGAAATGCGTGTCGGCAAAGGCGCGGCCGTGGCCGGGAATATGCTTCATCACCGGCAGCACGCCGCCGGACATCAGCCCCTCGGCCGAAGCCCGGCCAAGCTCGATCGCGGCATTGGGCTCCTTGCCATAGGCGCGCGCGCCGATGACGTCGCTGGCGCCTTCGACTGGCACATCGAGCACCGGCAGGCAGTCGGCAGTGATGCCCAGGCGCGAGAGATCGAAGGCATGCAGCCGCGCCATAAGCCAGGCGGCGCGGCGGCCGGCCTCGCGATCGTCGCGCCACAACGCGCCAAGCGCGCCGCCGGCCGGATAGTTCGGCGCCAGCGGCGGACGCAGGCGCTGCACCCGGCCGCCTTCCTGATCGATGAAGACCGGAGCGTCCGGGCGGCCGACGCAGTCGCGCATCGAGGCGACAAGGTCGCGGATCTGCCCGGCTTCGCCGATGTTGCGCGCAAACAGGATGAAGCCCCAGGGACGTTCATCGCGATAGAAGCGGATTTCGTCTTCGGTGAGGGATTTCCCGGCGCAGCCGAGGATCATGGATTTTGATTCGCTCATGCACGGAAGCTTAAGGCTTTGAGCGGGCAAAGGGAATCACCCCTGCCCTCCGACCAGCCAAAGCCCACGACCGTCCACAACGAAAAGCCGGCGCGGCCTTGCGGCGGCGCCGGCTTTGATAGGCTTGATTCAATCAGCGCGATACGAAGCAGTTGCCGCCGGCCGCCTTGTAGCTGGTGCAAAGGTTGATCGCATCGTTGCGCGACTGGGCCGGAACGCGAACGCGATAGAAGGTGCCCTTGCCCGCGACCTCGGCCTTGACGATGTTGGCGGTGCGGCCGGAGAGCACGCTGCCGTAGCGGCGTTGCAGGTCCTGATAGGTCGACTGCGCGCTTTCGACCGTCGGCTGTGAGGCGATCTGCATCGACCACGAGCCGCCGCCGGCGGCTACCGCCGGATCGATCGAAGCGACCTGGTCCGGCTTGACCTCACCGACGATATCCACCGGCTGGTCGGACGGACGCGCCGGCGCCACCGGCACCACCGCCGGCGTGTTGGCCGACTGAGCCTTGGCTTCAGCCTTCTTCGCGGGCTTCGCCGGCTTGACGGCCGGCGCATCGGCCTGGTCCGTACCGGCCTGGCCCGCGTCGGAAGCCACGGTTCCCGTCTGCTGGCCGTCGGAGGCCGGCGCGACATGCTGCGGCGCCGGATCGCTCGGCTCGGCCGCCGCGACCTTCGGGGCGGCCGGGGCCGGGTCTTCACGCGGCACCAGCGAGCCGTCCGGCTTCACCATCATGGTCTTCACCTTGCGCGGCGCGACGGCGACGACGTCGTTGTTGACGGCGTTGTCGGCATCCTGCTGCAGCACCTGGGCGATGCGGTCTTCCGCCTTCGGCGCCGGCGCTGCCGGCTGCGCGCTTGCCGGCGCGGCAGGTTGCGCGCTTTGCGGCACGGTCGCTTGCGCGACGCCAGGCAGGGCTGCAGCTGAATCGTCGGCGGCGTCAGTGCCGGCCGCGGCGTCGTTGTCGTTGGGCGCGAGATCGACGACCCGGCTCGGCGGCGGTTCCTTCGATGCCAGGTCCACGGGCTGCTCGGTGGTGTTCACCAGCTTCTGCTGCACCGGCTCGGCGGGTTTGGCCGCGCCGCCGCCCTTGGCCACCGCATCATAAACCTTGTTGTCCTGGTTCGGCACCACCGTGCCGCCCGGATTTTCGGGCTTCACCTTGATCGGCGAATTGTCGGCCTTGACGATAACCGGAGCCTCGCTGCCGCCCTTGCCGCCGAAGGAGAAGGCCAGCGCGCCAAGGCCGCCGAGAACCACCACGGCGCCGACCAGCGCCGCGATCATCACGCCGCGCCGGCGCGGCTGCGCCGCCTCGCGCTCGGCAAGCCCGGGGATCGCCATCGCTTCCTCGAGCTCGGGATCGTAGTCGAGCTCATCGGCGGCGAAATCCTCCGCCTGCGAAACCGGCCGGCTGCCGGGCAGGTCGTCGGCGTCGTAATCGTTGGCGACGGCAAACGACGCCGGGGCTACCGGAGCCGCCGGAGCCTCGGTGCGCAAGTCGCGACGGTCATAACCGTTGAAGCCGGCGCTGTAGGATTCGTCATCATAGCCCCGGTTCTGCGCGGGCGCCGACGCGATCTCCGTCGCATTCATGTCGGTGAGCAGGCTGGCGAATTCCGCATCGAGATCGTCATAAGCGGCCGCCGCCGGCTGGTCTTCCTCGAAGCTGAGCTCCGGAATGTCGAGGTCGTCCGCGAGCGCGACCACGCGCTCCGGCACATCGACCGTCTCGACATCCGGCACATCTTCGTGCTGGCGAGGCGGCGACGAAGGCGCCGGCGGCTGCGCCGGCATGGCATAGGCGGAATAATCCGTCGCCGGTTCGCTGCGGTAGGCTGGCGCCGCCATCTGCACTGGCGCTGAAGGCGCGGCCATCTGCGCCGGAGCCGAGGGCGCCGGCTGCGCGGCAAACGAAGCCTGCACCGGCGGAGCCGAGGTCGGGGTCGAGCGGCTCCACGACTTGCCTGATTCCGTAGGCGTCGAATGCAGCCAATCGGAGGAATTTACCGGAGACCTTGCGGTGGCGGCAGCTGCCTGTTCAGCTTCGATGCTCTTGGCGAAAGCAGCGCCGAAATCGTCATCGAAATCAACATCGGCCTCGGTTTTGGCCGAGCTTGAGAAATCCTGGCGATCGAGTTCGCTGGCAAGCAGGTCGTCCATGTCGCTTTCTGCCGGCTGAGCGCCCTGCCCGTTTTGCGCCGACTGGTGCTCGTCGAGATCCCAGTCGAGATCATCAGCCGCCGCCTTCCCGCCAGCGTAGCTTGCGGGTTCCGCAACCAGACGTGGCGCGGGAGCGGGCTCCTTGACCGCGGGCATCGGTCGCGCGGTCATGGCGCCGAGCAGCGCATTGAGCTCGTCTTCCAGGCTTCGTTCGCTGGCCGCCGGCCTCGCCGGTTCGACGGCGGCGACAGGCGGAACCGGAGCGGCGGCGACAGGCGGAACCGGAGCGGCGACGACAGGAGCCGGCTCGACCGCGGCGGCGGGCTCGACGGCCGGAGCTTGCGGCTCCTCGTTCAGCGCATCGCGGAAACTCAGTTCGAAATCGTCATCGAGGGTCAGCGCCGCGGCAGGTTCAGGCGCGGCGAACTCCGGCTCGGCGGCGAAATGGGCCATCTCGGTCGCTGCCTCGACCATCGGCGCCGGGTCATCGTCAACCGCCAGCTCCGGCTCCTGAAAATCCTGAGCCTGGCCGAGATTGACATCGACATCGGTCATCGCCTGGTCGAAGTGACCGGCAAAATCGTCCTCGGAAATCAGCGGATCGGCCGCGGAGACTTCGACCGGCTCGACGGCTTGCGCCTGCTGCTCCGGCTCGTGGCTCTCAAACGACAGTTCGTCTTCGAGCGACATCTGGACGGCATTGTCGAAATCGGCGTTGAACGCCTCTTCGCTGGCGGCCTGCACGGCTTCGACGGCGGCCTGACGGGCCTCAGCCGGCTCGTGATAGTCGAGGTTGGCGGGTTCGTGATGGTCGAGCTGGAAATCCTGGTCCAGCGAAGCCGCCATTTCCTGATCGATCGGAAGCTCGTCTTCGAGCGGCGAGACATCCAGCGAACTGGCGACGGCCTTGTCGAAATCATCGTCAAAAGCGACTTCCGGCTCGGGAGCTTCTTGTGGCTCCGGCGCGAAATGCGGCTCAGCTGCAAAATGCGCCTCCAGCGCGAAATCCGCCTCCGGCACATGGGCCACGGCGAAATCGGCATGATCCGCCGCATCGTCGAACACGAAATCCTGCTCGAAGGACGCAGTCAGCTCGTCGTCATTCGCAGCGGCGCTGGCGGCCTCGAAAGCCGGCTCATGGCCGATCTGATGCAAGGCAGCCTGCTGAGCGACCGGCTCGCTTTCCTCGACGGAATCGAACTCTCCCATCAACTCCTTTTCGAGGTCGATGTCGAAATCGTCCGCCGCCGGAGCCTGATTGGCCGGTGCGGCCATCTCGGCCGCGGGAGCCGGCTGCCTCACCGGTTGGCGCGGGTCGAAACCCATGATCCGGGTCAGCTCCGCGAACGGATCATCGTCGGCGATGTCGTTGTGGTCGGCTACTTTCAGCGG
This sequence comes from Mesorhizobium sp. B2-4-6, assembly GCF_006442775.1. Classification (NCBI taxonomy): domain Bacteria; kingdom Pseudomonadati; phylum Pseudomonadota; class Alphaproteobacteria; order Hyphomicrobiales; family Phyllobacteriaceae; genus Mesorhizobium; species Mesorhizobium sp. B2-4-6. The sequence goes on from NZ_VFVI01000002.1 coordinate 749,319, forward strand.
GGTTCTGTCTGCCATTATTGTTCCCGAACTCGCACACAGTCGGACGCCATGGACGTCGCGCAGGGTTGGCCCTTACCAGCGCAATGTGGGCAAAAGGTGACAGGTTTTTTAGTTAAACCTAACGCATTTCAGTGGGCGCGTCTGCCCCGATCAGCGTCAGGCCGGAGGTCAAAACATCCGAAACAGCCTGCACCAGCCCTAGTCTGGCATAAGTTGATTCTCGGTCGTTAACCTTAACAAAACGTAAGTCCTGGTTGTCGTGGCCGCGATTCCACTGTGCATGGAAGCCGGAAGCCAGATCGTAAAGGTAGAATGCGAGCCGGTGAGGCTCCAGCGAAAGCGCCGCGGATTCGATCAACCTTGGATATTCAGCCAGCTTCCGGATCAGCGCGATTTCGCCCTCGTCGGTCAGCGCAGCCACGGAAGCCGCCAGCCGGTTGCGGTCGAAGTTCGCCTCGCCGAGCTGCTCGCTCGCCTGCCTGAAGACGGAATGGCAGCGCGCCGACGCGTACTGCACATAAAACACCGGATTGTCCTTCGACTGCTCCGTGACCTTGGCGAAGTCGAAATCGAGCGGCGCGTCGTTCTTGCGGTAAAGCATCATGAAGCGGATCGGGTCGCGGCCGACCTCTTCCACCACGTCGCGCAGGGTGACGAAATCGCCGGACCGCTTCGACATCCGGACAGGCTCGCCGTCGCGGAAGAGTTTCACGAGCTGGCAAAGCAGCACGGTGAGCTTGACCCTGTCGCCGGCAACCGCCCGCGCCAGCGCCTCCAGCCGCTTCACATAGCCGCCATGGTCGGCGCCGAGCACATAGATCAGGTCGACGAAGTCGCGCTCGACCTTGTCCTTCAGATAGGCGACGTCGGCGGCGAAATAGGTGAACGAGCCATCGGACTTGACCAGCGCCCGGTCCATATCGTCGCCGACCGCCGTCGAGCGGAACAGCGTCTGCTCGCGGTCTTCCCAGTCGTCCGGCTTCTCGCCCTTCGGCGGCGGCAGCTTGCCCTTGTAGATGTGGCCCTTGAGCGTCAGGTCGGCGATCGCCGCCCGGATTCTCTTGGCGTTGTCGGCATGCAGCGTGCGCTCGGAGAAGAACACGTCGTGATGCACGTTGAGCAGCGCCAGATCCTCGCGGATCATCGCCATCATCGCGTCGACGGTGCGGTCCTTGACGATCGCCAGCGCTTCCTCTTCCGGCATCTGCAGCAGGCCGCGGCCGAATTCCTTGGCCAGCGCCTGGCCGACGGGGACCAGATAGTCGCCCGGATAGAGACCGGACGGGATCTCGCCGATATTGTCGCCGAGCGCCTCGCGATAGCGCAGGAACGCCGAGCGGCCGAGCACGTCGATCTGCGAACCGGCGTCGTTGATGACATATTCCTTGGTCACGTCGTAGCCGGCGAAGGCCATCAGATTGGCCAAGGTGTCGCCGACCACGGCACCCCGGCAATGGCCGACATGCATCGGGCCGGTCGGGTTAGCCGAAACATATTCGACATTGGCCTTGCGGCCGCCGCCGATGGTCGAGCGGCCATAGTTGCGCCCCTCGCCGAGCAACGTCGTCAGATGCACGTGCCAGAACGCGTCCTTGAGCCTGAGATTGACGAAGCCCGGCCCGGCGATCTCGGCCGAGGCGACGTCTTCATCGGCGCGGAGCGCTTCGGCCAGTCTTTCGGCAAGCGCGCGCGGGTTCTGTCCGGTGGGCTTGGCCAGTACCATCGCCGCATTGGTGGCGAGATCGCCATGGCTTGCATCGCGCGGCGGCTCGACCGCGACACGCGACAGGTCGAGCGCGGCCCCCTCCTTGTCCTTGAGATCAAGGGCTTCGACGGCCTTTACGATCCGCGCGTTGAAATCGGCGAAGATATTCATTGGATATGCTCTGGGCTTTAAGAGACGACCGGCAGCCTGGCCGGCAAAATCGAGGCTCGCCCTAGCTCAAATCGGGCGTATGGTCAAACAGACGTCGATGTTCCTTGAGCGCATAGGTGTCGGTCATACCGGCCAGGAAGTCGGCCACGCTGCGCGCCTTGATGCGATCCTCGGCCCTGTCGAGCCCTTCGCGCCAGCCGTCGGGCATGGCGCGTGGATCGGCGAAATAGACGTCGAACAGCTCGCGCACGATGCGCTCGGCCTCGGCCCGCACCCGCATCACTTCCGGGTGCCGGTAGAGATGCTTGTAGAGGAAAGCCTTCAATTCCTTTTCGGCCGCGGCCATCCCTGGCGAAAAGGTCACCAGGGTCTCGCCCGCCGCGCGCACCGCATCGGCGCTGTCCGGTTTGAGACGCTCGATGTTGGCGGTGGTCGATGCAATGACATCCTCGACCATCAGCGTGATCTGCCGGCGCATCAGTTCGTGCCCGGTGCGGACATCGTCGAGCTGAGGATATCTGGCGCGCACGCCGTCAAGGATCGAGCCGGGCAAGCCGACCTCCCCCAGCATGTCCAGCGTCAGCAGGCCGGCACGCAGGCCGTCGTCTATGTCATGGGTGTTGTAGGCGATGTCGTCGGCGATCGCGGCGCACTGCGCCTCGATGCCGGCGAAGCGGTCGAGCTCGAGGTCGTGCAGTTCGGAATAGTCGCGGATCGCCTGCGGCACCGGACCCTTGAATCCCTTCCCGCTCGCATCGGTCAGCGGGCCGTTGTGCTTGACCAGCCCTTCCAGCGTTTCCCATGTGAGGTTCAGCCCGTCGAACTCGGCATAGCGCCGCTCGAGCCGCGTGACCACACGCAGCGACTGGGCGTTGTGGTCGAAGCCGCCCCAGGCGGCCATCTTCTCGTTGAGCGCGTCCTCTCCGGTATGGCCGAAGGGCGTGTGGCCGAAATCATGTACAAGGGCGACTGCTTCGGCGAGATCCTCGTCGCCGCGCAGCGCCCGCGCCAGTGCGCGTGCGATCTGCGCCACCTCGATCGAATGCGTCAGCCGCGTGCGGTAGTGATCGCCCTCATGCGCGACGAAGACCTGGGTCTTGTGCTTCAGCCGGCGGAAGGCGGTGGAATGGATAATGCGGTCGCGGTCGCGCTGGAACGGCGTGCGGGTCGGACTTTCGGCCTCCTCGAACAGGCGCCCGCGCGAGCGCGCCGGATCGCTCGCATAGACCGCGCGCGGCCGATAGCCGAACCCGATGTCGCCGAGAGCATCCTTGCCCTGCCGCTCGTCCATTGATCCACCAGTTGACTTGGCCACGCCCGCTTCATACCTATCATGTGAAACCGAAAGCAAGGTGACGCCGATGGGCGCGGATGCCAAGACTGCCATGAAGGTCGAAATGACCGATGCCGCGGCCAAGCGGATCGCCAGGATCGTTGCCGGCGAACCGGGCAAGACGGCGTTGCGCGTCTCCGTCGAAGGCGGCGGGTGCTCCGGCTTTTCCTACAAATTCGATCTCGTCGGCAGCCGCAACGATGACGATGTCGCCATCGAGAAGGATGGCGCGACGATCCTGATCGACGACCTGTCGCTGGTTTATATGGGCGGCTCGGTGATCGACTTCGTCGATGACCTGATGGGCCAGTCCTTCCAGATCAGGAACCCCAACGCTGTCGCCTCCTGCGGCTGCGGCACCAGCTTCTCCATCTGATCGACCGAAACTTCGCAAGCCTGTGACCGGTGCGAACCAGCCGATGCTGTCGCCCAGCTATTGGCAGGAATGCGAATGGACAGCCTTTCTAAAGGCCCGCGCACGCAATACGATCGAGCCCGTCGAACGCCCTCCGTCCGAACCGCATCGGGGCCTGCATGAAGATCGTCACCTGGAACATCAACGGCGTTCGCGCCCGCATCGGCAACCTCACCCACTGGCTAACCGAAAGCGCGCCGGACATCGTGTGCCTGCAGGAGATCAAGACGGTCGACGACCAGTTCCCGCGCGCCGAGATCGAGGCGCTGGGCTACAATGTCGAGACCAATGGCCAGAAGAGTTTTAATGGCGTCGCTCTCCTGTCGAAGCTTCCCTTCGACGAGGTGAATCGCGGCCTACCTGGCGACGATGCGGATGATCATGCCCGCTTCATCGAAGGCGTTTTTTCCACCGACCAGGGCGCCTTGCGCGTCGCTTCGCTCTATCTGCCGAACGGCAACCCGATCGACGATGAGAGGAAGTTTTCCTACAAGCTGGCGTGGATGGCGCGACTGGAGCGTTGGGCGCAGGAACGGCTGCGGCTCGAGGAGGCGCTGGTGCTGGCCGGCGACTACAATGTCATTCCCGAACCCGCCGATGCCCGGTTTCCCGAAAACTGGCTAGGCGATGCGCTGTTCCAGCCGCAGACGAGGCAAGCCTTCCGCCGGTTGAAGAATCTCGGTTTCACCGAAGCGGTGCGCACCGTGACCGACTCGGCCGGCGTCTACACCTTCTGGGATTATCAGGCCGGCGCCTGGCAGAAGAACAACGGCATCCGCATCGACCACCTGCTGCTGTCACCCGAAGCCGCCAACCGTTTTGCGTCGGCCTCGGTGGAAAAACATGTCCGCGCCTGGGAAAAACCGTCCGACCATGTGCCGGTCGCGATCGAGCTCAGCCTGCTGCCCGCCTGACGGTTAATGCATGTCGCGCAAAAGTGTGCAGCGGTTTTGCGATAACGACATGCATGAAAACAAAGACTTAAAGCGCGTCGCCTGAATCCGCTTCAGCGCGACGCGCTTTAAGTTTCCAGGACCCAGATATCGCCACAAATCCCGTCTCTGATACAGCTTGCTCGGGGGTTGAATGGCGATCCGATTTCTTTTTGGGCCGGTCGGCCTTGCTTTGGCGCTTGTCGCGCCGACGCCGTTGCTGGCGGCACCAACCTGTCTTGCCAACGGCAAGTCTTTCAATGTCGGCGAGACGGCGTGCCTGACGCTGGCCGGCGAGAGCCACCTCGCCCGCTGCGACATGGTTCTCAACAACACGTCCTGGACCGGGATCAAGGACGAATGTCCGGGAGACGCCCCAAAACCCCACCCGACGTCGATGTCGACCCCGTCGCCTGGCCCTGCGCCGACGGAGCCGACCGAGAACTGATCCTGCGCTACGTTTGTCGACGCAGGCCGGACGCTGGCATCTTCTTGAAATTCGCGTGAGAAAAGCGGCGCTTACTGGTCGCCGTTGTTGCCCTTGGTCAGGATATCGTCGGCGAGCGAGATCGCGGTCCGGCGATCGGCCTCGCCGGCCGCGGCGAACGCCTCTTCCTGCATGTTGCGGATCCAGGGCTGGTCGGCCACCGGAGCCCGCTCGAGCGCGGCCGTCATCATCGCCAGGCCGCGCACCACCTTGCCGCTCTGGAACAGGAGGTTGCCGAGCGTCGCCTGCGCGCCGGCATGGCCCTTCTCGGCCGCGAGCTGCAGCCAGCGACCGGCTTGCTTGACGCTGGCCTTCACGCCCCCCTCGCCCTTGAGGAACATCTGGCCGATCTCGAACTGGGCGTTCGGATTGCGGTAGTTGGCGGCGGCGCGCATGTAGTATTCCTGCGCCGCGACGTCGTTCTCCTCGACCGGCGTGCCGGGAATGCCCTTGCGCAGATAGTCGCCCAGCGCCACCAGCGCGTCCGACACATAGCTCTCTTCCGGCGAGCCGGGCTCGACATCCTGATCGACGATTTCCGAGAAGAACTTGAAGGCGGCGTAGTCGTCGCGCGTCACGCCGTCGCCTTCGGCATACATGCGCGCAAGCTTCCAGGTGGCGCCGATCTGGCCGTTCTCGGCGGCGTATTTATAGGCTTCGACCGCCTGTTCCTTATGGCCGCTCTTGTAGGCGGAGAAGCCGAACTGGAACACCGCCCAGGGGCTCGACTGCGGCTTCACGCCGGTCTTGTCGTCGAACACCTTGTCGTCGAAGGCCATGGCCTGCCCGACGGCGCCCAAGGTCGCGCCAAGACCGGCGATCACGACCAGTGCCGACAAGACAGACGACCTCAACACCTCAGATGTCCGCATAGCAGTGCGTTTCTTCTGCGGCGCCCGGATGGGTCACCGCGCCGTCGCGGGCCGGCCCTACGGCCTGCGCATATTTCCAAATCGCACCGGACTGATAGTCGGTCTTGCGCGCCTTCCAACTCTTTGCCCGGGCCGCCAGTTCGGCGTCCGACAGGGCCACTTCGATCGTGCCTTTCACGGCGTCGATCGAGATCAAATCGCCATCCTTGATCAGCCCGATTGGCCCGCCGACCGCCGCCTCCGGCCCGACATGGCCGATGCAGAAGCCGCGCGTGGCGCCGGAGAAGCGCCCGTCGGTGATCAGCGCCACCTTGCCGCCCATGCCCTGGCCGTAGAGCGCCGCCGTCGTCGACAGCATCTCGCGCATGCCCGGACCGCCGCGCGGCCCCTCGTAGCGGATGACGAGAACCTCGCCTTCGCGGTAGTTGCGCTGCGTGACCGCTTCGAAGCACTCCTCTTCCGAATCGAAGCAACGCGCCGGACCGGAGAATTTCAGTTCCGACATGCCCGCGACCTTCACGATCGCACCTTCAGGGGCAAGGTTGCCCTTCAAGCCCACAACGCCGCCTGTCTTGGTGATTGGCCGATTGGCGGGACGCACAACATCCTGGCTCTCATTCCAGGCAACGTGCTCCATATTTTCGGCCAAAGTGCGGCCAGTGACCGTCATGCAGTCGCCATGCAGATAGCCGTGGTCGAGCAACGTCTTCATCAAGAGCGGAATGCCACCGGCCTCGAACATGTCCTTAGCGACATATTTGCCGCCCGGCTTGAGGTCGGCGATATAGGGCGTCTTCTCGAAGATCGCCGCCACGTCGAACAGGTCGAATTTGATGCCGGCCTCATGCGCGATCGCCGGCAAATGCAGCGCCGCGTTGGTCGAGCCGCCGGTGGCCGACACCACGGTCGCCGCGTTCTCCAGCGCCTTGCGCGTGACGATTTCGCGCGGCCGGATGTTCCTGGCGATCAACTCCATCACCTTTTCGCCCGAAGCGAAATTGAAGCGGTCGCGCATTTCGTAGGGCGCCGGCGCGCCGCAGGAATAGGGCAGTGCGAGGCCAATTGCTTCAGCGACCGTGGCCATCGTGTTGGCGGTGAACTGGGCGCCGCAGGAACCGGCGGAAGGACAGGCCGCCTGCTCGATCTCGAGCAATTCGGCATCGCTGATCGTGCCGACCGAATGCTGGCCGACCGCCTCGAACACGTCCTGCACGGTGATCTGCCGGCCGCGGTAGCTGCCGGGCAGGATCGAGCCGCCATAGATGAAGATCGAGGGCACGTTGAGGCGCACCATCGCCATCATCATGCCGGGCAGCGACTTGTCACAGCCGGCTAGGCCGACAAGGGCATCGTAGCAATGGCCGCGCATGGTGAGTTCGACCGAATCGGCGATCACCTCACGCGACACCAGCGACGACTTCATGCCCTGGTGGCCCATGGCGATGCCGTCGGTGACGGTGATGGTGCAGAACTCGCGCGGCGTGCCGTTGGCGGCCGCAACGCCCTTCTTGACCACTTGCGCCTGGCGCATCAGCGAGATGTTGCAGGGCGCGGCCTCGTTCCAGCAGCTGGCGACGCCGACCAAAGGCTGCGCGATCTCGGCCGCCGACAGGCCCATGGCATAGAGGTACGAACGATGCGGCGCGCGCGCCGGACCAACGGTCACGTGGCGGCTGGGCAGCTTGGCCTTGGAGATTGCCTTGGCGTCCATCATCGTCCTTGCCGCACACCCCGCGGCCGGTCCCCTCGCCGCGCCAACCTGGCACGCATCCCGGAACATATCTCGGGTGCTCCGGGTTTATGGCGGGAAATGGGCAGTTCCCTCGGCAAGTCCTTTAGCGCGGGGGTTGTTCATAAACTGTTGCCAAAACGCCACAATCGTACGGGGCGCCGGTTGCGCGGCGAATTTGCAACAGCGGGCGGAGCGGCGAACCCAAAAGCATCATTGACACAGCAAAAAAGGCCGAGCACTGCCCGGCCTTTTCGATGAATTTTCAGAAACTTAGAACTTGATCTTGATTCCGCCTGAAATCGCCGTGATCAGATCATTGCCGACGTCATAGGTAGCGTCTTCGCCCGCGGTATAGCCATTCTCGTCGGTAAGCGTGCCAGAATGGCCGCTGGTCATGACGCCGATAGCACCAGCCAAGCGTAGCTCGATGTTTGGCCGAGGCGTGTAGGCAACACCGCCGCCGAGCGTCCAGGTATCGGTTTGGACGCCATAGCCGTGCGACGTGCCGCGATCCCAGGTAAGCTGACCAGCGGCGCTCCATTGATCAGTGAACTTGTGACCTATGCCGCCGGAAACGGTCCAGCCGTCACGATACATCAGGTCAAGAGAGGTAAGCCGAACCGGAAGGGGAGAAACGGTTGTACACGCAGCCAAACCTTTGGTCTGTTCGGAACAGATCGGAACACTTTGCAGAGTGCTCCAGTTAACCCACTTAATCGAACCAAAGGCCAGCCAGCCGGGAGCGATACCCGACTGCAATTTCAACTCGACCGAGTCAGGCATGTACTGCGTCGAGCCATAGATTGGCGTGGCTGCAGTCCCTCCCAAGCCGTCCGGCAAAGTCAGCGTTCCAGAGATGTTGTCGAGCTTGACCTGCGAATTGTAGACCAAACTGGCCCGAAGCGCGATCTCAGGGATTTCGTAGGCAACACCGGCTCGCCAGCCCCAGCCGCTGGCCTCTAGGTCGACGCGACCAATCGGTGACGGCCCAAATGGATTGAAACCCACCAAGCTTTCCTTGAAGCCTGAAATGTCCTGATAAAACACGCCGCCGATAAAACGTAGCTGGCCCTTACCGGCATCAAACTTGTAGGAGCATGTACCGGCGTAGTTGTTGCTCTTGATATCCGTTTCGACATTGGAGAACGCGCCGTTCCACGACGTGCCAGGAGCGGTGTGGGCGCCCCAAGGCTGTGAATAGTCGACCATACAGTCGACGCCTTGAACAACTTGGGCTTTGACCCCTATGCGCGGTACCCAATAGGGCTCGGCCCCATCTGCCGTGGAACTGAGAAAGTTGAAGCCCCCCGGACCAGTGGCATTCTTGTACTTGCGATCCGGCATCACATACGTGGCTTCCGCCTCCGTCGCGACCGGCGCCGGGTCGAACAGCAGGTCGATGTCGTAGCCGCCCCGCTCCAGGCCGCCGGCATGCGCGGGATGCATCGCCGCGCCGATCAACGCGATCGAAAAGCAGCCTGCCCCCGCCAGAGCTTTGAGCCGCAAGATGTTCATGGAAATCCCTCCCCGAAATACAAGTGGCTCAAGCTAGAACCAATTCGGGTTAACGACGCAACAACGATTTCAGGAGCTGTACATGTACATCTTGACAGCACGTATTTTCGCCATGGTGGCTGGCACCGCAATCGGCGTCTGAATCACGCCAACCGGGGTCGAACGGTCGAAAAAACCCGAAGAAACTACCCAAAAAAGGGCAAAAACAGCCGATTTTAGGGCTCGCGGTTCCCATTGTTACATTATGGCAACAATGGGGCGCAAACTTTCCGTTTACGTCAAAATTAACGTAGCGGCACGCCCATTTTCGAGGCAGCTAACGTACCGGAAAGCGCCTTTGGAGGGAGGCCGAATCTTGACGCTCAGCCGGCGTCGCGGACCCTGGTCAGAGCCACCGAAAGCTTCTCCTGCGCCTCGCGGTATTCGGCGAGTTTCTCACGCTCGGCCCCGACCACCTCTTCCGGCGCGTTGGCGACGAACTTTTCGTTCGACAGCTTTTTGTGCAGGCGGGCGATCTCCTCGGTCACCTTCGCCAGTTCCTTCTGCAACCGCGCGGCCTCGCCCTGGAGGTCGATCAGGCTGCCGAGCGGCAGGCTCACCGTCGCCTCGTTAAGCACGATCTGGGCCGAGCCCTTGGGCGGCGCATCGGTGAGCGCGATATCGCCGACGCGCGCCAGCCGCTTGATCGCCTGGGCGTGACGCTCCAGCCGCTCTTGCGTCAGCGTGTTGGCGCCGATCACCATCAGCGGCGCGATCGCCGCCGGCGGCACATTCATTTCCGAACGCACCGAGCGGATGCCCGAAACGAGGTCGACCAGCCAGTTGATGTCGGCGGCGGCCTCTTCGTCCCCGAAGTCGGGCGACGGCCAGGCGGCGTGGCACAGCAGCGACGAGCGCTGCTTGCCCTCGCCGGCGGTCTGCGCCCACAGTTCCTCGGTCATGAACGGCATCATCGGATGCAGGAGCTTGTAGATCTCGTCCAGCACGAAGGCGACGCAGGCCCGGCTCTCGGCCTTGGCGGCCTCGTCCGTGCCCATGAACACCGGCTTCAACAGTTCCAGGTACCAGTCGCAGAACAGGTTCCAGACGAACCGATAGGCCGCGCCCGCCGCCTCGTTGAACCGGTAGCTGGTGATGCCTTCGGTGACAGCGCGCGCCGCCCGCGTCAGCTCGGTCAGGATCCAGCGGTTGACCGGCAGCTTGGCGTCGTTCAGCCAGAACTCGTCGTCGCGCGCGACCTCGTTCATCTCGGCGAAGCGCGTCGCGTTCCACAGCTTGGTGCCGAAATTGCGGTAGCCGGCGATGCGGGCCGGATCGAGCTTCACGTCGCGCCCTTGCGCCGCCATGACGGTCAGCGTGAAGCGCAGCGCGTCGGCGCCATATTCGTCGATCAGGTCGAGCGGATCGATGACGTTGCCTTTCGACTTCGACATCTTCTGCCCGTTCTTGTCGCGCACCAGTGCATGCACATAGACGGTGTGGAACGGCTCCTCGTCCATGAAGTGCAGGCCCATCATCATCATGCGGGCGACCCAGAAGAAGATGATGTCGAAGCCGGTCACCAGCACGTCGGTCTGGTAATAGGTCTTGAGCTCCGGCGTCTGATCGGGCCAGCCGAGCGTCGAGAACGGCCACAGCGCGGACGAGAACCAGGTGTCGAGCACGTCCTCGTCGCGGGTCAGGATCTCGCCCGGCTGGAAGTTTTCCAGCTTGTCCTCGACCCACGCCTTCCACGGCCCTTCCAGCGCAAGGTAATATTCGATCGCCGCGGCTAAAGCCTCCTCCTCGGTCTTTTCGACGAAGACGCGCCCGTCCGGCCCGTACCAGGCCGGGATCTGGTGTCCCCACCAGAGCTGGCGCGAGATGCACCAGGGCTGGATGTTCTCCATCCAGTCGAAATAGGTCTTCTCCCAGTTCTTCGGCACGAAGTTGGTACGACCTTCGCGCACCGAGGCAATCGCCGGCTTGGCGAGCTCGGCGGCGTTGACATACCACTGGTCGGTCAGAAAAGGCTCGATCGGCACGCCGCCGCGGTCGCCATGCGGAACGGCATGGCGATGCGGCTCGACCTTTTCCAGAAAGCCGCCGGCCTCCATCAGCTCTACGATCTTCTTGCGCGCGGCGAAGCGGTCGAGCCCGTCCAGCTCGTCCCACACCGCCTGGCGCTCCGGCGTGACCTCGAGACCGGCGAGGAAGTCCTCATTGTCCTTGAGCTTGATGTCCGCTTCGACCGTCAGGATGTTGATCGCCGGCAGCTTGTGACGCTTGCCGACCTCGAAGTCGTTGAAGTCATGCGCAGGCGTGATCTTGACCGCGCCGGAGCCTTTCTCCGGATCGGAATACTCGTCCGCGACGATCGGAATCTTGCGGCCGACGATCGGCAGCACGACGTTGCGACCGACCAGATCGGTGAAGCGTTCGTCGTCCGGATGCACGGCCACAGCGGTGTCGCCGAGCATCGTCTCGGGACGCGTCGTCGCCACCGTGATGAACGTTTTCGGGTTCTCAGGGTCGAACGCCTCGCCTTCGATCGGGTAGCGGAAGTGCCAGAGATTGCCGTTGACCTCGTGCTGCTCGACCTCGAGGTCGGAAATGGCGGTAAGCAGCTTCGGGTCCCAGTTCACAAGGCGCTTGTCCTTGTAGATGAGGCCTTCCTTGTAGAGGGTGACGAAGACTTCCAGAACCGCCTTGGACAGGCCTTCGTCCATGGTGAAGCGTTCGCGCGACCAATCGGCCGAGGCGCCGAGCCGCTTCAGCTGGTTGAAGATCGCGCCTCCGGATTCGGCCTTCCACTCCCAGACTTTCTCGATGAACTCTTCACGCGTCAGATCGCGGCGGTGGATCTGCTTTTCCATGAGCTGGCGCTCGACCACCATCTGCGTGGCGATGCCGGCATGATCCATGCCGGGCTGCCAAAGCACGTTCTTCCCTCGCATGCGCTCGAAGCGCACGAGAATGTCCTGCAGCGTGTTGTTGAGCGCATGGCCCATATGCAGCGAACCTGTGACGTTCGGCGGCGGGATGACGATGGTGAACGCTTCGGCCCCTTCCTCCGCGCCGGCGCCCGCCCGGAAGGCATCGGCCTCTTCCCAGATTTTGGCGATCTTCGGCTCGACGGCTTTGGCGTCGTAGGTCTTATCAAGCATGGAGGAGGTCCGAACTGTCGGGAACAAGCGTCCGGTGTAAATCGGAAGGTCTTGGCCGAGTCAACCGCGAGAACTGCGATCGCTCGTACAGATAGGCATGCCGCGACCGGCGACAATCCCGGCCGGTGCCGCAATGGCGGCTCGCCTGATGCATGTCAACTGCAGGGCGCAGCGGGTCCCAAAGCAAAAGCGCCGCCCGAAGGCGGCGCTTTTCAGCTTGCGTGTTGCGGCAGCTTACTGCGCCCCGCGCGCCACGCGCTCGATCTCTTCGCGCACCAGCCTTTCGACCAGCGTCGGCAGATTGTTGTCGAGCCAATCCTGCAGCATCGGCCGCAGCATCTCCTCGGCCATCTCGTCGAAACTCTTCTTGCCGCGGCTGGCAAAAGCATCGGAAAGCTCGCCGAAGGCCGCGGCAACCTGCCGGCCCGTATGCTCGGAAAGGATCGCGGGCCGGGCCGGCTGTGCCTCCGGTTCGGATGCCCGGGGAGCGCTGGCATGCGCGGCAGCTTCAAACGCCGGCTCTTGCTTCTCGATCTCGACCCTCGGCGCGGCTTCCGGGACCCGGACGGCCGGTCTTGCGGTAACCGTGCTGCCGCCGACCGCCGCTATTTCGCGCCGCCAATCGGCGACAATGGTCTCGGCTGCCTGCGGCGCATTTGCCGCGGCCGGCCTGCTCGTGGCCGCTTGCGCGCTCGGCTCGGCGCCCTCGGGATCGACCGCAGCCGCAGCCGCCTTGACCGGCTCGGGACGAGCCTCGACGCGTGCGACCGCCGGATCGGCCGCGGCCAGCTGGGCCTGGACCTCCGCCAGCGTCGCTGGCTTGCGCGGGCCGGTGTCGGCATGCAATTCGGAACGAAAGGCGTCGACCTCGACCGTGGGTACGCTAACCGCGGCCGGCTCCAGATCCTGACGCAGTTCACCGGCCTCGGCCGGCTGCTTGCGCCCGGTGTCGCTGTCTTCGATGATCCTCCGGATCGAAGCCAGTATCTCTTCCATGGAAGGTTCGCGCTGCGCGCTGCTTGCCGTCGCCATCGTCACATCCGCCGCCCCAGTGACCTGCCCAAGAACTCGACCCTGTCCGAGAACTGACCCGTTCAAGAACTTGACCCATTCAGGAATTCCGTTCCTGCCCAGGTCGGAATTCGAATCAATGGCGACAGCGTAACCGACCGATCGTCATCCGAGAATCCCCAATCTTGGGACGCGTTGGATTTCAACAGATTAGGCGACGCAGCCCCATGAGCCGCCCGGAAAGAAAAACGCCGCGTGTCCATCGGACACGCGGCGCTTGCTGGAAGCATACCGGAAATCAGCGTCCGTCGGGCGTGCGCAGTCCGAACCACTTGTCCTTGACGGCGTTGTAATGCTCTTCGGGCCTGTATTTGGTGACCGCCAGCCCAAGACGATCGACCGACAGCCGGCCCATCGCCGACAGGATGGCATAGCTCGCCACGACCACGTCGCGTTCGGAGCTGGCCTGGTTGATCTTGGCGGTGATGACCGCGTTCTGCGCGTTCAACACATCCAGCGTTGTGCGCTGGCCGACATTGCGCTCTTCGATGACGCCGTTGAGCGCCAGTTGCGCGGCATCGATCACCTGCCTGTTGGCATCCACGCTTTGGCGCGCGGCGACATATTGCGTCCAGGCCGAGACCACGGCCTGGCGCACCTGGTCGCGGCTGACATCGACCTGGATGCGCGCCTCGCCCAGTGATTCCTTGCTCTGCCGCACCAGCGCCGAGGTCCGACCGCCCGAATAGATCGGAATGGTGAGCGAAGCGCCGATATTGGCCGATGTCGAACTACCGTTGGGGCTGCTGATGGAACTGGGAACGGTGTGGCTGTAGTCGTCCGAAACGCCGGCCGAGGCCGTCACCTGCGGCAGCAGCGCGCCTTCCGACGACTTCACCGAAAAGGCGGCGGCATCGACGAGATGCTGTGTGGCCAGAATGGCGGGATGTTCGGCGGAAGCGATGGCCAAGGCCGAATCGACGCCACCGGGCAGCAGCTTGCCAAGCGGCGAGGCTGCCTTGAGCTTGCCAGGCTCGTCGCCGACGATCTGGTGGTAGGTGGCGGCGCTTGCCAGCGCCGTCGCGCGGGCGGCGCTCAACTGCGCCACTGCTGTCGCGCGGGAGGCATCGGCCTGGGCGACGTCGGTGCGGGTGCCCTCGCCGACCTCGAAGCGCGAGCGGGCGGCGCGCGCCTGCTCGGACAGGAACTGCAGGTTCTGCTCGGTCAGCACCGCGATCTGGCGGTCGCGAATCACGTCCATATAGGCGCTGGCCGCGTTGAACAGGATGTTCTCTTCAGTGTTGCGCAGGCTTTCGACCGAAGCCTTTACTTGCGATTCGGCGGCGGCCACATTGTTCTTGGTCTGAAACCCGTCGAACAGCGTCTGGTTGATCTGCACGCCGAAGCTGCCCGTCGTTATTCTCCTGCTGGTGCCAAAGCCATGTATGTTGGTGTAGTCGATGTTGGCCGAACCGGTGACGGTCGGACGCCAGCCCGACTTGGCAATGGCGACGCCCTCGTCGGTGACGCGCACGCCAGCGCGGGCAGCATTCAACTGGGAGTTATACTGATAGGCTTTGGCGAGCGCGCCCGTAATGGTTTCGGCGGAGGCGGCCAACGGCGAAAGCGCTGTGGCCGAAACAAGGATAGCTACTAAAACACTCTTGCGTAGAGGCGGCACGTTATTTCCCTCATTCGTTTTGCATGGGAACCACGCCACGTCAGCCTACCCATACGGATCGGCCGGCGCCGCGTTGTTTATCGTTCCCCCGCTGACGGCCTCCCGAAAACACCCGGTTAACCAAATCAGCAACGATTGTCAGGCGCAAGCGATCATGACAGCGCATTCGCTGCAAGGCAAAAACGCTCAGAATTCAAACGCGTGAGCACGTTCGAAGCCCGGTAGTGGCTTAATTGCCGCATTAAAGGCCCTTCTTCCGGTTACAACCCCTCCTGCCTTGAAAAACAGCCGGGCCACGCCAGAGTTGCCCCGCCCTTCGACCACAACCAGGCGGCCTTCTTCCGCAAGCTGGTCGAGCAATGCCGACGGCACTTCCTCGACGCTGCCGCCGATGAGGATGGCGTTGTAGGGTCCTTTGGCGGCCTGTCCCTGCGGCAGCGGCCCGGTGACCACCGTGACGTTCTGGCAGCCAAGGCTGGAAAGCGTGGATTTGGCGGCCTCCGCCAGCGCGGGATCGCTCTCCAGCGCGACGACGGAGCGCGCGAGCCGCGACAGCAACGCGGCGGAATAGCCGGTGCCGCAACCGACATCCAGCACCGAATCGCCCGCGTCGATTTCAGCCAGCTGCAAAAGCTTGGCGAGCGGCGACGGCTCCATCAGGTAGCGTGCGTCGCCATTCGCGCCGTCGGAAATGCGGATGTCTTCGTCGATATAGGCCAGATCCTGCTGCCCGGCACCGACGAAGGCCTCGCGCGGAACGGCCAGCATCGCTTCGAGGAGCGGCGCGCTGGTCACATCGGTGGTCCGGACTTGGCCGTCGACCATCTTCACGCGGCGTTCGGAGAAATCAGCGCTCATGTCCCAACAATCCGCTCTCCACGCCAGACGCGCGGCCAAAACTTCGACTGGAACCCCTGCTCCGGCGCGGTTGCGCTGGAGCCCGCAAGCATCTGGAGGCCTCGCCCGGAATCGAACCGGGGTGCAAGGATTTGCAGTCCTCTGCGTAACCACTCCGCCACGAGGCCTCGCAATGCTCCCGGCGTTCCGAGCGAACTCATTATGTTGGCGCTCAAAGGTCGTCAAGCGCTCGCGCGTCATTTGTCATGGGTCCGGCATCGCTGAGGCGGAGCCGCCGCAGGCGCTCAGTCGGGCCGGCGCCGGCGTTCCCACCAGACGACGAAACGCCGCCGGTGACGCCGCACCAGTGCGAATTCGTAGGACAGCACCAGGAGGCCAAGCGGAATCATCCAGAAGCCGAGAATCGGCAGGAATCCCAGAATTCCGCCAATGGTCAGCAGCACCCCGATCGCGATCCGCAGGCCGCGCGACCGGGGCATGGCGAACTCGCGGCCGAAAACCGTGATTTTCCGCGCCGGGGCGCTGTCGTCGTCAGTTGCCGTCATTCAAAAATCAGATCCCATCTACGACCGATGCCGTATCAATGCGGTAACCGACCGCTTTGTTTCGCGCCGGTGTGACGCCCTTCATATGTGTGCGCGCCGAAACGATGCCACATATAGCCGCATTAAAAACTGGAGAAAAATTGCGAATTGCTGCTTTGCAAAGCCGAAAGGTGTTTGCTATAGGCTGCGCCACTTACGTCAGAGCCTCCGTTCCCCGGTAGCTCAGTGGTAGAGCAACCGGCTGTTAACCGGTTGGTCGCTGGTTCGAATCCGGCCCGGGGAGCCAATTCTGCGCTCACAACTCACTTCCATCGCTTCTAACATATTGGTTTCACCGGTTAATTCGCGCGCTCTGCGTAAGGCGATCAATCCGCGCGCACAATTTTGGCGGCATGAACGTCAAGCGCCGTAACAACGAATTACGGTGACAGTGAACCTTATCACTTTGCAGCCAGCCTCGGATTGCTGAACCAGAAGCGCTGGCTTTGATCATTAGCCACCGCAATTCGCCAATCTGACGACGGGCATTTCGATTGCTCCTGAGTTGAAGGCAAACAAGGGAGAGAACGACGTTAGGCCCAACGGAATGGGCATTCAGTCCAAATTGCTGGTCTTCACAACGCCAAGTAACCTCGCGACGGGAAGGCAAGGGCACATGGCGGGAAAACGGACAATTGCAGTCAAAGACTGGTCGTGCGCCATGAGTGACGAAATTGGCCGCGTGGTCTTGGCCATAAACTCGACCGAAGGTGAAACGACCTACGTTCTCATGACAATCTTCCAAGCGGCAAAGATCGCGCAAGAACTGCGGTCGCCGAAGATAGTCCCCCGATACGACATCTAGCCATCTCTGGCCAAAACACTGAGCAGCGCATGGCGGGGAATCGGAATCGGCGGTCAGTGCCCGCGTGGCGCCCATTGGGGCGGCCTCATTCCTTCCCACAATTCCGACCCCCCTGCGCCAGGCTGCTCTTGCTCGCGCTAGGCCGCGGCTGTGGGGATAGCTTGGGGGAATACAAGGGCGCCAATCAAGCCGATCGTTGGCGAAAACGCATGAGACAAGGTCGCCGCTGGCGCCTGTCCGCAAACGTGGTGATTTGGACATTCATCGTGCTTTTGATGACGGTCTCGATCATGCTGATAGCGAATAAGGCTGGCTGGCCCCGCTAGTCGAGAAAAGAGAGCCTGGTCGG
Source organism: Mesorhizobium sp. B2-4-6 (assembly GCF_006442775.1). Classification (NCBI taxonomy): domain Bacteria; kingdom Pseudomonadati; phylum Pseudomonadota; class Alphaproteobacteria; order Hyphomicrobiales; family Phyllobacteriaceae; genus Mesorhizobium; species Mesorhizobium sp. B2-4-6. The sequence continues at coordinate 766,915 of NZ_VFVI01000002.1, forward strand.
CCGCTGCCTCCACACCCCGCATGGGCCAAATTCCCATAGTCATTGTGCCGGCGAATTTTGCTTTGCGGGTTGGCCGCCCTGCCTTAGCCTTCACTGCGCGACACCTTGCCGACAAGCCGATAGCCGGACTTTATGCCGTGCCCCTGAAAGCCACCGCCCATATCGAGGCCATGTCCGCTTTCGCGCTGGCGAATTTCGGCGGGTATGACCGGCCGACGCTGGCCCAGAACGAGAGCGCCTTCCCGCCCAGCCCCAAGGCGATCGAGGCCGGCAGCGACGCCGTGGCGCGCAGCCACCTTTATCCGGACCCGGACTGGACCTTGCTGCGCGGCGCGATCGCCAGGGCCTATGGGGTCGAGCGCGATCTTATCCTGTGCGGCGCGGGCTCGATGGAGCTGATCGCCTGCACCATCGCGGCCTTCGCCGGTCTGGGCACGCAAGTGCTGGGCACGGATTATGCCTATAATTTCGCCGCCTCGGCGGCCGCGCGCGTCGGGGCGACCTATGTCAAGGCTGCGGAGCGCGGCTTCGAAGTGTCTATCGATGCCATCCTTGCGGCTCTCACGCCGGCAACGCGCATCGTGTTCGTCTGCAATCCGGGCAACCCGACCGGCACGCGAATCAAGAACGCCGAGCTGCTGCGCCTGCGCGCGGCACTTCCCGGCGACGTTCTCCTGGTGATCGACCAGGCCTATGGCGAATTCGACGACCAGGATCCGCAAGCCGTCTTTGCGCTGGCCGGGCGCGGCGACACCGTGGTCCTGCGCACCCTGTCCAAGGCCTACGGACTGGCCGGCGCGCGCATCGGCTGGGGGCTGTTCGCGCCCCAGATCGCCGCCGAAGTGCGCAAGATGCAGAACTCGAACCAGGTCTCGACGGTCAGCCTCGCCATGGCCGTCGCGGCCGTCGAGGACCAGGCCTATACGCGCGGCATCGTGGCGCGCACCGCGGATATCCGCGACCACTTCGCGCAGGGCTTGCGGGCCGCCGGGTACGAGGTCCCCGAAAGCCGGACGAATTTCGTCCTGGTCCGCTTTGCCGACGCGGCGGCAGCCACCACCGCCGACAACGCTTTGCGCGGCGCCGATATCATCGCGCGCGGCCTCTCCGGTTACGGCCTCGCCGACTGCCTGAGGATAACGGTCGGGCCGCAGGACGTCATGGACCGCACGCTGCGCGCCCTGATCGCCATACGCGGCCGGCAATGCTGGTAGGGCTCCATCTGAGGGGTTTACAAGACGTGACGTCCCATATGCCGTATCTGCCCGCCCGCGATTTCATCGGCTATGGCGACCAGCCTCCGCAGGCTGAGTGGCCCGGCGGCGCGAAACTGGCGCTCAACATCGTCGTCAACTACGAGGAAGGTGCCGAATACAGCATCGGCGAAGGCGACGGCGTCTCCGAAGCGATCCTGTCCGACCTTGCCGTGGCGCCCGCCGCACCCGGCCTGCGCAACCGCAACATGGAATCGCTTTACGAGTACGGTTCGCGCGTCGGCGTCTGGCGGCTGATCTCGCTGTTCCAGGACAAGGGCGTGATCCCGACCTTCTACGTCGTCGGGCGCGCGCTGGAGCTCAACCCGGCGGCGGGCAAGGCGATCGCGGCACTTGGCAGCGACATTGTCTGCCATGGCTGGCGCTGGATCGACTACGCGCCGCTCAGCGAAGAGGAAGAGCGCCAGCATATCGCCATGACGGTGGATGCGGTCCGCAAGGTCACCGGCATCGATCCGCAGGGCTGGTACACCGGCCGGCCAAGCCTCAACACGAGGCGGCTGGTGGTCGAACATGGCGGCTTCCTGTTCGACTGCGACGACTACAATGACGACCTTCCCTACTTCGTCGATGTCGGCGCCAGGCGGCACCTTGTCGTGCCGCATAGCTTCGACAACAACGACAGCCGTTTTTCGCGCGGTTCAGGCCTGGAGACGGGCAGCCAGTTCTTCGAATATGTCAGCGACGGCGTCGACTGGCTTCTGAAGGAAGGCCAGAAGACCCCGCGCATGATGACGGTGTCGCTGCATTGCCGGCTGGCGGCGCGGCCGGGTCGCATGATCGGGCTGGAGCGCTTCCTCGACAAGGTCACGTCCCATCCCGACATCTGGGTCTGCCGCCGCTCCGACCTCGCCCGCCATTGGCTTGACCGGTTCGGCGGCTGAGCCGTCGGCGGCACGGTCGCCGCCGACCAATTCTCAAACAATAGCGGCCGCTACGAGCGCAGCCGCTTGCCTTCCGGGTCGAACGGCGGATGCGCGAGCAGCACCGCGTCATGCGGCCGCCCAAGGATGGCGACGGTTACCTTGTCGCCGGCCTTGGCGGTTCCGGCCTTGACGTAGCCCATGGCCAGCGACTGATCGACGAAATAGCCATAGGCGCCGGACGACACCTGGCCGATCGGCGTGCCGTCCGGCAGGAAGATAGGCTCGCCGCCGGTGGCATCGGCGTCCTTTGCCGAGACGGAAAGCATGATCAGTTCGTCCCGGGCCGGCTTGCCGGCGATGGCGAGATAGGCTTCGCGGTTGAGGAATTCCTTGTCCGTCTTGATCAGCCTGTCGAGCTTGACCTCCTGCGGCCAGTATTCCGGCGAATATTCGCGGCTCCAGCTGCCGTAGCCCTTCTCGACGCGCAGCGACATCAGTGCCCGCGAGCCTACCGGCCCGGCGCCGACCTCCGCGCCTGCCTTGAGCAGCGCCCGATAGAGCTCGATCTGGTCGGCTGCCTGGCAATGCAGCTCCCAGCCAAGATCGCCGGTGAAGGAGACCCTCAGCGCCACGACATCGACGCCGGCGACCGTAATCTGGCGCGAACGCATGAACGGGAAGGCCTCGTTCGACAGGTCGTCATTGGTCAGCCGCTGCAGCAATTCGCGCGATTTCGGCCCGGCGACGTTGAAGCCCCCAAGCTCCTCCGTGCGCGAGCGGAAGGTCGTGCCCGCCGGCAGCGGCACGGACTTGAAGAAGCGCTGGTGGAAGCGCTCGGCCATGCCCGAGCCGATCACCATGAACGCGTCGTCCGCGAGCCTGGTCACGGTGAAGTCGCCGGCGATGCCACCGCGCTTGCCGATCAGCGGCGTCAGGCAGGAGTTGCCGACCGTGGTCGGCATGCGGTTGGCGAAGACCGCATTCAGCCAGGCTTCCGCGTCCGGCCCCTTCACCTCGTATTTGGCGAAATTGGAGATGTCGATGATGCCGGCATGCTCGCGCAACATGCGGGCTTCGCGGCCGACCGGCCCCCACCAGTTCTGGCGCGTGAAGCCGATCGTCTCCTCGCGCGGCTCGCCTTCCGCGGCGAACCACAGCGGATGTTCCCAGCCGAAATTGAGGCCGAACACGGCGCCCATTTGCTTCTGCATCTCGTAGACCGGACGGGTCCTCACCGGACGGCCGGCGGCGCGCTCCTCGTTCGGGAAATGGATCTTGAAACGATGGCTGTACTGGTCCTGCACGCGGGCCTTGGTGAAGGCCTTGCCGGCCCAATGGCCGAAGCGCGCCATGTCCCAGCCGAACATGTCGAGCGTCGGCTCGCCCTCGATCATCCATTCGGCCGCAAGCTTGCCCATGCCGCCCGATTGCGAGAAGCCCGGGATGATGCCGTTGCAGCAGAAATAGTTGCTGAGCTCCGGCACCGGCCCGAACAGCACCGCACTGTCCGGCGACCAGATCATCGGGCCGTTGATCACCTTCTTGACGCCGGCGGCGGCGATCGCCGGAACGCGCTGGATGGCGCGCATCATGTTCTCCTCGATGCGGTCGAGATCGTCGGGAAACAGCTCGTGGCCGAAATCCATCGGCGTGCCGTCCTCGGCCCAGAACTTCATGTTGCGCTCGTAAGCGCCGATGAGCAGCCCCAGGCCTTCCTGGCGGAGGTAATATTCGCCGTCGCGATCGGCGACCGACGGCAGGCGCCGGCCCATCGAGGCGATCTCGGGAATGGTCTCGGTGACGAAATACTGGTGCTCGGTCGGGATCAGCGGCAATTGCAGCCCCGCCATGGCGGCGACCTCCCTGCCCCATAGGCCGGCGGCGTTGACCACCCATTGCGTGTGGATGTCGCCCTTCGGCGTGCGCACGATCCAGTTGCCGTCGGCTTGCGCCTCGGTCGCCGTGACCGGTGTGAAGCGATGGATCTCGGCGCCGCGCTGGCGGGCACCCGCCGCATAGGCCGCCGTCACCCCCGACGGATCGACATTGCCGCCCTCCGGCTCATACATGATGCAGCGAATGCCGTCGAAATCGACCAGCGGATGCAGCCGCTCGGCTTCGTCGCGGCCGACTTCGTAGAAATTCATCTTGTAGCGCCGCGCCTTGGCTTCCTGAAGCCTCAGCTGATGCTCGCGCGCCTCCGTTTGGGCGAGATAGAGCGAGCCCGGCTGGAAGATGCCGCAACCCTGGCCGGTCTCGGCCTCCAGCTCCTTGTAGAGCGCCATCGTGTAATGCTGCAGGCGGCTGATATTGGTGGAATCATGCAGGCCGTGGATGTTGGCGGCCGCGTGCCAGGTCGAACCGGAGGTCAGCTCGCTGCGCTCCAGGAGGACGACATCCGTCCAGCCGAACTTGGCGAGGTGATAGAGGATCGAGCAGCCGATCAGACCGCCGCCAATGACAACGGCTTGTGCATGAGTACGCATATCGAGGTTTCTTCCTTTGTTCGGCGACTTGTCTCGCGTTCTTTCGAAACGCTCTGCGAGTTGGTTTAGCCGACTGGGCAATCACAGTCGCCGGCGAATTCAGGGGCGCAACATGCGCCCCTGAGATACTTGTCGCGATTGACCGCTTCAGGCCTTGTCCAGCCAGACCTTATCCAGCTGCAGTTCGAACGTCTGATGCATGCCAAGGTTCTTCACGTAAGCGGCGTGGTGACGGTAGAGCGAGCGCCAGAACGCCTGGACGAGGATGCCTGAGTCCTGCAGGATGAACTGGACGTCCTTCATCAGTTCCTTGCGCTTCTCGGGGTCGGCGATGGCCATAGCCGCGTTGAGCTTCTTGTCGAAGTCCGGATTGGCGTAGCCCGACTCATTCCACGCCTCGCCGCTGCGATAGGCGATCGCCAGCACCTGCACGCCCAGCGGCCGCATGCCCCAGTCGGTGGTCGACCACGGATATTTCGTCCAGTCGTTCCAGAACGAGGAGCCTGGAATGATGGTGCGCTTGACCTTGAATCCGGCGTCGCGCATCTGCGCGGCAACGACGTCGGCCGGATCCTTCACATAGTCGGCATCATAGGAAATGAGCTCGAACACGTGGTCCGTCTGGCCGGCCTCGGCCATCAGCGCCTTTGCCTTGGCGAGGTCGCGCGGGACTTTCGGCAGCGCGTAATATTCCGGATGGATCGGGCAGACATGGTGGTTCTCGGCAACTTGGCCCAAGCCGCTATAGCCGAGCTTGAGCACCGTCTCGTTGTCGACCGCGAGCTGGATGGCGTTGCGCACTCTTTTGTCGTCGTAAGGCTTGTTGGTCACGTTGGTGCGCAGCACGATCGTGCCGGCGGTGACCACCTGCTCCTTGACCAGGCCCATGCTGTCATAGAGGTCGACGGTGCCGCCGACGGTCTGGTAGTTGCAATCGATCTCGCCAGCCTCGAAGGCGCTGCCGATGGCGGGGTTGGACGCATCCGAGCCGTAGTCGGTCCAGTCGACGCCATCGAGATAGGGCTCGCCGCCGAACCAGGTGAAGTCCTTGCGCCGCCGCACCGAAGCCGACTCGCCGACTTTGTAGGAGATCAGTTCATACGGGCCGGTGCCGGGCGTCTTGAGCATGTCGGCGCCGTTCTTGTCGAAGTCGCGATGGACGATGACCGCCGGGTAATCGGAAAAACCCGGAATGATGGTGACGTCCGATTGGTTGCATTTCAGCTTCACCGTGTGGTCGTCGATCTTGGTGATGGCGCCGGCGGCCGCCTTCTTGGTGGCGGGGTCGATCAGCGAGCCCATGCGGCCGGCCATCGAATTGCCCTCGGCCGCCTTATCGCACCAGCGTTCGATATTATGGACGATGTCGTCGGCGTTGAAGTCGTCGCCATTCGACCATTTCACGCCCTTGCGCAGATGCAGCGTGTATTCGATGGCGTCATCGCTCACCTCCCAGCTTTCGACCAGGTGGCCCTCGAAGGTAAAATCGGTGGTGTAGCGGATCATGTAGTCGTTGCACTGGCGCATGACATTGGCGATTTCCGACCAGTCCCAGGCGCGCGGATCCTTCATATCCTTGATGATCATCTGCATCTTCAGGATGCCGCCCTTCTTGCCGGGCACGATCGCCGCGGCCTTGGCCGGCTCGATCCCCGCCATCGAGTAGGCCAGCGCCGTGGAAGCGCCCATCACGCTCGCCATGGCCAGGAATTCGCGGCGGTCCATCCGGCCGCTTTTGACTTCGGCTGCGTAGCTTTCGATGACCGTCGGGACGCGGTCACCGTTGCTCTTGAACATTGTCATCGTTGTTCTCCGGTTCAGGGCTTTTCCGCCCGTTACATTCCCCTTGCGGTTACGCATGTTAGGGGCGATGCAAAAATCCCGGAAGGGCTCGGCCTTTCACAAACCGCAGAAAGCCGGCCTTGAAGGCCTAAAAAAACAATGCCATTGGCCCGTCAAATTTTTGAAGGCGACGGCGCTGCCGCGTTTAGGCGGCGTCTTCCCTGGCCCTGGACAGGATCCACTCCTTGACCGTGCGCGCTATGTTTCCCTTCGAAAACTGGCTCTCGGTCAGATAGTAGTTCCAGGGACTTGGCGGCCGGATCGGAAACGGCTCGACGAGCAATCCGCGGCGCATATAGGCATGCGCAAGCGAGCGCTGCGTGGCGACGAGGCCGGCCCCCATGGCGGCAAGCTCGAGCGCGATGTTGGAAGCATTGGTCGACAGGCCCTTGTCGTGCTCCTCCAGGTCGACGCCGAGCGCATCGGTCACCACCTGCCAATATTCCTGACGGCCATGCACGAAGATCCAGTCCACCTTGAGCATGTCCTGCGGCGTCTTCAGCGCATGCTCGCCCTCGAGCACGGCGGGAGCGCAGAGCAGGACCAGTTCGTCGTTCCAGAGCGGGATCGCCGAAGGCGGCCTGTCGTCGAAGCGCCGCGTCGAGATGGTGATGTCGGCGATCTGCTCGCTCAAGTCTTCCCAGATCGTGCCGTGCAGCACGATCTCGATCTCGGGGTGCTTCTTGCGGAAGGCGGCCATGCAGCCGGCCAGCCAGTTTTCGGCAAGGCTCATCGGGCAGGAAACCACCACCGTGCGGTTGCGCGAGGACGCGACGATCGCCTCGGTCGCCTGGTCGATCTGGTCGAGCGCCTGGCGCAAGGTCGGCAGGAACGCCTCCCCCATCTCGGTCAGCTTCAGGCTGCGCGGATAGCGAATGAACAGCTGCCGGCCGATATAATGTTCGAGGGCACGCACATGCGTGCTGACCGCCGCTTGCGTGTAGCCCAGTTCCTTGGCCGCCGTGGTGAAGCTCAAATGGCGGGCCGAGCTCTCGAACGAGCGGATATAATTCAACGGGGGCGGCGGCTTCATCCGGGTCTCCTGCTCCACGATCGCCATAGCTATCGCATGGGCAACCGGCCATTCAATCGCAGACAAGCGACATGGCATCAATATTTTTGGTCAAAGCCGCCAAACTAATCGCGTGCTTGCGCGATGAACCCAATTTATTGATGTTGTGGAGAGACAGGGGAGATTAGCGCGTGGCTGTGCCGTCATACCGGCGTGAGGGGCCTGTCGTCAGTTCCGATACGTTCACGCGCCTCGCCGATTTCGTGCTGCGGCGCCCCGCTTCCGTCTTTCCCCAACCGGTGCTGGCACAGGCGCGTTACCTGTTGCTCGACACACTCGGCATCGCCATCGCGGCCGGGCCGATGGACGCGGGCCGGATCGCGCGCGACGCCGCCGTGCTGCTCTATGGTTCAAGCGATCCGCAATATTCGGCCCGCATGCTGTTCGACGGACGCCGCGCCAGCATTGCCGGCGCGGCCTACGCCGTCGCCACGCAGACCGACAATCTCGACGGCCACGACGGCTACAGCCCGACCAAGGGCCATATCGGCGTCGCGGTCGTGCCGGCGCTTGCCGCGCTCGCGGAAGCGAGGCCCGACCTTACCGGGCCGGAGGCGCTGGCCTCCCTGGTGATCGGCTACGAAGTTGCCGGCCGGGCCGGCATCGCCTTGCATGCGACGGTGAGCGACTACCATACCTCCGGCGCCTGGAACGCCTTGGGCGTGGCTGCCGTGGCGGCGCGGCTGCGGCGGCTCGATGAAACGCAATTGCGCGAAGCGCTCGGCATTGCCGAGTATCACGGCCCGCGCAGCCAGATGATGCGCGAGATCGCCACCCCGACGATGCTGCATGACGGCTCCGGTCCCGGAGCCCTCATCGGCCTTTCGGCGGCGGTGCTTGCCGAGCGCGGCTTCACCGGCGCGCCGGCGATCACGGTGGAAGCGCCTGACGTCGCGACGCACTGGCAGGATCTCGGCGTCTTCTGGCAGGCGCTGCACCAATATGTAAAACCCTACCCGATCTGCCGCTGGGCGCATGCGGCGATCGACGCGGTGCGCGGGCTCTGCCAGGCGCACAATCTCGCTCCGTCCGACATCGCCCGCGTCCAGGTCAACAGCTTCCATTATGCGGCCACGCTGTTCGACGGCATGCCGGACACGACTTCGAAGGCGCAATACAGCCTGCGCTTCGCCGTCGCTACCTTCATCATCCATGGGCGTATCGGGCTCGGGCATATTTCCGGCGCCGGGCTCGCCGACGCCGCGGTCGCCGACATGCTCACCCGCATCGCGGTGACCGAATCCGAGCGCCACACCGCCCGCTTCCCGGCCGGCCGCTGGGCCGACGTCGTCATCTCGACCACGGACGGACGCGTGCTGGCGTCGGGCGACGTGCATGCGCGCGGCGGCCCGGAAGCACCGATGACGGCGCAGGACGTCGAGGCCAAATACATGCAGTTCGCAGCACCAGTGCTCGGATCCGGCCGCGCCGCGGCGATCCGCAACGCGGTGCTCTCGCTCAACGACCGCGACAGCCGCTTCTCCGATCTCTCGGCGCTGCTCTACGATCCTCCCAAGACTTTGAGCTGAGCGCGCAATGCCCTTCAGGCTTCTGAAATACGGTCTCAGCAGGGACTATCCGGTCAGCGGCGACATCCCCGCCACGCCCGAGTTGAAGCCGGCCTACGACGTCGTCATCATCGGCGGCGGCGGGCATGGACTGTCCTGCGCGCATCATCTTGCCAAATATCGCGGCATAAAGAGCGTTGCGGTGCTGGAGAAAGGCTATCTCGCCGGCGGCAACACGGCGCGCAACACCACCACCATCCGCTCCAACTACATCACGCCGGAAGGCATCGCCTTCTACAAGGAAGGCGTCGAACTGTTCGAGCGCCTGTCGCAGGAGCTCGACTTCAACGTCATGTTCTCGCAGCGCGGCCAGCTCACGCTGGCGCATAGCGAGGCGACGATGCGCAGTTTCCACATGCGCGCCGAAATGGGCAAGCACATGGGCACCCGCACCGAGGTCGTCGACCAGAAGGGCGTCGAGGAGCTCTGTCCGCTTCTGAATATGGATTATGGCGGCCCGCTCGAAATCCTCGGCGGGCTTTGGCATGCCGACGGCGGAACGGCGCGCCACGATGCCGTCGCCTGGGGCTACGCCGCCCAGGCGTCGCGGCGCGGCGTCGAGATCCACCAACGCACCGAGGTGCTGGGCTTCGAGGTCGTCGGCGACCGGGTCCAGGCCGTCAAGACGAACAGGGGCCGCGTCGCCTGCGGCCAGGTTCTGGTCGCCACCGGCGGCATGAACTACGACGTTGCGCTGATGGCCGGCGTCGAGCTTCCCATCCGCTGCTATCCGCTGCAGGCGATGGTGACCCAGCCCCTGAAACCCTGGCTCAACACGCTGGTCTCGTCGGTTTCGCTGCACACCTACCTCGTGCAGTCGTCGCGCGGCGAGGTCGTCATCGGCGGCGGCTCCGATCCCTACCAGCTCTACTCGACGCGCTCGACACTCGACATGAAGGAGCACCTCGCCGAAGGCGCCGTCCACCTCTTCCCCTTCCTGCAGGGCGTGCAGCTGCTGAGGCAATGGGCCGGCATCACCGACATGACGCCGGACTACAGCCCGATCATGGGCGCGAGCCCGCTCGCCAATCTGTGGCTCGACTGCGGCTGGGGCACATGGGGCTTCAAGGCGACGCCGGTCGCTGGAAAACGCATGGCACAGACCATCGCCGACGGCCGTGTGCCCGACATCCTGAAACCATTTGCATTGGAGCGGTTCGAAACCTTCAGGCCGCTCAATGAAATGGGCGCGACCGCCGCGAGCCATTGACGATGAAGCTTTTGACCTGCCCGATGAACGGCCCGCGCAACATCGACGAGTTCCAGTCCTTCGGACCGGTGCGCGCGCGGCCCGATCCCAACGCAACCGCAGACAGGGAATGGTCGCGGCACCTGTTCCGCGCCGAAAACCGCAAAGGCATCGTGGTCGAGTGGTGGCGGCACGTGCCGAGCAACTATTTCTTCCTGGCCGAGCGCGATCTCGTCAGCAACGAGATCATCCGCACCTTCGATGCGTCCGAGCAGCGGGATCGCGCATGAACCGGCTGCCCGCGCCTTTCGGAAGTCGGATCGATCGAAGCCGCCGCATCCGCTTCACGTTCGAAGGCAAACCGTTCGAAGGTTATGAGGGCGACAGCATCGCCAGCGCACTCGCCGCTTCCGGTCAATGGGTGCTGTCGCGCTCGTTCAAATACCATCGCCCGCGCGGCATCTTGTCGATGACCGGGGCCGACGCCAACGCGCTGGTGCAACTGCCGTCGGAGCCGAACGCCGCCGCTGAGCGCACGCCGATCAGCGAAGGGCTGCGGGTCAGCGCGCAGAACGTCAACGGCTCGCTCGAACGCGACCGCGACGCCGTCATGGACAGGTTCGGCCGCTTCCTGCCGGTCGGCTTCTACTACCGCACCTTCATGGGTCCGCGCCGCGACAGCTGGCTGAAATTCTGGGAGCCGATCATCCGCCGCAAGGCAGGCCTGGGCGTGGTCGACACCAAGGCTCCGCATCGGCATTTCGACAAGACGCATCTGCATTGCGATGTGCTCGTCGTCGGTGCCGGCCCGGCGGGACTGAGCGCCGCGATTGCCGCCGCAGAGGCCGGAGCCGATGTTGTGCTGTGCGACGAGAATCCCGAGGTCGGCGGCTCGCTGAGCTACGGCCGCTGCGATCCAGCCACCCTTTCCGGCCTGTCATCGCGGCTAGAGGCGCTGCCCAATCTCAAGGTGCTGACCGGCACTGTCTGCAATGGCTGGTACGAAGACAACTGGCTGCCGCTGATCGAAGGCAATCGGCTTCATCGCACACGCGCCCGCGAGGTGATCCTGGCGACCGGCGCCATCGACCAGCCGGCCGTCTTCCGCAACAACGACCTGCCGGGAATCATGCTCGGCGGCGCTGCCCAGCGGCTGATCCGGCACTATGGCGTGCGGCCCGGTCACAGCGCCGTGGTTCTGGCCGCGAATGAAGACGGCTATCGGACGGCGCTCGATCTGCTGGACGCAGGCGTATCGGTCGTCGAGCTCGTCGATCCGGGATCGGCCGGCGACGCCGGCCCGCTGGAGGCCGAACTCCGCGGCAAGGGTGTCGCCGTCCGGAAAGGCGCAACCGTCGAGGCGGCGGAAGGCACGGCCGGAAACCGCCATCTCGCCCGTGTCCGTGTCGGCGGAAACTGGATCGCCTGCGACCTGCTGGCCGTTTCGGTCGGCCAGGCGCCGGCATGGCAGTTGCCGTGCCAGGCCGGCGGCAAGGTCGGCTACGATGCCGGCACGCAAACGATGACGATCACGCTCCCGGAAGGTCCCGTCCAACTCGCCGGCGCCGTTGCCGGAACGGACGAGTTGCAGGACGCAATCGCCAGCGGCCGGCATGCGGCTGCAACAGCGCTTTCGCGGCTCGGCCATGCGGTGGCGGCAGAACCTCCGGTCACGCCGAAGAGCGCTCGGCCACGCTATGTGCAGCCGGTCGTCGCCGATCCCAAGGGACGCGACTTCGTCGACTTCGACGAGGACCTCCAGGTCAAGGATCTGCAGAACGCGACCAGGGACGGCTATCGCGAGATCGAGCTCGTCAAGCGCTTCACCACGGTCGGCATGGGCCCGAGCCAGGGACGTCATTCGGCCCTTGCGACGGCCCGCATCGTCGCCGAGGCGACCGGTAGGACGGTCGGCGAGATCGGCATCACCACGGCGCGTCCTCCGGTGGGGCCGGAAACGCTCGGCGTGCTCGCCGGCCATCACGAGGCGCTGGAGCGCCGCACGGCGCTGCATGCGCGACACATCGCGCTGAAGGCTGCGATGAAGCCGGTCGGCGCGTGGTGGCGGCCCTACTACTATGGCGACGCAAGCAGTGCCGAGGAAGCTGTCCGCGAGGAAATCCTCGCCGTGCGCGAAGGCGTCGGCCTGCTCGACGTCTCCACGCTCGGCAAGCTGGAGATCCGCGGACCGGACGCCGGTGAATTTCTCGACCGCCTCTACACGATGGCGCATGCCAACCAGCCCACCGGCCGCGTCCGCTACTGCCTGATGCTCAACGAGATGGGCTCAGTGATCGATGACGGCGTCGCCTACCGGATGGCCGAGGACCAGTTCTATGTGACGGCGACCACCAGCGCGGTCGCGCGCGTCTATGCCGACATGCTGTTCTGGAATGCCGAATGGCGGCTGAAGGTCGACGTGCTCAACCTGACCGGCGCGTTTTCAGGCCTCAACGTCACCGGACCCAAGGCGCGCCTGGTGCTTGAGGCGCTGGACAGCGACATCGATTTCAGCCGCGGCGCCTTCCCCTATCTCAGCGGCCGCGAAGGCGTCGTCGGCGGCATCCCGATGCGGGTCATGCGCATCGGCTTCACGGGCGAGCTAAGCTACGAATTGCATTGCCCTTCGAGCCTGGCGTCCAGCCTGTGGGACGCGGTGATGGCGGCGGGCGGACCACATGGCCTGCGTCCCTATGGGCTGGAGGCGTCGCGCATATTGCGCCTGGAGAAAGGCCATATCCTGATCGGCCAGGACACGGATGCGATCACCACGCCCGACGAGCTGGGCTTCGGCTGGGCGGTCTCGAAGAAGAAACCGTTCTTCGTCGGCAAGCGCTCCATCGAGATGCGCGCAAGGCTCGGGCAGACGCGCAAGCTGGTCGGCCTGCAATTCCCCGCCGGCAGCCGCAACATTCCCGGCGAGAGCTGCCTGGTGCTGCGCGCCGGCGCCCCTGTCGGCCAGATCACATCGGTCGGATACTCGCCGTCGCTTGAGGCTCATATCGCGCTCGCCTATGTCCATGTCGACGACCAGGCGGAAGGCAGCCGCGTGACGGTGAAGTGCCGCAATGGCGAGCTGGTCGAGGCGCCGGTCGTCGCTCACGCCTTCTTCGACCCGACCAACGCGCGGCAGGAGATCTAGATGGCCGCCGGCACCGCGACACGCGTCTACCCCTTCATGCCCGGCGGCGCGGCCGCCGGCACGAAGCTGATTTCCGGCGCGGTCGCGCTCAGCGATCTTGCAGACAAGCCGCGCTTCGGCCTGAAAGGCGGCGGCAGCGCCGCCTGGCTCGCCGCGCAAGGCGTCACGCTGCCGGCCGTCAATCGCATCGGCGACCATCGCGGCATGCGGGTCCTTCGCCTCGGCAACGAAGACATCCTGCTTCTCGCCGAGGACGCCGGCGAGACGGTCGCCGACTTCAAAAACACCTGGCATGTCGCGGCGGCGCCGAAAGGCTACTCCTCATGGCGCGAGGAAGGCTGGGCGTGGATGCGCCTTTCCGGTCCTCGCCATGCCGAAGCGATGAGCAGTCTTTGCGCGCTGGACCTGAGACCCCAAAAATTCGGTGCTGACGATATCGCACAGACGCGCGTCGGCCATATCGAGGCCGTGACGTTTCGTTCGCCGGCAGGTTTCGACATACTCTTCGACATCGCCGCCTCGGCCTACTTCGCTCGCGCCGTCGCGGCGATGGCCGGCCACATAGACCAGCATAGAGGACATTCATGACCCGCCCGCACGGAACCATCGCCCCGATCCTGACGCCGTTCGAAGACGATGGCCGCATCGCGCGCGATCTCTGGATTTCCCACGCCAAATGGGTGCTCGGCCAGGGCGCGCATTTCCTCTCGCCCTTCGGCACGACGGGCGAAGCGCTGTCTGTCTCCCTGCGCGAGCGCATGCAGGCGCTGGAATGGCTGGTCGAGGCCGGCATCGCGCCGGACCGGCTGATGCCCGGCACCGGCGTCACCGCGCTGCCGGAAACGGTCGAATTATCGGCCCATGCCGTTGGCCTCGGCTGCGCCGCGGTCATGGTGCTGCCGTCGTTCTTCTACACCGGCGCCGGCGACAACGGTCAGGCGCGCTACTACAGCGAACTGATCGAGAAGGTGGCAAAGCCGTCGATGCGCGTGATCCTCTATCACATCCCGCAAAACTCCGGCGTGCCGGTCAGCCCCGCCCTGACGGCCAGGCTGAGCAAGGCCTTTCCGGACACGGTGGTCGCCTACAAGGACAGCGCCGGCGACTGGAACAACACGGCCGCCGTCATCGCCGCCGCGCCCGGTATTTCGGTCTTTCCGAGCTCGGAGGCGCAGCTCACCAAGGGTCTCGCCAGCGGCGCTGCAGGCTGTATTTCGGCCACCGTCAATCTGAACGCCGCCGCCATCCGCCGCCTCTATGACGCGGCCCGGAAGGGCGAGGACGTCGCGGAGGCGGATGCCGCGATCAAGGCGTTCCGGAAGGTGATCCAGGATGCCGGGCTGATCCCGGCGATGAAGGCGGTGCTTGCGGTCAAGTCCGGCGACCGGCGCTGGCTGAACCTGCGCGCGCCGCATGAGAACGCGACGCTGGAAAACGGCCAGGCGCTGCTTGCCGCCCTCGGCAGCGCCGCCGACCATATCGGCGGCAAGTGAGGTCGCGATGTCGGCGCGCCCAACCGTCATCCTGCACACCGACAAGCCGGCCGGCGCGCTTGCCGTGCTCGCCGAAACGCATCCGGACCTCGATGTCCATGCCTGCGACACCTATGCCGGTCTTCCCGCGCTGATCGAGCGGACCGCCGCGGAAGTGGTCTATTCGATCCGCTTCGACGGCACGCCGCGCTATCCGCGCCAGGCGCTCGTCGAGAGCCCGACGGTGAAATGGGTGTCGATCGGCGGCTCCGGCACCGACCATCTCGGGCGCTGGGATCCTGCGCATGTGACCGTCACGAACTCGGCCGGCGTCGCCGCCGGCATGCTGGCCGAATATGCGCTCGGCGCGATGCTCTCCTTCTCGCTCGACCTGCGCGGTTTCGAGCGTCGGCAGCTGACCCGCCAATGGGGCGGCGGCCACGTTGAGCCGATCGAGGGCAAGACCGTCCTTATCCTCGGCCTTGGCAAGACCGGCGAGGCCGTCGCGCGCCGCGCGCAGGCAATGGGTATGCGCGCGCTCGGCATCCGCGCGCGACCGAAAGCCATGCCGGCGCTCGACGAGGTGCACGGTCCAGATGGGCTGCTGGCATTGATGGGCCGCGCCGATTTCATCGTCTGCTGCGTGCCATTGCTGCCCACAACGCGCGGCCTGCTTGGCGAGGCCGCCTTTGCCGCCATGAAGCCTTCCGCCGTCCTGATCGACATTTCGCGCGGCGGCGTCGTCGAGGAAGCCGCACTGCTCGGCGCGCTCGACAACAAGCAGATCAAGGGCGCGGCGCTCGATGTTTTCGCCACCGAGCCGTTGCCGGCCGAGCATCCGCTCTGGGCCTACGACAACGTCGCCGTCACGCCG
Organism: Mesorhizobium sp. B2-4-6; assembly: GCF_006442775.1. NCBI lineage: Bacteria > Pseudomonadati > Pseudomonadota > Alphaproteobacteria > Hyphomicrobiales > Phyllobacteriaceae > Mesorhizobium > Mesorhizobium sp. B2-4-6. The sequence continues at coordinate 782,700 of NZ_VFVI01000002.1, forward strand.
CATTGCGCGGCGGTCTATGACGGCTGGGACATCAAATCGGTGCGCATGTTCGCCGACAATCTGGCGCGCTACCGCAAAGGCGAGCCGCTGGAGAACGCGGTCAATCCGGAGCGCGGGTACTGAAGCCGGAAGGGAACAAACTTATGTCACAGGACAGGCGTGGCGGCGGTCGCCGATCGAAACTCGGGCGCAGCGGTGGTGGCATCGCGCAACTGCCTTGGCAGAGCGTGAAAAACCCCTACCCGCCCATGCAGCTTCTCGACGAGGAGCGTATGGAACAGCTGCACAAGACCTCGATGCGCATCCTGTCGGAGCTCGGCATCCGCGTCATGAGCGAGAAGGTGATGGACCTGTTCGCCGCTGCCGGCGCCATCGTCGATCGCGAGGAAAAGACCATCAGGATCGATGAATGCCTGGTGACCGAGGCCCTGCGCAACGCGCCGTCGTCCTTCACGCTGACCAGCCGCAACCCGGAAAAGCAGGTCCATCTCGGCGACAATTCGCTGGTTTTCGGGCTGGTCGCCGGCCCGCCCAACGTGCATGACCGCATCAATGGCCGCCGCCAGGGCAGTCTTCCCGACTACCAGAACTTCATCCGGCTGGCGCACCACTTCAACGCCATCCACATCATCGGCAACCAGGTGGTGGCGCCGATGGAACTGCCGGCCAATGCGCGTCATCTCGACACCTACCACGCCAATCTGACGCTCAGCGATCTCTCCTTCCATTGCACCGCGATCGGCCGCGCCAGGGCGATGGACGGCATCAACATGATGGCGATCGCCCGCGGCATCGGCGTCGAGGAGATGCGCGCCTCGCCGGGCGTGACGACGATCATCTCGATCAACTCGCCGCGCCTATTCGACGATGCGATGGCGGAAGGGCTGATCGCCATGGCCGAGCACGGCCAGCCGGTGACCGTCACGCCCTTCACTCTGATGGGCGCGATGACGCCGGTGACGTTGGCCGCGGCACTCTGCCAGCAGAACGCCGAAGCGCTGTTCGGCGTCGTGCTGACGCAGCTCGTCAATCCCGGCACGCCGGTGATGTACGGCGCCTTCACCTCCAATGTCGACATGAAGTCGGGCGCGCCGGCTTTCGGCACGCCGGAGAACGCCAAAGCCAACATCATCGCCGGGCAGTTGGCGCGGCGCTATAACCTGCCCTACCGCACCTCCAACGCGAACGCTTCCAATGTCGTCGACCTGCAAGCCGCCTACGAGACCGAGATGGCCACATGGGGCGCGGTTCTCGGCGGCGCCAACCTGATCTACCACGCGGCCGGCTGGCTGGAGGGCGGGCTGACGGCGTCCTACGAGAAACTCGTGCTCGACGTCGAGATCCTGCAGAACATGATGGAGTTCCTGCGGCCGCTGCCATTCCAGGAGGACGATCTCGGCTTCGAGGCGATCAAGTCGGTGCCGGCCGGCGGCCATTTCTTCGGCGCCGAGCACACCATGTCGCGCTACACCACCGCCTTCTATCAGCCGATGCTGTCCAACTGGCAGAACCATGGCGCCTGGGAAGAAGCGGGCGGAAAGGATGCGCTGGAGCGGGCGACCGAGCTCTGGCAGCAGGCCCTGCACGACTACGAGGAACCGGCGATGGACCCCGCGATCCGCGAAGAGCTCGACGCCTATGTCGCGCGCCGCCGCGAGGAGATCGCCGCCAACCCGGAAAGCTAGGAAAGCCGCCCAATGCCCTATGATCTCCTCATCCGCCGCGCAACGCTGATTTCCGGAGACGGTTCTGACCGCTTCGAGGCGGATATCGCCGTCACGATGGGCCGGATCGCCGCCATCGGCCGGCTGGAAGACGCGCAGGGCATCGAGGAAATCGATGCAAAGGGCAAGGTGGTCGCACCCGGCTTCATCGACGTGCACACCCATGACGACGGCGCGCTGCTAACACCGCGCGGCATGGATCCGAAGATCAGCCAGGGCGTGACGACGGTGATCGCCGGCAATTGCGGCGTCAGCCTGGCGCCGCTGCTGCTCGACAGGACGCCGCCACCGCCCTTCACGCTGGTCGGCGGTCGCGAGAATTTCCGTTTCGACCGCTTTGCCGACTATGTCGCCGAGCTGAAACGCTGCGGCATCGCCACCAACGCGGCCCTGCTCGTCGGCCACACGACGTTACGCCAGCGCTGCATGCCGGTGACCGACCGCCCCGCCAACGAGGCCGAAACAGCGCTGATGCAGGAAGCCGTGGCTCAAGCCATGGCCGAAGGCGCTTTCGGCCTGAGCACCGGGCTGGACTATCCGCCGGCCGTCAATTCCTCGACCGAGGAAGTGAAGGCGCTCGCCGCGACGGCGGCCGGCCTTAGCGGCCCTTACGTCACCCATACCCGTAACTATTTCGAGACTATGGACGAGGCGATCGAGGAAGCCATCGACATTGCCGACCATGCCGGCGGCAAGCTGTTCATCTCACACCACCAGTGCACCGGCCGCGCCAATTTCGGCAAGAGCCGGCCCTCGCTGGAAAGGATCGACCAGGCGCGCGAGACGATGGACATCGGCATGGACGTCTATCCCTATGCCGCGAGCTCGACGGTGCTCCGGCTGGAGCGCTGCGACACCGGCTTGAAGATCCTCGTCACCTGGTCCGATCCGCATCCTGAGATGGCCAGGCGCGAGATTGCCGACATCGCCCGCGAATGGAACTGCACCGAGCGTGAGGCCGGTGAGCGTCTGCTGCCGGCAGGTGCTGTCTATTTCCAGCTCGACGAGGACGACGTCCGCAACATCATCGCGCATCCGCACACCATGATCGGCTCGGACGGCCTGCCGCACGACATCCATCCACATCCGCGTCTGTGGGGCACCTTTCCACGCGTGCTCGGGCACTACGCGCGTGACATCGGGCTATTCAGCCTGGAGGAGGCCGTGTTCCGCATGACCGGCCTGCCCGCGCGTGAATTCGGCATCCAAGAGCGCGGCATTCTGGCCGAAGGCAATTTCGCCGACCTCGTCATCTTCGATGCCAAGACGGTCATCGACACCGCCACCTTTGAGGAGCCGCGCCGACCCGCCGCCGGCATCGAACATGTCTTCGTCAACGGCATCTCGGTCTGGCGCGGCGGCATGGCGACCGGAGCGCTGCCCGGCGCGGTTCTCAAGCCTTTGGCTTCAAAAACGGTCGTCAGAGGCGCGTGCGGCTGCGGCGCCGATCACAGCGCCTCGTAAATCCGGTCGACGCTCTCCAGCGTGTAGGCGAATTCCACCGGCCGCGTGCAGCGCCAGCCATCGAAGGACTGGCCGGTCAGCGCCTTCAGGGCTTCGGGCAGATGCAATATACCGCCGCCATAGAGCCGGTTCGCCATGTCGAGCATGCCGGTGCGGTGCATCGCCTCCGTCATGCTGCCGCAGGCTTCCTTCACCAGCCACACGCGAAAGCCCTGGTAGACCGCATCGAACACGCTCTCGGTCACGCAGCTGTCGGTCAGCACGCCGGCGACGACAAGATTTTCGATGCCGAGCGCGGCGAGCCGTTGCGAAAGCTCGGTTCGCCGAAAGGCGCTCGGCCAGTGCTTGTGGATGACGATATCGCCCGGCTGCGCCGCTACCTCGGCGCAGATCGCGGCGCCGTCGCTGCCCGCGATCGCCGAGCGGAATTCCTCGGTCAGTATCTCTTCCTGCCGCGCATAGCCTTCACGCTCTTCCGGCTTGACCCACGCCTGCGCATGGATGACGGGCACGCCCGCCTTGCGCGCGGCCTCGATCAGCGCGGCAGCGTTGGCGAGCACGGCGTCGTAGCCGACGACCGGCCAGGCCGCTCCGGGACGGTATTCATTCTGCAGGTCGATGACGAGCAAGGCAGTCTTGGCGAGGTTCATGGCTGGTCCGGTGAGTTGTCGAAATCGGTGACGAAACGCAGGAGCAGCCGGATTGCCTGATCGAGGTCGGCGATCTCCATCGCTTCATGCGGGTTATGACTGCCGTTCTCATTGCGCACGAAGAGCATCGCGGTCGGAATGCCGGCGCCGGCGAATGTGGCTGCATCGTGCCCGGCCCCGCTCGGCACATGCGGGGCGCGGATTTGCAGTTCGGCGGCCGCACGGTCGAGCCTGCCGATCAGGTTCGGCGACATGGTCGCCGGTTCCCAGGTGAAGCGGGACCCGGGCTCGAAGGTGACGCCGCGCGTGGCGCCCACCTTGGCGAAAATGGTCTGGAGCCGATTTTCGATGCGATCCAGAACGGCTGCTTCGGCGCTGCGGACATCCAGCGTGAAGCCAAGCTCGCCAAGCACACGGCTGCCGCCATGCTGTGTCGGATCGGACTGCACGCGGCCAAAGGTGATCGTCGCCTCGTGGCCGTCGCGTTCGAGCGCGTCCCACTCTGCCTCAAGGCCCGCAACCAGATCGGCAAAGCCCAGCACGCTGTCATGGCGGGCGAAGCGCGGCTCGGCGCCGGAATGGGCATAGGCGCCAAGACATTTCGCGTCGACATAGCGGAAGCCGCCGGCGATACCCGTAACGATGCCGACCGGCGCTCCGGCGGCGACCAGGCGCGGCCCCTGCTCGATATGCAGCTCGACGAAGGCAGCGATCCGGCCTGCATCGATGCCTGGCACGCCGCGTCGCACCGCGTCGGGGTCGAAACCCTCCTCGCGCATATGCTCGGCCAGCATACGGCCGCTATCGGAACGCCTGGCTTCGAGCGCCTGCGGATCGAGCAGGCCAAGCGCCGCCTGGCTGCCGGGATAGGAGAGCGGAAACCAGACCGCTTCCTCGGCGCGAGTCGCCAGCACGATGAGATCGCGCGCCAAGCGGATATTTTGCCCGACCAGTTCGGCCATTGCCGCGAGCCCGGCCACGACGCCGGCGGCGCCATCGAAATTGCCGCCATGCGCCACGCTGTCGAGATGCGAGCCGATGAAGATCGCCGGCAAATCCGGGTCACGGCCTTTCAGCGTCAGATAGAGGTTGCCGGCAGCGTCGACGCGCGCGACAGCGCCGAGCTTTTCCGCCTCCTTGCGCACGAGATCATGGGCGAAGCGCTCGCCGGCTCCGTAGGCGACGCGCGTGATTCCCGGCGCGTCCGTCGTAGCTTCGGCCAGCGCGTCCAGGATGCGTCCCGCCAGTTTGCCACCGGCTGTCAGTGCGGCCTTGCTCATGAACCAACCAGTCGAGCTTCGTCCTCGGTGCCGCGCAGCCGGTGCGGCGTCAGATCGTCCAAAGAAACGCCTTGCCTGGCGACATCGTCGGGCAGCCCGCCGTCGGCGATCAGGCTGGCGCAGACACGCGACAACGCCGGCGAGGTCTTGATGCCGTAGCCGCCCTGCCCGACCAGCCAGACGAAATCCGGCAACTCGTCGTCCGGACCGACCACCGGCGAGCCGTCGGCGACGAACGTTCTCAAACCCGCCCAGGAGCGCGACACGCGTTGCACCTCGATCGTCGTTGCCCGTTCGAGACGCTCGGCGCCGACCGCGACATCGATGTCTTCCGCAAAGGCGTCGATCGGCGCCGACGGTGTCGCATCGGCCGGCGAGACGAAGAGCTGCCCGGCATCCGGCTTGAAATAGAATTCCGCGCCGACATCGTTGACCAGCGGCCAGTCGCTAATGTCGAGACCGGCCGGCGCTGGAATGTTGAAGGCGGTGCGACGTTTCGGCTGCAGGCCGACCGGACGCACTCCGGCCATCGCCGCGATCTCATCGCCCCAGGCGCCGGCCGCATTGACGATCAACGGTGCAAGGAATGTTCCCGCTTCCGTCTCGACCCGCCATTGCCCGCCCTGCCTGCCGATGGCTCGCACGCCGGCCTTGGTGAGGATGCGGGCGCCGCGCGCGCGCGCTCCGCGCAAGAACCCCTGGTGCAGGCCATTGACGTCGATATCCATCGAATGCGGTTCGATGTAGGCGCCGGCCAGATAGTCCTCGCGAAGCACCGGCACGCGCGCGATCGCTTCGGCCGGCGTCATCGCCACAATCGATGGCACCAGCGCCTGCGCCGCCTCCAGATCCTCGCGCAGCAGATCAAGCTGATCAGCGCGCGCCACGGTGATCATGCCGCGCTTGCTGAGCAGCGGATAATCGCAAAAACCTGTCGGCGGCTCGGTGAGAAACGCCCGGCTTGCCAGCACGATGCGGCGGATGACGCCATTGCCGTAGTTCTCGGTGAAGCTTGCGGCCGAACGTCCCGTGGTGTGGTAGCCGCAATGGCTCTCGCGCTCGAGCAGCACGACTTTCGAAGTGCGTGAAATCTCGAAGGCAGCACCGGCCCCGGCCATGCCGCCGCCGATGACGATCACGTCGGTCTGCTCGCTCATGGTTGCCCATCCTTTGAAACTGTTTCGCGTGCCACCGCAGGCGGCTCGCCCAGGCGGCCGCGCCGGGCTCGATCGCGGGCGCCACGTCCCTCGGCCAGATTCTCGCCCGCTGAATTCTGCGACGCGCATTCGCGCAAGGCGAGACCGGTGACGAAAGGCACCGGCTTGCCGGCGATCTCCATACCCTTCAGCCGCGCCCAGACCGCGCGGCGTTTGCGCACCTGATGCGACTGCAATTCGCTGATCTCGGCGATCCCGCTCTCGCGCTTGATCTCCAGCGCGCCGGCTTCGACCGCGGCGTCGAAAAGCTCCAGCCCGCGCTTGGTGCGCACGATGATACCGTTGAGCGGCTCATCCTCGACGGCCGGTCCGCCATTCAGCCAGGAATCCGATACCGCGATATCCGCCACCTGGCCGATCGCGTCGGGGCAGATCTTGCAGCGCGGCTGGATCATCCATTTGTCCTCGTCTTCCCAGAGCTGCCGGTAGCTGATCTCGAAGGCGCGGCCGTCTCGAGTTTCGATGCGGTTGAGTCCCGGATTGCCATGGCCCCGGTAGCGGAAGAGAGCAAGCTCGTCCTCGCCGAGGCCAAAACGCTGCAGCACCTGTTCCGACTTGGTCAGCTCCGAGGCGCCGCCGCAGACGAAGGCGAGCGCATAGCGCATATGCTCGTCGACGCGCGGATCGAGCCGCGCCAGATTGCGCACGGCGGTGATGTCGCAGGGCTTGGCGATCAGCGCGAAAGGCTCGCCGCGGTCGAGAATGTCGTTGAAATCCACCAGGGTCGCCGCCGGCCCATAGCGCGAGCCGGCGCCTTCGAGCACCGAGGCGGCGTCGAAGCTCAGCTTGCGTTCCGTGCGCATCGGCATGGATTGCGATGCCGCGACATGCAGCACGAACTTGACCCGTCCCGAACTGAGCAGGAATTGGCCGAGCGCCGTCAGCGTCCCGCCGCCGGAGCCAATAAACCGAACCTTGGGGTCGCCCGCGCGGCCAAGCGCCAGCCGCTCGACAGGCCCCCAGACAGGGTCCGACAGCTTTGCCTCATGCAGTTGCGCCTGTATCGGACCGGCGATCCGGGTTCCCGGACACACGGCGTTGATCTTCGCCAATGTCGACTTGTCCAATTCCTGCAACGCCACGGGCCGCTCGCGCCCCTCCGGCGTCATCACCATGTCGATGTGGCCCGCCCCTGCGATCGAACGGCAGAGGCCGCAGCCGATGCAAAGGCCGTTCTCGACGATCTCGCCGAGCGTCAGCGGCTCGACCGACGGCGGCATCGAGGCCTGGTTGTGACTGGTTTCGACGAGGCCCATCGCGGCCTCAGACCGGTTCCGAGATGCGCTTGTATTGATCGGGGCGGCGATAGAGCGCGAAGTTGAAATTCACCTTCCGGCAGACCTCGATCAGATCGAGATCGGCGCGATGGACGATGACTTCGTCGTCGAGCGACATCGCCAATGCCGCGATCTCGCCGGTCGGCGCGATGATGCAGGAGCCGCCGATCAGCGCCTGCCCATCTTCCAGGCCCGCCTTTGCCGCGGCAGCGACCCAGAGCGTGTTCTGGTAGGCACCGGCCTGCATCGGCAGATGGTTGTGGAACATTCTCAGATGCGCCAGCGCCGGCGCTTCGTCGAGCAAAAGCGGCGTGTTGTACCCGAGCAACGCCACCTCGGCGCCGTTGAGGCAGAGCATGCGATAGGTTTCCGGCCAGCGGCGATCGTTGCAGATGGCAAGCCCGACGCGCACGCCGCGATAGTCGAAGACCGGAAAGCCGAGATTGCCCGGTTCGAAGTAACGGCGTTCGAGATGCGTGGTCGTGCCCGCCGCCGGCTCGCTGGAGCCCGGCACATGCATCTTGCGGTAACGGCCGATGAAGGCGCCGTCCGGCCCGACCAGATCCATTGTGTTGAAACGGCGCGTGCGGCCCTCTTCCTGCGCAAGCTCGCAATAGCCTAGCGCGAAGCCGACCTTCAGCCGCGCCGCCGCATCATAGAGCCGTTGCGTTTCCCGCCCCGGCATCGAGGCTTCGAAGAAGGCATCGATCTCGGCCTGGTCGTCGATGCGCCAGCGCGGGAAGAAAGTGGTGAGCGCCATTTCTGGAAACACCGCGATCTCGGCGCCGGCGGAAGCAGCCTTCTCCAGGAGATGCACCAGGCGCCCGACCGTTTCGGCGCGCGTGGCGGTGCGCTGGATCGGTCCGGTCTGGCAAACGGCGATGGTCAGGCATCGAGCCATGGTGTCCAATCCTCGACTGGTTTTCTGAGATGCGCCGGATCGGCGGCGGTGCGTGCCACAAAACGCCCGAAGCCCGGCTCCGCCTGCAGCTTGCCCTCGGCGACCACCGGCACGCCGCGCACCAGGACGGTGCTTGGCTTGCCGGTGACAACCCTGCCCTCGTAGGGCGTGAAGTCGACGCGCGAATGCAGCGCCCTGTGCCCGAGCGTCCAGCGCGCCGTCGGATCCCACAGCGCCAGGTCCGCGTCGAGCCCGACGGCGACACTGCCCTTGCGGTCGGCGAAGCCGTAGATCGAGGCCGCATTGCGCGAAGTGAGGTCGAGATAGCGCTCGAGCGTCAGGCGACCGGTGAGCAGCCCTTCCGAAAACAGCAGCGGCAGACGTGTCTCGATGCCGGGAATGCCGCTCAGCGTCGTGGTGAAACCGGGTGTCTCGGAGCGGCCGATCTTGTCGGCGAAATAATATGGCGAATGATCGGACGACCAGAGGTCGATGCCGCCATTGATCAGCTCTTGCCACAGATGCTCATGGCTGCGCGGCGAGCGCGGCGGCGGCGAGAAGACGAAGCGCGCCGCATCGATTGCCGAGCGATCGAGATCGGCCGCGCCGAGAAAGAGATATTGCGGACAGGTCTCGGCGATAGCGTCGACGCCGCGCATCTTTGCCCGCGCCACCTCCTCGGCCGACTGCCAGGACGAGACATGCACGATGGTCATGCGCGCGCCGGTCATCTCGGCGAAGGCCAGCGCGCGATGCGTCGCCTCGCGCTCCATCGTCTCGCTGTGGGCAACGACGTGATAGCGGATGTCGATGCGGCCGAGATCGATCAGCCGCTGGCGCGTGCGCCGGATCGCGGCGTCGTTCTCGGCATGGACCATGACGATCCAGCCCAACCGCCTTGCCGTATCGAGAACCTTGAAGAAGAGGTCGTCGTCAACGGCGAAACCCTGATAGGTCATGAACAGCTTGACCGAGGCGATGCCGCGCTGGGCGAGCGCGCCAAGCTGAGCCTCGACATCCGCGCCGGTGCCCATGGTGACCACGGCATGCAGCCCGTAGTCGATCACCGTGCGTCCCGCCGCGCGCTCCAGCGCGCGGTCCATGGCGCCGACGGTCGTCATATCCTGCCCGGGCATGCCGAACGGGACTATGCAGGTCGTGCCGCCAAAAGCGGCGGAGATCGTACCGGAATAGAAATCGTCGGCATTGCCGGCTCCACCCCAGGCCGGCTGGTCGAGATGGCAATGCGCGTCGATGCCGCCGGGCATCACCCAGCGGCCGCCGGCATCGATCGCCTTCTCGCCGGAAAGGGCCTTGCCGATGGAGGCGATGCGGCCATCGTCGATACCGACGTCGCACTCGGCCCAGCCGTCGTCGAGCGCCACGCGCCCGCCCTTGATCACCAGCTCATGCATTGGCGTACCCTCGCCGGCCGGCTCAGCCGACGGCCGCCGTCACCATGATCTCGACACGATACTGGTCGCCGGCAAGCCGCGCTTCCACCGTGGCGCGCACCGGCATGGCGCTCCTGTCGATCCAGGCGTCCCAGGCCGTGTTCATCATCTCGAAATCGGCGATGTCCCTGAGCCATATCTGCGCGCTGAGCAGCTTCGACTTGTCGCTGCCGGCCTTGGTGAGAAGCGCGTCGATCTTGGCAAGGATCTGCTTGGTCTGGCTGGTGGTGTCGCCCGAAAGATCGTCCGCGGTCAGCCCGGCCACATAGACGGTGCCGTTATAGCGGAGCACCCGGCAGAAGCGCTGTCCGTTTTCCAGGCGTTCGATCGTCATGATGTTCCCTTCCGCTGGTTTCCAGATTTGGTTTTGCCTATGGTAAGGAGGGTGCAAAACCGCTGTAAAGCCCACAGCGCGCCGAGACGCTGCTTTCCCTCGCCGGCATGGCCAAAAAAATTTTAGCCATAGCCGCGCCAATCTTCGTTTGTGGCAATCGCCACAAAGTGTAGCTTCTGCTCGGGCTGCCGTCGGTCAACGGTGCCGCCAGGGAGCCGCCGCAGCCGCATTCATGAGGTCGATCGCTCAATCCGCGATGAGGCTTTGGCAAAATGCAGAGCGCTCCCGCGCCATGCTGCCGATCATGGTCGGCATCTGCCTCGCTTGCATCGGCAGCGCCATGCTGACCACCGCCGTCTCGCTGCATCTTGGCAAGCCCGGCATTTCTCCCCAGGTCGTGCAGATCGTCTTGACGGCCTATCCCGTGGGCTTTCTCATCGGATGCCTGGTGACCCGCCCGGCCGTCGCCCAATACGGCCATGAGCGAACCTTCGTCGCCATCGTCGTCGTCGCGCTGCTGGCGGCTTCCGGTTTCGTCTTCACCGACTTCCTGCCGAGTTGGATCTGCTTTCGCCTGCTCGGCGGCCTCGCGATGGCATCGCTTTTCGTCGTCTGCGAAAGCTGGATCAACCTCTATGCCGAGCACCACAATCGCGGCGCGATGTTTTCGATCTATATGCTGACAACGGCAATCGCCGTGTTGCTCGGGCAGGTTCTGGTCGCGATGGTCGGCCCGCAATCGCCGCATCTGTTCCCGGTGGCGGCGGCGACAGTGCTGCTGGCGCTGATCTCCAAATTCGCCGGTGGCCGCTGGCCCGCGCTGCCTGCCACCGATCCGGAGCACGCAAGTTCGGCAAGGCCCGTCAAGCGCCTCGGCCCGCTGGCGCTTTTCCGGCTGGCGCCGGTGACGGTCGTGGCGATCTTCCAGGGCGGCATCACCAATATGAACATCTTTGTGCTGACGCCGATCTACGGCACGCAGATCGGGCTGTCGGCGGCAACGACCGTCGGGCTGGTCACGACAATCAGCATCGCCGGCATGCTGGCGCAGACGCCCGTCGGCTGGCTGTCCGACAGGTTTGAGCGCAGGATCATACTGCTTGTCCAGGGCATCCTGTCGGTCACGCTCTGCGCCGCGATCGCCTGGCTCGGTAACTTTTCGGTCCCGTTGCTCTTCGTGCTGTTCTTCCTCTATGGCTGCACGGCGCTTACCGTTTATCCCGTGGCGATGGCGTTCGGCGCTTCGCAATTGCACAGCCGGCACATGGTCGGCGCCTCCGGCACGCTGCTCCTCCTCTATTCGATCGGCAATGTCGCGACGCCGGGCATTTCGGCCGGCCTGATGGAGCATATGGGCGCGCCGGCCATGTTCCTGCTTCTGGGCGGCGGCGCCGTGCTGGTGACGATAGCTGCTTGCTACAATCTCCTGCGCCGGCCGGTCGTCGCGCCGGCGATGCAAGCGGTAGAGGAGCGGGCCTGATGGCGGATGCAGCAACGAACCGCCTCGAAGGCAGCGTCATCCTGATCGCCGGCGCTGCGAGCGGCATCGGCGCGGCAATCGCCCGCCGCTGCATTGCCGAAGGCGCGAAGGTCATCTGTGCCGATTACAGCCTCGGGCCGGCCACCGAGCTTGCTCACGCACTGGGGCCTGCCGCCGTCGCTTGCCAATGCGACGTGACGGATATCGAGTCCGCGGAGGCGGCGGTCGCATTCGCCCGCCAAAAATTCGGGCGGCTCGACGGATTGGTGCACAATGCCGCAGCACCCTCGACCAGCGCCACCGTCGTCGATCTCGACGAAAGCGCCTGGCGGCGCGAGATCGATGTCGGCTTGACCGGCGCCTTCCTGATGAGCAAGTTCGCCGTGCCGCTGATCGCGGCAAGCGGCGGCGGTTCGGTCGTCTTTATCGGCTCGCAATTCGGGCGCGTCGCCACCACCAGGGCCGTCGCCTATTGCGCGGCCAAGGCCGGAGTGATTCACCTCGCCAAGGCGATGGCCGTGGACCACGCGCCCGACAAAATCCGCGTCAACAGCCTGTCGCCCGGCGCAGTGGCGACGACGCGGCTGCTGCGCCGGTTCGCCGATTTCGAGGCGGCCAATGTCGGCCTTGGTCCTGCCCATCTGCTCGGCCGTATCGCCGAGCCCGACGAGATCGCCGCGGCGGCGGCTTTCCTGCTTTCCTCCGACGCATCCTTCGTCACCGGATCCGACATGCTCGTGGACGGCGGGTATGCGACGCGCTGAGGCAGCAACCTTTCCAAAGGAGTTTCCATGACCTTGCTCGTCACCGGCGGCACCGGCTTTGTCATGAGCGTGGTCGCGCGCGCATGGCTGGACCGCGATCCCAACGCCCGTGCCGTTATCCTCGACCGGTCGGGCCTCGACGCGGCGGCCGAGAAGCACTTCGCTCCGGTGCGCGACCGACTGACGGTGATTTCCGCCGATATCCTCGACCCGCAAGCCTGGTCCGAGACGCTCGACAGGCAAGGCATCACGGCAATCGTCCATGGCGCGACGATCACGCCGATCTCGCGCGGCAGCGCCTCGGAGGCAAAGCGCCAGCCGGAGGCCCAAGACCCCGCCCGCATCGTTGAGGTCAATCTCATGGGCACCGTGCGCATGCTGGACTGGGCGCGCGAGAGGCCGGATGTGAAACGCTTCGTCTATGTCAGCTCCGGTTCAGTCTATCGCCACAACGGACCCGACTGGGGCGGCGAGCCGCTGCCGGAAGACGGCTATGTCGCGCCGCTGACGCTCTACGGCATTTCGAAATTCGCCTCCGAGATGGTCACCAACCGCTATGCCGACCTGTTCAACCTCTCGGCGGTCTCGGTGCGGCTCGCTTCCGTCTACGGCCCGATGGACCGCGCCACCGAGAGCCGCAACTTCCGCCATGTCCCCAACCGCGTCGCGCATATGGCTTTGGCCGGCGAGACGATCAGGCCGAACAGCCTGGAGCCCGTCGGCGACTATGTCGCCTCGACCGACGTTGCCGCCGCGGTCCTCGCGCTGATCGACGCGCCCCGCCTCAACTACCGCCACTACAACATCGGCTCCGGGTCCAGCCAGACCATCGGCGAGATCATCGGCTGGGCAAGGGAACGCGTGCCGGGACTGAAGGCCGAGGTGACGCCTGGAGACGACGCCAACATCGTCCAGGATGTGAGGCTGAAAGGCGGCATGTGGGGCGCCTATGACATCGCCCGCATCATGCGCGACACAGCATGGCGGCCGCGTCCCGGCAAGGAAGCGTTCCACGACTATATGGACTGGATTGCCGCCAACGAGAGCTAGAACAATTCCAGGAAAAGTGTGAGCGGTTCCGTTCGGAATTGCGCAGAAACAACGACAGGGAGAACGCAAGATGCCGATCGATTTCCAGCAGCCGCGCGATTTCGTCGGCTACGGTCCGCACCCGCCCTTCGTCGTCTGGCCGGGCGGCGTCAAGCTCGCCGTCAACCTCGTGCTCAACTACGAGGAGGGCTCGGAATATTCGTGGCTCGAAGATGGCCGCAACGACAATTGGGGCGAATACAATCTCAGCGGCAGCATGCCGGTGCGCGATCTCGGCACCGAGACGCATTTCGAATATGGCAGCCGCGCCGGCGTCTGGCGCCTGGCCAGGCTGTTCGATCGCTACGACATTCCAGTCACCTTTTCCGCCTGCGCCGTGGCGCTGGAGCGCAACCCGCCTTTGGTCGAATGGATGAAGAACCGCCGGCATGACCTGATGGGCCACGGCCTGCGCTGGATCGACTACACGACCATGGAGCGCGGCGAGGAAGAGCGCCATCTGCACGAGGCGATCGCGCTTTACGAAAAGCTGCTGGGAAAGCGGCCCCTGGGCTGGAACTGCCGCTCGCTGCCCAGTGTCAACACACGCGACCTGCTGGTCGAGGAAGGCGGCTTCCTCTACCACTCCGATCCCTGCAATGACGACCTGCCCTATTTCCTCGATCACCGGGGCACCGAGATCCTGGTGGTCCCCTACTCCAAGACGCTCAACGACAGCCGCTATCTGGTGGCTCCGGGCTACAGCAATCCGCGCGACTTCGCCGAGGACTGCCGCGCCGCCATCGACTATATGCTCTCCGAAGCCGACGAGACCGGCGGCCGCATGCTGACCATCGGCATCCACGCCCGTTGGACGGGTCAGCCGAATCGCGCCTCGGGCCTGCGCGAGGTCATCGAGCATGTCCAGAAATCCGACGGCGCCGCCTTCACGCGCCGCGAGGACATTGCCCGCTTCTGGCACGCGAACCATACGCGCTTCGAGCAACGCGGCTGAGGGCATGTTCGAAACCTTGATCCGCGGTGGAACGGTGGTGAACGCCGATGGCCTCGGCCGGCGCGATATAGGCATCGCCGCGGGCAAGGTCGCCGCACTCATCGCGCCCGGCGAAGCCGCGGAAGCCAGCACGCTCATCGACGCCTCAGGTTGCTTCCTGCTACCGGGCCTTGTCGATACGCATGCGCATCTGCGCGACCCGGGCCTGACCCACAAGGAGGATTTCTCCTCCGGAACGCATGCGGCGGCGCTCGGCGGCGTGACCACGGTGCTCGACATGCCGACCGACGAGCCATGGACGGCCACGTCCGATCAACTCGCCGAGAAGATGGCGGTCGCCGAAGGCTGCATCCATGTCGATGTCGGCCTGCAGGCCGTGGTCAGCCGCGACCTGTCGCTCGTCCCTCGCCTGCTCGACCTCGCACCGGTCTCCTTCGAACTGTTCACCGCCGACGTGCCGGACGCCTTCCTTTTTGCCTCGCTCGACAATGTCGCTGAGGCGCTGAAGGCTTTCGCCGGCGCCGACACGCTGATCGGCATTTCGCCCGGCGATCAATCGATCCTGACTGGCAGGAGCGAGCGCAATCGCTTCAGCAGCATCGCCGCCTTCCTGGACAGCCGGCCGCCGCTCGCCGAAGCCAATGGCATCGCCCGCGCCCTTGTCACCGCCGCCTCCGCGGAGGCGAGGATCCATGTCCGCCAGATCAATTCCGAGCTCGGTGTCGAGACCTGGAGCCGGCTCCGCGGCATGGCCGACGCCAGCGTCGAGACCACGCCGCAGAACCTGTTCTTCACGGCGCAGGACTACGAGGCGCAGGGCGCCAACCTGAAAGCCTCGCCGCCCTTGCGCTCGCCGCACGACGCCGACGCGCTGCGCGCCGCTCTCAGCGCGGGACTGATCGACGTCGTCGCCACCGATCATGCCCCGCACGCGCCGGCCGAGAAGGCAGCGGCTTATGCGGCTTTCGCCGAAATTCCGGGCGGCATGCCGGGGCTGCAGACATTGCTTCCAACCATGCTGAGGTTGGTCGACGAAGGGCTCATCGCCCTGCCCGATCTGGTGCGCATGTGCGCTAGCAGTCCAGCCGAGCGCTTCGGCCTCGGCCGGCGCAAGGGCCGCATTGCCACCGGATACGACGCCGATCTGCTGATCCTCGATCCGCGCCAATCCAGCACCATCGCCAATGCCGATCAGGTGTCGCGGGCGGGCTACACGCCCTTTGACGGCTGGACCGTGAAAGCGCGCTTGACCAGTGTCTTCCTGCGCGGCCGCGAGATCGTGCGCGAAGGCCTGCTGGTCGGCCGGGCGCGGGGAAAGATCGTCACTCGGGAGAGTTGAACACCATGGCCTTGCTCGCAGGTAAAACCGCCATCGTCACCGGAGCGAGCTCCGGCATCGGCCGCGCCATCGCGCTGAAATTCGCGGCGGAAGGCGCCAACGTCGTCGTCGCCGACACGGCGGAGCAGCCGATCGAGGGCGGCCAAGGCACCGTCGACATGGTCCGTTCGGCCGGCGGCACAGCCATCTTCCTCAAGACCGACATCTCTGACTGGAGCGCCGTCGACGCGCTGGTCGGCGTGACGGTCGCGCAATTCGGGCGGCTCGACGTGATGGTCAACAATGCCGCGATCTACACCAGCACCAACCTGATCGAGACCACGCCGGAACAGTGGAACCGCGTCATCGGCGTCAACCTGACCGGTTTCTTCTACTGCAACAAATGCGCGGTCATGCAGATGCTGACCCAGGCGCCGGTTAACGAGGTGCGCGGCCGCATCATCAACATCTCCTCGCAGCACGGCATGGTCGCCTGCCCCGGCGACCTGCCCTATTCGGTGAGCAAGGGCGGCATCGTGCAGATGACCCGGCAGATCGCCGTCGACCATGCCGACGACCTGATCGTCTGCAACGCGATTGCTCCCGGCAAGATCATCACCGGCAAGCCGGGCGTCGCCAACGATCCCGACGCGCTCGACTATTCGCGCCGCCGCACGCCCTGGCCACGGCTCGGGCATCCGAACGACGTGGCGGGCGCGGCGCTCTTTCTCGCCAGCGATATGGCGAGCTATGTCACCGGCATAAACCTGATGGTGGACGGCGGCTGGATGGCGGGCTGACGCTGCCAGCCGGGCCACGGCCGGCATCCGAGGGCAGGAACCTTTGCGGAGACCGCCCGTTGACCCTGCTGCGAGGGGGCCAACGATATCTGGGACCCGTTGCCTTGGACGCAAAAACTGAAAGAAAAGAGCGCGAAACCGCTCCCGCCGAGGAAACGCGGGGTCAGCCCCGGTCCGATCGGCAGCAACGTCCGCCGGACGACGAAAAGCGCATGGATAACGAGCGCGACGGCGAGCGAGCGCAAGACACGCAGTCGAATGACAGTCCGTCGGACGACAACAAATCCGGCCTCATCAGACGCCATCCCTACATAGCGGCGATCGTCGCCATCCTTGTTCTGTTGGTCATCGCGGCCGTGGTCATCTGGTGGATCAACGCGCGTCAGTACGAATGGACCGACGACGCTTTCATCGACGCCCGCACCGTGACGATCGGCGCGGAAATTGCCGGGCGCATCACCGATGTTGCCGTCACAGACAACCAGCCGGTCGAGGCCGGCGCCGTGCTTCTGCGCATCGACGACAGCGATTATCAGGCTTCGCTCAAACAAGCGGAAGCCGGCGTGGTGGCGGCGCAGGCCGAGATCGCCAACGTCCAGGCCCAGACCCAGGCGCAGAACGCCAAGATCGATGCCGCTGAGAAACAGGTCGCCCAGGCGCAGGCAGCGCTCGAATTCGCCAAATCCGAGGACCAGCGCAACCGCGAGCTACTCGCCAAGGGCACGGCGACGCAACAGCAGGCACAGCAGGCCGCTTCGACCTTACGCCAGGACCAGGCAGCGCTGGACACGGCCAACGCCAATGCCGAGGCGGCGAAAAGCCAGGTTGCGGTATTGCAAGCACAAGGCAAGAGCGCCGAGGCCAAGCTTCGGCAGGCCGAGGCCACCGAGGATCAGGCCAAGACCACCCTCACCCGCACGACGATCACGGCGCCCGTGGCGGGCCATGCCACCAACATCACGGCGGCGAAAGGCACCTATGCGCAGCCCGGCCAGGTGCTGATGATGTTCGTGCCCAACGACGTCTGGGTGAAGGCCAATTTCAAGGAGACGCAGCTCGATCTGATGCGGCCCGGCCAGCCCGTCGATATCGCCATCGACGCCTATCCGGAAAAGACTTTCCACGGCCATGTCGACAGCGTCCAGGCCGGCAGCGGCACGGCATTCAGCCTGCTCCCGGCCGAAAACGCCACCGGCAATTTCGTCAAGGTGGTGCAGCGTGTGCCGGTCAAGATCGTGTTCGACCAGCCGCCCGGCGTCTATCTCGGCCCCGGCATGTCGGTGGTGCCGACGGTCAAGGTACGATGAGCGATGCCGCAGCAGCCCAGGGTAACGAAAGCCGGTCGGCGGCCGGCGGGCGCAACCCCTGGCTGATCGCGATCGTCGTCTCGATCGCGACCTTCATGCTGGTGCTCGACACCTCGATCGCCAATGTCGCGCTGCGCAACATCGCCGGCAGCCTCGCCGCCGGCATGGACGAGAGCACATGGGTGATCACCACCTATCTCGTCGCCAACTCCGTCATCATCCCCGTCAGCGGCTGGCTCACCAGCGTCATCGGCCGCAAGCGCTACTACATGATCTGCGTGGCGACCTTCACGCTGGCGTCGCTGCTTTGCGGGCTGGCCCCCAATCTCCCGACACTGATCGCCTTCCGCATCCTGCAGGGGCTCGGCGGCGGCGGCATGGCGCCGAGCGAGCAATCGATCCTCGCCGACACTTTCCCGCCTGAGAAACGCTCTCAGGCCTTTGCGCTCTACGGCATCGCGGTGATCGTCGCCCCGACGGTGGGGCCGACCATCGGCGGTTGGCTGACCGACAATTTCTCCTGGCACTGGATCTTCTTCATCAACGTGCCCTTCGGCGTCATGTCGCTGGCGCTCGTGCAATGGCTGGTGATCGAGCCCGACATTCTCGAGCGCGAGCGCCGCGAGCGGTTGAGCAAGGGGCTGAAGGTTGACTGGATCGGCTTCATCCTGGTGGCGATGGCGCTCGGTTGCCTCGAAGTCTTTCTCGACGAGGGCCAGCGCAACGACTGGTTCGCCTCGGCCTTCATCACCGCCTTCGCCGTGATCTCGGCTGTGTCGTTCCTGCTGCTTGTTCCCTGGGAATGGACAAGGCGCGATCCGATCGTCGACATCCGTCTGCTTTTCAGCCGGCAGTTCGGCATGTCGTTCCTGGTCATGATGGCGGTTGGCGCCGTGCTCTTCAGCACCACGCAGCTTTTGCCGCAGCTGCAGCAGACCACCTTCGACTATACCGCCACCCTTTCCGGCCTGTCGATGATGCCGGGCGGCATCGCCATGCTGATGCTGATGCCGATCTCGGGCTTTGCCGCCGGTGTCGTGCAGCCGCGCTATCTCATCATGATGGGCATGTCGGTGGTCGCGGTCGCGCTCTGGCACATGACCTCGCTGACGCCCGACGTCAGCTTCGGTTTCTTCGCCTATGCCCGCGTCTACATGATGATCGGCCTGCCATTCCTGTTCATTCCGATCTCCACCGCCGCCTATGTCGGCCTGCCGCCGCAGAAGACTGACCAGGCATCCTCGCTGATCAATGTCGCCCGCAACATCGGCGGCAGCATCGGCGTATCGCTGTCCAACACGGTCATCGCCCAGGACGCCCAGTTGCATCAGTCGGTGCTGGTCGGCCACACGGCGCAGTCGAGCGAGGCCTATCAGCAGACTCTCCGCCAGGTGACGGACCATTTCGTCGCCGAGGGCTCGCCGCTGGTCGAAGCCAGGCAGCAGGCCGTCGGCTGGATCGGACAGGAAATCGGTCGCCAGGCTTCGCTGCTCGCCTATGTCGACGTCTTCTTCTATTGCGCGATAGCGACGGCGCTGCTCGTGCCGCTCGCTTTGCTGCTCCGGGCGCCGAAGCCCGGGCCTGCCAAACAGCAGGACAGCCCCGCCGCGTGACAGAGCCGCTTGGAGTGTTCACCGCAACACGATGGCGTGCTCACTAAGCGCCACTCCCGGTAACGACAAAGTGTCCACCCCGCGCTACGGCTCGGCACGGTAGAGCCTCAGTCCGATGCTAGCCGCCGCTTGGGGGGAGCTCAAAACAATGGAGATCGCAATGAAAGTAGCAGCTCGTCTTCTTGCCTCTTTCGCTCTCGCGGGATTTGTCACCACCGGAGCCATGGCGGCGACGTCGACAACGACAACCACGCCCGCCGCCACCACGACAACGACCATGGCGCCAACCACGAAGAAACCGAAAACCGCCATGACGCCCGAAAAGACCGCGATCTCAAAGCAATGCTCGACGCTCGCGGATCAAAAAGGTCTCCACGGCAAGGATCGCGAGAAGTTCCGCTCGGCCTGCAAGAAGAACGGCGGCAAGGCACCGAGCTGATCCGCCGGATCACCTTCCCGGCGCGCCCCTGATTTCCATCGCACAGCGAAACAGCCGGCCGAACGGCTGAGGCGATGATACAGTGGCGAGGCCCCGGCATGTCCGGGGCCTTTCACGTCTTCCAGAGCAGCTTAGACCGCAGCGTCCGAAATCTGACGTGCAAAAGGATGCTTGCGCGTCAATTTCCGTCGGGCGATGGTGCGGCAACTTTGGAGGGGACCATGCGCAACATCACGATATCGGCGCTGCTGGCGATAGCCACCGTCCATGCGACCGCGGCCAACGCGTTGGACAGCAGCAATACGCCGGTCGTCGTGACGCCGCTGGCGTCGAAGACCACGACCGCTTCCGGACAGCCGATCACGCTGCCGCAGAAGAACGTCGAGGTTCAGGTCTCGTCCTACCAGATCGCGCCGGGGGCGACCTTGCCTATGCACAAGCACCCCTTCCCGCGCTACGCATATGTCGAGCAAGGCACGCTCAAGGTCACCAATGTCGAGACCGGCGCTGCCAACACCTACAAGACAGGCGACTTCATCGTCGAGATGATCGGCCAATGGCACCAGGCCACCAATACCGGTGTCGATCCGGTGAAGCTTCTGGTGATCGACCAGATCGAGCAAGGCGCCAAGAACACGATCCTGAAACAGTAGCCGGCGAAGCGCCGGCTTCGAAGCGGGCACCCTCCTCTCGCCTCACCCCCAGGCGCCTACCGGTTGCCGCGTGGTGGCGTTCAGCCGGTTGAACGCATTGATCAGCGCGATCTGGATCACCAGGGCGGCGAGCGCCTTGTCGTCATAGTGGCGCGCGGCCTCGTTCCAGACCTCGTCCGGCACCGCGTCGGAACGATCGGCCAGGCGCGTCGCGGCTTCCGTCAGCGCTAGCGCCGCACGTTCTGCTTCGTTGAAGTACGGCGTCTCCCGCCATGCCGACACCGCGAAAATCCGCTCGTCCTTCTCGCCGGCCTTCTTCAGCTCACGCGCATGCATGTCGACGCAGACGGCGCAGGCGTTGATCTGGCTGGCGCGCAGATGAACGAGCTTGCGCGTCACATAAGGCACGTCGCCGGCTTCGGTCGATTTGTCGAGCGCCAGCAGCGCCTGCAGCGCGCCGGGAATGAGCATAACCGGGTTCTTCAATCTTGCTTCCATCGTCGGTCTCCTTGGCCAATAAGGCTCGCATCAATCAATAACGTTTCAGTTATGAGTTATCCATAACTTTACAGTTATGTATTGTCAAGCACCTCCATGGCTGGACCGATCGTTGCGGCTTTCGCGACGACCCGCCCGATGCTAGGGCTGCGCATCTGGTCGAAAGCATGGGTGGAAAACGGTGGCGGACACGCAAAAACCCCTGATCGAAATCTGCGTCGAAGGCATTGACGGGCTGCTTGCCGCCCAGGCCGCCGGCGCCGACCGGGTCGAGCTCTGCGCCAGCCTCATCGAAGGCGGCATCACGCCGAGCATGGGCACGGTGCGCGCCGCGCTCGAAAGCGCGACCATTCCCTTCCATGTCATCGTGCGTCCGCGCGGCGGCGATTTCCTCTACAGCGAGGCCGAATACCGCTCGATGCTCGCCGATGTCGAAGCGCTTCGCGAGCTCGGCGTGGCCGGCGTGGTCGTCGGCTGCCTGACCGCCGACGGCGCCATCGACGAGACGCGCATGG
Source organism: Mesorhizobium sp. B2-4-6 (assembly GCF_006442775.1). NCBI lineage: Bacteria > Pseudomonadati > Pseudomonadota > Alphaproteobacteria > Hyphomicrobiales > Phyllobacteriaceae > Mesorhizobium > Mesorhizobium sp. B2-4-6. Next base: position 804,432 of record NZ_VFVI01000002.1, read on the forward strand.
GCGCGCTGGTTGAGGCTGCCGGCCCGCTCAACGTCACCTGCCACCGTGCCTTCGACATGACGCGCGATCCGGCCGAGGCGCTCGAAGCCTTGATCCGCTGCAAGGTCGGCCGCGTGCTGACCAGCGGCCAGCGCGACACGGCGGTCGAAGGCGTAAAGCTTCTGGCGGAGCTCGTTCGCCAGGCGGGCGCACGCATCGTCATCCTCGGCTGCGGCGCCCTCGCGCCCGACACCATCGGCGAGGTGCGCAGGCGGACCGGACTGACCGAGATGCATTTCGCGGCACTGGCGGACGTGCCGAGCGCCATGCGCTACCGCAACCCGAATGTCGGCATGGGCGGCGCCGACCTCGACCGCGAATACCGCAACACGGTGACCGACCAAGCCAAGGTGGCGGCGACGATCGCAGCCGCGAGAACCTGATGGCGAAGACGATGAGCAAGGAATTGCTGCCGATCGAACGCATTTCGCCCGCCGACGGGGCCGTCATCCTCGCGCTCAACAACGAGCATGCGGCCGAACTGTCCTGGCTCGAGCCGGAACGGCTCTCATTCCTGCTCAGCGAAGCGTTCTACACCCGCCGCATCGGCGCGCTCGAGGCCTTCATCCTGTGCTTCGACCAGGATGCAAGCTACGACAGTCCGAACTTCCTCTGGTTTCGCGAGCACTATCCGCGCTTCGTCTATGTCGATCGTGTCGTCGTGGCCGCGGACGCCCGCGGCCGGGGCCACGCCCGCCGGCTTTATGAGGACCTGTTCGAGCAGGCCCGCCTCGCCGGCCACACCATCGTCACTTGCGAGGTCAATGCCGATCCGCCCAACCCGGCCTCCGACGCCTTCCATGCCGCGCTAGGTTTCGCCGAGGTCGGCGATGCTGTGATCCATGGCGGCAAGAAATCGGTGCGCTATTGGGCGAAGCCCATCGCCGCCTGAACGGCGCTCCGAACGCTGCTGGCTAGGAAAACAAGCCACAGCTAATATAGCGGCTCCGCTGGCTGGGGGCGACATCATGGCGAGCAATGTCTTCCGCTTCGACGAAAGCTGGGACATCCCCGAAAGCACGCCGCAGGAACCTGATCTCACCAGTTGCGGTTGAGCCAGCCGCGTGCGGGCTTTTCGACGATGTAGTAGCTGGCCAGCGCGCAGGCGAACACAGCCGCCAGCATCGGCATCGGCGCGCGACCGTGTTCATCGACGAACTTGTAGAAAGGCTGTTGCCACAGATAAAGCGAATAGGACCACAGGCCGAGCATAACCATGGGCCGCGACGACAACGGCCCCTTCACATAGCCGCCCGCGAAGTCGAGCGTGTTGACGGCGAGCGCCAGCAGCGGCACGCCGACAAGATAGTGGATCGTGGTCGGCACCGGATCGAGGAACAGCAACACGCCGCCAACCGCCGCCGCCAGCGCCACATGCTGGCTTTGCAGGAAAGCCGGCAGGCGCCCGTCGGCCTTGAGCAGGCAGATCGCGGCGGACAGCAGGATCGAGGCGATATGCACGTCGGTGCGCCAGTAGGTGGTCTCGTAGCTCATGCCGAGAACCCCGTACGAAATGGCGCCGTTGGCCATCGCCAGCAGCGCCAGCACGATCAGCAGCCGCACGACGTTCGTTCTTCCGGTAACCACCACGCTGATCAGCGCGAGCAGGATATAGGAATGCTCCTCGACGCAGAGCGACCAGATGTGGTCGAGCGCGCCGGCACGGGTGATCAGGACGCCGGCGTAATTGTAGGTGAAGGTCAGCGCCGTCAGCGCCGCCTTCCACTTGAAGGCGATGAAGGTCCCGATCAGGCCGATCATGGCGGCAATCACGAACACCAGCAGCGCGGGATAGATGCGCGAGAAGCGGCGCTTGAAGAATTTCTTCAGCGGAAAGCGCTCGATGAACAGGATCTCGCCCATCAGCCGGCCGCTCAGCACGAAGAAGAACTCGACGCCGAGCACGCCGAGATTGAGTCCCGGGACCGGAAAGAAATGGCCGATCAGCACCATGGCGATCGACAGGCCTCGCCAGCCGTCGAGGTAAGCCAGTCTTGCCCTGGCTTCCCTGTCGATTGCGGCCCGCGGCAGGACAACGGACGCTGCGGAGATGTCGGTCATACCGTGCCTTCGCAACTCGAGGTCCGGATGCGAAGCGTTGCCCGCGTTTGGGACCGTCTGGTATTCCCGCCGCGGTCATTTTGCAGTGCGGGATATTATTGTGCAAGTGCGAAACCGCGGATACTCAGGTAATTCCCGCCAAGTCGTTGCGAATACAAAAGAAAAAGGGGCCGCGAGGGCCCCTTTCCTTCACCCAGGCTGAGAGCGTTCAGGCGTTGGCGGCGGCCACGGCACGCTTGGCCATCACCGCGATCAGATTGGCGCGATAGTCGGCGGAGGCATGGATATCGCTCATCAGCCCCTTTGCCGACACTTTGAGGCCGCCGAGCGCCGCGACGTCGAAATTCTTCGCCAGCGCCGCCTCGATTTCCTTGGAGCGGAAAACGCCGTCCTCGCCGGCGCCGGTCACCGTCGCCCTCACCCCATCCTTCCCCTTGGTCACGAACACGCCGACGATAGCGTAGCGCGAAGCCGGGTTGCGGAACTTCTGGTAGGCCGCCTTGGCCGGAGCGGCAAAGCTTACCGCAGTGACGATCTCGCCTTCCTTCAGCGCCGTCTCGAACAGGCCCTTGAAGAATTTGTCCGCCGCGATCTCGCGCTTGTTGGTGACGATCGTCGCGTCCAGGGCCAGCAGCGCAGCCGGATAGTCGGCGGCCGGATCGTTGTTGGCGATCGAGCCGCCGATCGTGCCTTTATAGCGTACCGCCGGATCGCCGATCAGGGATGCCATATGCGCAAGCGCCGGGCAGGCCTTCTTCAGCCTGTCGTCGGTGGAGACGTCGTAATGCGTCGTCGCGGCGCCGATGGTGACCGTCTTGCCGGACACCTTGATGCCTTGCAGGTCCTTCAGCCGCGAGACGTCGACGAGGTCCGAGGGCGCCGCGAGCCGCGTCTTCATGGCCGGGATCAGTGTCATGCCGCCGGAGAGCAGCTTGGCGTCGCCATTCTTGAGTTGCCTGGCGGCGTCGGCGACGGAGGAAGCGCGATGGTAGTTGACGGAATACATGCTCGTTCCTCCTCAGTGCTTCGTCGCGCGGATGGTTGCCCACACCGTCGCGGGCGACGCCGGCATGGCGATGTCGACGACGCCGAGCGCGTCGGTGATGGCGTTGATGACCGCCGGCGGCGAACCGATGGCGCCGGCCTCGCCGCACCCCTTGACGCCGAGCGGATTGCCAGGGCATGGCGTGTTCGAGGTCGAGACCTTGAAGGACGGCAGGTCGCTCGCGCGCGGCATGGTGTAATCCATGTAGCTTGCCGTCAGAAGCTGGCCGCTTGAGTCGTAATGCGTGCCTTCCAGCAACGCCTGGCCCACGCCCTGGGCGATGCCGCCATGCACCTGCCCCTCGACGATCATCGGATTGATGATGTTCCCGAAATCGTCCGCCGCGACGAACTGGATGATTTCCGTCACGCCGGTTTCCGGATCGATCTCGACCTCGCAGATGTAGCAGCCGGCCGGGAAGGTGAAGTTGGACGGATCGTAGAAGGCCGTTTCCTTCAGCCCGGGCTCCATGCCCGCCGGCAGGTTGTGGGCGGTGTAGGAGGCAAGCGCCACCTGGAACCAGGGCAGGCTCTTGTCGGTGCCCGCGACCTTGACATCGCCATTCTCGATGACGATGTCGCCCTCGTCCGCTTCGAGAAGGTGCGCGGCGATCTTCTTGGCCTTGGCCTCGACCTTATCGAGGGCCTTGACGATGGCCGACATGCCGACGGCGCCGGAACGCGAACCATAGGTGCCCATGCCCATCTGCACCTTGTCGGTGTCGCCATGCACGATCGAGACGGAGTCGATCGGCACGCCGAAGCGCTGGGTGACCAGTTGCGCGAAGGTCGTCTCATGGCCCTGGCCATGGCTGTGCGATCCGGTCAGCACCTCGATCGTGCCGACGGCATTGACGCGCACCTCCGCCGATTCCCAGAGGCCGACGCCGGCGCCGAGCGAGCCGACCGCCGACGACGGCGCCAGGCCGCAGGCCTCGATGTAGCAGCTCATGCCGATGCCGCGCAGCTTGCCCTGCTTGGCGGCGTCGGCGCGGCGCTTGGTGAAGCCGGCATAGTCGGCGGCTTTCATCGCCGCATCGAGCGAAGCGTTATAATCGCCCGCGTCATAGGCCATGATCACCGGAGTCTGGTGCGGGAAGGACGTGATGAAGTTGCGGCGTCTGAGTTCCGCCGGCGGCACGCCAAGCTCGCGCGCCGCGGTTTCCATCATCCGCTCGAGCACGTAGGTGGCCTCCGGCCGCCCTGCCCCGCGATAGGCATCGACGGGCGCGGTGTTGGTATAGACGGTGCGCACATTGGCGTGGATCGCCGGGATGTTGTACTGGCCCGACAACAGCGTGGCGTAAAGATAGGTCGGCACGCAGGACGAGAACAGCGACATGTAGGCGCCGAGATTGGCTATCGTGTCGACCTTCAGACCGGTGATGCGGTTGTCCTTGTCGAAGGCCATCTCCACCGTCGAGACATGGTCGCGGCCATGCGCGTCGGAAAGGAAGCTTTCGGTGCGATCGGCGACCCATTTGACGGGAACGCCGGTCTTCTTCGATGCCCACAGGCAGACGATCTCTTCCGGATAGATGTAGATCTTGGAGCCGAAGCCGCCGCCGACATCCGGCGCGATGACCCTGAGCTTGTTCTCCGGGGCGACGTTGTAGAAGGCGCTCATCACCAGCCGCGCGACATGCGGGTTCTGCGACGTCGTCCAGCAGGTATAGTGATCCTCGGCCTTGTCGTAATGGCCGAGCGCCGCGCGCGGCTCCATGGCGTTGGGCACGAGGCGATTGTTGACGATCTTCATGCGCGTGACATGGGCCGCCGACTTGATCGCCGCGTCGGTCGCCTTGGCGTCGCCAAGCTCCCAGTCGAAGATCAGATTGTTGTCGGACTCGGCGTGGATCTGCGGCGCGCCGGCTTGAATGGCCTTCGTCGCGTCGACCACGGCCTTCAGTTCCTTGTAGGTGATCTCGACCGCTTCCGCCGCGTCGCGCGCCTGGCCCTTGGTGTCGGCGACGACGATGACCACGGCATCTCCGACGTAGCGCACCTTGTCGACGGCTAAAGGCGACCATGCGCCCATCTTCATCGGCGTGCCGTCCTTGGAATGGATCATCCAGCCGCAGATCAGGTTGCCGATCCCGTCGGCCTTGAGCTCCTTGCCGGTGAGCACGCCGACGACGCCGGGCATCGCTTGCGCCTTTTTCACATCGATCTTCTTGATCTGCGCATGCGCGTGCGGACTGCGCACGAACACGGCATGTTTCATGCCGGGAACCACCATGTCGTCGACATAGCGGCCGCCGCCGGTAATGAACCTCTTGTCTTCCTTGCGCGCCACGCGGGCGCCGACGCCTTCGATACCCATTTGCGGAAATTCCTCCGGAATTAAGGGAATAGGCAGTAGGGGTTAGGCAGTAGTGAGGGGCTCCCGGTCGTATCGCCGTTTGCCTTATTCCCTATTGCCTATTGCCTACTCCCTAAGCTGCCTGTTTCGCCCTGCCCTTGGCGCCCTTCGCCATCGTCTCCGACGCGGCGAGGATCGCCTTGACGATGTTGTGGTAGCCCGTGCAGCGGCAGATATTGCCTTCGAGCTCGGCGCGCACCGTCGCCTCGTCAAGGCCCTCGGGATGGCGCGCGATCAGGTCGGTCGCCGTCATGATCATGCCCGGCGTGCAGAAGCCGCATTGCAGCCCGTGATGCTCCTTGAACGCGGCCTGCACCGGATGCAGCTCGGCGCCGTCGGCGAGCCCCTCGATGGTGACGATGGTCGATCCGGACGCCTGCACTGCAAGCATGGAACAGGATTTCACCGCCCTGCCGTCGACATGCACGACGCAGGCGCCGCACTGCGAGGTATCGCAGCCGACATGCGTGCCGGTGAGGCCGAGATGTTCCCTGACGAAATGCACCAGAAGCGTTCGGTCCTCGGCGTTCCCGCTGACCCGCCTCCCGTTCACAGTCAACGACACGTCCGACATGCAACCTCCCTGGGTATCAACCTTGGTCATTGCCGAATGCCGCGCTTGTGCTTCGGCAGTGCGTTATTCGGGTAGCGTACAACGGGCAAAACAGCGCTGCCAGCGCCGGTTCCATTGTACTTTCGATCATGGCAAAAGCTATGTGCAACGCAGCAACCGGCCCCATTGCCAAATCGGGGATTGAAGGCAAAGATGCCTTCGACGCGAAGCGTGCCTGACACGCATAAGAAAAGACACGCACAAAACAGCGTTGGAGGAAATTGCGGAGACGGCAGCTGGCCAGTTCGAGCACACGCTATGCATCGGGCCTTTCGGCGCTCACCACGGATGAGCCCGACCCGAATGCCTTTGCACGGGCCATCGCGGCCGAAGCGGCAGCCGTCGACGCCGGCTTTGCGCTTCTGTTCTTCTCCCAAAGCCTGGTCGACGCGGCGGCGCTTGCGCAAGCGCTGAAGGTCCATGCGCCGTCGCTCGCCTATGCCGGCTGCTCGACCGCCGGCGAAATCACGCCGCAGGGACTGGAGGAAGGGCATGCCCTTGCCCTGCTTTTGCCGTCGGCGTCGTTTTCGACCGTCAGCACCATGGTCGAAAACCTTTCCTCCTCCGGCATGGACGGGATCACCGGCGAGGTCGTGGAACTGCGGCGCCTGCTGCGCTGCCGCGCCGGTCAGGAACGGGCGAAGAGCTTCTTCGCCCTCTGCTTCATCGACGGGCTTTCCTATGCCGAGGAAGCGGTGACCTCGGCCATCCACTGGGGGCTTGACGACATCCCGCTGATAGGCGGCTCGGCGGGCGACGACCTGAAATTCGAGACGACCAGCCTGATCTCGAACGGCAAGGTCGCTTCCGACAGCGCCATCATCGTGCTGGTCGCGACCGAGATCCCTTTCCACGTCTTCAAGACCGACAATTTCATTCCGACCGACGAGAAGCTGGTGGTGACGGCGTCCGACCCCGATCATCGCATCGTGCGCGAATTCAACGCCACCAACGCGGCGGAAGAATATGCCGCCTCCGTCGGCATCGTGCCGCAGACGCTGACGCCGCTGAGCTTCGCCTCGCACCCGGTCGTGGTGAAGGTCGGCGGCGAATATTACTGCCGCTCCATCCAGCGCATGCATGTCGACGGCTCGCTGTCGTTCTTCTGCGCCATCGACGACGGCGTCGTTCTGTCCATAGCCCAGCCGAAGAACATGGTGGAAGCGACGCGCGCCGCGTTGCAGGACGCCGAACGCAAGCTCGGCGGCATCGACATGATCTTGGGCTTCGACTGCGTGCTGCGCCGGCTCGATGCGCGCAACCGCCAGGTCTACCGTGACATTTCGGAGCTCTACCGGGCCAACAAGGTCGTCGGCTTCGGCACCTATGGCGAGCAGTACCGCTCGATGCACCTCAACCAGACCTTTACCGGCATCGCCTTCGGCGAGCGCCAGGCAGCCGAGTAGCGAGATGCCGCTTCGCGACATCAACGACCTCGAACGGCTGAAGAAGATCAACGCGGCCCTCGTCAGCCGCGTCGAGCGTTCGATGGACCAGCAAGGCAATGCCTTCTCGCTGTTCCAGACCGCCATCTCGCTGGAAAACCGGGTGCGCAACCGCACCGAGGAACTGCACGCGACGCTGCGCCGGCTCGAACAGTCGAACATCGACCTCAGCGAGGCGAAGGAGAGCGCCGAACTGGCGAACCTCTCCAAGACCAGGTTCCTTGCCGCCGCCAGCCACGACGTGCTGCAGCCGCTGAACGCCGCGCATCTGTCGGTCTCGGCGTTGGCCGAGGTCCAGACCAGCGACGAAGGCAGGAAGCTGGTGCGCCAGGTCGAGCGCTCGCTGGAGACGATGGAAGACCTGTTGCGCACGCTGCTCGACATCTCCAAGCTCGACGCCGGCGTAGTGCAGCCCGAAATAGGCGATGTCGGCCTGGAGGCGCTGTTTTCCTCGCTACGCTCGGACTTCCTTCCCGAAGCGGAAAAGAAAGGCCTGTCGCTGAAATTCCGGCCGGTCAACGTCGTCGTGCGCTCCGACCGCACACTGCTTAGACGTATCCTGCAGAACATCCTTTCCAACGCGCTCCGTTATACCCGCTCCGGCGGCGTGCTGGTCGGCACCAGGCATCGCGGCGACACCATCCGCATCGACGTCGCCGATACCGGCTGCGGCATTGCCGAGGACCAGCGCGAGGCGGTCTTCGAGGAATTCCACCGCGGCACCGCGACGCTTGCCGATGCCGGACTTGCCGGCGGGCTTGGCCTCGGCCTCGCCATCGTGCGCCGCATGGCGGCTGCGCTCGGCCACCCGGTAACCTTTTCCTCGAAGGTGGGACGCGGCACCATCTTCCACATCGACGTACCGATCGGCATGGCGCCGGCCGAACCGGCGACGGCCAGCGCCGACATGGATCGCCCGCGCGGCTACGGCCTGTTCGGCACCAAGGTGCTGCTTGTCGAGAACGACGCCGATGTGCTCGCCGCCATGACCTCGCTGCTTGAGCGCTGGCAGTGCCAGGTACGCGCCGCCACCTCGACCGACGACGCGCTCGACCTGCTCGGCGACACCGCCTGGGTGCCCGACATAGTCATCGCCGACCAGCATCTCGACGGCGGCGACCTCGGCACCGCGACGATCGCCGAGGTGCGCGACTATCTCGGCCGCCCCGTACCGGCGCTGATCGTCACCGCCGACGGCTCGGAGTTCGTCGCCAAGGCCGCCCGCGCCGCCGGCATAGAGCTGATGCGCAAACCGCTGAAGCCGGCGCAATTGCGAGCGCTGCTGGCGCATCTGTTGGCTTGAGAGGCTATCCAATGAACCAGGCTTGTGGGAAGTTGATAGTTCTCTACAGCCCGTTGTCTCGCCAGGCATAGAAATAGCGTTGAGCCCTCGAAATCGGCGGAAAGCGGTCCGGCAACGCCCGCCACTGGCAGCCCGTTCAGGCGATATAGAGGAGCGCGTCCACAACCCCCGCAGCTCGGTCGTACGCCTTGGCTCCGGGCAGGACGGCTCGATCAACGCCCATTCCCGGTCCGTCATTGCATTTGCATCTCGATGCCCCGTGCGGCAATACTGCCGCCGGGTAGTCTCCGTCCGACGCATGTTGTGATCCGATCAAGTCTAGACAACTCAAGCGATCACAACGGACGAGGCCACTCAACAGCGTCCACCCCTGATCTCAAGTTTCGGGTCAGGCTTTGCAGAGATCGGATATTATAATGGCAACGGAGAAAATCGACAAACCAGAGGATTTCATAAATTCCTTTTCATTCCACGATGTTAGTTTAGATAGAATAAGTATCGATTTCGATAGTCAGATCGCGGAGCTCTCTACACCGGACATGAATTGGAATTACGAAGGTAGTCATGGATATGTTAAGAGACCGTGCAGATTAATATTTGGAGGGACGACCGCGTATTTCATAGATGTTGTTGATTTGGAAGGAGTAAGAATAGGAGACATAAGCGCAAACATCACGGGCGACTTGATTTTAGCAAATATTAACCTTAATCTCGGAGGCGGGAGCTCTAGCTGGGGTAGGGAACGTGGCAGTATTAGTTTTATGTTTAAAACTCTTGAAATAGCCGACCTGTAGTTACCATCCTCTGCCGCCGCTGGAGTTTATCTCACCGAATGGATCGGAGGAATTACGGTGACAGTGCACTTTTCAGCCGCCCTCAAAACCCGGCCTGGTCGCGAAACAGCTCCGCATTGTCGAGCTTCGAGACCTCGATCACCGCTTGCGTGCGGCTGTAGACGTTGAGCTTGCGCAAAATCTCCGAGACATGCGCCTTGACGGTGGTCTCGCCCACCTGCAGCTCGTAGGCGATCTGCTTGTTGAGCATGCCCTGGCGCAACATCTGCAGCACCCTCAGCTGCTGCGGCGTCAGCCTGGCCAGGCGCTGTACCATGTCGGCGCGGTCGGTGCTGTCGGGATCGGGCGGCTGGCCCTCGTAATTTTCCGGCACATAGACCGCGCCATCCATCACCGAGCGGATGGCGGCGGCGAGATCGCTCTTGCGGGCCGATTTCGGGATGAAGCCGGCGGCGCCGTAGGACAGCGCCTCGGAGATGATCTTCGGCTCCTCATAGCCCGACACGATCACCACCGGCAGCCGCGGATAACGGGTCCTCAGCTGCAACAGCCCCTCGAAGCCATGCACGTCGGGCATGCTCAAATCGAGCAGCGCGAGGTCGAACGGCTTGGCGTCGGCAAGAAGCTCGATCGCTTCCGCGATCGAGCGTGCCTCGACCGTGTCGACGTCTGGATAGGCCATCTGCACCGCGCTGTGCAGCGCCTCGCGAAACAGCGGGTGGTCGTCGATGATCAGGAAGCGGGCGCGATCGCTGACGGAGGTCATTGCACGGGTTCAGGCATCGGTTCGGTTTTCCAGCCGGCACAGGATAGTCCCATGACCATGGCCAGATTATTGGCAAATAGTATACGCCCAATGGTACAGCGCATTGTCACTGAAACGACAGGCCGAAGTGCCGGAACGCCCGAGTCTTGCCCGCCCGGCAAAATCGGCCGAAGGTGCGGGCGATTCATGCCAACACAGAGAAAAACCATGCCAGAATTCGTCCTTCCGCCACCGGCGATTGCTTCGGTTGCCATCGCGGGCTCGGCGGAGCGGTTTGCCGTGCGCCGCATCTTCTGCGTCGGCCGCAATTACGCGGCGCATGCGCGCGAGCTCGGCAATGACGAGCGCGATCCACCCTTCTTCTTCACCAAGCCGGCCGACGCGGTGGTCGACAGCGGCGCCGATATCCCCTACCCGCCGCTGACCTCGAACCTGCACCACGAGATCGAGCTGGTCGTCGCGATCGGCGAGGCCGGCTTCCGCATTCCGCGCGCCGAGGCGCTCGCCCATGTCTGGGGCTATGGCGTCGGCGTCGACCTCACCCGCCGCGACCTGCAGGATCAGGCAAAGAAGGCGGCGCGTCCCTGGGATTGGTCGAAGGCTTTCGACCAGTCGGCGCCTTGCGGCCCGCTGGTTCCGGCCGCGAAATCAGGACGTCCGGAAAAAGGCCGTATCTGGCTTGCCGTCAACGGCGCGGTGAAACAGGACGGCGACCTTGCCGAGCTGATATGGCCGATCGCCGATATCGTCTCGATTTGCAGCGAAGCGGTCGAGCTTCGGCCCGGCGACCTGATCTTCACCGGCACGCCGGCCGGCGTCGGAGCGGTCCAGGCCGGCGACAGGATCACCGGCGGCGTCGACGGCATCGGCGAGATCACGGTGACCATCGGGCAGCCGAGGCGATGAGCGACCTCGTCCTTCACAACTACTACCGCTCCTCCACCTCCTACCGGGTGCGGATTGCGCTGGAGATGAAGGGACTGGACTACACCTATGTGCCGCACCACCTGCGCCACGGCGAACATCTCGAGCCCGCTTATCTCGCTGTGAACCCGCAAGGCCTGGTGCCGGCGCTGGTGCTGGACGGCGGCACGCTTTTGACCCAGTCGCTGGCGATCATCGAATATCTCGACGAGATCCGGCCGGAGCCGCAACTGCTGCCGAAGGATGCGCTGGGCCGGGCGCGGGTGCGGATGCTGGCGCAGATGATCGCCTGCGACATCCATCCCGTGAACAATCTGCGCGTGCTTACCTCGCTGCGCACCTTGTTCGGGGCCGGTGACGAGGACGTCGTCAACTGGTTTCGGCATTGGGTGAATGAAGGTTTCCAGCCGCTTGAGAAGATTCTGGCTTCGTCGCCCGAGACCGGCGCGTTCTGCCATGGCGACACGCCGGGCCTGGCCGACATCTGCCTCGCCGCCCAGGTGACCAACAATGCCCGTTTCGGCGTCGACATGGCCCCCTATCCGGTGATCGCGCGCATCAACGCCGCCTGCATGGCGCTGCCGGCGTTCCAGAAGGCTGCGCCGCGGAACCAGATCGATGCCGAGTAGGGAAGCCAAGGACGCCGAGGAGGCCAAGGCACTCGCCGACATCGAAGAGTACGGCTGCCACATTCTCTATGTGCTGGAGGAGGACGAGCATCCGCCGTTCGCATACTCGGTCGGGATAGAGCACAATTTTGGCGTCCCTGAATTGGTCGTTATCGGGCTCAAGCCGGACCTTTCGCTAACCATCATCAACGAGTACTGCAGACGCGTGCGCGGCGGCGAGAGGTTCAGCGTCGGTGCGCGGGCGTCGGGTTTCCTGGGAGGAGGCTTCGATTGTCAGTTCGGTGCGGTCCATCCCGATCACCACCCGGAATATTTCGGTTGGGACATATGGTTCTACGACGGGCCGGATTTCCGGATCGTGCAGCTTATCTTTCCGACAACTTCCGGGATTTGGCCGTGGGATGTCGAGGCTGATGAATGGTTTCGCGAACGGCAGCCGCTGCTCGATACTCCGCCGCCATAACTAGCGCCCTACCCTCACCGTCGCGGCCCAGAACGCCAGCGCCGACTTCCGCCAGCAACCGGAGTAACTGATCAGTCCGCCAGTCGCGGCCCTGGCAGAATCGATTTCCGGCCGACCAGCGGTGGAATCGGCTATCGTCAACTCAAAACGCACCAACGGTGGGAGTTGCCGATGAAAGCCGTCGTCTTCGAGAAATTCGGCGAGGCGCCGACGATCCAGACCGTGCCCGATCCGAAGCCGGCCGCCGACGGGGTGGTCATCAAGGTCGAGGCGACCGGTCTTTGCCGCAGCGACTGGCATGGCTGGATGGGCCATGACGACGGCATCACGCTGCCGCATGTTCCCGGACACGAGTTGGCGGGCGTCGTCGTCGCCGCCGGCAAGCAGGTCAGCCGCTGGAAGGCCGGCGACCGTGTCACGGTCCCCTTCGCCGTCGGCTGCGGCCGCTGTTTCGAATGCACGTCGGGCAACCATCAGGTCTGCGAGCATCAATCCCAGCCGGGCTTCAACGCCTGGGGCTCGTTCGCCGAATATGTCGGCATCGAGCACGCCGACACCAATCTCGTGCGCCTGCCGGAAGAGATGGAATTCGCTACCGCCGCCAGCCTCGGCTGCCGCTTCGTCACTTCGTTCCGGGCCATCGTCGACCAGGGCCGGGTTACGCCCGGCGAATGGGTGGCGGTGCATGGCTGCGGCGGCGTCGGCCTGTCGGCAGTGATGATCGCCAGCGCCATGGGCGCCAATGTGATCGCCATCGACCTCACCGACGAGAAACTGGAATTTGCGAAGAAGATCGGCGCGGTGGCGACGATCAACGCCTCGACGACGCCGAACGTGGTCAAGGCGGTCAAGCAGATCACCAATGGCGGCGCGCATATGTCGATGGACGCGCTGGGACACCCGACCACGTCCTTCAACTCGATTGCCAACCTGCGCCGGCGCGGCCGCCACGTTCAGGTCGGCCTGATGCTGGGCGAGCACGCCCGGCCGCAGGTGCCGATGGACAAGGTGATCGCCTTCGAGCTCGAAATCCTCGGCAGCCACGGCATGCAAGCCTACCGCTACTCCGCGATGATGGAGATGATCCGCACCGGCAAGCTCAAGCCCGAATTGCTGGTGGGCAAGAAGATCAGCCTAGATGAGGCGCCTGCCGCCCTGATGGCGATGGGCGGTTTCGAGGGCATCGGCATCGGGGTGGTGACGGAGTTCTGAGCAATTCCAGGAAAAGTGTGAAACGGTTTTCCGTCCGGAATTGCGTCAAAACAAATCAGTAGGCGCCTACCGCGCGAACTTCTTCGCGCCGAACACACAGGCCACCACGCCGAGCGTGACGACCACCATCATCGGGCTGACCTTCTCGTGCAGCAGGCTCGCCGCCAGCGCCAGGCCGAAGAAGGGCTGCAGCAATTGCAGCTGCCCGACTGCGGCGATGCCGCCTTGCGCGAGGCCGCGATACCAGAACACGAAGCCGATCAGCATGCTGAACAGCGAGACATAGGCGAGGCCGATCCAGGCGCCGGAGCCGATGCCGGCGAAGGACGGCGGCAGCGTCAAAAAGCTCAGCGCCAGCATGACCGGTAGCGACAGCGCCAGCGCCCAGCATATCACCTGCCAGCCGCCGAGCTTGCGCGACAGCTTGGCCCCTTCGGCGTAGCCCAGCCCGCAGACGATGATGGCGCCGAGCATCAGGCCGTCGCCGACCGGCGAGGCAGTCAAGCCTTGCGACAGGGCAAAGCCCGCGACCAAAGCGCTGCCCAGGCACGAGAACAGCCAGAAAGCCGGGCGCGGACGATCGCCTCCGCGAAGCACGCCGAAGATGGCGGTCGCCAGCGGCAGCAGGCCGACAAAGATGATCGAATGCGCCGAGGTGACATGCTTCAGCGCCAGCGCCGTCAGCAACGGGAAGCCGACCACGACACCCAGCGCGACGACGACGAGCGAGACCAGGTCGCTGCGCTCCGGACGCCTCTCGCGGAACAGCAGCAGCATCGCAATCCCGAGCAGACCAGCGATTGCCGCCCTGGCCGCCGTCAGGAAGGTCGGGTCGAAATCCATCACCGCCACCCGCGTCGCCGGCAGCGACCCGCTGAAGATCAGCACCCCGATGAAGCCGCTGAGCCAGCCGTCAAAACTCTTGTCCATCATCTGCTCCGTTTGCGCTTCCGTACGAGGCAGGTCATGGCATTACCAGAGACAATGGGGTACAATTCCACGAAACTGTAATGGTAGTTCGGGCAGTACGGATGACAGATCTCGCTCTTGAAAATGACGGCTCGCGCACGCTCCTCGAAAGCGTGATGGCGACGATCCGCCATCGCATCGCGGCACGCACGCTGACGCCCGGCGCTCGCCTGCCGTCGATCCGGGCTCTCGCCAAGTCCTTGCAGGTGTCGAAATCAACGGTGGTCGAAGCCTATGAGCGGCTTGCGGCGGAAGGCGCGATCCGTTCGCGGCCGGGCTCGGGTTTCTACGCCGCCGGCCAGCTCGCGCCACTGTCGCTTGCCGAGATCGGTCCCAAGCTCGACCGGGCCGTCGATCCGCTCTGGGTGTCCAGGCAATCGCTCGAAGCGGGCGAGGAGATGCTGAAGCCCGGCTGCGGCTGGCTGCCCGCGTCCTGGATGCCGCAAGCCGCCTTGCGCCGGGCACTGAGGACCGCGGCCCGTGCAGACGACGTGGCGCTTGCGGACTACGGCACGCCGCTTGGCCTGCCGCCGCTTCGCCAGTTGCTGGCACGGCGCATGGCCGAGCACGGCGTCGAAGCCTCGCCCGACCAGATCATGCTGACCGATTGCGGCACCCAGTCGATCGACCTTTTGTGCCGTTTCCTGCTCGAGCCCGGCGACGCGGTGCTGGTCGACGACCCCTGCTATTTCAACTTCCACGCCCTGTTGCGCGCCCATCAGGCCAAGGTGATCGGCGTGCCGTACACGCCTTCGGGGCCGGATATCGAGCACTTCGCCGAAGCACTGACTGAGCACCGGCCGCGCCTCTACATCACCAATTCCGGCATCCACAATCCGACCGGCGCGATCCTGTCGCCGGTCGCCGCGCATCGGCTCCTGAAACTCGCCGACCAGGCGGACCTCACCATCGTCGAGGACGATATCTTCGCCGACTTCGAGCACAGCCCTGCGCCAAGGCTTGCTGCCTTCGACGGGCTGCAGCGCGTCGTCCAGATCGGCTCCTTTTCCAAGACGTTGTCGGCTTCCGTGCGTTGCGGTTTCATCGCCGCGCCCCGCGACTGGATGGAGGGCCTCACCGATCTCAAGATCGCCACGACATTCGGCGGCACCCGGCTGTCCTCGGAACTGGTGCTGAGCCTGTTGAAGGACGGCAGCTACCGCAAACATGTCGAGCAGTTGCGCACCCGCCTGTCGCGCGCCATGGCCGAGACGGCCGGCAGGCTGAAGGCGATGGGCATCACGCCCTGGATCGACCAGCCTGCCGGCATGTTCCTCTGGTGCCGGCTGCCCGACGGCATCGACGCCGCCGACGTTGCCCGCCATGCGCTTTCGGACAATGTCGTGCTGGCGCCCGGCAACGCCTTCAGCCTGTCGCACACCGCCGGCCGCTTCATGCGCTTCAACGTGGCCCAGTGCGGGGATGAGCGGATTTTCACCGCCCTGGAAAGAGCGGTCGCCGCATCCCGCCGCAAGGCGGCATAAGCGCGACGTCGGTTGCCCGAGCGGTCTTCGGCTGGTAGTGAAACCGCGAGCACGCATGCCAGCCGGCATGCGCATCGTCACCGGGACCGATGGCCATGGGATCCAGCAAGTCAGCAGACGTGTAAGCCGCAACAGCGCTTCGTTGTTGCGGCAGTCTGTCCCGTCCGTGAGCAATTCCAGGAAAAGTGTAAAGTGGTTGGGCTCGGTCCTTCGCCGTAGCCTCCGTCCGGGATTGCTTCAGAAAAGACTCAGGCAGATCGCCGCCGAATGTCACTATTTGAGCGGAACTCTCCTCATGTCTTCTCCGAACCAGCCGACATGGACCTTGTCCATGCCAGCAGCCTTGCTGCTTTTGTCTCCCTTCGACGTCCTGGCCTCCCTCGCCATGGATATCTACTTGCCCGTAGTGCCGATCATGCCGGGCGCGCTCGGCACCTCGACGGCCGTGGTGCAGCTGACGCTCAGCCTCTACATGATCTGTCTGGGGCTCGGCCAACTTGCTTTCGGACCGATCTCCGACAGGATCGGTCGGCGCCCGGTGCTGATCGGCGGCGCCCTGTCGTTCGCGGCCACCTCCTTCCTGCTCGCCGTCACGTCGCTTGCACCGGTCTTCCTTGCCCTTCGTATCACGCAGGCACTCGGTGCCTCGGCCATGCTGGTCGCTGTCTTCGCCACTGTCCGCGACGTCTATGCGCAAAGGCCGGAAGGCGCCGTCATCTATGGCACGCTCGGCTCGCTGCTGTCCTTCGTGCCGGCGCTGGGACCGATCGCCGGGGCTTTGATCGCCAATGGTTTCGGCTGGCGGGCGATCTTCGTCGCCCTCGGCATTCTTGCCGTCGCCGCCACGCTCAACGCCTGGCCAAGATGGCGCGAAACGCGCCCGCTGACCCATTGCCCTGCCCGGGCTGGTTTCGGGCCGATCCTGCGCGGCTTCGGCTTCTGGACCTACACGCTGGCCTTCGCCACCGCCATGGGCTCGTTCTTCGTGTTCTTTTCGACGGCGCCCAGGGTGCTCATCGGCAAGGCCGGCTTTTCCCAGATCGGCTTCAGCCTGGCCTTCGCCAGCGCGGCACTGGTGATGATCGCCGCCACCCGCTTCGCCAAAAGCTTCGTCGCGCGCTGGGGCATCGAAGGCAGCGTCAGGCGCGGCATGGCGATGCTGCTCCTGGGTGCTGCCCTGCTGGCCATAGGACAGTTGTTCGCCGAGCCATCCTTCGCGAGCTTCGTCATGCCGATGTGCGTCATCGCCCTCGGCATTGTGCTGACCGCTTCAGTCACCGCCAACGGCGCCCTGGCGCCGTTCGGCGAAGCAGCAGGGACAGCGGTCGCGCTTTATTTCTGCGCGCAGAGCGTGATCGTCGCGACGGCGGGAACACTGTTCATCTTCTTGTTGGGTGGCGATACGGCATGGCCGCTGGCGGGCTTTGCCGCGAGCTTCGCGCTAGCGACACTGTTTGCATTGGGGCAGTTTAGGCCGAAATTGACCTGAAGGAAGCGATCGGCATCCCAGGGTCTGTCGAGATTCAGGTCAGGCCGAGCCGAGAATGGTGGCTTCCGAGAACCGGCCTACGCCGGCCGAAGTCCTCATAAGTGTCTCCGCTCAATGAAGGCTACGGCCGGCGAAGGCCGGAGCGGAGCGTACTTCAAGTACGTGAGCACCTGAGGCGCAGTGCGCCACCGTTCGCAGGCCGGCCCCACCTGAATATCGGCAGACCTTAGGCCCGCTTGCGGCGCTCGTACATCATCACCAGCGTTTCGGCCGTCAGCGCCGGCTTCTGCTCGCCTTCGATCTCGACGGTGTTGGCCGCCTTCATCAGATACTGGCCGGGACCGCGGTCCTCCATCGAAAGCAGCGTGGTGCGCAGCCTGATGCGCGCGCCGGCTTTGACCGGCGCCAGGAAGCGCACCTTGTCGAAGCCGTAGTTGAAGGCGGCCTGGGTGTTCTCCGGCACGATGCCCATCTCCAGCGCCAGCGCGCCGATGATCGACAAAGTCAGGTAACCATGCGCGATCGTGGTGCGGAACGGGCTCTGCCGTTTCGCCCTTTCGGGGTCGACATGGATCCACTGATGGTCGCCCGTGCATTCGGCGAACTGGTCGATGCGCTGCTGGTCGACCGTCGTCCAGTCGGACACGCCGAGTTCCTGCCCGGACATCGTGCGCAACTGTTCGAAGGTCGGCGGCGTTCTCGGCCGTGCTTCCGTCATTCCGGCTTTCCCATCACTCTTGCCTGTCTCCCGACCATGAAGCGGCGGCCTCTGTCAATTCGCCGCCCCGCGATTTTCGCCGGTAGAGTTGATGCTTTTACGGCATGCCGAGAACGCTCGGGCGACTGGACCGGTTGCATCGCATATCGGTCGATGGTGGGTCCGAAACCGCCGGATAGGCTATTTCTTTTCGTAACCGGCGCGGATCTCCGCCATCGCATCCCTGATCCGCTCGCGCAGTATCTCGACCGATTCGGTGCTGGATTTGCGCACAAGGCCAGCCACTTCGCTGGCATTCTTCAGCGTCGTCTCGAACGACCTGCGGGCAAATTCAGCCTGCTTGGTCATGAGGTCCTGCGGATTGCCGGGCGTCTGGTAGTTCTGCGCCATCCGCGTGATCTCGTGCATGGCATTCTGCACCATCTCATGCTGCCTCGCCAGCACCGAGGATGCCCCTGCCGCGCCCGCCCTTGCCGATTTTTCCAGGGCTTCGAGATTCTTGCGATGATGATCCAGGATCGCCTGGACATCGACATTCGGCAGCTTGAGGTCGCGGCCGAACCTGCTGAACATGTCGAGGAACGAGTCGGATTCCGGTTGTTTTGCCATGCTTGCCTCCCGTTTTGCCACGTTTGCGGCGACCCCGAAGGAGAATAGTGCGCCTTGGGCCAGCGTCAATTGACGAGAAACAGCCGCTCCGCCGTATAGAGCGCCAGCCCGGCAAGCCCGCCGATGATCATGCCGTTGAAACGGATATATTGCAGGTCCTTGCCAATGTTCGTCTCGATCAGCCGTGTCAGTTGCGTCAGGTCCCAGCGCTTGACCTGGTCGGCGATGAATGTCGACACGCCGCTCTTCTGGCTTTCCACGAATGAAGCCAGCGCCACGACAAAGCCCTGGTTCATGTCGGCCCTGATCTGGGCGTCGTCGGCCAGATGCCTGCCGACCTCGACGAACATGTTGGCGAGGTGCGCGCGGATCGTCGAATTCGGCGCATTGATATCCTGCTCGATGAACAGGCGCAGGCTTGTCCATGCATCGCCGGCCAGCGCCTTCACCTCCGGACGGCCGAGAAAATCGCGCTTCAGCTTCTCCGCGCGCCTTGCATATTGCTTCGAGGTCCTGAGCCGCTCGATGAAGCCGAGCGCGAAACGATCGAATTCGGCGCGCATCGGATGATCTGGATCGGCTCGTACATCATCGAGCAGCGAGCCCGCCGACGCCACGATCTTCTTCAAGAGATAGGCATCGGCGCGGAACAGGTTGAACAGCGACGGCAACTCCTCGCGGATCTTTTCGCGCATCGTCTCGAGCGCCTGTTCGTCGTTGAGGAAACGCCCGACGACCCGGGTGAACTCGTCGAACAGCTTCTGGTGGCGGCGATCGTCGGTCAGCGCCGACAAAAGATCCGCCGCGAGCGGCGCCAGCGGCACCTTTTTGATCTGCTCCAGCATGCGGCTGGTGACGAAGTCGCGCAGGCCGGATTGCTCGACCGCTGTCAATGTCTGCGGCACCAGCCGCGCGACGAATCGCGACAGGCCGGCTGCGCGCTCGGCATCGGCCAGCCAGTCGGCGACCAGGGCGGCGAAGTCGACCTCGGCGAGCTTTTCGCGCACCGGCTCCGGCGCCAGGAAATTGGCCTCGATGAAGCGGCCGAGATTGTCGGCGATCCGATGCTGGTTCTCCGGAATGATGGCGGTATGCGGGATCGGCAGCCCGAGCGGCCGTCTGAACAGCGCCACCACCGCATACCAGTCGGCGAGCCCGCCGATCGTCGCCGCCTCGGCAAAGGCCGCGACGAAGCCGAGCCACGGATGGCTGCCCTCGAAGGACTTGGCGAGCGCGAAGACGAGGATGCACAGCGCGAGCGCTGCGGCGGCGATGAACTTGGTCCGCCGCAACGCCGATAGCTTCGCCTTGGCATCGGCGTCGAATCGAACCGGCGCGAAAGCCGGAGCTGACTGTGACATGGAAAGGCCGTTTCCTGTTTGCACCCGCATCTATCTAGTGGCTGCGCTGCCAAAACGCTCGCTCGAAGCGCAGGAGCGATATCCGGCGACTATCCGCGCCAGCTTGCACAAAAAGTTGACGCGATTATTCAGCTATGTACCGGTCCAGTCTGGAATTGTTCCAAACTATGGGCCATATTCGGCTCAAGCTAATATTTCGCGAGGATACCATGCGGCTCACGCGCCAGACCAACTATGCGATGCGCATCCTGATGTATTGCGCCGCAAACACCGACAGGCTGAGCCGCATCCCCGAGATCGCCGCCGCTTATTCGGTGTCGGAACTGTTCCTGTTCAAGATCCTGCAGCCGCTGGTCGAGGCCGGCCTGGTCGAGACCGTGCGCGGCCGCAACGGCGGGGTGCGGCTCGGCCGCGCGGCGGAGCAGATCAATCTTTTCGATGTCGTGCGCGTCACCGAAGAGAGCTTTGCCATGGCCGAATGCTTCGAGAACGACGCCGCCGAATGCCCGCTGGTCGACAGCTGTGCCCTGAATTCGGCGCTGCGCGAGGCGCTCAACGCCTTCTTCGCGGTGCTTTCCCGCTACACGATTGCCGACATGGTCGCGGCGCGGCCGAATGTCCGGCATCTGCTCGGCATCGACCTTCTGGAGCGGCGCGCCCCGGCGGCGTGATCAAGACCAGGCGACCTGTTTCTCGAAGGCCACCGCCCACGGCTTCCCGGGTGTGGCGCCACCCTCGACTTCGTCATTCTAGGGCGGAGCAAGAAGCGCAGCGACGCAGCGCAGACCCTAGAATCCTGTGTGTTGGTTCTGGTGTATGGTTTGAAGTGGGAAGGAGACCGAATGAATCCTGGTCGTCCTTTCGGACA